>NZ_RQVQ01000003.1 GCF_003865405.1 Paenimyroides tangerinum
ATAAAACGTGTTGGTCTGTCTTTCCTCTTTTTTATTGAAACCATTATCGTATTTTTTCATTTCTGAATAAGAAAATACAATTACAGGAAAGTGGCAAACGTGCTTCCCTCCAATTATCCAGCCGTTTTCTCCAAATAGCTCTATTTCGTTTTTTATTTTATCTATCCTATAATTTACATACTGAAAGCCATTTTTAAGCCCTTCCTGATTATAAAATACTTCGATTTTATCGACAGGGATTTCTTTATCAAATCTGATTTTGACGTTAAATACATTCTTACCAGTTGTCTGCCCGAAAGCCACTCCCGATAAGAGTATAAAGGAGATAAGTATGTATAGCTGGTTTTTCATTATTGGAGTTATATTTTTTAATGATGTAATTTTTTCATATTTTCAGTATTTATAACTGACGGTAAGATAATAACAAAAAAACCTTGTGTTACATCATCTATTTCTGTATAAGATTTTGGTGGAAAAAGAAATTCAATCCTTTGTTTATTTGTCAAATCGCTTAATGTGTAATAATCGCAATGTTCGCCTTCTTTACCCTTAATTTCTCTGTAAGCATTTTTATATGTGTTTACCTTATGTTCATTATTGAAATTATTTCTCATTTCGTTTCTCTCTTTCTCAAATTTCCAAGATGGGTCTTCTGGACAGCAAGTTGAACCGTAACATTCTTTGAAGAAATATTTCACTTCGTTCTCTTTTAGTTCCGGGTTTTTAAAGTTTATTTTTATTGGTTTCCTCGGGTCGTGCATAACAACACTTAAGCTATCTACTTCATAACCCGATCCACCACGTCTTTTAATGTGATAAATTTTATTTTGATGGGCTTTTATATGTATTCCTTCTCTTTTTTCTCGTTCTCTAATTTCTTTCTCAAATACCCAATCTGTTGTAATAAGTATGATTTCATTTTGTTCCCATAAAAAAGAGCTTCTGCTGAAAAATAATTTTGCAGGAATACTAAAATCATCATTGAAAATTATGATAGGTTCTTTTTGAGGTTTGATAGGTATATCAACTAAAAAATGACCATTTGTTGATACATCTGTTTTTTTAATCAAAATCACATCATTAAAAACCGTATCACGGATGCTTTGCCCTAAAGCCGCTCCCGATAAGAGTATAGTTGATATAAGTATGTATAGTTTTTGTTTCATTACAGTAGTAATAATATTATCATTGTTTTGAATTAAATTCCATTTTGATTTTTTCAATTAATTCTTCATAACAGGATTTACATATATTCATTTGAGGTTTTGCTTCGTTTCCGTTATATACTCTCTTAACCTTCTCATTATTCCAGTCATAAATATAGATTTCTACTGTTTCATTGTACGGCTCTGATTTTTCGCCACCTTCCAATAAATATAATGTCATCATTCCATTAGTATTTTCGGTTATAAAGAATGGAATGTCATTTTTCAAGTATATTATAGTTCTTTTGTTCCATTCTCGATTGCTATTTCCAATACCTCCAATTTCTTCGTACTGAATCTTTACAATTTTCTTTTTCTCTTTGAAAATTTTGTATTTTTTCTCATCTACACTATTTCCTCGATTGAAGTCAATTCCTCTTATATGAGTAAGGCTGTCAATCTTCAAAGTTTTCAGATTTTCAATTCGTTGATATTCTTTACGGATTGCTACATCGTTTTTTTGAGCATTTAAAATCGTTCCCGATGAGAGCAAAAAAGAAATTAGTATAAAAAGTTTGTGCTTCATAGGTTTATATTTTAGCGGTTAAAGTAGTCAGTATCTTTTTAATTTTCGGGCATACTTGGTGAAGTATGTGTTTCACTTGGTAAACTGATTACTAAAACTTATTGTATGATTTATACCTATATAGATAGATGATAAAATCATATAAATGGTTGGAAATAACAATTTATGGTCTGTTTTTAGACTTGGAAAAGTCGATAAGGTTAAATGAAATTGAACTTACATACGTTACTCAAAAACAGTACCACAATAGCCCTATTATAAACAAAAGGGGCATTTGCCCCTTTTGTTCTTCATCAACTTAAACACCTCAGGAAGGTATCGTAAGGATGATTTCATCCGTACTTGACATTCCCGCTGTATTTTCGGTTATCATTTTAAAATGATGATAAACCGGATTTCCTTCACTATCCTGAATAATAAGCTGGTCAGATCCCCAATCAGTATCCACCAAAGGCAATACTATAACCGCATCATTGCTTGCGATAAAAGCGATTTGTTCCCAATTTCCTTTTTCATTCATCTTGTGCAAATAATATTTGCCTTTATATACCTGTTTATCCCACTCAAATACAACGGTTCCCAATGTTGTTGGGTTCACTGTAGTAGCAGTATAAGACAGGTTTGGAGAATCAGGTATTACATTCTCCGTAATCATTGTAATCATTAGTTTGGACGGCTCTGAAGGTGCAAAATCTGTTACAATCGTAAATACATTGTTAGGATTGTTATCATCATAACTGTAATTAGCTTCTGCATATTCAACTTTAGCTTCTACTGTTACACGATAGTAAAGTGCATCACCATAAGGTATTTCGGTAAGGTCTGCAAAGTCATCTGTTATAGTCCATATACCTTCTTCCAATAAACCGTCAGTTTCCAAATCAATAGTTTTAACCAAAGTCATGGCACGAACCGATGTTGCATCGCCCATATTTAAGGCACGGTACAGGTTAATTTTGGTAACGTTGTGAATAGCTTCATAAGAATTAACCTCTATCTGCATTGCCGGAGATATTCCCAAAATTTCGTTTTCCAGAATCGGGATAACGCTTTTTATTTCAGGTGTTTTCACAGCATAAGAATTCACCAGTCTTACCGGACCGATTGCCGTACTTAGCTCACCCTGTTTCATCTGTGCATCCGTTTCTCTAACGGCATAGAAATATACGCTTGTAGATGCACCATCAAGAGTGAAATCTGTAAATAGGGTTTTGTGAGGATTTGTACTTACGATTTTCATCATGGGTGCAATATCAAAATCAGCATCAGTCGGCTTTAACAACACTCCGTTTCTGTCACGAATTGTCTGTGCTTTCGGGATTGGCATATAAGCTCCGTCTTTAACATACTGATAAATCATAGGTACTTCTGTTAACGGTACATAGCTGTTATCAACAGTTTGTTTTACAAAATCGTAGAATGTAAGCTGTTCATTACGTCCCGGTACGCCCGGAATTACAATGTGATTCATATTGCTAAGCGTATTCGGAGCAATGAAAGGAACCGAATCTCCGTAATGACTGTTATGCTCAGCAATAAATCCGTTGATACTTTCAAAAAATGCAGTACTGTTCGGAATCGGAAAACGATAACCGTTATGTTCAGGGAATAAGTAACCGGAATCTACTGTTGCGTTTGCAAAATCTAATAAACGATCATTGGCAAAATCATCGGCATTTTGAATACGAATATCTTCTACAGAATTGGGAAGCGGAGCTTCGCCATATGGTGTCTGCAGATACAATGAACTGAATAGTATATCATCATTGCTTCGGCACATCGCCACACTGAATGGTTTGTGCGTATATTGTGTGGTAAAGGTATAGGTAGAACGACCGAAATAATCCGGACGTGTGGCGTAGAGGGCACCTTTAGGCTGCTCGGGTGTTTGCGGTTTTTCAAACCTTCTGGCAAACATAAAAGTTGGAGTTGAAATAGGAGATATAAAATCTATACTTCCTGCAACCCTGCTTCTCATACCAAAAATGCTGTATTTATCCAATATACCTTCTTCCTGTGGTAAAATATGACCTTCTGTCAAACGGCATGGTATATTATGATACAGATAAACCCGATACCCTGGATAGAAATTCACCCATGTATTGTTTCTTATTGCTATGGTTTGCAAAGGGGCTGTATCATAGTTTTCATCCTGTGCATAAACAATCAGGTTACCGGCATCTTCATGGAAGCGGATTACTTTGAGTGTTTTACGTTCACCATTTACATTGTTCTGATAAGGTACACGGATACTGCCACGATACCACTGAACACTCAATTCCTCCACATTCGGGTTGAACTGCGGATGGTTGCCAATAGTATAGCCGGGGAAAGTAATTTCGTATAAGCCGGCAAAAGTCGGTGAATAAGAATCGGTGTATTGTTTTATACTGGCATTGTTAAATACAAATCCACGAAACTTACGCAAATAAGTATTTTGTGTGGTATCGGTTCCTGTTCCGGCTTCAATGGTAACTTCCTCTTGCTGAATATTCCAGTTATTGCCAATCTGTACCTTGAAAGGATTTGGATTAACAGCTCCCCAGCTATCAACATTAAGCATGTTTCTTGTAAACATAAAAGATACTCCGGTAGCAGGTGTAATAAAATCAGCAGGGTCAAAAGGAACATTGGAGTTTTCGCCAAAAGCATCGCCAATCTGTTTTTTTAATACATGGAATTTCGGAAGCAATGGTGTTGCAGACGGAATTTCGATATCGTGTATAATAAAATCATCTCCACCAATCTGTAGAACTCCCCCTATATAAAACGGGATTTCTACTACATCTACTGTAGGATAAAGCGTTTGTCCTGCACTTGCCAGCACCATTGGTTCTGACTGGATAACGGAGATCAAAGGATTACCCGGAAAATCCGTTACACTGGTCACAACACCAAACAATTGTTCGGGAACTTCAGGGCTAAAGAATATCTCCATTTCATCTGCAAATACCTCCTCGTTATCAGGTAAAGGATTAAAATCAGGTAAAACCTGCCCGTCAATGGCTTTTTGATATGAAATCATATCCTGAACGGTATCATACTCAAGTGCTAAGCGTATAAATGTTTTATCTGTATTGGTTATCTGTGTCAACATCTGTTGCTCATTCTGAGAGGTCAGGAACAAGGGAGATTCCTCCTGTATCAGTAAAGCATTGATGCTTGAAGGCGGTAATAAATTATTATTGGGTACAATTTTAGTTTCCACATCCCATCTGGTATGTGTGGATATAGCACGGCTGAACCAGTTTACACCGTACGAACTGTACGTATGTACACCTGATCTTGTTTCTCTGTGTATAAATGCAGGTTGCCCGACTTCAGGAATAGCAATTCCTACCGTTTCATTTTTAGATTCAGCTCCTGTATCAGTTACATTAAGATACGCAGGATCATTAGGTAATTCCGGTTTTTGCCATTCAGGTTCTGTGGCTCTCTTGTATTCAATTCCTACATAAACCGGATAGGTAAATGTTGCCATATAGAATTGCTCGCTTGAATAATAGAAAGGGCTATCTTCAGGCTCGTCAGGTTTCAGCTCTTCAGCAAAAAGACTGATATACCTTGTTTTTCCATCATGTGCATAACCGTCAGCATCCGTAATCGTTTGTCCCTGATCTAATTCTGAATCTGCGGAAACGATGCCCGGAACCGGTTCTTTTAAAATTACGGGAAGTGTCAATCGCTGGTCATCTAAAGAGGTAGGCAGCGACATATATAAATGATTGCTTTTTACATCACTATTTCCATTTTCAAAAGTGAAATATTGTGCTACATAAATATATTGTTGTCCCTTGTACACTTCACTTTCCAGATCAAGGATACCTAGTCCAAGCATACGGGCTACATGATAATCCATTGATGCCATTTGCAGCATCATCAAATGAGAAATTTCCAACCCATTGTCCATTTCCTCGTTAGGCTCATCATTCAGATAATAGATTTCGTTAGCCAACGGGTTCATGGGATCGTTGCTCATTTCCAGATAGCGTTCTACAGAATCTTTTATACGTTGTCTCGGGTCTTCCAGATCACCGTTCCATTTGACGTGGTAGTTTTTTATATTGACAAACTCTCCATCATTATATCTTGGCCATACTGCATGAACGGGACGTTCGTCAGGTCTTGGCTCCAATCGTTTATAGGCTTCTTCGTCTTCTAAAGTCAGACTGTATTTTCCCATATCCTGCCATGCCTGCCCTTTATTGGCAGTTTGTATAAAGTCAAGATAAAACTCAAAATTTATAGCATTTACAATACAGTTAAAAGGAGCAAAACGCACGCTTCGACCATTTTCTGCATATACCGTTCGTCCCATTTCAACCGCACTCATATTGTTTCGGAATGTGACGTTCTTCGGTAGATTTAGTTGTTCTGTTTCAACAGACTGGATTTCTGCTTTTACCGTTCCGGTACCTACAGAAGGTGTTAGCCGTACTCCGAAAAAAAGATGGTTAGGACTTTCTACTTCAATCAGATTGTTGCCATATTCGTTCAAAAAACCTATTGGATTGTTCAAAGGATTAATGGCACTTCGTACCTGCTGATATCGGGTGGTATTGCGGAAATAAACATAGATGCTTTTGCCTCCTATACTGTAAAGCCATAATGCCTGTGCATCTACCACGGATTGTGGAGCCTGCGAAAAAGAGAGTTGTAAACTTACCGGCTTATAAGGTGTTCTGAAAATCTGAACGTAATCATCAGGTTTATTGTTGCCTTGTGGTTGTCCCTGATAATAATCTCCTTTAGGCAAATGTGTCTGCAAATTGTTTTTCAATAGCCATCTAAGGTGAATACCAGCTGTACTGTCTTCTCCTGTAGAACCTGCTGCCTGAAGATAAATATCAGCAGATTGCAGGTGTGTATTGGCATCTATAATAATTCCTGTTCCACCATCATCAGGAGGACAGATTACCTGTTGTTTTTCTGACCTTAGATCATAGAATTCAATTCTGGGTTCTTCATACTTTTCAGGTGAAATGCGTTCTACTGAAAACTCCAACTCTCTCCATTTAGTTTCGAGAGGTTGAAATTTTAATACTTCATCTACAGGAATAGTCCTGCAAGTATCATAATCAGGTAGCGACTGTGCAATAGCCACTGTACTTAAATTATAAGAAAAGGATGTTATTTTATTATCTGTATGTTCAGATATTCCCAGATGGTAATTATTCATCTCTGGTAGCTGTATAGCCTTTGTCCATTGAGAATGAGAAATACCGCTATCAAGTTGATACAGACTTGACCCGACAGAACAAAAAGTTCCATAATCATTTAATGCAACAGTCTGCATGACTGCTGCAAAATCTTTGTCTGATTCTCCAATAGCTATAATCTGATCATGTTCCTGATTGATTTCTGCTACAAAAAAGTTGGTGTACTGTCTTGGAACAGGTTTTTCAAAGTTTTTAATTAGTTCAAGTACATCGAAATTAAATCGGATTTCCCTGTTAATAACCCATTCCAAACCTATTCTGTCTTCAACAGGTGCAGAGGGGTCATAATGATAAAATGATCCCATAACAGTGTACCTGCCTTCATGTACCGGACTGGCTGCATAAATATGAAAACTGTTATAGCCTTTTAACGGTCCTGTATAGAAGAAACCGACTGACCGTACAATATTTAAATTCTGGTCAATCTGCATTATAGCACCAGTTTCCGCATATCCTCCGTAAAAAGTCAACAATCCTTTTTCCATCCGTTCCTCACGAACCAAAAGCATTGGTGAACGGGTTGGAATCTGAATTGCCTGAATTTCATAGCCTTCTTCAGGGTCAAATCTGTAAATATTATGATTTATCTGGGCGGGACCTGCTCCTTTATTGTGATTCTCCCTGATATGAACTACCAGTGAATTATCATCAAAAATATGCAGGCACGGATTAAAATTTACATTATCATAAATAGGTTTTACGGTTTGAACATCATAAATTTTCTTAATCCAGCTAATGTCACCATTCTCTTTCAATCTCATTAATAGTGCAACATCCCTGTCAAATCCTAAAACGACAATATCTTTTGTGCCGGGAATTTCAACAACATCGGTAAAATGAGGAAATGCCCAGACATATCCTCCTGTCACTTGTGTGTCAGGATAGATATAACGTCTTTGCCAAAGATAGTTACCGTCGGCATCCAGTTTACCGATAAACATCTGTTCAGGAACCTGTTCATTTCCACGGCGTACCTTACCAACTACATAGGTTGAAGTTCCGCTGTATATGAATTTCTTAACCTCTACCGAAGTAAATTGATCGTACTGATATATATTTACGTAAGCCATGTTTTTACCTTTTTTAATTAATCAAAATATTCGTTGCTTTTTGGGTATCTGAAATCACATATTCATTACCGTTCCATGTTTTGTATAGGAATTGGAAATGCAATTCTGCCGCCTGAATCCATTTAGCATCATTCATAATAAGAGCTTGTGAATAATCTTTTGAGTAGAGCACATGATAACTAGTATCAATCGTTACCAGATTATTCATCAGTACTTCAACCATTCCTGCATCCGAGCCATTTCTCTGTACATCTTTTAATGGTATTTTAGGATGATTAAAAGGTTCGGGATTGCGTACTAAAAGTGCTATAACTTTACCGGTGTTACTATCAATAATTTTATTGAATTCCGTAGTTACGGCATCTTCCATTGGAGAAAATCCGAACAAACCTTCTACTATGCGATCAAATGGATCAAGGAATTGTTGAGTAATCGCATCTGATAAAGAATTTGAAATACCTTTTATCGTGTCTAATCCAGCCTGTATATTTGCCGCATCCAATGCTTTTTCTAGGTTATAAACAGCCTGTTTAACTTGTGGTGTACCATCTTCTTCATACGATATAAAACAGCTTTGTACCTGCTCTTCAAAATTTCGGTATTGCGAAGTCTGGAATACAAATTTATGAACCTCCCTTGCGTAATCGGCTTTCATAGGATCCGTAATATCGGATACATCAAAGGAATTTGTTCCCCAATAGAAATTCAATACCTGTACTGTATATAGTTTCTGAGGTTTCAAACGTTTTGGAGTAATCTTTCTGAAATAAGATTTTGGTTTAATGACCTCAACGATTCCCGTACAGTTTTCTGCATTCAACATATTGAACCATTGTTGTAGTACAGGTGGTATCAGCGGATTTTGATCTTCTTCCCAGGTTTCAATTGTCTGCGGAATGTTAACCGGTGAATCTTCTATATTTTCCACGGTAGTATCTAGCCTCGGAGGATTGACAATTTCTACATCTTCAACAGGGTCTTTGATAATGATTTTCATAGTTCCACCCAATTCAGGGAATTTAACGGTTGAACCATCCATTACCGCTTCCCAGCCTTCTAAATGTTTATAAGCATATCTTGATGTAAAATACAATGATATTTCAGTAGTATCGTCATCATAGAATAATGGTTTGGCACTAACCAGATTTCCATCTGCATTAGGATATGAACGTTCATAATCAATGTAAGAACGAATTGACGTATGTGGGTACTGATCCTGTTCCTCGTAAGGAATCGGTCCGTAAGGCGAATACTGATCCAGATGGAAGAATCCAACCGGTCCTGCGGTATGGAAACCATACGCATAATCGTACAGCCCTTCTTCCTGTCCGTTATCCACTTCGTCCCTTAATTTAAAGCGTACATAATAACTGGTATCAGGTCTCCAAATAGGTTGAATGAAACGGTTGATACCAGCAACAGCTTCCTGTGCATCTCCGGTAATAGCGGGCTGACCTGGGATATTTATATTGTATTGATAATTTTCAACTGTTAACCAACTTACTTCATGGAAAAGTGTAAAGCACTTGATTTTACCATTACAATTACCTAAATCTGCAATCATAGCAATCATTTGTTCACAAGCCTCATTGAACTCGTCGCGATGTTGAAGGAATGCAATAGCTCCATTGTTTAAAATAGTTTGTATTACATTAATCTGATGCTGTAAAATATTGTTTAGATAACTATACTGTGGATTCTGTTCAATAAAAATGTAATAAGCATCCAAAAGTGGTGATTCACTTACAGGTGGCTTATCCGAAATGTTTGCAAATTGCTGGAACGACAGATGAGTGCTTAAATCACAAAGTACACGGTCATAACAATCCCTTTTAATACTTACAATATCCGTTAACTGTTCATATTTCGTTTTTACAGGTTTGAATAATTGTACTACTTCTCTGGAATGTTCGTAATCAAATCTCGGAATGTTGTCAAGATAAGAGACCAATCCCTCTATTGATTTACTGTATTGGTCAAGATTTATTTCATAACTTCTGTCTTCAAAACGGTTTTCCCTGAATATGTCATTGGTTCTGAAATAGATTTCCCTGTTACGATCTATAAAATGAGCATGTTCTATTACAAGTTCTTTTTCGTCAGGCTGTTTTCCGTCAGGATAATAAATAAACGGTTGTTCAAAGTTATTGTAAAAATATTCCACTAACTGAGGGTACATTTCGCACGCACGTTTATCCTTAACAGGTTGAATTCCCCTGCAACCTTTCTCGCTTACCCTTACCAGCTGTTTTTCTAATTCAGCGTAACGTTTCGGGTCGCTTGGTGTAATTTCTTTAACCACACCTCCTTTATTCAAGGCGTTTTGGTAACCCTGATCCATTAAGGCAGCCATTTGAGCTGTAATAGAATTAATTTGAAGCAAATTATTTTCATCCGGTCTTATGATAATCTTCGTAATGCCGTTAATTGGTGGAAATTCTGCATAAACAGGATCCTGCAATTCGATTCTTGTTCTATATACACTTTCTACCAGCTCGTATTGAACGAAAGATATGCTGTCATTGATTATAGGCTTGTAATATTCAATAGTTACACCCGAATCGTAGGTAGAAAGTTTTAATTCTATTTCTGACGATGGTGCAGGAAGCATAATAATCAATGGCGTATGATTCGGAAATTGCAACGACTTATCAAAAGCAAAGATATTTGCCTCGTTAGTAACTATGGCATAGTCTCCGGTAAGGCTCAAAGTATTATTTGGATTTAATACAAAATTGGTATCTCCATCTATCTGATAGGCGGCTCCTTTACTGTAAAAGAAGGTATTACTATAGGCATAATACTGTGTATTTAAAGGCTTATCCAGAAAATCGGAAACAGAGCGTTTGATTTGTTCGCCTTCACAGAATAATGTCGTTGGCGTTATGCCGTATTGTTCCGGTATAAACCATCCCGGCTCTCCTAATTCGGTATAAGAAAAAGGCGTGGTAGCCAACAAACGGATAGCATTATATTGGTTGTCTTTTTTCTGCCATTGTCCTACATTCATCTGGTCGAGGATCGGATCCGGATCGTTGGGATACAATGCGCGATAAGGATTATAAGGTTGCCATCCCATGGTCTGGCTGTAAGCCATAATCTCTATGCTCTGAATACTGTATTGATGTTTAACCTGTCTTAATTCCAGTCCTTTCATTATTTTTTCAGGTGGAACAAGGTCTGTATATAATCCTGGCGGATTGCTTACACCACCAATATTTGCCCCTGTGATATTTCCGGGAAGTAAACCTTTGGTTGTTTTAAGATCAATATAGGTGTCCAATGGAACCACCTTTTGTCGGATTTTAGTCAGGTCAATATTAATAGAACCGTTTGGTTGTTTCAGGTTTGCCAGTCCAAAGGCTTCACCTGTAAGCATACTGATTCCTTTTACCAATCCGTCTCCTTCTCCAGCCGCAGCTGCAATCTGCATCATGGCAAGTGCCCCAATTTGTCCGGATACTTCCGTAAACGGATCTATTGGGGTTCTATCCACTTGCTTATTGAACTCCCATTTCAACTCTATCTGAGCTTTAAATTTAATCTTAAAGAAGATTACTTTAATCTTAAACTGTACGGTAAACTTACCATAAATTAAAAATGGTCGTGGAGATTCTACTGCCAGTAATATGGTTACGGAAGCATAAATCCTGAAAATCTTAACATTGATGTCGATTGCCAGTCCTGCTTCGAAATATCCTCCAATCTGCGGACGTTCAAAACTGATGCGTCCACCCAGTTCAAGGTAAGCCAGAACCAAAATATATACAGGACCGAAACGACGTTCAAAACGGAACTCACCACGGGCACCCGCCTGAATTCCTTTTCCGGAAATCATCAGGAAGGCTTTCAGTGTAAAGATGTCCTTTAACAGCTTGGCTGAAATAGGTGCCTGTTGTGTTCCAAAATTGATGTACCATGCCGATGGGTTGTTGAAGAAGAAACCTGCCTGAATCTCGGCATAGATTTTTATAATATCCCCAGAACTTTCCGGGAATTTATAATCTGCCCCGAAACCGAATTCCAATGAGTTGTCACCAAAAATAAAGAAGGCAAAGAACGGAGGGTCATCTGCAAACGAAACCCGTTTGGACAGCAGCTTCATTCTTGCATCTACCATGACCATAGAAGGCAGTGATAATAAAAGCATAGCATTTGCGGAAATGATATTTCCGGCAGCCATTGTATCACCAATGATAGCTCCTACACCTAAAGAGAATGGGAAACCGTAATGTTCGGTTTGATCAGGACGGCTGAATTTCTCAACACCGACACCTTTTGTAGGTGCGGAATAATATTCATACCAGGTATTGTCTGAGGTCATACCGATTGCCTCTTTTTCTGCTACATATCTGTACCCTAATAGTCCCTTGAAGCCGTAAATAGATACCGGACCCAATGGAATTGGATTTGGCAATTCGATTCCTGCTTCAATCAAAAAGGCAGGATATTTCGGTGCCAGACGCATATCTACATAACCCGCTATTCGCGGATTTTTTATTTTAAGGTTAACACCTCCTTTAAACTCAGGGAATCCTCCTGGCTCAGGAATAGACAACCAACCGTTAATCATCACACTCGGATCACTGGAGTTTGCCGGTATAACCAAATCTACATGGATGGTTTGTATATGCAGATATGAATCGTGAGGTTTACCTGGTCCTTCATCAATACTATAGTAAAATTTAATACCATCTCCACGGGCATCAATTCCGGCAATACCGATATTGACACCGGCATCGAAGCCGAAGTAGTTGTATTTACGAATTTGTCCATCTTTTTCACGCTCATGCGAACCAAAGTGAATGGCACTTACGGAAAGCTCTACCGGACCAATTTTAAGTTTTACCGTTTTAGGCAGTACAAGGCTTCCGCCATCTACTTTAAAATCAATACGACCGTTACTGTAAATTCGCAGAGCGGCACCAATGGTAATTCCCTGACCTTCTAATAAACCGGCAAGTAACCCTTTAAACTCAATATCTGCTGCTGCGCCAATAAAGAAATCATCATCTTCACGTCCCAGTTCAACCGATTTCATGTGGAGTTTAAAAACGTCTCCAAATTCAATGGTTGGGTATGGCGGTGTAGTAGAAGCGGTAAGTTTAAAATCACCGTTGGCTTCTAAATGACCTACTACATCAATTTCAGCAATATCTCCGTTTGGTTTTTTAAAACTTGGTATTGTTAGCCTTGCTCGTATATTTGAAGAAACTATATCATTTTGTGAAAAGGTGATATCAAAAGAGTTAAATCCTAATTTCCATGATTTTTCAGGATCTTTGCCTAGCTTTATCCAAAAGAAATCAGTTTCTCCAGGAGGGTTTCCAGTATTAAGTGCCTCTAACGCAATTGTTCCTGAAATTCCTCCTGTTCCAATTAATAATCGCTTTCCAGAAATTTTTAAGGTTTGTGTTGCATTTTCATCTTTAGAAAACCATTTTGGTGGTAAAATAATATCCGTTTGTTCCGTATAGATTCCCATGAATTCCATAGGACGTCCGTCTGCTGTTGCCTCTGGAAAATTAGAAGTAGTGCTTAAATCTACTTTTAAATTATGAATATTAACAATTAATCCCGTGTTTCCAATCTGTACAGGGGTAACGGTATTGATAACTAAATCCATATTATAACCGAAACCTTGTGTGGTATCTGCATAAAATAATGCTTCTGCAAATGTAAATAGAGCTTTAGGCTCCTGTTCTGCTAAAGGTGCATTGGGGTTTGTCGGTGGAATTGGTTCATATGGAGTGGAACTAGACTCATCATAGACTGGTATTAGCATTGTTCTGGGAAACTCTATACCTGCAATAAGTGTTAACGTTGCACGGAATTTAGGGACAATAACATCTTTGATAAAATCATCTATATTTTGAGGTATAAAACTTTGGTAATAAGTCTTAATATTCGCCAGCGTTTCATTGATATCATTTGTTACTAAATAGGTACCGCAGGCAACAATAGAACTATAACTGTTTCCACTACTTATATAAATTTGTTTAACAACCTCACTAAGTTTAGTTTCATCAGTAGGTGCCGGAATACTACTTCCTAAATAATCATTAACATCCGAAACAAATTGCTGCAAAGGAGTAATGGTATCATTATCAGGGACAACGAATAGGTTAATAAACTGAGCTAAGGCTTGCTCTTCGGTAATATTTAAAACCCTTAATGCCGTTTCAAAAAACGCTTCAGGAGTAAAAGAGAAACTACCTAAATTGAACGCACGCAGATATGCTAAAATCTTCCATTGATATTCAATGGTAATAGGGAAAGATGATATAGAAGTATCTCCTCCTGTAAGATCCGGATTAAGCACTAAATAAATACCTGTACCCGGAAGCTCTATATCTAATCTATCGGATGACACAATAGAGAGGCTGTAGGAAGCGGCGTCTCCTCTTGGGCTTTTACTATATTGCAGATCTTTGTAGTAAATTTTATCAAATAGCCATAAAACGCCATCTTTTACAAAGCCTAATATTTCAGGAATATCATCCTGACTCATGACAGAAGATAACGTAGGATAGTATCTTCTGGTTACCGGTGGTTGAGATGTTCCGTTTGGCATAGTCAGAGTATTTTTAGTATTACTTAATTCATTGAATGTTATGTTTTAACGGATCATAACGTATCCAAATAGTTTTTTAATGCTTGTAAGAATGCAGCCTCTTCAGCATCGGGTTGTTGATTATAATGGTTTACAACATCTGTTGCATAACTTGTGTAATTACTATTATTCAACAATTTCAGAATAATCATTTTTCTTGCAGGTAATGGCTGATTGTAAAATTTTGCCTGTTCTTGTATCGGCATAGTTTCGGCATAGGTGAAAAGACTTTGTAATGTAGGATATTGGTTTACAAAGTTCACAGCCGCATTCATCAATTGGTTTAAGTAGGGATATACTTCATTAAATGAAGCGGTATCTGATACTGGATTATCATACAAAAAGTCGTAACCAGATTCACCAATAATATCTTCTCTAAATCCTTTATTAAAAGTTGTAGCAGTTAAACTATGACCAAAATCTAAATTTGGGAAACCTTGCCAAACCTGATGAAAAATTTGCTCTACTTCTGTAAAACAAATTCCAACACTTATGCCATAAAATGTTACATCAAAAGGAAAATCTTCATCAAAACTAAACTGTATCTCTATTCTATTATTACTGTCCTGTTTATAATAAAAACCTTTATTATCTAATGTATATCCATTAGGTTTCAACATTTCTAAATGTTGCAGAAAATTCTCTTTATTATATAATGTATCGCTCATTGTCATCATAATGTATCCAAATAATTTTTTAATGCCTGTAAAAATGCGGCTTCTTCTACATCTGGTTGTTGATTGTAATGATTTACAACGTCTGTTGAATAAGTTGAATAATCAGAAATGTTCAACAGCTTTTTTATAATCATCTTTCTTGCGGGAAGGGGTTGATTGTAAAAACTTGCTCTCTCCCGACCGGTAGCCAAACCTTCCCCATAATTATAAAAATCTTGCAGCGTTGTATATTGGGTGATAAAATTGACAGACGCATTCATTAACTGATTTAAATATGGGAATGCTTCATTAAAAGAAGCCGTATCAGCAACACGGTTCTGTAAAAGAAACTGATAGCCTGATGTTCCAATTACATTTTCACGAAATCCCTTTTTAAAGGTTGGGGCATTTAAACTATGCTCAAATTTTAAACTTGAAAAATTTTGCCAAACCTGATGAAAAATTTGTTCTACTTCTGTAAAACATACCTGTACACCAGCTCCGTAAAACCTTACATCAAAAGGAAAATCTTGGTCTGCATCTAAAAAAATACGTATTTTTCTATTAACTTCATCTTTATAATAATAACCTTCATTGCTTAAAGTATATCCGTTTGGTTTTAATACTTCTAAATGTTGAATAAAATTCTCTTTATTATATACTGTATCGCTCATTGTTAATTTAATTTAGTTACACCTTGTATTTCTGTGCCATCGGCTTTATCAAATAATTTAAAAAAGGTAGGTGACGCTCCACCTGGTAATACTAATTTATCACTATTTGGATTCAACCGTATATTATCATCATATTTAGATGCAGAAGATAAACTTCTTACATTAAACCCTTGGCTTGCATTTTGCAATGCTTCCAGCTGTCTTGCACTTAAATTGGTAGTGGTTTGTAATTTTGTTTCGAGTATTATTATATCTTCAATAATATCTTTATCAAACTGGTCAACTCCATATTTCACAAACAACTGGTCTGCTACAAAGTAATTTTCCGTATTGCCAATTTTCAATTGAATACTTGGAAAGAAATCATAGCCATTCCCAATGTCTTTTGTGCCTTGAGTTGCATTTAATATCCTTTGCCTTACATCATCAAAAACTCCTGAATTTTTATCAAGAAGTCCGTCTGTACAAAGGTTTTCAAAGCCCCTTCCTAATCCAAAAATATGTTTAGCAAATATACTTTTTCTCCAATCTAGCCAGCGTGCATTGGTATTATCCCTAGCAGCATACGCAAAGGCAGGATCTTGTAGCCAGGGTTTCATAACATTATTAATGTCGCCTGGGCTTTGCTTAATACGTGAGCGTACACCGGCTCCACGGTCTGCATGTTTCATTTCGTACACTATGCTGTCAATCATATCGTCCGTCATATTATCAAACTGGCGCAGTACGGGTACGTTGTTGGCAAACTCGCCCAAGGCATCTCCTGTCATTTTTGTCCATGCTTTTATAAAGCCGGGACCGCCCGGGAGTGGGGTTAAGTGACCGTGTTGTCTTATAAATTCATCTCTTAATGTTTTGTCGAGGCTTGCAATCGCCGATTTTAGATTATTGTCGCCATAATAAGCTATATATTTGGCTGCTTTTGCATTGTCTGCAAGTAAAGCTACATTGGTTATTTCGTCTGTTATATTAAGGTTTCGGAATTGTTTCCAGTTATCCACAGCTTCACCACTATTTTTTGTTAATTGCGCCCAGAAAGCATTATCGCGCTGAACCATACCAAAATCATTGAAGAAATTTATCTTATCGATATCGGTTGTTAATTTACCTGAAATGACAGAACCACTAGGTATCAGGTTAATCATGTTTTCGTAATCGCCCAATACATCAACACCATTATTAAGCTGTTGGAACCTTACCTTTAATTCAAGATATTGCCCGGTATCCCACGCAGGTGGATAACCTAAATCTGCAAGTTCTTTTGCTTTTTTTCTAATCATCCTGCTTGCATAGATATCCATCCCTAACGAGCCCATCTGCATCCAGAAAAGAATATTATCTATCGCTTTGCATCGTTTGTATGCCTTTTTAGCTTCTTCGGAAGCACTTGGAAGCTCATCAGGAATCTGACCCTCTGGTGTTGCATCGTTCACATTATTGTCAACTACTCCGTGATATGTTGCACAATCTGTACCATTCATATAGTACTGTCTAAACAGCTGTGTAAGTGAGGCAGTAAATTCAAAAGTTCCCGCAACTCCCTGCACACTGTAGTATGCTGATCGTACCAAAAAAACTCTCTGCGAACCAGTTATTGCACCTCTCCATGCTTGACCAATTTTACTTAAATACCTTAAGTGACGTAATTTTGTGATGTTACCAATACCTGTAAAAGTAAGTGCAACGTCTAATGCTAATCCAATTCCTGTCCAAAGATCTTCTTTGTCACCTCTATCGTCAATATACTTTAAAAAGAAAAGTGGTAATAGGGCTTGTGTCTCACCATTGGGAGCAGCATTTAAACCGATTAACGGTATTTTTATAGCGACATCTTCGTCTTTATATTCATTTAATGTTATAGCTTGATATATATTATAGACACCAACCGATACCCAAGTTTTTCTAATACCAGATTGGTATTCTTTATAAGTTGGTACAACTTCAATCTTCTCTTCCTGTGCTTCAATATTATTACTCTTGAAAACAAAATTCATGTTGTCCATATAAAACCCAAAGAATAATTCAGATTCATATTTTAGGGTGACAGGCTTGCCTTCATAGGTATCCGATAATTCATCAGTATCAGTATCTGAATTCATTGGATTATATGATGACACAAACCACAACATATACATTGTAAGCATATACGCCTTCCTGTTGTCTTCCCCAAAGAACATAATTCTGTCATCAATTCTTCGGTATAAAGCTTCAAAAAGAGTTACGTTACTATTGTTCCATTTAACAGATTCTGAAAGTAATAGCCCGAGGAACTCATCGGCATCTGGAAATGTAACTGATTTTATAATTGTTAATGCGATAAGCTCGTCCTTATTGTATAGCGCATTATTGACTAACATTTTTAGAATTTCAACCCTATGGGGAATTGGAATAATACCTATTGCAGAAGATGGTAAAATACTAATCAGATATTTAATCCGCCTATCACTACGTTCTTTCAAAGTACCAGTATCATTAGGAAATATCTGTGCTGCTGTTCTGTAATAGGTGTTTATATAAAAGTTGACTAATGAATTATAGTATTGATTGATAATGGCTTCGTACTCTTCCGAATAGGAAGTAGGTAGAATAGGGTCTACATTAAATTTGGTTTTACCTGAATGAATATAAAAATACCCCCAATTCAATAATATTTCTCCTACAATACGGTCACAAAGTTGTAAGGCATCATAAGGTGCCGGATTATTATTATATGTTTTATCATCAAATGCATCATAAATTGTTTGAAAAGATTCAATTGCAAGTTTTTCAACGTTCTCTTTACAATGAGAGATTTTCCAGCAGATGAAAATGTTATGTTGAGTAAATGCCTGCTTTTGCTGTTCAGAAACTCCCCAGCCTGCAATATGATCTCCAAAATTCTTTTTATAGAACCATTCTGGAGCAGTATCAGACCTGTCCTCTAAAACTACATCCACCTTGGAATAGTCAGAACTTGAGATATTCCCTTTCACTGGAGGGTAATCTTCAGGAGACCTGTATCTTAAAGGTTGATTAATATTAGGATCGGGATCATTCTTGATCTTGAACTCATAATATTTATTATAATAGTATTCGTTATATGGAGTTTTTGGAAATAGTCTTTTAATCTTTATCAAATCACCTTCAGTACCTAACTTAAAGCCCCAATTGTCATTGTTTTCGAAAATGTTTATAGGGAAAAGATGTTTTTGACCTGTACCAATAACTGTACCTGAGGTTAATTCTTCTACAGTTATACCTCCATTTTTGTACTTATAAAATGAACTATTCTGATAATAACCTGGTGTGCATTTACCTTGATCCTTGTCTTTAAAATCAGTTTTACCGTAGTAAGAAAAGGAAAGGGTCGCGCTACCAATTTGTAAATCAAATTTCCACAATTCACCAGTATTGTAATAATAATCATTCGCTACGGTATAAGTATCCGTATAGAGCCGTAATGGTAATCCATTATATGCTAAAACAACATCTTCCATTATAAATCAGGCATTTCAAAGTTAGTAGATGGTATCGGTTCCAATGATGTCATGTTTTCACTATATAGTTGAGAAAAGAAAACAAATCCGTCAATTGTGTAAACCAATACATTTTGGACTGGACTATAAATTTTTGGTTCTCCAGCTGGATTTTCAGCTGAAATCAATAATAAATAGCTTTTAAATCGAATATTTTCAGTAGATAGATAAGTATCATCTTCTAAAGGAAGGGTATTTTTAAAGAATATTCTACTATTAGTCAAGTTTTCCTGTACAATCAAATCCTGTAGATATTGATATTCAGAATTAGTTATCCCAAGTATTTTTTTCGAGGGTTTAGTCAGATCCGCGGTAAAAAGGGTTACACCTTGAATAGAAGTTCCTTCATACACAAATTCTTCTACCTGAAAATAATATGGTAATTCGGGCTGATAAAAATTATTATTAACCTCAGGCTCATAATTAACAGTCCCAGTAGTTGAACTATCAATATTTGTACTTGTAGTTTCTAAGTTAATTCCAGTTTCTTGCCGTATGGTATCTAAAAGAGTTTCATAGGTTACTCTTTGTAAATAAGATTGACCATCAACGGCAATTGCATCAAAGATTCGTCGTGATTTTACTAATCCTATATCTTCTGTTTTAAGAGCATTTGGAAAGTTGATAATTTGATTTTGATTTTCGGATACTATTGGTAATTCTAGCCCAGATCGGCTAACAGTAAATGATTTTACCTTAAATAATCCGAAAATATCATCCACATCCTTTATTTGATGGAACAAGTCATCGGTGTTTTCTTTAATGAATAATTGATTGCCTTCATAAATTATGCGTACTATTGATGATATGGTGTTGCCACTTGCTATTGGAAATTGAAGAGCCAATGGCTTGGTATAACTTATAATTTCTTGTATTTGATCTTCTTCAGGAATTTGAGGAAACAATATGTTTTGATTCCGTATAAAATTATCTTCATGATCTGAAATCAAAAATCCGTTTTCAATATATGCAGATGTATTTTCGGAACCATCAGTAAGCAAAGCGAAAAAAAGTTTATCAGTTATATTATTAACTTTATGAACGGGCCAACCGCTCGTTCCAAAAGTAGTTTCAGTAAGATTTAGTTCATCACTTCCTATTTTTATATTATTTGGATTGGTATCTGAAATAACATAATTGCCGTAAAAATTATACGATCTTAATCTTTCGCTTTGTATATAAAGGAAAACAGTGTTTTTAGTATGAAAATTTTGAATTGCAGAATAAATATCTCCCGCAGAAGTTACAGGTGAAGTTGAACTTCCTATATAGAGTTTTCCATTTCCACTTGCATGTAATCCGTAGAATGAAGCTATATCAATAAATTGGGTGCTCATTTCCCTGATTTGTCTATTTTGGAAATCAGAATTAGATGTTTGGGTTTCGAGCTTATGAAGCGGAGAACGTGCAAATGCCAAATTAAATTGAAAAGGATTGGTATCATCCTCTATAAAATAATCCCCATTATTCAAGACTACATCAATTCCAATTTCACCAGTTGCATTACCTAACTGGGTTCCCCTGGGGATTAAAGGGAGTTCATAAGCAAATTGAGGTATTTCCTCCTCAGCATTACTGTCATATTGAACAATCTTATAGAAATATTCGTCAATAAAATCAGATAATTGCTGAGAACTACCAGGACCGGGAAACCCAATAAATTCTTCTAAAAAAGGTGGCTGGTTTGAAGGATTGCTACTGTAAAATTTATTAAATTCTTTCCAGATGTACTTTGCAAAATCACTACCGGAGGTTTCGCTACCGGCAATCTTTAGCCTGTTTACTCCTTCAACAACAACATCACTGAAAAAGTCACTTTTATTAAGCCCTCTATATACAAAATATTTTATTGATAAACCGCTAATAGGTTGCTTAAAGGGTTTGAGAATAACATTTACCTTATCATTGTTTCCTACTTGCGGTTGTACGAAAATTTGACCTTGACAAATTGCATAGACTTTTTTACTTCCGGAAAAGGAAACTTTAGCTGTAGTACTAAATTCTACGGTAGATATTGCACCAAAGCTATTTGCTTCTACCTGTGAAAACGAACTGTTTTCTAAAAAGAAATGTGAAATCATTTGGAGAGAAGCTCTAACATTTCTTCCGTCATTTGAAGTCGTTAAATCTTCATATTGAGGACTATTTTGAATTGGCATATCTTAGTACTTTAATTGTTATTACTTTCCAGACACTTTCTTCAAGTTATTATGTGATAAAATTACATAGTCTTGATATTCTGAAAAAGGGAAAAAGTGACAAGATTCTGTCGGAATTACAATTTTATGTCACTTTCTTCAAGTTTTTTGTTAAACTTTCAATCAAGAGATTTAGTACAATCTTTCTATTTTATCTTTTTTCAAAACAAACACTCTCGGTTTTTAGGGTTTGTATCTATTGAAATGGTATCGAAATGTGCTTTCGTCTTTATAGCCAATCCGCATATAAACTTCTGAAATAGTGAGGTTATTTGCACGTATGAGTTGATCGGCAAGTTCCATGCGTCTGTTTTTACAATAAGTCAGGATGTTTTCTCCAAAGGTTTGCATGAACTGGTACCGAAGTGCACGTTTGGTTAAACCGAAATTGTCGCAGAGCATTTCAATACCGAGATTTTCATCGGTCAGGTTTTCTAAGATAAATTCGCGTATGTCAAATGCGAGCCAGTGGCTATCCAGCAACCGGTCGTAGTGTTTCAGCATTAGTGCCATGTGCATCCGCAGGAACCCATCAAAAACACCGATGTCCTGCTTTTGGCTGCTATATACTTTCCTTAGCCACTTATGCAGGTTCCTGTCAATCTTGCCTTGGTACATTGCCTGATAAGGATTGGTATCCTTATTGAATTCTTCGAGGATGCGATAGATATTTTTGTATTCTGTGCTCACCTTTTCCAACCAATCGGGGTGAATAGTAATTACAAGTGCGATATGTTTACCTTTATCAACCCTGACATTGTATAGACCTGAATCATAAAATGACATCAGAAAGTTATTTTCAAGCGTATGGGCTATCAGGCGGTGCGAACTGTCGTAAAATTCCATGTCACCCACGAGCATAAAGAACAGAAAAACCTGTTTTCCGTGAATTTTGAACATAAACTCAAAAGGATCGTCGGAATTTACCTCGACCAGATCGATAAAAAAAGGTCTGTAGTTGAACAACTGACGAAGTATTGAAGAAGGTTTGTTCTGGTAAAAGATATTCTTCTGTGTAAATTCCAAAGGGAACCTGCATTGTTCAGGCAGATGGTCTGCGGTCAATATTTCTTCTTTAATGTAGTTTTCCCTGAAACGTAAGGTATATGGTGTTTTCATAGCACACGTGTTTATTTCGTTAAGAAATAAAAACAGTGTTCTTATATCTTAACGAAGATTTATTGATTTTTTCATTTTCTATTATATTCAGCTACTGTTTTTTTGTACCAGCTGCTATTGTTTCGGATTATGCAAGATAGTAAAAAATGAATTAGAATACGTCTGTAAAAACACCCAAATTTGAACCAAAATTTCATCTTAGATTTATAGCGATTGTTCTTTATTTAAAATTATAGATGACGTCGTTGTTTACAACACTTAACATTCCTATATTTGCTCTATTATAGAAAAAACTTAAAGTGTTTTTGCTTTAGGTCTCGACACATTAGAAACTGGTAATTTTTAAATCCCCGAGACAAATAAGTAAGAACGCTCATGCTATGGCGTGGGCGCTCGCTTATTCGGGGAAGGGCGTACCAGTGCCTTAGTGTCGATAAGTGTGGTTGCCTGCGCTTTCTTTTTTTGTGCAAGGCTACATCAACTCAAATAAGGTATTATATGAAAACTGGTACAACACAACAAACAATCACCCTCGCCTTTATCAATGATAAAAGCCCGATTGTAGATATTATCTGCAATGACCTTACTAAATTAGGATTTGAGATACTGCTCCGCTCGGAACATATTGAAAACGGACTATTCCAATTATCAGCATTAAAAGAGCTTCCAAAAGTTTGTATTATTGACCTCGACTTTTACGACAAGAATGTATTGATAGAGCTTCAAAAATTAAGAATGAAGTATCCATCTTTACATCTTATTGCCCATAGCGATATTGATACCGAAAAGGCTGTAAGGGCTCTTATAGAAATTGGCTTTGGAGGGTATTTGCTGATTGGTAGTGATGCAAACGATTTCAGAAAAGCTATTGAAACTGTTTCTAATGGCAAGAGATATTTTAGTATGGGGGTTTATAAAATAGCTGAAAAACATTTGCAATAAAGACAATTTTGTAAATTGTATCCCAATAATTAACGATTTAATTCTTTACGTTTACGAAGCTTTTTCAGTTTATTATATATGCAACAGACCAGAAGGTAAGTACAGACTTTTCCAGCAAATTATTATTAAAAGAACTAACATTGGAAGTGTCTGGGATAACAGAACAGAGTTTGAATTGTCTTCTACATTGAAACTTGGAATAATGCCTGAAAATGGCATTGCCACAATAATAGCAGAAAAAAAACAGCATCCAGCCAACAGGAATGGTATTTCTGGTTATGAAATTTAGCGATCCTAACGGACATATTTTAGCCTTTGTTGAAGAGTTATAAAAGCAGGAGCAAAAAATGCTCCTACTTATATTCCTAAAATTTGTAGATATATCCTAAGGAAATAGCAAAAGAACCAGCAAGTTTTGAAACAGTCACATTTTCGGGTTTGCTACTATATACTGCATCAGCATTATAGGTTTCGCTCTTTCTATCCTCAAAACCACCCATATACAGTCCGTTTATCGTTAGCATATTTTTATAGCCAAAAGCAAAACCACCTCCAACTGCAACACGGGGTTTAACTGTATTGGTAAAAGATAAAGCCGGACCTGTAACAAGATTGACAGCAAACCAATCTCCTGTTCTCTTATCATAAAATGGTCGCCAACCAAAATGGATGAGTGTAGCTAAACCAAGTTCCCCCTTTCTATTCTTCTCATCAACAATGTTATATTCTGTATTTTCTTCATTACTAACTGTTGATTTCACGCTGTATGCTTCATTTCTAAATCCCGCATAGTAAAAAGACATTCCTAATCCTACATAAAATTGTCGTTTTTGTGGAAATTGGATTTCTGTTTGATAGTTTGGTAAATCAGAATCTTCTTTGATTCGAATTAGCTGAATATTTAATTTGGTTTGATCTCCATTTAGTTGTTGGGGAAGTGTTGTATATGAGAAAGTGGAATTATTATCTTTATAAACAAGCTCTGTTATCCACGAGGCTACTTTTTCTGAATTAACACTTTCATATAATTTATCTGTATTTGAAATCGCTTTTGTAAAAGCTTCTTTAAGAGTTTTATCCGCCTCTTTCAATTCTGTATCATTTTCTATAATTTTTTTGATGTTATCTACAGATACAATTTTTAAATATTCGGATTGTTGCTTGATTATCGCATTAGAATTTGATTTTATATTAGCTCTCCAACGTTGAGTTTGCACCAAAATACTGTCAAAATTTATGTTCCCTGACAACAATTGATACGTACTGTTTGATTTATCCAATACAGAGTAACTATGTAGTTTTTTTTGTATTGTAAATTGAAGTTCGTCTACTTCCATTTTATATGACTTTAACAAACCATCTTTTAATATTAGATTATCTTTATGAACATCTATCAAAGACTTTATATCTTCTATAGTCTTTTCTTTAGCTAAATTTCGATCATTAGATTTTGCCCATTCCATTAGCATAATGCTATGATTTCCTTTTGCAGATGCGTTAAAAGCATCTACTAAGTTTGAAACTGAATTTGTAGAAAAGTTTATCTTCCCTAACAAATCTCCAATTCCTTCTATATTAACCAGATCAAAAGTAGGGAACTCAACATTTGATGTGATAATAGTATCTCTCTTATCAAATACTATTTTATACAAATTCATATTAACATCAATTATCTTTAGTTGATAAAAATCTCCCTTTTTAAGTTTCTCTAATGCTTTTATATCTTCGGGGTAAAAGCATTTATTCTTAAAATCTAATCTTATGCTTGTTATATCTTGCCCCCAGCTTTGCTCTGCAAAACAGATTGTTACTAATAATAAAAGTAGTTTTATTTTCATAGGTTATATAAATAAGATTGTTGAATGTTTAATTTTTGAAATTACGTATTCTAACTACTTTTAGTTAAGGATTTTTTATTTTCTCTTTTTTAATATCTTATTTCGTTCCTTTTTAGCCTGATCATAATTCCATTGAATTAGACCTTTAACCATATCCTTTGCAAGACCATGAAAATAGTCTTTATACTCGCTTAAATCAATTCCTGTCTGACGACTTTTTTGAGTGATTTCTCTTGATAATTTTGCAGATGCCATTTCTCTTGAAATTCTATTCAAATTATTAAAAGCTACTGTAGCAACCTTTAAAGAACTTTCTTGAATTTCATTTTCTGTCAATTTTTTCATACTCATAGATTGCACTTTTCTTGAAATATTAACACGAAAAGTTTCAAGAATTTTTTCAGGACTATCATATGATTTATGTATCAGCTGTATTACTAATGAGCTTAGTTCTTCATCCGTATATTTTTTTATTGGCATATCTTTTAATTTAATTGTTGTGTATATTTTCACGTACTCAGAATTACAAACAATACGTGAATTTTAGTGTTCTCTGATAGAGAGACGTATGAATAACAAATTTAAAGAATTAATAACTTTCTGCAACAAACGCAGAATATTATTCTACCATTTGTAGGAAATTTTATTTCAAAATTAATATCTTGCAATACTGCCAAAATTTACCGTTCGGTAATTTCAATTAGCAAAGATATTAGGGACGCAAAAAAAAACAACTTAGCACTTAACCCGCCACTTTGCCAATGGGAAGTTACCAGTAGTTATAATTTTTCACATTTATAGTTTCGAATACTTCGGATATTTTCATTGAAACTAATTCCTAAACCGAAGATTTGCTTTTGTTCAAGTCGATACTTTGAAGCATAGTCTTTTCGAACAATTTGATCAAATGCTATTTGACTATCATCAATATCAACTGAAAATTTGAATTCTACTATATAAATTTTATTCGAGAACCTAATGACTGAATCAATCCGTCCAATATTTGTTGTGTCTTCCGGAATTATTTCAAAGCCGAGTAGTTTTAGTATAAGATAAACATTAGCATGATAGTAACCTTCAGTTTCACGAACTATTGCATATGATACACTTGAAAAGATAGATTTCAGGTCTTGTATAAATGAAGGAACATTTTCTTTGATTAAATGATACCTCAATTGTTGATACAAGAGAATATTTTCATCTTCTAGATCATATATTTCAAAAGCATAATCGATTGCCTTTACAATTTTGTTTTTGTATTCAGCGAAATGAATAATAATGTAGCTTGTGTTTTCATTTATTTCAGCTTCTTTTAATAGGTAGCTCTTGCTTACGATATAGTCTCGAAAGCTTTTTAAGTAATTTAATAACTCATCAGGTGTTGTAAATCTATGAGGGACTAATGGATTGTACCGAAGTCTTTCAGATATATTTCCATGGACATCATTTAAAAAGTCTAAAATTTGTACACCGTTTTCTAATTTATAGATTCCTTCTTGCCGTTGGTCATATGTTGTCTGATAGAACAGGTCGAATTCGAAAATGTTATTTTCAAAAAAGTCGTATAAGTAGGTCTCAATTCTTTTGATTTTGGTCATTGTCTGGTTATTAATAATTTCTAGTAACTTACTTTATATGCGCAATGCATAATTTACTCTGTAACAAATTTACTGAAATAAAATATTGCTTCCACATACATTAAGAAAAAGCCATCCTTAATTAAGCGACGTTCTTTTGCTTTTCTTTGGTCGCTGTGTGAAAAGAAAAGAAGTCCACTAAAACAACAAAGGGGATACCGAATATCCCATGCAATGATGTCGCAACCTGTTTGGTAAGATGTAAGGAAAGGAATTGTAGAAATTGAAACGGAGTGATTTTTACTTTTTTAAAGCTAAATCCAGTTCCTTTCTAAAAACCTCGGGTTGGTCGATCCAAATATTATGACCTGCGGATTTTATTAATTTAAAATGAATATTCTTGAAATCTTTAATGAGTTCCTGATGAATAGTGCCGTTAAAATCAAGAAAATCGTAATCTCCAAAAATAATGGTAGTTTTAGTATTATCATGAAGCTGTTTTCGGTAATCATATTTCCAATTCACGGTTTCTACCATTACAGATGCGTCTGCTTTGTAATAATGAAAACCGCCCCGCATCAATTGGTATCGGTCGATTTTATAAATATTAGACATTGCAAAAGCCATTCGGTTAAAATCCGTTCTTTCTCTGTCACTCGAAAATTTTCCGTTTAATTCTTTATATCGTTTGTAAATCGGTAAATCTTTAATTTCTTGTCTGGTACTCAGAAATTTAACCTGCTCGTTGGAACGTTTTGAAAAAACACTTCCTATACTATCGGATTTTGAAAGAATAGCCCCAATTAAAACAAGATTTGAAACCTTTTCCGGATGTTGGTTGAGGTATTCCATCGCAACCAATGTTCCCATAGAATGAGCCATTATTTTAACTTTTTGAGTTCCAAGTTGTTTGATGAGTAAATCTAAATCACCAACATTTTTCTGGAAGGTGAGTTTCTCTTTTGGTGCGGGAGAAAGTAGAGATCCTCTTTGATCATACAATACAAAATGATATTTTTTTTCTAATCCTTTGATGGCATCAAGCATATAATCGTGATTAGCACCAAATCCACCATGCACAACTATTACCGTATCTTTTCCGGTTCCTAATTCCCGAACGTAAATATCCTGATTATAAACATCGAGACTGTCCGGTGTTCTTAAATACCATTCATGATAATCTTTACTTTGTCCGAAAGATGTATTAAACAATCCGATAAAGCAAAGAAATATAATGCTCAATAGTCGTGTGGTCATTTTATGTAAGATTTTAAATTTCCAAATGTTGATAGGGTTTAAGGCACAAAAATAAAAATTCTTTGTATTTTCATACTGTTGAAAAGGAATTATTTAGCTTAAAAGTTTATTGATGTTTTCTTTATAGAAAGACTAATCGATTTTTTAAAAAATCATTTCCTATTCTAAAACTTAGTCTTGTTACAGTCTGAATACTGTAACAGGACTTCATGATTTTCACTATTCATAAGCCACCTTGATTATTTTTTGAGAAACTTTATTGAATGTGTTTAATACGCAATTTATCCAAGTTTCTATGTTCATTAATCTAAAGGCATTTGCTACAATAAAATTGCGAAATAAATTTTTCTTTGACAAGCGTTCATAGAAAACCTAACGTTAATAGCGACGTTCTTTTGCTTCTTTTCTTTGGTCCGTTACTTATATAAGAAAAAGACAGAACATTTAATTTAACTCCATTATTTTACCAAACTATTTTGTGGTAATTTTATTTTTATTTTAGGATTGTTTAAGCTGTATTCAATTTCCGCATTTAGGAGCTTCTTATTTTCTTTTATGTTTGTAAGCCCAAAACTTTTATGATAATCGTTATTTGAAGGAATAAAACTTACACCGTTATGAAAGATTGAAATTTGTTCGTTATTAATTTTGATTTCTACATCGGATGCTTGGCTGTATTTCATTATATTATTCAAAATTTCTTGCATTATTCTGAATAATAAAAAGTTTGCTTCTTGTTTTAATTGTACAATTTGACCTCTTTTTTTGAAGTTAACAGTTGAACTTTGATTTAACACCTCAATCAATTCTTCCACTTGGCAGTCTGCATCAATATCTATCGTTTCTTGTAACTTTATCATCTTATTTAAATATCTAATGTCAGTTAAAGCTTTGCCAAGTAGCAAAATGATATTATCTTTTGTTTTTGGATTTACAGCATTTGTATCTAAAGACTTTACATTCATCTTTGCTAAACTTATCATTTGAGAGATATTATCGTGCAATTCTGATGAAATGAGATTTATAAGTTGCGTTCTTTCTTTTATTTTTATTTTTTCTATGCTTTTTTTGAAAGCTTTATCTTTTCGTTTGTCATAATATAGTTTTAGTTCTCGTAATGTTACTAAAATAAGGACAACATTGAGAACCAAAACCAGAATAATAACAATTGGCAGTATGAAACTCATATTTTAATAGGTTCATTAATATATAATTTAGCAACGTTAATAAAAATGGAAACTAGCAAAAATAAGTTTATTGATGCAAGGCATAATGTAATAATAATCGGTGTCATATTTTTTAAATTTTAATAATTCCTAATTTTATAGCCAAAAGAACAAGTGATGCCCTATTGTTAACATCAAATTTGTTAAATAAGCTATCTCTGTATCCTTCTATGCTTCTTTGTGTTTTATTTAATTTTTGAGCTATTTGACTGTAAGTCAAGTCTTCTCCACATATTTTGAGGAATATTTTTTCATTTTCCGTAATGTTTGGAAGTTTTATAAAACTCGTTTCGACAAGTTTTTGTAATCTTTTGGAGAAAATGTTATTGTAGAAATAAGAATTTTTATCAATTGCCATTAAAGCAGATTTCAATTCTTTTGGATGACAGTCTTTTAACAAATATCCATTTACGCCTAATTTTATCATTTTGATTAAAAAGTACTCTTCATCGTAAGTAGTTAAAATAAGTATTTTTATTTTTGGAAAATTAGTCCTTAAATAATTTACTAATTGAAAACCATCCATTTCAGGCATTTTTATATCGACAATACATACTTCGGGTAAGAATTCTGTTTGGTTACATTTTTCAATAAAATCTTTACCATTTTCAGCTTCAATCACAAAATCAAAATTTCCGAAATTTGAGATTATTTCAATAAGTCCTTTCCTCACAATATTATGATCTTCTATAATGGCAAGTCTCATTCTATATTTTTTTAATAATCACATTTTACAAAGATAGCTATTCATTCAAAAGATAACTACAGGTAAAAAACTGGGAAATTTCAGTTTATAAGGTGGGATTTTATTTTTTTAATCAAGCTATGTTTGCATTATAAAATTATTAATAATCTTTTAAATGTAAAAATTATGACTACAAATTATGGTCAAGTTAGACCCTTAACAGCAGAAGAAAAGAGAGAATTTGCTCCAATTATCTCCGACTTTGAGACAACGTCAGGAGCAAAATTAACTCAAGAGAGTGTTGCAACAATGCCAGATATTGAAACTGGAAAAATTGTTGGTTATCATTTGCTTAATAAAAATGCTGATTCTTCAAAATCGGATAATTTGGTTTCAGCTCTATTAATTGTTGACAGGAGTGGTGATAGACCAAGAGCAACAATTTTAGGTACTCACATCGGTTCAAGTGATAATAATATCGATTCAATTTCTCTTAAAACAAAAAATTTGGATATTATAAATGAGTCAAATGAAATTCATCCAATAAAATATCCTACCGAACCCCCAACACAAAATGAAGAGCCAGAGTATCAAACTATGATTGCTACTCCTTCTATATCTAATTTGTCATACAAAGACGGACGCATAACTGGATCAATAGATGTTACAGTTGGCGGAATATTTTCTTGGGATGTAATTGGTTTTGAAATTGACATTAATAATCGTACGTTTGACTGGTGGTGGATTGATTAAAAACAATATTATGGGAAATAAAAATGTATTATTAGTTTTAGGGTTATTGTCTTTATTTTTCTCGATTTATGGTGGTTATTTAAAAACCAACAAATTAGAAAACGGAAATTTGTTTTTAATAATTGCTGTCTTTATAACTCCTCTGTTTCTAACAAGTTTATTGCTATATATCAGGAATTTAAGAAAAAGAAAGTAGAAAAACTTTATAAAGACAAAAATTTTCAAGAGTTGTCGGATTGGCAACTCTTTTTTTGCATTCTAGAAATGCACAATTCCAAAGGCTAATTGAAGATGTTGTGTCAAAAAGAACTATTAAACAACTGATATTTAGACATAACCATAAAAATATTTCCAAAACAAAAAAAGGGATACCGAATATTCCACGAAGAAAACTCGCAACCTGTTTGGTAAAATGTAAGGAAAGGGAATTTGTGGAGCGGTGCATTTTGACAAAGGGGTTGCACCTATTTAAACCGCAAAAATGCGTTTCCGACCGTAGAGAGGAATTGCATTTTTGCCGCCCGATTTTTCGGGTCAGGCGACTTTTATGGGGTGGGTTCGGAAATCTTTCAGATTGTGAAAAAATCCTTTGTATTCGGTCATTCCCCTGCGAAATAAGTTCCACAGCAAAGAACAACCCATTTGGGTCAATGATGAATTGATAAACAAGTCCTGGTGTTCCAATGCTTCGGCAAGTGAGCAACTTGGCGTGTTGTCTTCTTGTTCGGATTGCTTCAGCAATTCGCCAAATTCATCGGTAACAAATGGCAGGCTTGCCACCGTATGGTATTTCTCTGAATTGGGTTGTTTTATCTCTCCGATAGTAGATAGTAGCACTTGTCCTGTGTGTTGGCTGTTGCCAAAATCCAACCAATATTTCGGCTCATCTTGGTAGTGTCTGCGGTAGCTAATTTCTTTAAGAATTTCAGCAACGCCAAACCTCGCCTGTACATTATCCACACAAGTAATGGTAATGATTGCCCTTGCTTCTTCGGGAAATCTGCCGAACTTATCCTTTTCAAATTTTACTGTTTTGGCTTTCCAATTTGTACCTGCCCAACGGTTGCAACGATTGATTAAAGCAACGGATTTGTATAATCCTGTTTCACTTTCTGCAAAACGCTGTCTGCCCAAATTGGCACTCGTGATAACGTCATCATCCCAAAGGCGGACTTGCAACCCTGCATGTCCTAATGCTATCAAACTTTCGTTTATTTCCATTAAGGCGGTCAATACTTTTGAGCCTGTACCACCTGCTCCGATAAGGTTTACCGAAATCGGGTTGGTCGGGTTAAGTAAATAATTGTCCGTAAAATGGACTGCTGTTTTTGTCGTTTCCATTACAATAGGTGTTTAAGGGTTTTGTTATTCGTTTTCAATACCTCTGTAGGAAAGGGTTTATCTGTATTGATAAGGCTTTTCCAAAGGCTTACAATGTTCTTTTTTGTCAAGTTTGCACTCAATGAATGACTGAAATAGCTGTTGAAAAAATAGTCTTCCCACGCCTGTATAAATTCCTCAACCGAAGCGGAATTTTTAATATCCACGCTTACCGTACCCATACATACATTGCCTTTTTCATAGATGTTAAAGAAAGGTGCATAATGCAATGGCGTTTTCTCGGTGGGTCTTCTGTCATTTGCCAAAGCAAATACTGTAAGACTGCTTTTGCTCGCTAACCAAAGCATTGGCGGTACTTGTGCCATTCCGTTGGGTATTCCCAAACTGTCCACAAAGTACAGTTGTCTTTGTTGTGCTTTGGTGTACCATAATACCGTACCTTTTTCCGCATTGGGGTTGATGTGTAAAACATTGGTCGGTAAAATTCCCTTTGGCTTTAAAAAGGCTTGGTTCTTTTCATCATCGGTCTGTAAGGACTTTGCCAACACATTGGCTTCCCTTACGGTCAATGGGTGGGCGTTGATAGGATTGCCGTTCTTGTCCATATCAAAATGCTCCACATAAGTTGCGGTATCTGTTCCTTTGGTTTCGTAGAAAACCAAAGCGGATTTTGGATAATACAATGTTCCAAAATTCTCGGTTATATCGTTTATGGTGTTCATTGCCTTGTTGTTTTATAGTTATATAGTAGACTACACAAGTCGTCCAATACAGCAAAAAGACGGTTTTCAAAATCAAGGCTTTCCTGTGTTACTTTACTTCCGTCAAAGGATTTACTGATACTTGGTTCTTCCATTATTCCGTATTCGTTAAACTCATTATTGATGCTGTCTGAAAGGTTTTCATACAACCAACCTTTGGTGTCTGCAATAAATGAAATGTACTTTTCCATTCCGATTGCTTCATTGTCGCAATCATCGTCATAAGGGTCTTGTTCGGGTAATGGTGCGTTTCTGAAAATACTTGCTTTGGGATATTCCGAATAAAGGGCAAAGGCGTTACAAGCCAACTGCCAACATTCTATTTCAAACACATCACGGCTTACAAAACTGCTTAAACGCTTTTCAAACATTTCTAAATTGATGCGGTTAAATAGTCTTTGTTCTATACAATCGCCTATCAATTCCGCTTTGGCAAATTCTCGCTTATAGTATTGGGTTTCTTCCGTTTCATCGTCCTGTTCTACCCAATCTTTGTGCATTTCATACAACCAATACAAATAAGTGTTTTCTTGTCTGTAATACGGAATGTCGGCTATATGGTACAGATAACTGCAAACCGAAACAAGCAACTGTGCCGACTTTTTCCGTTTCGGGTCTTTGAGCATTTTAAAGAGTGGCACAATAGGAATGTAATACAAGGTTGTGCCTGTGTCGTACCGTTCCTCACTTTTCAAAAACGCTTTCTTGCTGTCCTGTACCAAACGTAAACTATCCCAATTGATATGGGTACGTTTTAGTTTGGTTTCCATATCCCACATAGCCAATTTTATATTGTTGGGAAATTCAAAATCTTGTGTCTGCATTGGCTCAATGCTGTAATGCTCGGCAAGTTTGGAAAGGGACTTGTAAAAATCCCTCTCCGTTTTCTGACAAGCCTGTACGGATGGTGCTGTTTTCAGTTTAGGCAGAAACGTAAACTTTAGAATACCATTGGTAGCATTGCTATCGGTACGGATTTCTGCTTGTCTTTCCGCACTTGGTTTGCATCCTTTGGTCTTTGTAGCCAATTGGCGAACTCGCCCAACTGTCGGTGCAATTGCCGTTGCCGTTTCTGTTCGGGTATTGTGATAGTTCCCGATATGATGTTGCGTTGCATAATTCATCGTTTTACATATTTTGTTTAACCCTTTGTTCCCATTACGCTCTCAAATTTGTACTCTACTGCATCATCTTTTATCTGCGGTGCAGATGCTTTTGCCGTTGTTAAAATGGGGTACATATTGGCGTAAAAATTCATTACGGCTTCCACACTCCAACGTGGTTCGGGGTCGGTCAGTCTGATGTCCTGTCCTTTATCTTTGAGTATAAACACTCGTTCTAATTGCGTTGCTAATAACATAAATTCTAATTTTTGGATTAATACTTTTATTCTTCTTCGTCTGTTTCGTAAAATTGGCAATTGCCTGTTTCATCAATCGGGCAATCGGCTGTGGTTTCTTCCTCCTGGCTCGGTTCGGGTTGTGGTTCTTCCGCTTCTCCGAATAGACTTGGTGTAGCGAATTTTGCAGACAATGCTGTTTTGCGTCTGCGTATCTCGTCCGCTTTTTCGGGGAACTCGGTTATATCGGGAACTTTCATCCACGCTTCACGGAATTTGCCCTCTTTTTCGAGTTCGTCAGCCTTTGCCATTCCGTCTTTAAATTTCTTGTCTTTGGCTTCTTTTTCCTTTTTGGCTTTCTCGGTTTTTTCTTTCTCCATTGCCGATTGCTTTTTGACTTCTTCCATTTGTTTTAGGAATTTTTCCATATCCACCATTACACCCGAAACGGTTTGAATAGGTGCTTTTATCTGCTCAAAAAATCCCTCGTCAAATTCCTGTGGAGTGGCGTTAAATGTCAATGGGGGAATAAGGTTTTTGGCGTTATCTCCGCACTGTTCGTTGTTAAGCAGAACCGATACAATTAGGTTATTTTCTGCTCCTTTGGAAATGTTCAGTTGCAATACTCCTGTAAAGTCCAAAGCTTGTATCTGATTGAAAAAATTGATATTCATCGTTCTGAAATTTTAATTGTTATCTGTTCGTTTTTTGATTGCCGTCAGTTTCTCGTGTATGTCCGTCCAATAGGCTTTTTGTTTTTTGTCGAACTCTGAAAAACTTTTGTCTTCGTGGCTGTATCCTGTGTTCCTTTTAGCTATTTTGATAGCTTCCTTTAGGTTGGTTATTTCTATTTCGCAACCGTTCAAATCTGTTACTTTCATTACTGTTCTAATTGTTACTTACTGATTTCTGCTATCTGGTCAATCCTGCCGTAAACAATGGTTTTAAGGCTTGTCTTGTCGGGGGCGTTGTATTCTGCCCAATTGCCGTACTGCTTTACCACATAGGTTTTTAATACATCTTCAAACCCGAAGCAATAACCCTGCAAGGGAACGGCTCGTTTGAAGAAAGCATTTCGGTTTACGGCTTCTGCAAGCCAATTCTTTTCGGCTCGGTTCATCTTTTCACCCTTGTTGAGTTTTTCCCTTAACAGATAGACTTTTGCGTTTTGCAGGGTTTTCAGTTCGGGTACATCGTGGCGGACAAACTTTGTGGCTATTATTTTTGTTTCCATTGTGTCTGCATTTAAGATTGATGAATGGCGATTTTTCGCTCCAATAGGGTTTCCAATATCTCGTAATCACTTTCGTATTCTTCACCCTCGAAATGGTAGGTGTCCGTTTCTTCATCGAACTCGTATTGCTCAAATTCTTCTTCGTCCAAATAAATATCTGTGAGTAGCTTGTCAGAAAACATTGCCCTGCCACATACACCGTTACTTAATTCCTCATAGTCCTGTGTGAAATTCACGTTATAGTGTTCTGCTATCGCTTGTACTACCTCTATATTGGGCGACCATTTTGTTTCGTATTGGAATATGCCTGTAACATCATCGTCTTGGTAGATGTCGAAGAAATAGCCACCGTTACTGTCCTGTATGAACTCGGGCAGTTGTCCGCAATTTTCTTTCTGTTGTTTTTCAGCCATTGATTTGAATAGCCGTTGTATCTGTTCGATTGCTTCGGGTTCTCCCTCGAAAACAACCGTATTACTGCACCAATTAGCCATAATCGTTTTTTGTTTAAGGGTTAAGAATGTGATTTTTCAGCGGTATAAATACCATTTACATAGTAGCCGAATGACTGCTCCCAAAGGCGTATTAAACCGTCCGTGCATATGTAGAAATACTCCGTACGATTGCAGTAGATAATATGTACTGTGTCGTCCTTATGCTTTTTTTCAAGGCTCTTACCTTTAGCCAATTCTTTTGCTTCCTCTATGGTTTTTGCTTTCATATCCTGCTGTTTTGTATCGTTATCAATTTTCACTATATCCACAATGGCACATTCGGGACAACCCTCTGTGGTTGTTATCTGCTGTATAGCTCCCTGCTTTCCACTTAATGAAAATACCCTTAGCATTGTCGTACCTGTGTCGTGCTTCAGCGTTGCTTCATATATCTCTATTGTCATAATTCTAGTTTATAGTAGGCTACCACCGTTTAAGGCGGTAGCCTGTTGTTATTTAATTAAGGCTTAGGATTTCCGCACCGTCCAAAGCAAATGAAGTACACAATTCAAATGCTTTCTGTGATTTCAGTTGGGCAGTACCACCGAGTACTATGCTTTGTAGCTTGGCTTCGTCATTCTTGTAATTCCTTACATTCTGATAGTAGCCTGTCACAGCGTTATACGCTCCGAACAATGTGCCTTTTGTCGTGTCCATTTGTTGGGTATCGCTCATCATCGCATAGCTGAAAGCATCATCAACTACGTTTTTGAACACGGTGGAAACTTCATCCTCAGCACCTTTTTTGAGTAGGTCAAGCGTTTCCTTGTTCGGACAAAGTGCCAACTGGATTAACTTTCTAACCTCTCGGTCTGTGACTTTTACCTTTGTCCACTCATTGAAAATACCCTCTAATTGGTTACTCAATGTGTTGGCAAGTCCCATAATCTTGTGAGCGTTCTCGATACGCTGTTTTGCTCCCGAAGTGTGTTTGATACGGACTACATTGGTCATACTGCGTAATGAAGCATTCAGCGTGTTTTGGCATACGATACGGATAGGTGTAAAAGCGGCTGTGATACTGCCCGAACCATCGTGAGAAGTGGTAAGGAAAATATACTTCTCGGTTACATCATCGCCATTGCCTACACGAATATAGTCGGGCAATTTGGCTGTGATAAAAATGCGTTCACCTTTTCCTAATGCTCCTGCGGTTTCATAAAATATTCCCTCGCCACCACCTACGATAGCATCAAAAAAATTAAAGGCTTCACGGTTTTGCACAATGTGGTAATCCTTACCGACCACGCCCAATACGGCATTGTTATCGGTGCGAATGTTGGCGAAATAGTTAGGTACTTCCAATTCGCTACTGCCTATTTCTATGCCGTTAGCGGTTTCGATAATTCCCGAACCTTTGGTAAACAAAGGGGATTTTACCACCTCATAATCTAATCCTGCGTGTCGGATAGCTTCTTCGCTTGTTGGGTATTGCTCCACGATTTGCCCCAAACCGTGCCACGCTTTTTGCTGTACTGAAAAGAAACTGTGCTTTCCTGTTCTCTCGTTGAAATGAATGTTATGTGCCATTTTGATAAAATTTTGAAGTTTGAAAAATGATTAAATGATTGTTGTTAGAATGGTAGGTCGTCTTCTGTGCCTTTCCCTGCTGTACTGTTGCTTCCTGTTTGTGCTGTAGCCTGTACGGTTTCGGTTCTTTTGATACCTCCGTGAAACTTTATATTTGAAGTGTGGAAATTCAAACCTGCTTTCGGCTCTCCGTCTTTGCCTGTCCACGCTCTCGTGCTTACCCTGCCTGTGAGTTCTACCAAAGTGCCTTTGGTCAGTAGTGATGCTACCTTTGCAGACAGCCAATAGGCACAGTCGAAATAGGTTGTTTGCTCAATGCGTTCGCCCTGTTTGTTCTTGTAGCTTTCGTTGGTAGCTACTGAAAAGTTTACTACTTGTTTGTCCTGTGACGTTGTGCGTACTTCCGCATCTCTTGTCAGTCTTCCGATGATGTTCATAATCGTTCCTGTTTTAAAAGTTTTACATTTTGTTATGTTCGCTTTTCTCGTTTCCTGCTTCCTGTTGTGGTTTGCTTCGCTTCGCATAATTTTTTCCAAAAGAAAAACCGGAAAAAAGAAAGCAGACTATCAAGGCGGTCAAGAGGAAAAGCCAAAAGGAAACGGAATAATTGGAGGGTACCTTTAGGGAGGAAACCGTTTATGCCGTAGTCTTTTGGCTGGGATTGAGCGTGGGGTGACCGCCGTACTTTGGCTGCCTTTTTACCGGTTGATTATGGAAATATTCTTGTAATAAATTTTTGGGATAAATGACCAGGCTTTAAAAGCCTGTGATAGAGATTTGAAAAATATAAAGAGAAGGAAAAGGAGGGCTGTGTTTTTCAATTTTCTATTCAAAGAGTAGTCGTAAGCTCTTTTACTGCGAGGGGAACGTGAAAGGGGGTAAATGTGCTTAGGCTACAAAAAGTAATGACATAAAAAATAGATATTCTTCATAAAACTTATTATTGATGTTATTAAAGCAAACAATCAATTATGAATTGATTATTTTTGGAAGATTTAAACCATCGTACATGGCTGTTAACAAAAATGCTCAGATTCGTTATAAAGTATTAGACAAGTGTTTTTCAAATCCGTATAAAAATTTTTATATTGATGATTTGATTAACCATTGTTCAATCGCATTAACCGAACATTATGGAAAAGAAGCTACTGTTTCGAGAAGGCAAATTTTTATAGATATTGATTTTATGAGAAGTGACGCTGGATTTGAAGCACCAATAATTCCAATAAAAGATGGTCGTAGGGTATTTTATAAATATGAAGATGCTTCATTTTCAATTTTAAAAAAGCCTTTAACTAATGACGAATTAGAATCAATAGATAATACTTTAGAAATTATTTCCAGAATTAAGGGGATTTCTGGTTTAAGTAATTTAGAAAGTTTAGAGACTAAATTACTTGGAACTAAAGATTCTAATAGAAATCACATCATTTCATTTGAGGAGAACGAGTTTTTGGTAGGCATAGAAAATTTAACACTTGTTTTTAACTTTATCAAAAATAAACAAGTTATCCTAATAACTTATAAATCGTTTAAATCTAATGAAGTTCATGAATATGTTATTTCGCCATATTATTTAAAACAACACAACAGTCGTTGGTTTTTGTTTGGTTGGAATCATGATTTTCAAAATATTCAAAATTTAGCATTAGATCGTATTATAAATCTTGAAATTGGAAATCAGAGTTTTATTGAAACTGATATAGACTTTGAAGAATATTTCGAAGATATTATAGGGGTAACAAATTTCGAAGAAAATCAAGTTACTGAAGTTTCAATAGAGTTATCGGAAAATATTATCCCATATATCATATCCAAACCTATTCATGGTTCGCAAAAAATGAAAGGTAATATTTTGACGATACATGTAAAACTGAATTACGAATTAGAAACACTCATTTTGTCTTATGGCGAAAACATGAAAGTATTGGAGCCAATAAATTTGAAAAATCGTCTTATTGAAAGACTAAAAAGTACATTAAACCAATATTAAAAAAGACTTTAATGAAAAATAACATAGCATTTAAGCATTTTAGAAAATTCGAAGATTTTCCAAAATTAGATTTTAACGATATAACATTTGTAGTAGGTAAGAATAATTCAGGTAAATCTACTTTTGTTAAGGCGTTTGTAATGGTCTACAATTATCTTAAATCGGGTAATCTGAAACAATTAGATTTAAACCAAGGAAGTGTAGAACTATTAAATATCGTAACATTCGATCGGGCATTATGCAAAACGATGAGTGAAAGAGAAAATAAAGAATACATTCCTATTACATTGAAGCTAGGTAATTATGAATTTTATCTAAACGTAACAGGCAAAAAAGATAGTACGATCTTAGATGTGGCTACTTTTAAAATTACTGATACATCGTCTTTTTTTACGGTCGAGATTGATCCGCAAAAAGAACATGCTATAATTTCATATAATTATAGAGAAACGATTGAAAATGATGCTTTAAACGAAGCTATTCAGCAAAAGCAAGTACTTGAACAAGCACTTATGTCTATAACGGATGAGCTTTCCAAGGATAGTATTGACATTAAAAGTCGAATAGAAAAATTATCTAAAAACATAGAGAATTTAAAAGATGCTAAAACAGAGATTGAAACATCTTTTACTGTCGAAGCGGATTATAGCGGCAATGATTTTACTCAATTATTTGATGATTTATTCACAGAACTGGAAGTTCAATATTGGATTGAAAACCCAAATGTAGAGCTAATAGAAGAAAGTCAAGTCAACAATATTGAAGAAAGCGATGTTACAGAGGAAATTTCTCAAAATGAAGAAGTTATAGAAAGCGATGAAGAAGAAGTTTTCAGTGATTTACGTTATTATTACATCAATCGCAACAATTTCAAAAATTTCTCTGATCAGTTTTTAAGTTTTACAAATAGTTCCAAAGTGTTTTATTTGCCAGCAACACTTAACAAACAGTCAGCTCTATTATCAATTCGAGATAAGAATAATGATTTGGCCGATGTAGTACATAAATACTATCAATTAGGTTTACAAGATGACCCTATCATCTCAGGTTTTGTTAAAGAATGGATTAAGGAATTTCAGATTGGAACTGACTTAAAAATTGAATTAATCAATGGAGAGGCTTATGATATCACTTTAAAAGAAAATGAAGTATTTATCCCTTTAGCAGATAAAGGAATGGGATCTATTCAAGCGGTATTGTTAATTCTCAGATTAGCCTCTGTTATTTATTACAAAGAGCAAGAAAGTAAGAAAGCGAAATTCAACTATTTTGTTATTGTTGAAGAACCAGAATTAAATTTACATCCTGCATTACAAAGTAAATTGTGTGATTTGTTTTTTGAGGTTTACGACAAATACAAAGTGAAGTTTATTATAGAAACTCATTCAGAATATATCATTCGTACAACACAATTGCTTGTAAAAGAAAATGATTTTGAAGTAGCACCTAATGAGAACCCATTTGCAGTGTTATATTTTAATGATGATTTAAAAGTTTGGAATATGAATTACCGTCAAGATGGACGTTTTTCTAATGAATTTGGATCTGGTTTTTTTGATGAATCGTCTAATCTAGCTTTTGAATTAATGTAGTTTATGGTAGCATATTTTGATTTAGAAAATTTAGAGTCATTTTTAAAACAACCTAAAGATGATTTTTACCATGATTGTTTAAAACTTATTAAAAAGCAATTAGACCTATCTTTTAATTTTAATAAGGAAGATTTTAAGAAATCTGAGGATTTAATGAACTTTATAAAGCTATTAAGCGATGGTGTTGGAGATAAAGTGATAAAGTATATACCAGAGAAATTTCCTGCAAGGGATATTAAATCAAATAGCCACAAAAATTTTTCAATTGATGAGCTTTTGTCTGTTTATTTTATCAATAATTCTGATTTGAACAAATTAAAGGAAAAAGATGATTTATTGATAGCAGATATTGGAGAAGAAATAGGAATGTTTAAAACTCTATTTCTTAAAAATGACGACTATAAGTTTGAACTAAAATTGAGAATCGGAGAAGAATTTTCAAGTTGGAAAATATTTAAAAACTTTCAAACATCACATACTGATATAATAATTGTAGATAATTACATACTAACAGACAAAAGTTTGATCCCAACAAATCTTAATGGAATTATTGATAATTCATTGGTAGATAACTGTAGAAAAATTTTAAATATTGTAATTTTTGTTAAGGGTGACCAAATGAATATTGATTATACTGAATTAAAAACTTCAATCAGTGTACTTGTAAAAGCTAAATATGTTGATAGTCCTAATGTTACAATAATAAAACATTATGTAGAGCATGATAGAACGATATTACGAAATTTATTAAGGATTTATTCTGGTGATACGTTTAATTATTTCTTAGCAAATGGTAATAAAATAACAAGAGGGAAGGAAATTCATTTCGCAAGTATAGCTGACAAAAACAATTATAAATTATACAAGAATACTTTATCTGATTTGCAAACAATAGTAAATAATGCAGTCGCAGGAAACATAATTGGTGATAAAAAATCGAGATTCATTAATTTCTCTTAACCAATGCATCTCTACTGCACAATTAAAACATATCTTTGTATTAACAAAAACAAACATTAGAATTTCATGTCTACACAAAGACCCGATATAAGCTTCATTTTTAATATTACCGATAAGGTATTATGGAACGTTTTCAAGAAAAACGAAATTGGTGACGTGTTATTACCTTTCGTTGTATTACGCCGTTTAGATTGTATCCTTAAAGATAAAAACGAGAACATACGCACTGCTTATGAAAACTTTAAAGGAAAGGTAGCGGATGATAAATTAGCTCCTATTTTAAAAAAGGCAGCGGGGGGCTTAAATTTCTATAACACATCACGACACACGTTCGACTCATTAAAAGAAAGTACTAAAACCATTGATATCGATTTTCATAATTACATAAATGGTTTCAATCCTATTGTAATTGAAATTTTAGAGAACTTTCAATTCGAAAAAATCATTGCTCGTTTGCAAAAGAACAAACTATTGTACGAAATGGTGAAAGCCATGTGCGATGTGGATTTATCCTTAGACAAATACGATAACCAAAATATGGGTTATGTATTCGAAGAATTGATCCGTATTTCGAATGAGCAATCCAATGAAACTGCGGGGGAACATTTTACCCCACGAGATGTAATTGAATTAATGTACAAAGTAGTTTTCTCAACAGAAAAAGAAGAATTATCTCAACCAGGAATCATTCGTACTATTTATGATCCTACATTGGGTACAGGTGGTATGGTTAACTTAGCAAAGAATTATATTGTAGATGAATTATTTGTTACTGGTCCAAAACCAACTATTTTTACCTATGGGCAGGAAATAAATGAACAATCATATGCTATTGCTAAAGCAGAAGCTCTTATTTCGGGTGGTGATGTCGATAATATTAAGCATGGAAATACATTAACAAACGATCGCTTTCCAGATAAAAAATTTCATTACCAATTTGCTAATCCGCCGTATGGTGTAACTTGGGCAAAAGATTACGATTTTGTAAACAATGAAAGTACCAATCCTGCAGGTCGTTTTTATGCAGGTTTACCTGCGAAAAGTGACGGACAATTGTTGTTCTTGCAACACATGATTTCTAAAATGGAGGCATCAGGTGGTAAAATAGCTGTAGTAACCAATGGCTCACCTTTGTTTTCTGGTAGTGCAGGTGGTGGCGAAAGCGATATCCGTAAGTTTATCCTAGAAAGTGATTTGTTAGATTGTATTATTTCGTTGCCTAAAGATATGTTTTACAATACAGGTATCGGTACGTATATCTGGTTTTTAGACAATAACAAACCTGTTCATCGTCGTGGTAAAGTGCAACTCATCAACGCATCTGATGTAGAAGACAAGCGTACTGGTAAAATAGGTTTTGCAACTCCTAACAAACGTAGCTTAGGTAATAAGCGTAACGAAATCTTAGAACATCATATTGATGCAGTGGTAGATATGTACACCCATTTTGAAGAGAGTGAGTATTCTAAAATATTCGATAATGAGTTCTTTGGTTATTATAGTGTGCCAGTAGAAAGACCTACATTGGAAAAAAATGGCGAATTCAAAAAAGACAAAAAGGGAGAGTTAGTCGCCGATAGCAAAAAGCGTAGTACAGAACGTATTCCGTTATCTGATGATATACGCACTTATTTTACAGAAAATATCTTACCACATGTAGACCATGCATGGCCAGATGCCAACAAAATTAAAATTGGCTACGAAATTAACTTCTCTAAATATTTCTATAACTATGTACCGTTACGTGCATCTGCAGATATCAAAGAAGAGATATTAAATCTTGAATTTGGCAAAAATGGAGAAAAGGGTATTTCTGATTTAATTAAAGAATTGTTTGTATAATGGGAGATATAATTAATATATATTCAGATATCCCTGTAAATTGGTCAGTTTCTAAACTAAAGTATTTTTCATCCATTTATACTGGTAATAGTTTGAATGATGCTGAAAAAAATAAATTTTCTAATGACGAAGATGGTCTAGAAGGTAGAATTTACATTTCTTCTAAGGATATAAATGTCAATAATAATTCTTGTAATTATGACACGGATATAATTATACCCTACAATGAAACTAAATATAAATTAGCTCCACTTGGTTCATCTCTTTTATGTATTGAGGGAGGTAGTGCAGGAAAGAAATTAACTTTCACTAAACAAGAAGTTTGTTTTGTAAATAAACTAGCTTGTTTTACAGGTGAAGATAGTGAATCGTCAAAATTTATCTATTATTATTTACAAAGTGACGGATTTAAGGTTCAATTTAATAGTTCATTAAGCGGGCTAATTGGAGGAGTATCATTAACGAATCTAAATGATTTCCAAGTACCAATCCCCCCAAAGCAAACCCAAATCCGTATTGCTGAATTTTTAGATAAAAAGACAGCTGAGATTGATACCATTATACAGAAAAAGGAAAGTCTTTTACTTCTTTTAGAAGAAAAGAAAAAAGCCATCATCAACGAAGCGATAACGGGAAAAAAAGTTTGGAATGGAAATGCTTGGACTGAGCCAGTCGAAGTCAAGGATTCTGGTATCGAATGGCTTGGTGAAATTCCAGAGCATTGGGAATTAACACAATTAAAGTATCTTACTGAAAAAGTAGGAAGCGGTGTTACGCCAAGAGGAGGAGCTGAAGTTTATACAGAAGAGGGTGTTAAATTTATTAGAAGTCAAAATGTTTATTTTGATGGTTTAAGGTTAGATGATGTCGTTTTTATTGATGAAAAAACACATTTGCAGATGGAAAACTCTAAAGTTGTATTTAATGATGTTTTATTAAATATTACTGGAGGATCAATCGGTAGATCATGCGTGGTTGAAATGAATGAGGAATTCAATGTAAATCAGCATGTATGCATCATTAGACCAACTGACGAATTAAATTCTAAATACCTAAATTATTTTCTATATTCTAATATTGGCCAAACTCAAATTAGATTAGGTATAACAGGAGGAAATAGAGAAGGTTTAAACTTTGAAAATCTGAAAAGCTTTATAATTCCAAAACTAAATGTAGTAGAGCAGGAATTAATTGTTGATACGATTAAATCAAAAGTTCTTGAATTGAATTCAATTAGCAATAAAATCCAAGCTCAAATCAACAAACTTAAAGAATACCGTCAATCATTAATCTCAGAAGCTGTAACAGGCAAAATAGATATATAACGCTATGGCTACAGGAACAAACGAAGGTGCTTTCGAGGCGCATGTGGTAAATTATTTAGTAAATACCGTAAAAGAATATCAAGAGAAACATACTTCTGTTTACAATAAAGACTTATGTCTTATAGAGGAAGATGTTATTGCTTTTGTAAAAGACACCCAGCCGGATGAGTACAAAAAATTAGAGCAGCAATACGGCGATTTAACGGATCAGAAGATTGTTGAAAACGTAGCTAAATCTATTGCTACAAACAAAACCTTACAGGTGCTTCGCGAAGGTGCCTTAAAAGATCGTGGGGTAAAATTGCAACTGGCTTATTTTAAGCCCAACCACGACCGTTCGCCAGAGCATTTAGATAACTATAAAAAGAATAGATTAACTGTAGTCCGTCAGTTAGGTTATTCTACAAAAAATAACAATTCGCTAGATTTAGCTTTCTTTATCAATGGTATTCCTGTAGCGACTGCCGAACTAAAAAATGCGTTAACTGGTCAGTATCTATCACAAGCCATAGAGCAATATCGTAAAGATAGAGATGCCAAAGAAAGGTTATTTGAATTTCAACGTTGTTTGGTTCATTTTGCAGTGAGTACAGAAAAGATTGCCATGACCACAAGATTGGCAAACGAAAAGACTTTTTTCTTACCTTTCAATCAAGATTTAGAAAACTACCGCGAAGATGATTTTGCTACGTCATATTGGTATAGCGATGTAATGCGTAAAGATTCTTTACTTGATTTGGTTCAGAATTTTATCAATTTACAAACCAATGAAGAGAAGATTTTTAATATAAAAACTAATGCTATTGAAGTAAAGAGATCAGAAGTACTGATTTTTCCCCGTTTTCATCAACGTCGTGCAGTCAATAGATTATTAAAAGATGTAAAAGATAAAGGTGTTGGTCAAAAGTACTTGATACAACATTCAGCTGGTTCTGGTAAATCGAATACGATTTCTTGGTTGGCACATCGCTTATCAGATTTGTATCAAAATCCATCTGATCCAAAATCATTATTTGACACCACAATAGTGGTTACAGACCGTCGTGTATTAGATAAGCAGATACAAAACAATATTCGCCAGTTTGAACAAACACCAGGAGCTGTAGCCTATATTGATGAAAATAAATCAGCACAAGATTTACGAATAGCTATAGAGAACGGAAGTAGAATTATTGTGACAACTTTACAAAAATTCCCAGTTATTTCTGAATCTGTTTCACATTTTAGCGAGCGGAAATTTGCCGTAATTATAGATGAAGCACATTCCTCTCAATCGGGTGAAGCAGCTCGTCACTTACGCAAGTCATTGTCTTTAGAAGAGGCTGAAGAAAAAGACGTGGTAGAAAAAAGCTTAGATGATATCATTGAGGATGAAATCAAGAGCAAAGGCGATCAAAAAAACATTTCGTTTTTTGCCTTTACAGCAACCCCAAAAAGTAAAACCTTAGAAATTTTTGGTACAAAAAATCAAGCTGGCGATAAAACCGAGTTTGATTTATATTCTATGGAACAAGCCATAAAGGAAGGCTTTATTTTAGATGTTCTGAAAAATTATATGTCTTGGAGACGTTATTACAAATTAGTGAAACGTTCTGAAGTAGAGGATAAAGAGTATTCTAAAAAACAAACCTTACGTTTATTAGCAAATTACGTTGATTTACAAGATCATGCTATTGAGAAGAAAACACGTATCATGCTAGAACACTTTGCATCGCAAACTCAGAATGAAATACAAGGTATGGCACGTGCCATGTTGGTAACAAAAAGTAGATTACATGCCGTTCGTTACAAACTAAAGTTTGATGAGATCATGCGTGAAATGAATCTACCTTATGAAGCTTTAGTAGCGTTTAGTGGTACAGTTACAGATGGCGATACGGGAGCAGAACACACATCTGCGTCCATGAATCAATTAGAAGGTAAAATATCTGTTCCAGAAGCTTTAAAATTACCTAAATATCGTATACTTATTGTGGCGAATATGTACCAAACTGGTTTCGATGAACCTTTGTTACATACCATGTTTGTGGATAAGAAATTAGGAGGTACAAGTACAGTGCAAACTCTTAGTCGTTTAAACCGTACTCGGAAGGGGAAAGATTCTACGATGGTTTTAGATTTTGTAAATGATCCCGAAAAAGTACAGGCAGATTTTCAATTCTACTATGGTAGTAACCGTATGGATTTTGGAGATCAGACTGACCAAAATTCAGTCTATGATGTATTGAATAAAATTGAATCCGCGAATTTAATTTACCAGAATGATGTAGAAGCTTTCGCAGAAATATTCTTTAGAAAAGGTGATAATATGGAATTATTACAACCTATTTTAAATAATTTGGTAGAACGATTTAACGGTCTTGAAAATGAAGTTCAAATTGAACTAAAAGCTACTATCAATGACTTTATTCGTTTGTATAGATTTTTATCACAAATTATAACCTTTACCGATATTGATTTAGAGAAATATTATGTACTATTAACAGCATTATTTAAAAAACTACCATCGAATAGAGTTTCATTACCCACTGATGTCTTAGAGAATGTAGAGTTAGATAGTTACAAACTTCAGCACCAATATACAACGGACCTACAATTAGAGTCTGCCGAAGTAAATATGCAAGGTCAAACACCTGGAGGTGCTAATGGTATTCAAGAAGATGAATTTGAATTGTTAACCAAAATCATAAAAGTATTAAATGATACCTTTGGTTTAGATTTAAAAGATGAAGACAAAGTCGAGTTCATGAAGATGAAAGAGAATGTTTATCAGAACGAAGAGCTAATGACATTCTTTAATAAGAATAACTCTAAAGCCAATATTCAGGATAAATTCGATGAAACTATCGATGATGAGCTTTTGAATTTTATTGATGGTAAATTAAGTTTATACAACAAACTTACAGATGATCGGGTAAATAAAGAGTTTAAACGTCTTTGGTTTAACGAAGTGTATGATCGGGTATTGAGAGGAGTATAAGATTATACTTGGTTATTCTAGAAATATTCTTTTAATTTTTTAAGGAATGAATAATTGACCGGGCTATGAAAGCCCGCAATAGGGAATTGAAAAATATAATGAAGTGGGTGGTGTGGGGCTATGTTTTTTGATTTTCTATTTCAGAACATAGCGATAAGCTCTTTTACTGCGAGGGGAATTGCGATGGAAAGTAAATGTGCTTAGGCTACAAAAAGTATGGGTATAAAAAAAGCAGGATCGTTAAATCCTGCTTAAACTTTACTATTGATTAGTATAATTTAGATAGCTAAATCTTCTTGCTCCATTTGAATAAATGCAGCTTCCATTCCTGCGAATTTTGGTGATACCAAATCCATATCCTTGCTAATTTTCTGACTTGTGATCTTGGCATAAATCTGTGTGGTAGAAATATTTTTGTGTCCCATCATTTTGCTGAGGCTTTCCAATGGAACACCTTCAGTAAGAAACATTGTTCCGAAAGTATGTCTTGCCGTGTGAAAAGTTACTTTTTGCTCTGTATTAATTTCTGCTTTTTCAATCAGTTTAGTAATGTGGTTATTACAGGTTACATTGGTAGGAACGGGAAAGATAAATTCATTACGTGTAGTGCCAATATACTTTTCTATGATACGTTTAGGGATTTCCATTAACCGAACATTGGAAGCAATATCTGATTTCTTTCTTCTGCTGATAATCCATTGATGACCGTCAAAGAAAGACTGGATATTGTTTCTGGTTAGTTTTTTAATATCCGCATAAGCAAGTCCGGTAAAACAACTGAAAATAAATAGATCTTTTACCAATTCGTATCGTGGGTGTGGTGGTACACACTTCATCAACTTTTCTACATCCTCTTTCAGAATATAACCTCGATCGGTTTCTTCCATACTGATTTCATAATCCTCAAAAGGATTATCACGTATCAAACCTTTTTTAATAGCCAGCTCCACCAAACTTAAAACAGGCATTGTGTAAACCCAAATCGTGTTATGGGAAGACTGCAAATCGTATCGAAGGTAAAAATCCAATTCACGGATAAAATCGCAAGTCAATTCTCGAAAAGCCATATCATCACGATGGTAGCGTTCTTTTATAAACGTGCTAAGATGATTGTAAACCGTGATATACTTGTTGTAGGTGCTTTGTGAGCGTTCTCCTTTATCAACCAGTTTTTTAAATTCGATATTTTGATCGTTGAATACTTTAAGTATTGCATCGTCCATTACACCAACACCCAAAAACGATAATTTTACTTTTTGTGCCGTTGCAAAGCCCTCACGTTTCTGCATATCTTCATAAATCTTGTCAATGCGCCCACGAATGTTATCCAGTTTTTGGTTGATATTCAAAGCGATGACACTTTTACCCTGAACTCTTCCGTGTTTTAAATCCCAATTATTAGGATTGATTTCTAACTTTGTTCCCAAAGTTTTAGCTATTCCATCAATAGTAATACGTGCCATAATGGGGGCATTACCGTTCTTTTTCAGTTCGTTCTTTTTCAGATAGAAAAGAAGTTTGAACGTCGATTTTTTTGTCTGCTCCATAACTCAAATGTTTAATGTTTAAAATTAAATTACATTGAGTTACAAGGAAATATAAAAAGAAGTGCAAAAAGCTGAAATATAACCGATTAAGTACTTTAGTTACCTTTTGTAATCGGTAACGAATTAGTAACCTAACTTTGTATTTTCACGTCCAAAACCAATCCGACACAGCGTCCCAAACTAAGACTACTGTTTTATAAAGCACTGTATAGCAACGGTTTTAACCGTTTTGCTTATCTTTGCTTTTTATTAATCTTTTTTATTCAAAAATAGAAATTATTCTTTTAGCCAAAGCTTAATTACAAATAATAATCCAATAAAACCTAAAAATCCTAGAAAAATCCAACTACTTCCTTTGTAATATGTTTTGTGTAAACGTAAATCTTTTCTATAAGTGTAAATCATTGCAGCTACAAAAACAATTGCGAAAAGAATTCCAAAGTAAATTTGACCAGTTGTAAACATGTTGTTATATTTTGAAACAAATTTACGGCTAAAAGTTAGAATAAAAAAAGAGCTTGTAAAAACAAGCTCTTTAATTAATTATATTTTAACTGTCCATCCGAAAGAATCATCGGCAAGTTTGTTTTGAATTTTTGTTAACTTATCTTTTAAGTCTAAAGCGTAAGAACCTTCGTTGTCCATATTTGGAAGTTCGTACATTTTATCTTTATAAGAGAAAGCTTCAATTTGATTGATAACCGCAGCAGTTCCAGCGCCGAAAATTTCTTTTAAAGTTCCGTTTTCTGCAGCTTCTACGATTTCATCAACTAAAACTGGTCGAACTTCAATGTTGTAACCTTCTTTTTTAGCTAAATCAATTAAACTTTTACGAGTAACACCATCTAAAATTCGGTCAGAAGTTGGAGCTGTATAAATCGTATCATTAATTCTAAAGAAAACATTCATTGTTCCAGATTCTTCTAATTTTGTATGAGTCGAATCTGTCCAGATAATTTGATTAAATCCAGCTTCTTGAGCTAATTTAGTTGGATAGAATTGAGCAGAATAATTTCCTGCAGCTTTTGCAGCTCCAATTCCTCCGTTTGCGGCTCTACTGAAATATTCAGCAATTTGTACTTTAATTTTTCCTGCGTAATATGATTTTGCTGGTGATAATAAAATACAGAATAAAAATTCATTTGAAGGAGAAGCAATAACGCCACTTTCTGTAGCAATCATAAATGGACGGATGTATAAAGAGTTTCCTAAACCTTTACGAACCCATTCTTTTTCGATATTAATTAAAGCTTTTAAACCGTCTAAAAAAATTGTTTCGTCAATTTCTGGCATCGCTAAACGCACAGCTGATTTATTGAAACGATTAAAATTTTCTTCAGGTCTAAATAACCAAATTTCGTCATTTACATCTTTGTACGCCTTCATTCCTTCAAAAATCGCTTGTCCGTAATGAAAAACACGTGCAGAAGGATCTAGCTGAATCGGTGCATAAGGCTTGATTTCAGCTTGTTGCCAAGCATTGTTTTTGTATTCACAAACCAACATATGATCAGTGAATTTTGCTCCAAATTGTACATTTTCAAAGTCAAATGTGTCAATTTTAGATTTTTCTACGGGCGTAAAAGAGAAGTCTTTTAAGATATCTATCTCCATTTTTAATATTTTATAATGAGTTATGTTGTTCTGTAAACATATGTAATTTTACAAAATTAGCAAAAATAATACTTGCAAACTCATTTTTTTTAAATAATTTTAAATCAATTGTCTATTTGTGTAATTTATCTATATTTAATTAATTAGCTGATAATTATAGAATTAAAATGTTTTTCAGGCTAGAATTCTCTGTTAAATTAAACTAAAAAAAGTGTATATTTGCCGAATTAAATCAAGAAACATGAAAAAAATAATTTTATTTTCTATTGGAATAATGGCTTTTATAAGCTGTAATGATAAAAAAGAAGTTGCTGAAGCTGAAGTTGTTGAGCAAGTGAATTTCAAATCTTTTGGTGATTCTATTACTAATGAAAGTGTTTTAACAAAAGAAGAAATGTTGGCTAAATATGAAACAATGAAATCAACAGATACTTTAAATGTGAAATTTGGAGCTGATATTATTTCTACTTGTGCAAAAAAAGGATGTTGGATGACATTAAATTTAGCTGATGGTCAAGAATCTTTTGTTAAGTTTAAAGATTATGCATTTTTCGTTCCTAAAGAAGGAGCAGAAGAACATTATGCAGTAGTTGAAGGTAAAGCTTTTATCGAAGAAATATCAGTGGATGAATTAAAACATTATGCAAAAGATGCTGGGAAATCTCAACAAGCAATTGATAGTATTGTTGAACCAAAGAGAACGTTACGTTTTATGGCTGACGGTGTTTTAATTGCTGATACTAAATAATGAAAAAAATTACAGTTCTTTTATTCGCTTGTTTTTTTGCATTTGCTTGTCAAGATAAAAAGAGTGAAGATTCTAGTGTGAAAACTAATGATTCGATAAAAAAAGAATCTAATTTTCAGATGTATGAAATGACCGAATTAGCTTTGTTGATGGAGCAAATGTATGCTTATAATCAACAGCTTCGTTCAAGAATTATTGATAACGATAGTTTGGGAGAATTTCCTGAAAAGTTTGAAAAAATTCATACAGCAGTAATGACCGATCCGACTGAAAATGATGCGTTTTATCAAGAACAAGCCGCATTTTATCTTGAAGCTCAAAAAGCGATTTACGCAAATCCTGATCAAGCTAAAGAAAAATTTAATGCAATGGTTGAGTCTTGTTTAGCTTGTCATGCTAAAAAATGCGGAGGGCCGATTCCAAGAATAAAAAAACTATTTATAAAATAATGAAGCGAAAAGTAATTGAAACAGAAGATGGTTCAAGTACGATTTTAGTCGAAGCGTGGGGAGAAAGTTTTCATTCAATCCACGGAGCAATTCAAGAAGCGCAACTCGTTTATATTGAAAACGGGTTGCGTTTTGTTTTTCAAAAAAATATCGAACAAATTCATATTCTTGAAATTGGTTTTGGAACAGGTTTGAATTGTTTTATGACTTTTATTGAATCAGAAAAAAATCAGAAAAAAATTTTTTATACGGGTGTTGAAGGATTTCCATTACAAGAAGATGAATGGAGTTCATTAAATTATCAACGCTTTTTTGATCCAAACTATGAATCAAAATTTTCTTTATTACATCAAAAGGATTGGGAAAAAGAAAACATGATTTCATCCGATTTTAGTTTGATGAAAAAACAATTGATGTTTGAAAATATCGATTTCGAAAATCAGTTTGACCTAGTGTATTTTGATGCTTTTGGGTTTCAGTTTCAACCAGAATTATGGTCTGAATCAATTTTTACAAAAATTAAAAAGGCAATGAAACCAAATGGAGTTTTAGTAACTTACGCTTGTAAAGGTGAAGTAAATAGAACTTTAAAGAAACTTGGTTTTAAAATTGAAAAATTAGAAGGGCCTCCTGGGAAAAGAGAAATGACACGTGCTATTTTGATTTAATTTGTATTTTTTGATTTTTTTTATGTTTATTTTTTTTATTATTTAAAAAATTATATATATTTATAAAAAAATACATTAAATATGAGTGCTGTTGATCCTGTAAATTATGCTATTAAGGTTTTAACCAGTGTGAGTTTTGATAAGGAATTGTTTTTTAAAGAATTATCGAAAGCAAGAAAGAAGTTACTTCCTTACGATTTAGAGAAGTTACATAAATGGTTGGTTAAGTTTTTAGAAAGTAAACCAGAATTAAATTCTCAAGAACTTGACTTTTCTTATTAATTGAATTTATAAACTAAATAAAAATAAGCTACTGAAAAGTAGCTTATTTTTTTAGTTTTGGACTGATGATTTTTACATCCTGAAAAGCAATAGCTCCTCTAACAACTCCAGAAATTACATTTCGTAAAGCATCGATGATGTGCGATTTTAATTCGCTTTTAAAATAAATCAAGCTGACTTCTCTTGAAGGTTTTGGGTCTTTAAAGGGAATAATATTTTTCTTATCTATATCATTTAAACTCAAAGAATGTAAATAAGGTAATAAAGTTACGCCTAATCCTTCATTTGAAAGCTTTATTAATGTTTCAAAACTTCCGCTTGTCAATTCAAATTTTCTATTTGGATCTGTTTTGGAACTTTTACAAATGTTTAAAATACCATTTCTAAAACAATGACCATCTTTTAAAAGTAAAATATCATTAATATCTAAATCTTCGGGTTCAATTTCAACTTTGTTGTTTCTAAAATCTTCAGGAATATAACCAACAAAAGGTTCGTAATACAATACAATTTCTTTAATATCTTGTTCTAATAAAGGTGTTGCAGCAATTGCAGCATCAATTTGACCGTTTTTTAGTTTGTAAATAATTTCCTCTGTATTATATTCTTCAATAACCAAATTCACTTTGGGATATTTATTAATAAAATTAGTAAGAAACATTGGTAAAAGAGTAGGAGTGATTGTTGGTATAATTCCTAATTTAAATTCTCCTCCAATAAATCCTTTTTGTTGATCAACAATATCTTTAATTCGGTCTGATTCGTTAACAATGTTTTTAGCCTGAATAACAATTTGTCTTCCAACTTCAGTTAATTGAATCGGTTTTTTATTACGATCAAAAATTTTCACATCTAATTCATCCTCCAATTTTTGAATTTGCATGCTTAAAGTCGGTTGCGTAACAAAACACTTTTCAGCTGCTAATGTAAAGTTTTGATGTTCGGCAACTGCTAATACATAATTTAATTGTGTAATAGTCATTTCTAAAGGTTTTATCTATAATTAAATAATTAATATCAATTTTATTTATACAAATATCGGGTATTTATTCGTAAATTTGAGTGAATAAAAAAGAAATAAATTTTTAGACTTATGAACATTTTAGGCTTACCAATTAAAGAAACAGAAAAAAATATTGATTCGTTAAATACTTTATTGGCGAATTTTCAAATTTATTATCAATCATTAAGAGGATTGCATTGGAACATTAGAGGAAAACGTTTTTTTGATTTACATGTAAAGTTTGAAGAATTATATAACAATGCACAATTGCGAATTGATGAAATTGCAGAGCGCGTTTTAACTTTAGGAGGTGTTCCATTACATTCGTTTGATGATTATATGCAACACAATAAATTGATTGTTGGTAAAAATATTTCAGAAGACGAAAAAGCTGTTGAATTGATTATCGATTCACTTTCTAAATTATTAGTAATTGAAAGAGAAATTTTAGAAACAGCTTCTTCAATTAACGATGAAGGAACAACTTCAATGATGAGTGATTTAATCGTTGAACAAGAAAAAGATATTTGGATGATGAAAGCCTTTTTAGGATAAGTTTTATTTTGATAATAATATTAAAGAGTTCGGTTTTGTAAATCGAACTCTTTATTATATATATTGATTTTATTTTTCAAATGATTGAATTGCCAATTTATAGGAATCCAATCCAAATCCAATGATGATTCCTTTACAAACATTTGATAAAAAAGATTTATGTCTAAATGATTCGCGTGCAAAAGTATTAGAAATATGAACTTCTATAACTGGAGTCGAAATACTTGAAATTGCATCAGCAATTGCTATTGATGTATGTGTATAGCCTCCTGCATTTATTATGATTCCATCGTGTTCAAAACCAACTTCCTGAATTTTATCAATCAACTCACCTTCAATATTGCTTTGATAATAACTTAATTCAATGTTTTTAAATTGACTTTTTAGTGTATTGAAATAGTTTTCAAAAGTTTCATTTCCATAAATAGTAGGCTCTCTTTTGCCTAGTAAATTCAGATTTGGTCCGTTTATGATTATGATTTTCATTTTGTTGATTTTAAAAAATAAAGGTAAAAATTATATTTTAAATTAATCTCTAATAGTAAAGAGATGTTATTGACTTTTTAGATATTAAGAATGCAAGTTTTTTAATTTATGTTTAAGTTAAATTCTACAAGCTTTTTTAATCCTTTTATTTGATTTATATTGTAAATTATTTAAAAAAAATATTGTATTTAAAAATAATATGTGGCATTTGTGTTAATTTTTTCAATTATGATTATTTCTATATGTTAATGGTTTGTCTTGGGATTTGTTTTTTATGTTAAAATTTATATAATTATGTTTTGTGTTGATGTATTTATTGATTAATTTTGTCTCGTAATAATAAATATACAAATATGAAAAAGATTTTATTATCATTGGCTGTAGTGGCTTTAGGTTACTCAGCGCAAGCTCAAGAAGGTTATGGTTTCAACCAAGGAGACATTATGTTGGAAGGTAGTATTCGTTATTCAACTTCAGACGATAAAGCACTTGAAGTAAAAGAAAATGCATTTAATTTTACACCTCAAGTTGGTTATTTTATTAGTGATAAGTTTGCTGCTGGACTATATTTTGATTTATCTTCAACTAAAGTTGATAATTATTCAGGTACAACTAACATTAATAAGACAAATGCTTTTAACGTTGGTGTTTTCGGGCGTTATTATTTCTTAGAATTAGGACAACGTTTTAAATTCTACGGACAAGCTAATGTTGGATTTGCTAATGCAAAAAACACAGTTGAATTAGCTAATTTACCAACTGTTGAAACTAAAGGTAGTGGAGTAAATGCAGGATTAGATTTAGGAGTTAACTACTTTGTTACACCAAAAATCGCTATTAATTTCGGTTTCGCTAATTTAGTTGATTATACAACTACTAAACCAAAAGGTGGTAAAGCGCAAAATGATTTTAATATGAATATCAATAACTTTAACAACTTCTTTGATGCTGCAACGTTTGGTTTAACGTTCAAATTCTAATTTGTTACAATATTTTTAAAAGCCCTTCTTATTTAAGAAGGGCTTTTTATTTTTTAGTTAAATTGATTTTTTTTTTGTAAAATTGTTTTAATAAAGAATTGTCTAACCAAACTAAAAAAAAATATTTATGAAAATAAAATTACTTTTATTGGTTGTTACAGGAATGATTGCTTTAAATGTAAATGCGCAGTCTAATCCTAAAAATCCTATTGTCACTGGAATAAAAGGTGGTTTGAATCTTACAAATTTATCAGCTGATAAAAATACTCAAGAAATGAAGCCTTCCTTCCATATTGGTGGTTTGGTTGAATTGCCGTTGAGTTACTATAAAAAGTTCGCTTTGCAAGTAGAAGTACAATATTCAAATCAAGGGTATAAAGGTAAAGAAACTGAAATTCGTGACGAAACCACTGGTAAAGTTATTGGTAAGAACAAGCTTGATAATGTTTCATTACATTATTTGAATGTACCCATAATGATTAAATATTATTTCAAAGATAATTTTGCTATAGAAGTTGGACCTCAAATTGGTTTTTTGATGGGAGCTAATGGTGCGTATGATTTATATAAATTCTATGAATCTCGTCCTTATTTTATGAATTATCAATCAGAAGTTGATCGCGAATTAGATGCGAATGGATATGTAAGTTCTGATTACAAAAAATATTATGACAAAGTTGATTATGGTATTTCTGCTGGACTTTCTTATAATTTCGAAAACGGAATTTTTATTTCAGGTAGATATTATTTAGGATTAAAAGATGTTTATAAAGCAGATAATGAATATTCGAAGATATTGATTCCAGAAGGTGCATCTGAGTTTGCTATTAATGAAATAAATAAATTAAACAGTGAATTGGAGTTTAAGCAAGCGAAAAACACTGTTATTCAAATTTCTGTTGGTTATCGGTTTTAATGTGTTTTGGCACAAGTTTTGTTAAATAAAGTTAAATTTAAAATAGATATATATGAAAAAGATTTTTACTTTGGCTGCGTTAATCGCAATTGGTTTTGGTGCAAATGCACAACAAGAAGTTAAATATGGTCCTAAAGCAGGAGTTAATTTTGCTTCTTTGTCAAATGTTGATAATTGTAAATCATTAACTAGTTTTTATGTAGGAGCTGTTGCTGAAATTAAATTCAACGACAAATTTTCTGTTCAACCTGAATTGATTTATTCTTCTCAAGGTGTAAAATCTGAAATTTCTATTTTAGGAATTTCAGCATCACGAACACAGAAAGTTGATTATATTAATATTCCAATTTTAGCTAAGTATTATGTTTATAAAGGGTTTTCTGTAGAAGTGGGGCCTCAATTTGGATTTTTAGTTAAAGCAGAAGGTGAAGGAAATGTTAGTGCTTCTGGAGTTTCTGGTAGTGATAAATCTGATAATAAAGATAATTTTGAGTCTTTTGATTTTGGTATTGGTGCTGGTTTAGCTTATGATTTAACTAATGGTTTTTTTGTAAATGCTCGTTATAACTTTGGATTAACAAAAGTTGGAAAGGCAGATACATATTTTGCAAGTTCTAAAAATGAAGTTATCCAAGTTGGTGTAGGATATAAATTCTAATCCAATTAAAAATAGTAAATTTAAGCCACCTAATTTGGTGGCTTTTTTATTTTATAATTTTGGAGAAATACGTAAAACTATATAAGAATTATCTAAAACTCGAACGCTCGATGGCTCAAAATACCATAACGAGTTATCTTTTCGATATCTATAAATTTCAGAATTACCTGAAAGATTTAGAATCAACCGTTGATTTATTACATGTTGACGAAACTTTGGTTCGAGATTTTATTTATTCAATTTCAGAATTTATTGCTCCTTCAACTCAATCTAGAATTATATCAGGTTTGAAAGGATTTTATGATTTTCTGGTTTTAGAAAAATATATCAATCAAAATCCGGTTTTGTTTATTGATGTTCCAAAACTAGGTCGTAAAGTTCCTGAAGTTTTAGCTATTGAAGAAATTGACAATATGATTTCTAATATTGATTTAAGTACCGATGAAGGTAATCGAAATAAAGCTATTTTAGAAACTTTATATGGATGTGGTTTGCGTGTAAGTGAATTGGTTGATTTAAAGATTTCAGATTTGTTTTTTGAAGAAGGTTTTATTCGAGTAACTGGAAAAGGAAGTAAACAAAGATTTGTTCCAATAGCGAATCAAACCATAAAATGGATTACTATTTATAAAGATGAAATTCGCGTTCATCTAAAGATAGATCCTAAAGATGAAGATATTTTGTTTTTGAATCGAAGAGGAAAACAATTGACTCGAGCAATGATATTTACGATAGTTAAAGATTTAGCAAAACTATCGAATATTCTAAAGAAAGTAAGTCCGCATACATTTAGACATTCATTTGCAACACATCTTTTGGAGAATGGTGCTGATTTACGTTCGATTCAAGCCATGTTAGGTCACGAATCGATAACTACTACAGAAATATATATGCATGTTGATCGTTCACGTTTAAAAGAAGTTATGGAATTGCATCATCCTTGGTCAGGTTTGAATATAAAAAAAGAGTTCGATTAAATAATCGAACTCTTTTTTTTATTTAGCAATGTTAACAGCTCTTGTTTCTCTGATAACAGTAATTTTTACTTGTCCTGGATAAGTCATTTCTGTTTGAATTTTTTGAGAAATTTCAAAAGATAGATTTGCGGCCATTTCGTCTGTAACTTTATCACAATCTACGATTACTCGAAGTTCTCTACCAGCTTGAATAGCATAAGCATTTTTAACACCTCCAAATCCTTGAGCAATACCTTCAAGATCTTTTAAACGTTGGATGTAAGAATCTAAAACTTGTCTTCTTGCTCCAGGTCTTGCTCCAGAAATAGCATCACAAACTTGAATGATTGGCGAAATTAAAGATGTCATTTCAATTTCGTCGTGGTGAGCTCCAATTGCATTACAAACTTCTGGTTTTTCACCATATTTCTCAGCCCATTGCATTCCTAATAATGCGTGAGGTAGATCACTTTCTGTATCAGGTACTTTTCCTATATCGTGTAATAAACCAGCACGTTTTGCAAGTTTTACATTTAATCCTAGTTCAGCTGCCATGATTCCACAAAGTTTAGCAACTTCTCTTGAGTGGTGTAATAAGTTTTGTCCGTATGATGAACGGTATTTCATACGACCGATTGTTTTGATTAATTCAGGATGTAATCCGTGAATTCCTAAATCAATTACTGTACGTTTACCAGTTTCAATAATTTCTTCGTCAATTTGTTTAGCAGTTTTAGCAACTACTTCTTCAATTCTTGCTGGGTGAATACGTCCATCAGTTACTAAACGGTGTAAAGCTAAACGAGCAATTTCTCTACGAACTGGATCAAAACAAGAAAGGATAATAGCTTCTGGAGTATCATCTACAATAATTTCTACACCAGTTGCAGCTTCTAAAGCACGAATGTTTCTTCCTTCGCGTCCGATAATTCTACCTTTAACATCGTCAGATTCGATATTGAAAACAGATACACAGTTTTCAATTGCTTCTTCTGTCCCTACACGTTGAATGGTGTTGATGATGATTTTCTTAGCTTCTTGTTGTGCCTGCATTTTCGCTTCTTCAATCGTATCTTGAATGTGCGACATTGCTGAGGTTTTTGCTTCTGCTTTTAAACTTTCAACTAGTTGATTTTTAGCTTCTTCGGCAGATAGTCCAGCAATTAATTCTAGTTTTTCAACTTGAATTTTGTGCATTTTCTCAACTTCTTCAGCTTTTGTTTCAACAGCTTCTAGTTTTGTTTCGTATTCACTGATTTTTTTCTCACTTTCTTCAGCTGCTTTTTTAGCTTTTGATAATTCACTAGAAATTTGAGATTCTTTATCTCGAGTTCTTTTTTCTACTTCAGCTATTTTCTTGTCACGAGATAAAATAACTTGTTCGTGTTCAGCTTTAAGTTCAATGAATTTCTCTTTTGCTTGAAGAATTTTTTCTTTTTTGATAGATTCGCCTTCTACACGAGCATCTTTAAGAATGGTTTTCGATTCGTTTTGTGCATTTTTTAGTATCGAAGAAGCATTGTTCTTTTCTAGATATTTTGCAATCGCAAAGCCTATTCCTGCTCCAGCAATGACACTAATGATGATAAATATTACTGTATCCATAATAAGTTTGATAGTTAAAAAAAAAGCCCATATTAGGTGAGTTGTATAAACTCTTAAAAACAAGTTTTGAACTATCTTGCTGTTCAAGGATCTACTCGAGGTAGCGTGCTATAGTAGCAAAGTTTCGTCCATTTTAATTTGTTGGCGTTGAGTTTATCAAACGTTTCTAATATGGGCAGTATTGTAAGTTCTTAAAAATGAATTAAGAAATTATAATTTTATATATTTTTATTCAAAACAAAATCTATTTTTTCATTAATTTTTTTTAATCTCAAAAGTGCATCTTCGTACTCTTCAGTACTTTGAATTTTTCGATTTTCTTGAGCAGAAGCAAATTGTAGAGCGCACATTGCTAAAACATCTTGTTTGTCGCGTACAGCATAATTTTCTTCGTATTGTTTGATCATGGTATCAATTTTTTTAGAAGCAGTTCTCAAGCCTTCTTCTAAATTAGGTTCAACCGTTAATGGGTAAACTCTGTCTGCAATTGATATTTTTATCTTTAATTTCTCTTCCATAATATTTTATTTAGAAAGCTGAGAAATACAATGATCAATCTCGCGGATTAATGAATTTATTTTGAGTTTTGTTTCTCTTTTATGTTCTTCACTGCCAAGTAATGAATTTACGTATTTTAATGAATCATAATTCAACTTTAATTGATTTAGACTTTCATTTATTACTTTTTTTTCATCGATTTCTAAAGTTAATCTTTTCTCCAATTCAATCTTCTCTCGCTCTAAAATATCGATTTTGTTTATAAGTGCCTCTAATTTAGCTTCAATAGTATTTATTAAAATATTAAGTTCACTCATAGTGCAAAAATCATTACAAATACAAAGTTAGTTTTTTTATTGAAAAAAAAAATAGGTTACGAATAAAAAATAATAATAATGTAAATTATAATTTATTTTGAAATAAAATTGTATTTTTAAGTGTGAAAAATGAATTTTAAATTGTTTTATAGTGTCAATTATGAAGAATTTTATAGCTGCATTTATCTTATTTTCTAATTTAGCCTTTTCTCAAGATTATCCTCAGGATTATTTTGGGAAACCCCTTGGTATTGATTTAAATGTAACAGGAAGTTTTGGTGAATTGCGTTACAATCATTTTCATTCAGGTGTTGATTTTGGAAGTAATCGTAAAATTGGAGATCCTATTTTTGCAGTTGCTGATGGCGAAGTTGTTCGTATTCAGATTAATGAAAAAGGCTATGGAAAGGTTATTTATATCAAACATCCAAACGGATTTACTTCAGTTTATGCGCATTTAAATGATTATTCTGGCGGTATTCGAGATTTTGTAAAAGCAAATCAATATAAAGAAAAGAAATATGCGCTTGAAATGTTTCCTCTGAAAAATGAATTAATTGTTAAAAAAGGAGATGTTATCGGATATGTTGGAAATACTGGAAGTTCTGGAGGAGCACATTTGCATTATGAAATTCGTGATACACAAAGTGAAGAAATTATAAACCCATTTTTATTTGGAGTTGGATATTTGATTTCGGACGTAGAAAAACCAATCATCAATTCTTTAGTTGTTTATCCTATTTCAACTGATGCAGTCGCAAATTATGAAAATATTCCCATAATTTTAAGTTTGAATAAACAAAGTGATGGTGTTTATATTTCCGAAAAAGTAAATGCTAAAGGGATTATTGGTTTTGGTGTGAATACTTACGATGTGATGAATAATCGATATTCAAAAAATGGTGTTTACAAATTAGAAACTTTTTTAAATGGTTCTAAAACTTATGAAATTATTTTTGATAGATTTAGTTTTGATGAAACTCGAAAAATCAATTTACTTATTGATTATGAGCGTTTAGGTTTGACGAAAGAACGCGTTCAAAAACTTTTTAAGAGTGCTAATTTTGATTTGAACTTGATTAAATCTGCCAAAAATAATGGTAAGATTGAAGTTGGTGAAGGGGAATCTTACAATTACAAAATTGTGATTTCTGATTTTCACAATAATAAAACTGAAATAAATGTTCCAATTAATTTTAGTAAAAACCAAGCTCAGGCAATTACAAGTCCAAATCAAAATTTAAAAAAAATTGATTCGAAACGCGATTATATTTTGTCTGAAAATAATGGAACGGTTGAATGGGAAGCTTTGACTTTTTATGACGATTGCGAATTGGATATTGTTTTTTCTGAAAATGAAATTAAAATTCATCGTGATTTGATTCCATTAGATAAAAGCATGACCGTTCAGTTCGATATATCAAATTCGAATCTCAACCCTCAAAAAGTTTTTATTGGACTTGTAAACGGTAATTCAATTTCGCATTTTTATACTTGGAAGAAAAATAACAAATTAAGTATTCGAACGAAAAGTTTAGGAACTTATAAAATTTTTGAAGATTTGGAAATTCCTTTAATCAAATCAGTTAACTTTACAGAAGGCAATAATCTTACAATGAATGACGTTCTCGTATTTGAGATTGAAGATAAATTGTCTGGAATCAAAGAAATAAACGGCTATATTAATGAGGAATGGGCTTTGTTTGAATATGAATATAAAGACAAAAAAATCACACATCATTTAAAAGATGGAATTGCTAAAAAAGGTTTGAACAAAGTATTAATTTCTGTGACTGACCAAGTCGGAAATAATAGTATTTTTGAAACCAATTTTCAAATGAACTAAAATAAACACAAAGTTTTGAATATAAAATCGATTTATACTTTATCAATTCTTTTATGCGGATTGATGTCTTTTGCACAAAATGCGAAAATTAAAGGATTGGTTCTTAATACTAATGATGAATTAATTTCTAATGTTACTATTAGTGTTGGAAATGATGTTACAGAATCAAATCAGAATGGTTTTTACGAATTGTTGGTTCCTGCAAATCAAGAAATAAAAATTTATTATACACATTTAGGTTATCAAACGATAATTCTGAGTCAATATTTGCAAACCAATGAAGATAAAGAATTGAACATTCGATTCAATCAAAAATCTGAGCAATTACAAGAATTGATTATTGATAAAAATACAAAAGATAATGTTCAAGGATTAACAGTTATTTCTCCAAAAGTTATTCGTTTGATTCCTGGTGCAAATGCTGGTGTCGAAAATATTTTGAAGACATTACCTGGTGTTTATTCAAATAATGAGTTGAGTACTTCTTATGCTGTTCGTGGAGGAAATTACGATGAAAACTTAGTTTATGTTAATGAAATTGAAGTTTATCGTCCATTTTTGATTCGTTCTGGACAACAAGAAGGTTTGAGTTTTACAAATACAGCAATGGTTTCTAATGTGGATTTTTCTGCTGGAGGATTCCAAGCAAAATATGGTGATAAATTATCTTCGGTTTTAGATATTACTTATCGAAATCCTACAAAATTCAAGGCGCAACTAGAAGCAAGTTTGATGGGCGGAAGCGCAACAGTTGATTTGGTTTCGAATAATCAAAAATGGAGTAATATTTCGGGAATTCGTTATAGAAATAATGCCTTGTTAGTGAATACGCAAGATACCAAAGCGCAATATGATCCGCGTTATGTCGATTTTCAAACGCTTGTTAACTTCAATGCTTCTGCAAAATGGCAATTGAGTTTTTTAGGAAGTATTTCGTCAAATGTTTATCATATTCAACCAGAAACAAGAGTAACAAATTTTGGCACAATTGATAATCCTGTTACATTGTTAGTAAATTACGAAGGTCAGGAACTTGATAAATATCAAACATATTTCGGTGCATTTAAAGCAGCTTTCAAACCAAATGAAAATTCAGTTTATAAATTTATTGCTTCGGCTTATCATACAAAAGAAAGTGAATATTATGATATTTTGGCTTCGTATAATTTAGCTGAAGTTGACCGTAATATTGGTTCGGATACCTTTGATGAAATTAAATATACACGTGGTTTAGGAACGCAACTTAATCATGGCAGAAATGATTATGATGCTTTAATTGCGAGTGTTGAAATTAAAGGACAACATAATATAAAAGGGAATAAAATCGAATGGGGAGTTCGTTATGTTTCTGAAGACATTCGTGACCGTTTATTGGAATGGGAAGTAATTGATTCTGCTGGTTTTTCATTAGCAGCTCCAATTCTAGATTTCAAAAACAATCAGCCATATTCGCCAGATGTTTATCCGTTAGAACCTTATCAAAATGTAAAAGCAACGAATTATGTAAAAATTAATCGCTTTAATGCATTTGCACAATGGTCAAAATTAACTCAAATTGGTCAACATCAAGTTTGGTTAAATGCGGGAGTTCGTACACAGTTATGGAATATTAACGCAAACGGAGAAACAAATAAAACGCAAGCTACAATCAGTCCGCGTGCTCAATTCACAATTAAACCTAATTGGGATGCTGATATGTTGTTTCGTTTGGCTGCTGGAATGTATCATCAACCGCCAAATTATCGTGAATTACGTGCTATGGACGGAACGATTAATTCTGATTTAAAAGCACAACAATCAACACATTTTGTTTTGGGTAATGATTTTAGTTTTAAGATTGATGATATTCCGTTTAAATTAACTTCTGAATTATATTATAAAAATTTAACCAACGTAAATATCTATACTTTAGAAAATGTTCGTATTCGTTATATGGCTGATAATTTAGGAACAGCTTATGTTTATGGAGCAGATTTTCGTTTGCATGGAGAATTGGTTCCAGGTTCTGAATCTTGGCTTTCGTTTGGTTATTTAAAATCAGAAGAAAATTATAATGATCGCGGTTATATCGCTCGTCCAACAGATCAACGTTTAAAATTTGGATTGTTGTTTCAAGATTATATGCCAGCAATTCCTAATTTAAAATTGTATCTAAATTTAGTTTATAATACTGGATTGCCGGGGGGGGCTCCAACTTATGCAGATCCTTATATGTATCAATCTCGATTGAAAGATTATCGTCGTGTTGATGCTGGTTTTACTTACGTTTTCAAAGATGAAGGAACAACTTCAAATAAAAAATGGTTAAAAGGTTTTGATGAAGTTTCTTTAGGATTTGAAGTTTATAATTTATTCAACAATCAAAATTCAATTACAAGAACTTGGGTTCGAGATGCGTATTCTAAGTTTATGTACGGAATGCCAAATTATATGACGCAAAGAATGATTAATGTAAAATTAAATATGAGAATGTAATTGACTTTACTTTAAATCTTTTTATATTTGATGATAAATAAAACAGATTATGTTTTCAAAAAATATTTTCACTTTGCTTTTGATTGGAGTTGCATTCGTTTCATGTAAGAACGAAGAAGAAACACCAAAGGTTATTTACCCAGAAGAAAAAGATAATGTCGATTTTCAGAAAATTGATTCTACCGAAATTAAAATTGCCGATTTACCTATTTTATTAAAAGGTACAGATTATATGTTGCATCCAGTTGGTGACGTACGAGTTTATAGTACAGGAAACTCAAAGTATGGTTCATCGAAAACAAAACATGTAAGCTACAAAGTTTCAAATTATAGTTCTCCAGAAATCACAGGATATATGTCTAATGTAATGTTTCAACATAAAGATTCATTGGATTTGAAGCCTTTAACGGAGAATAAAATGCAAATTCAGAGCATTACTTTTTTAGACGAATTCGCACTTAAAACAGGTAAGAAATTATTGGTTTATTCGTTAGTAGATAAAGATACAAATCGTGATGGGAAGTATGATTCAAATGATATTAAAGCATTGTATGTTTCCAATGCAGACGGAACAAACTTCACAAAGTTAACTCCAGAGTTTCAGGAATTATTAGATTGGAATGTAGTTCTTGAAAACAATCGTTTGTATTTTAGATCTATTGAAGATATTAATAAAAACGGAGAGTTTGATTCTAATGATACAATCAATTATTATTATATCGATTTGAATGCACCAAAATGGGAACTTCAATCGTATTCTCCTTTAAAATAAATTACTATAAAATCAGCTTTTTCAGGCTGATTTTTTTTGTGTTCGAATAATCGTATTCAAACAAAAATGATACATTTGTAAAAAATTACTGAAATAAAAATGTCAACAAAACAGTCTAAGATTGATAACTTCGATCCTTCACAACCGGGTTTAGCAGATGCTAATATTTATGGTTTACCATTCACTGCAGAAGAAAGTGAAATCATTATTGTTCCAGTTCCTTGGGAAGTTACGGTAAGTTATGGTGCAGGAGCATCAGAAGGACCAGAAGCAATTTTTAATGCTTCTTTTCAAATTGATTTATTACATCAAGAATTTCCTGAACTTTGGAAATTAGGAATTTACGTAGATGAAGCGCCAGAATCTTGGTCAACTTTAAGTGAAAAATATAAAGGGTTAGCACAACCAATTATCGAAGCTTTAGAAAACGGAGAAGATATAGAAACGTTTCCAACTTTACAGTCAGATTTAGATAAAATCAATAAAGCTTGTAAAACATTAAACGAAGAAGTAAAAGCTAAAGTTTTATATTGGCAAAATAAAGGTAAACGCGTGATTTTATTAGGAGGAGATCATTCAACTCCACTTGGATATTATCAAGCTTTAGCCGAAAATAATAAAGAGTTTGGAATTTTACATTTCGATGCACACATGGATTTAAGAAAAGCTTACGAAGGTTTTACTTATTCGCACGCATCAATTATGTATAATGCCATTCAATTACCAGAAGTTTCTAAAATTGTTCAAGTAGGAATTCGTGATTTCTGTGAGCAAGAAGTTGAGGTTGTAAAATCATCAAACAAAGTTATTGTTCACACAGATGCTGATTTAAAAACGGCTCAATTCGAAGGGAAAACTTGGAAACAACAATGTGATGAGATCATTAACGAATTACCTGAAAATGTTTGCGTAAGTTTTGATATTGATGCTTTATATCGTTGGTATTGTCCAAACACAGGAACTCCAGTTCCAGGCGGATTATCTTATGAGCAAGCAACATATTTATTAAATCAATTAGCGGTTTCTAATAAAAACATAATCGGAATGGATTTAGTTGAGGTTGCTCCTGGTGAAGATGATTGGGATGGAAATGTTGGTGCAAGATTACTTTTCCATATGTGTGGAGTTTTTGCAAAAAACAACAAATTGAATGTTGGAAATAGAATAAATTTCTAAATATATAAAATCCCCGTTAAGGGGATTTTTTTGTGTATAATTCAATCAAACGAAAAATAATAGGTAATAATAAAATAGTTTACAATGATTTTCTTATTTCTTAAACAATTTTATTGTTACACAAAATTTAAATTGTACTTTTAGGCATTAATAATTTTTTGTTTTATATTAAAACAAAGAAACTTCAGGAATGAAACAAGATTCTTTAAAAGTAGCCGTAATTGGCGCTGGTTTAGTTGGTACTTTATTAGCTATTTACTTAAAAAAAGCAGGTCACGATGTTCATGTTTTTGATCGTAGTGCCGATATTCGAAAAATAGAATTTTCAGGAAGATCTATAAATTTAGCTATTTCAACTCGTGGATGGAAATCTCTTGATGATGTTCAGATTGGAGATCAAATCAGAGAAATTGCCATTCCGATGGACAAGCGTGCAATTCATAAAAAAGACGGAACGCTTGCATTTCAGAAATACGGGATGAAAGGCGAAAGTATTTATTCGGTTTCTCGCGGTGGTTTAAATCGTCTTATGATTGATATTGCAGAAGAAAAAGGAATACATTTTCATTTCGAACAAAAGATTTGGGATGTAAATCTTGAAGAAGCAATTATTCATATTGGAGAAACAGAACGTGGCGATTGGACAGATTTGAAGTTCGATAAAGTTTTCGGAACCGATGGTGCTTTTTCTCGAGTTAGACATCGTATGCAACGTCAGAATCTTTTTGATTATAGCCAAGTTTTTTTGAAATTAGGATATAAAGAATTATGTATTCCTGCAAACGAAGATGGAACTCACAAGATTGATCCAAATTCGTTTCATATTTGGCCGCGTAGCGAATTTATGTTGATAGCTTTAGCTAACGAAGACGGAAGTTTTACTTGTACTTTATTTATGCCTTTTGAAGGTGAAAATTCGTTCGAAGCTATAAATACAGAAGAGAAAGTAAAAGACTTTTTCATGAATAATTTTCCGGATACCAAAGAATTAATACCAGATTTGGTTGCTGATTATTTCAAAAATCCTACGAGTTCATTAATTACAACACATTGTTATCCTTGGACTTTTAAAGATAAAGTTGCTTTACTTGGAGATGCAGCTCATGCTATCGTTCCGTTTTACGGACAAGGTATGAATGCAGGTTTCGAAGATATTTCGGAAATGTATCGTCAAATGGAAAAACACGGCAATGATTGGGAAACGATTTTTGAAGAATATCAAAAGATTCGTAAACCCAATGCCGATGCAATTGCAGAATTATCTTTCCGTAATTTCGTTGAAATGGGAACCAATACAGCTGATGAAAAATTCTTATTACAAAAGAAAATCGAGGCAAAGTTTACCGAAAAATATCCAAACAAATGGTTGCCTTTATACGATCGTGTAACTTTTAGTTTAAATCCATATATTGATGCTTTAGCAATTGGAGATCAACAAAAAAACATTATGGATGAAATTATGTCTATCGAAAACATTGAAAACATTTGGGATTCTGAAGAAATTGAATCTATGATTTTATCTAAATTAAAATAAAAAAAGCCGTTTCATTTAAATCTGAAACGGCTTTTTAGTTCTATTATTTTTTTGTCTTAATTGTGCATCCAACGGCAACTGTTGTTGGTTGTTGAATTTCTTTTCCTGCTAATAAAGCATCAACAGCTGTTTCAACATAACGTTCAGTAACTGCGTTTGCATCTTCATAATTATTGTCAATTGTACCGATGTATTTCACAATGTTTTTATCATTTTCTTTATTTAAGATAAATACGTGCGGTGTTTTTGTAGCACCATAAACTGGATAAACTTGTTGTCCTTCATCGAATAAATAAGGAAAAGCAAATCCTTTTTCTTTAGCTCTAACTTTCATAGCATCAAAACTATCTTCTGGCTGAACCGCAGGATCGTTTGGATTTATTGCAATTACTGGATAACCTAAAGAAGCATATTTGTTATTCAAAGCTACAATTCGGTCTTCATATGCAACTGCATACGGGCAATGATTACAGGTAAAAATCACAATGAAACCTTTTGCATCTGGGAAATTAGCAAGTGAAACGATTTTGTCATCGATGTTTTTTAATGAAAAGTCGATTGCTTCATCTCCGATTTGGTAACCTGTTTTTACTGTTTCTACAGTTTCTGTTTTTTTAATGGTGTCGTTTGTGGTATTCTGTTCAGTTGCTTTATCTTCTTTTTTACAAGAAATAAAACTCATTACAACCATTGATAGAATTAAAAGTTTTTTCATATTATAAATTTTGTTTAATGATTTGTTCTAATGTTTCGTAGTTTAATGTGTTTGGTACAAAGCCAATTTGTTTTCCATTTTTATAAAAAGCAGTTACCGGAATTTGACCATCCCATTGTTTATTAATTAACGGAATCCAAGTATTCATCCTTGTGTTGTCATCTAATAAATAGGTGTCCGCAACAATGTTGTTATCCTTAATAAATGGTTTCATTTTAGTTTCGAAATCTTTCGAGCGATCCAATGAAATCAATATCATTTTAAACTTTTTATCTTTAAATGTTTCATTCGCTTTTGTAAAATGAGGCATCTCTTCCACACAAGGTGCGCACCAAGTAGCCCAGAAATTCACTACATATAAAGTATCGTTGTCTTTTTCGAAATGTTTAAAGACAGTTTCATGCTTTCCCATTTCAATTTTCTGAGTTTCTTTATTCTCAGTTTTACAAGCTAAAAAAAATAAAGACGATAAAATTATTAAATATTTATTCATTATAAAGTTATTATATTGTTAAGTTGAAGATTATTAGTCTTTTATGTGTTATGTTTTTTATAATAAGAAGTATATTTGCATAAATATATTAAAAAATGATTAAAAAACTACTTTGTTTTTCAGGTTTGCTTTTTGGTTTATCTGTAAACGCACAACAGTTTGTGATTAATGAAATTGATTCAGATACACCAAGTACTGATTTGTTAGAATTTGTTGAAATAAAATCGCAGCAACCTTTTGCTTCTTTAGACGGTTATGTTCTAGTCTTTTTTAACGGAAATACTTCAGGTTCTACAGCCTTAAAAGTTTATTTTTCGGTTGACTTAACTGGACTTACGACTGATGCAAACGGATTAGTGGTTGTAGGAAACGCAGCTGTTTCTCCAACGCCAAGTTACGTCATTCCAAATTCAACAATACAAAACGGACCTGATGCAGTAGCTATTTATCAAGGAAACATTCTGGATTATCAAGAATTTACACCTGCTTCTCCAACCAATTTAATTCACGCTATTGGACACGGAAATACCGCAACACCACCAACAGAGCTTTTAACAGCTTTAGGAATTACAACTTATGCTTATGAAAATCAATCTGGTCAACAAACTGTACATTCAATTCGGAGAAACAACGATGGAAGTTATAGCGCAGGAATTCCATCTCCAGGAGCATTAAATGACGGAACAGGAATCACCTTTAATGGTGTAACAATTACAGTTGATACTTCTGATAAATTAGAAGGAACGAGTTTTCCGATTACTTTTACAACGCAACAACCGGTTACAACCGATTTAAGTTTTACTTATACTTTAACGAGCGGAAGTTTCAATGCGAGTGATTATGTAGCTGATTTAAATGTAACCATTCCGGCTGGACAAACTTCTGTAACAAAGACCGTTCAAATTCTTGACGATGATTTGACAGAAGGAGATGAAGTACTTCGTTTAAAATTCGGAACTCTTCCAACAGGTTTCATCAGAATGAATGACCTTATTTATATCAATATTGTTGATGTGAATTTCACGGTTTCAAATTTCGGAACACCTTTAAATCCAACTTATGGACAAGTAACTCCAACTTATACAGAAGATTATTATAGTTCTTTAATTGGGTTATCTGGAGATGCTTTGAAACAAGCAATTCAAGATATTATTGCTAATCCTAATGTGGTAAGAAAGCATGCTTATGGTGATGTTGTTGATATTTTAAAAGTTGCTGACCAAAATCCTTTAAACAGTAATGATGTTTGGTTGTTGTATTCTGAGGCGCCTCGCGCCAAAAATTTATATCAGACAACAAGTGTTTCGACAGGTTTCTGGAACAGAGAACATATTTTCCCTCAATCTACTGGTGGTTTTGCTGAAGGAACAGAAGATATTCCTGATGGAATAAACATTTGGGAGCCAACAAGCGCAGATGATATTTTTGCAGGACATTCAGACGCACATCATATCAGAGCGGAAGACGGACCAGTAAACAGTTCAAGAAGTGATAAAAACTACGGAACTGAAACAGGGATGTATAATGGAATAGAAGGAGATCAAGGAAGCTGGAAAGGTGACGTTGCTCGCTCATTGTTTTATATGGCTATACGTTACAATGCTCTTGATTTAGTAAACGGAAATACAACTTTAGATTATCAAATGGGTGATTTAGCAACTTTGATATCTTGGAATAACCTTGATCCAGCTGATGATTTTGAAATGAACAGAAACAATTATATTCAAACGTGGCAGTATAACAGAAATCCGTTTATTGATATGCCAGCTTTAGCAAGTTACATTTGGGGAGAAAATGCAGGACAAGTTTGGAATGGAACTTTATCTAACGATGATTTTACTTCAGTAAATTTTGTAATGTATCCAAATCCTGCTAAGAATGAAGTTACGATTTCTGGAATTGAAAACGACGCAAATGTGGTTATTTACAATATGATTGGTCAAAAAGTTTCGGAACATAATTTCTATCAAACAGCAACAATTCCTGTAACTTTTGAAAGTGGAGTTTATTTGGTCAAAGTAACTTCGAACGATAAAACGAAAACACAAAAGCTTATTGTAAAATAAATTGTATTTTCGCATTGAAATAAAAGCAAAGTATGATTATCACAGGAGAAATTAAAGAAGTTTCCAAAACAAGTTTTACAGTAGGAGAGAAGCTAGTACATCAACAGTTAATTCGTGTTGAATATACTTTTTATCGATTTGTAACCACGATTTGTTTTGCAGCTTCTGAAGATTTTGCTCTTCCTGAGGATTTAAATCCCTTGTATAATTTTGAGTTTGATATTCGTACCAAATACATTGCCGATAAGATTTATACAGATTTCTTTCTAAAAGAAATTACGCCAGTAAGTAAAATCGGAGATGATAACTTTTTGATTGTGGTTAAAACCAACTTCAAAAAAGAACGAATGGAAGTCTTAAAATCTGAAGAAATCAAAGGACGAATCAAACATACCGTTGCTTTATTTCCAGAAGATAAAACCAACAAAAAAGTTTTTGCTTATTATTGGGAAGACAACGCACATCTAACAGAAATTAATCAAGTGGATTTGCTTCAGTTAAACTGTAAAAGTTTGCCTTACAAAGACAAATGGATTAACAATGTTGAGGTTTGGCGAACCGTTACCAACGATAATTACATAGGAAGTATAATATAACAAAAACGCTCAACATAGGTTGAGCGTTTTTTTGTGTTCTTAATTCTTAATGAATTTTTTAATCGTATTATTGATCTTTATTAAATAACTTCCAGAAGTTAAATTAGAAGTATTAATACTAAATTCGTTTGTGTTTTTCATCTCTCCTGAAATTACTTTTTTACCAAGAATATCGTAAATAGCATAATTATAATCTGCTATCTCAGTTAACGAAACATTCAATTCGTTTTCTGTTGGAATAGGGAAAAGTTTAAAACTAATCTCTGTTTCATTCTTTGTAGATAATGTTCCGCCAGTAAACGTATAAATCTGACCATTTGCAGGAATTGCAGATAGACCAGTTCCCGGTTCCAAATTTTCATCAGAATTTTCAGTATAAGTTGGATTTGTATTTAATCCAGTAAGGAATACAGAATTAAAAAAAGTTGGAGTTTCAGTTGCAAAAAGTGAATAAATTTCATCATCATCACCATATAAATATAGTAAATTACTTACTGAACTTGGACCAAAGTGATATTCGATTTTACCAGTTCCTTCGTAAAGCCAAATCTGATAATTCAAGAATGAATTTAAAGTTTCATTTTCCCAATATTCTTCTTCTAAACCTGCATTTTTAATTTCCATTTTAAAAATACGACTTCCTGTTGTACCTTCTGTTTTATACGAAATAGGAGATAGCGAACCATTTTCTGTAATATCTCTATCTTGAATGGATGCGACTAGTGGTTTTAGTACGGTATAACTCTCCATATTATCTAATGAACTAGAATCTAATAGAACAAAGTCATCATCAGAAAACATAAAATGAGAAAATGAATTATTAAACACTGAAAACGAAAAAGGTAAAGCCACTGGGCCAAACTCATCCCAATCCCAAAACTGATTATTGTTCATTGATGTTGGATTTACCAAATCTGTATATGTTCCTTGAGTAGCACTAAAGGTATATGAATTTTGTGCAGTTGAACAAATAGATGTTAATAGCGTAATTGCTAAAAGTGTAATTTTTTTCATATTTAAAAGTTTTAGTTGTCTAAATTAGTCTTTTTTTGGACATTTTTGATTAAATATTAACTGTAAAGTACTGTAAATAATAATTGATGTCAAATTTTTTATGTTTTTCAGGCTCGTTGATAATAATACTTTCGTATTTCTTTTTGTTGGCAACTGCTGGTTGATTTTTTCAAGTTTAGGAATTTATTTGTCAGCATCTAAACTCCAAACCTCATCCTATTTAGGTAGCGCAAAAGATACAGCTCATTTACCCTTTATTTCATTCAGATGAATATAAATTGCATAGCTGTAGGTGAAAAAACCTTTATGTTTCAGATGATTAAGTAGTAATTCAAACATTATTTAATGTTCTTTTTATTGTACGCATCGAGCCAGCTATTTAATAAAACAATTCCTTTCTTCGTTTTTTCTTGAGAAAGCTCCACAGGAAATTTTTCAATACGATTGTTTTCATAGACAATTTCAATTTTGTTGTTTGCTAGTTGAAAGGCTTTTACGTACAAAAAAGGGAAGTTGTAATATTTAGGTTTATAGTAATATTTTTCAAAAGTCTGAATCGTCATACTTCGAGTAGTTCCTTTAATGTTAGGTTGATGTAAGTAAGAAAAACCTCTTTCGTTGTATTTTAATAGATAATAGGTATTGTAATTGATTGCAATTTTGAAAAAGAAATAACTTAAGAATAGAAAGAAAATTAATAATGGTATTGCAATAACCAAGGCAATTAAGTTTTCTGAAAATGCGCCTACGAAAGCATTAAACGAACCATAAGCCGTAATACACATCGCAAAGAATAATGCAAATAATGCACTTATCAGTTTGTGATGTTCTACTCTAAGTATCTTTTCCATTTTTTACTTTAAAGATAAGCTTTTGATTCTAGTTGAATTTTTTTTTTTTGAAAATCAATTCAACTACAAGCTTTAAATAGCATTTCGATTTATGTAATTTTATTTGTTTTATATATGAATTAAGGTTTAGCTTAATATGCCTTTTTTAAATTTTATTTGAATTTAAATGCGTTAGATTTATCAAGATAAAGTTAGTGTTATAAAAGGGAAGCTTCTCGATAGCAAATGAGAAGCTTCTCGTTTTAATACCAAAAATCAAGACCGATGAGGTCTTTCTTTTTGGAGTATAATTGTTAATCTATCTTCACTTGCTCATTGATCAACAAAGGTAATAAGCAATCTCGAAACTGAGTAAGCTCCTGATTTTGTTATATTTTAATTATAAAGATGCATATATTTTGGTTTTGCAGTATAGGGTTTCATCGCTAGTAGTAAACCATTTTATCATCCGATTGTCTTTTATACTAGGAAACGTTTTACCTAATGCGATGATTCCGTCGTAATTGAACATATCTGATTTATATTTCTTTCTAGTAACTGCAAGTTTTAGTTGGGTATTAATTCTAACCATCTCACTTTTTATTCACATTAGTATGAATCGGATGTGCCTAAAAAGGATTTACTTTAGAAGACTTAGTTTTAGTAATTTTTTTAAAAACGAAAAAGTCCTGATGTATTATATCAGGACTTTTAGTTTATTCATTGTCTGTTAAAACATTCAGAATGGTAATGGCAGCTTCTGCAATTTTGGTACCAGGACCAAAAACGGCAACCGCGCCGGCATCGAATAAATATTGGTAATCTTGTGCTGGAATTACTCCACCAACAATAACCATAATATCTTCACGACCGTATTTCTTTAATTCTTCAATTACTTGCGGAACTAAAGTTTTGTGACCTGCCGCTAAAGAAGAAACTCCTAAAACATGCACGTCATTTTCAACAGCTTGTTTTGCAGCCTCAGCTGGCGTTTGGAATAAGGGTCCCATATCTACGTCGAAACCAACATCGGCATAACCTGTAGCAACAACTTTTGCACCACGGTCATGTCCGTCTTGTCCCATTTTCGCAATCATAATACGTGGGCGACGACCTTCTTGTTTTGCAAATGCATCCGCTAATTGTTTTGCTTTTTCAAAACTTTCGTCTGCTTTCATCTCTTTATTATAAACACCACTAATGGTTCTAATTTGTGCTTTGTAACGTCCGTAAACTTCTTCTAAAGCATCAGAAATTTCTCCTAAAGTTGCTCTAGCTTCTGCAGCTTCAACAGCTAAATCCAATAAGTTTCCTTCGTTTGTTTTTGCGGCTTCGGTTAAAGCAGCTAAACAAGCTTGTACTTTGGTATTATCACGAGAAGCTTTAATTGAATTTAAACGCTCAATTTGTTGTTGGCGAACTACTTGGTTATCTACTTCTAAAATCTGTAACGGATCTTCTTTTTCTAAACGGAATTTGTTAACTCCTACAATTACATCCGTTCCAGAATCAATACGTGCTTGCTTACGAGCAGATGCTTCTTCGATACGCATTTTCGGAATTCCAGCTTCAATAGCTTTTGTCATTCCACCGTAAGATTCAACCTCTTCAATTAATTTCCAAGCTTTGTCAGCAATTTCAGAAGTTAAGCTTTCTACATAATAACTTCCTGCCCAAGGATCAACTGTTTTACAAATCTTAGTTTCTTCTTGTAAGAAAATTTGTGTGTTACGTGCGATACGTGCAGAGAAATCTGTTGGTAAAGCAATAGCTTCATCTAAAGCATTTGTATGTAACGATTGCGTTCCACCAAATGCAGCAGCAGCAGCTTCAATTGCCGTACGAGCTACGTTATTAAATGGATCTTGCTCTGTTAAACTCCAACCAGAAGTTTGACAGTGTGTACGTAACGCTAACGATTTTTCTGATTCTGGGTTGAATTGTTTCAATAACTTAGCCCAAATCATACGTGCAGCACGCATTTTTGCAATTTCCATAAAATGATTCATACCAATTGCCCAGAAGAATGAAAGGCGAGGAGCGAAGTCATCGATTTTCATACCTGCAGCTAAACCTGTACGAATGTATTCTAAACCATCTGCTAAAGTGTAAGCTAACTCAATATCTGCAGTTGCTCCAGCTTCTTGCATGTGATATCCAGAAATTGAAATCGAGTTGAACTTTGGCATTTTCTTACTGGTATAATCAAAGATATCTGCAATTATTTTCATAGATGGAGTAGGTGGGTAAATGTACGTATTACGCACCATGAACTCTTTCAAAATATCGTTTTGAATCGTTCCTGAAAGTAGCTTTTCATCAACTCCTTGCTCTTTTGCAGCTACGATATAGAATGCTAAAATTGGAAGAACTGCTCCGTTCATGGTCATAGAAACCGACATTTGATCTAAAGGAATTTGATCAAATAAGATTTTCATGTCTTCAACAGAATCAATTGCAACACCAGCTTTTCCTACATCTCCAACCACACGCTCGTGATCAGAATCGTATCCACGGTGCGTTGCTAAGTCAAATGCAACTGAAAGTCCTTTTTGACCAGCAGCTAAGTTTCTGCGGTAAAAAGCATTTGATTCTTCAGCAGTTGAGAATCCTGCGTATTGACGGATTGTCCAAGGTCTGCGAACGTACATTGTTGCATACGGACCTCTTAAATTTGGAGCAAAACCAGCTCCGAAACCAATTTGTTCTGCGTTTTCAATATCCGCAAGTTGGTAGGTTTTTTTAACCGAAATACCTTCAGCAGTTTCAAACATATTTTCGTTTGAAGCTTGGATATTTTTGTTTTTCGGTAATTGTATATTTTGAATATCTTTTCTCATTTGATTGAATTATCTAGGATAATTTATTGTATTTCTTGATGTATGAAAGCAAGATAGTATCTTTATTGTTTCGTTTGCTTCTTCGATATGAAAAATAATATTGAATGGAAATGTACCTATCGGAACTATTCTAAAATCGTTATGAATCTTTTTGTAAAACGGATTTATTTTTAATATATCATAAACTTGTTCAACACAAGAATAAAACCGTAGTGCCAAAGTTTTGTTGATTTCAGCATAATAATCCATTGCATTTTCAATTTCGCTTTGTGCTCTTTTAGAAACGATGAGTTTAAAAGCCATACTTTTTTCTAATCTTTTCTAAAGATTCTTTAGAAGAAATATATTCAGATTCAGGCTCAGCTAATCGTGTATCTAAAAGTTGTTTTTGCTCGTCTGTTAATTCAAAAGGTATTGAATCATTTGATTTTGCTAAAACAATAACTTCAACTTCATCAGCGATAAAATCATCTGGTAAAACGATATTTACCTCTCGATTCTTAACTTTTACAAATTGTCTGATTGCTTCCATAATTATTATATTTTCTGTAAGTTACAAAAAAACAAGCAGATAACTTAACTGTTCTTCTCAACTTCTAAACGTTGTTGCTCTAAATTTTCAGCTAAACGTCTTTCGATGATTGGACTTATTAATGTTTTGCGAGGGTTGTTTTTTACAAATGGGAATAATTCTAAATCATTTGCCATTTTGTCTTGTGCGTTCGGATATTTGTTTGTTCCTAAAAGCACTTCTTTACCTTCGTCAAACAAAGCTTGTTCTTTAGTTGCAGATTCGGCAATTTTACGTTGAATCGTTCCTTCGATTAATTGCGTAATTAATCCGCCATTAGCTTCGATATCTTTAAATAAAGTCAACGCTTTTTCTGCTAATTGTTGCGTTAAGTTTTCAATGTAATATGTTCCGTCTGCTGGATTGTTTACTTTATCCAAATAACTTTCGCTTTTTAAAACCAATAGTTGATTTCTTGAGATACGAGAACCAAATTCGTTTGATTTATGGAATAAAGCATCGTAATTTAAGTTTTCGACTGCATCGGCTCCACCTAAAATTGCACTCATACATTCTGTAGTAGTACGTAACATATTCACGTTGTAATCGTAAATGGTTTTGTTACGTTTTGTAGGAGTTGCTAAAATATGTAAAGTAATGTTCGGGTTGTATTCGTTTACTAAGGCTTCGAAAAGTAAGCGTAAAGCTCTTAGTTTAGCAATTTCAAAGAAGTAGTTTGTACCAACTGCAACCGAAACGGTAATCGTTCCTTCAAAGTTTGGAACACGATTTAAATATTCGTTGGTATGTGCTAATGTGTAAGCTAATTGTTGTACCATGTTTGCACCAGCATTTTGATAAAGCTGAGCGTTTACAGTAACGAAATTGATGTTTTTGTAAGCGTTGACAATTTTGTTGTAAGCTTCAAAATCTGTGTTTAGGTTGGTAAACCAGTTACCATCTTTTCCTAGTTGATGAATTGGATCAACCAAAACAAAAATCTCAGCAGCTAATTTACCAGCTTCTGTATTGATTTTTTCAACGAATGTTTCTGATAAGAAACTTAACTGGATGTAAATTGAATTTACGTTTGATTTGATTCCGTTTAATAAAGAAACAACATCGGTTTCTTGATTTTCGATAATGAAACGAATGTTATCTGCTCCACGATTTAAAACGTCGTTAGCTCGGTATATTGATTTTTCAACATCGTGAACAAAAATTTCTTGAACAATTTTAAAATTCGAAGCTTTTGTCTCAACAGCATTTGTAACCACATCTTCATCATTATGATAAAAAGGTTTTACTTTAATGCCTTCTAAGCTTTCCCAAATTAAGGTTTCGTTATAATCGGCTCCTTTTAATTCGTATTGAATTTGATTTTTCCACTGTTTTGAAGTGATTTTTTCAAATTCATTAAATAAATTATTAGTCATGTAATTTTATTTTTTTGAATCGGATTCAGAAACGGTTTCAATATCAATGATGTAGATATCTTCATTTTCGCGTTTCATATAATATTTTTCACGAGCATATTTTTCAACTTCTTCCATTCGATGAAGCTTTTTAATGGTTTGCTCATCTTTAAGGATTTCGTCTTTGTAATAATCTCTATTTTCCTCTAACTTTTGGATTTCTTCATTTATTTTTAAATGGTCAAAAAAGGCATAAGTATCAAAAAAGAATAACCATGTCACAAAGAAAACCGTTACTAAAATAAAACGATTAGTCATCCATTTTAAAAATGGATACTTTGATGTAAGTTTGGTTATTATTTTTTTCATTTTACTAAATTAAGAAATTTTTTCGTTGATTACTGTTCGAACAATATCTATTGCTACTGTGTTATACGTGTCGTTTGGAATGATGATGTCTGCATAAGCTTTTGTTGGTTCAATAAATTGCTCATGCATGGGTTTTAATGTGTTTTGGTAGCGAGATAAAACTTCGTTCATATCTCTTCCACGTTCAGCGATATCACGTTTTAAACGACGGATTAAGCGTTCGTCAGAATCTGCATGAACATAGATTTTAATATCAAATAAATTACGTAATTCAGGATTTGTAAGAATTAAAATCCCTTCAACAATCATTACTTTTCTAGGATGAGTTAACACATAATCATCAGTTCTGTTGTGATGTACAAAAGAATAAACGGGTTGATTGATGTTTTTTCCTTCTTTTAATTGTTTAATGTGTTGCGTTAAAAGCTCAAAATCAATCGCTCTAGGATGATCGAAATTAATTAACGCTCTTTCTTCAAAACTTAAGTGGTCGTTTTGTTTATAATATGAATCTTGAGAAATTATTCCTACTTCTGTTTCTGGTAATTCACTCATAATTTGATGAACTACAGTTGTTTTTCCGCTTCCTGTTCCTCCAGCAATTCCTATAACTAACATATTGATTTTATTTTCCACAAAAATAATAATTTTAAGCTTATTAAAGCATTTAAATGAATCAATTATAAGTCATAAAGTTAGTGATTTTTACTTCAGTTTTTGATTAGATAAGTTGATTAATCTTTTTCGATGCTTTTTTGGGGTCAAGCGCAAAAGTTGGGGAGAAATAAAAAAGCTTCAAGAAAACTTGAAGCTTTTGTTTTGTCGGGGTGGCAGGATTCGAACCTGCGACCTCCTGCTCCCAAAGCAGGCGCGATAACCGGGCTACGCTACACCCCGAGGTGGTTATCTGTTTTTTAGTAATAAGAAGAAATTTGTCGGGGTGGCAGGATTCGAACCTGCGACCTCCTGCTCCCAAAGCAGGCGCGATAACCGGGCTACGCTACACCCCGATAGCTTCATTATTACGAGTGCAAATTTAGGGCAAAATTTTATATCTGCAAGTAAATTCAAATCTTTTTTTGAAACATTTTTTTAAAACATAGATTTTCAGTTTTTTAATTCAGAAATAATTTCGATTATAAATTTATCCAATCCTTTAATTGATACAAAATATGAATTAAATGATTTGATTTTCTTTTTAAATAGCTATTTTTGTTTGAAACTTAGTTTATTCAAAACATTATATAATGTCACAAAATATAGAAAATATCAAATGCTTAATTATCGGGTCAGGTCCTGCGGGATACACAGCAGCAATTTATGCAGCTCGTGCTAATATGAATCCGGTTATGTATCAAGGAATGCAACCAGGTGGTCAGTTAACAACAACAAACGAAGTTGAAAATTTCCCAGGTTACCCAGAAGGAGTTACTGGTCCAGAAATGATGAATCAATTACAAGCTCAAGCAAAACGTTTTGGAACTGATGTTCGTGATGGTTGGGCAACAAAGGTTGATTTATCTGGAGATGTGAAAAAAGTTTGGATTAATGATACGATTGAAATTCACGCACAAACCGTAATTATTTCTACAGGTGCAACTGCAAAATATTTAGGATTACCCTCAGAGCAACATTATTTACAAATGGGTGGAGGAGTTTCTGCTTGTGCTGTTTGTGATGGTTTCTTCTACAGAAAACAAGATGTAATTATTGTTGGAGCAGGGGATTCTGCTTGTGAAGAAGCGCATTATTTATCGCATTTATGTAATAAAGTTACAATGTTGGTTCGTTCTGAGAAATTCCGTGCTTCTAAGATTATGGAAGAACGTGTTCGAAATACGGCAAACATCGAAATTTTAATGAGTTCTGAAATTGATGAGGTTTTAGGAGATGGTCAATTGGTTTCAGGTGTTCGTGTAGTAAATCGTGTGACGGGTGAAAAGCATGAAATTGCTGCAACTGGAGTTTTCGTTGCTATTGGTCATAAGCCAAATACAGATATTTTTGCTGGTCAATTGAATATGGATGAAACAGGATATTTGATTACAGAAGGAAAAACGTCTAAGACAAACATTCCAGGCGTTTTTGCTTGTGGAGATGTTCAAGATAAAGATTACCGTCAAGCTATTACCGCAGCAGGTTCGGGTTGTATCGCAGCTTTAGATGCTGAGCGTTATTTAGCTAGTAAATAATTTTAAAGCGACTTTTTAGTCGCTTTTTCTTTTTTAGATTTATGTTAGAAATTAAACAATTGTCATTTTCGTATGGAAATGATTCTGTAGTAAATAAGGTTAGTTTTTCTGTAGAAAAAGGACAAGTTATTTCAATCATCGGAGCAAGTGGTTCAGGAAAATCAACTTTATTGAAATTGATTTATGGACTTTTAGATGCTGATTCAGGTGAATTGTTTTGGAATAAAAAACAGATTTTAGGACCTAAATTCCATTTGGTTCCTGGTATGGATTATATGAAATATTTAGCTCAAGATTTTGATTTGATGCCGTATGTTTCAGTAGCTGAAAATGTTGGTCGTTTTCTTTCGAATTTTTATTTAAAAGAAAAAGCCAATCGTGTAAACGAACTTTTAGAATTGGTTGAAATGACTGAATTTGCAAATGTAAAAGCTAAGTTGTTAAGCGGTGGCCAGATGCAGCGTGTGGCTTTGGCTCGTGTTTTAGCTTTAGAACCAGAAGTTTTGTTGCTTGATGAACCTTTTAGTCACATCGATTCTTTTCAGAAAAATAGAATCAGTCGTCATCTGTTTGATTATTGTAAGAAAAAAGGAATTACCGTTTTGTTTACTTCGCATACTCCAGATGAAGCTTTGATGTTTTCAGATGAAATTATCGTAATGCAAAATGGAAATTTGATTGAAAAAGCAACTCCAAATCAAATCTACAATTTTCCTAAAACGGAATATATCGCTCGTCTTACAGGTGATATAAATGTTATTCCGACTGCTTATTTTGGAAAATCAGATGGAAATGTTTTGTTTCTACGACCGCATCAGATTATAATTTCTTATGATGGTTTTGAAGCTCAGGTTGTTAAATCGTATTTTAAAGGGAATGGATTTCTGTTGAAAGTGAAATTTTGTGAAAGTGAACTTTTTGTAAATGCTGAAAAGGATTACTTTGGCAAAATTAAATTTAAAATAAAAAATCTGACCTAAGTCAGATTTTTTTTATCTCTGTAAAATAGAATAAATTTCAAAACCGGAATCTTCTGGATTTACACCATCATCTTCAATTAGTTTAACTTTCATAGTGTTTGTTGAAAATTCTATAATTTCAAAAACAACTGTATAGTTGTCATCTGAATCTATAGCTGTAATCGTATTTTCGTCGGCATTATAATTCCAAGTACCAACCCAATTTGTTTCTGTACAATTGTTTTCAGTTTCATGGTAAACTTCATCTTTTGAACCGTTTGATTTTAAATCATAAAAATCATAGTCGCAATCACCAGGTTTTAAATCTTGTGTTTGAGTTTGACCATTGTAAATAACTATGCCGGTAACCATTTTCCATTTACCTTCGAACTTTTTAGATGGAGATTCCACAACTGGATTGTCCTGAGTCGAATTGTCGTCACTAGAACAAGAAGCAATAGCTAAACAAGCTATTGTTGTGATTCCTAAAATAATCTTTTTCATTTTTTTTATTTGTTAATTATGGTATAAAAGTACATTTTTTTATGAAATAAAAAAATAAAAAAGAGCTCGATAAAATCGAACTCTTTTAGAAAAGATATTATTTTTTATTTTTTAAATGTTCATCCAAGAATTGCTCTTGTTCCCAAAGTAGGTGAAGAATGTTTTCTTTAGCAACATAACTGTGACTTTCTTTTGGAAGTAAAACCATTCGAACTGGAGCTCCTAATCCTTTTAAAGCTTGAAAATAACGCTCTGTTTGTAAAGTAAATGTTCCAGGATTATTATCTGCTTCTCCGTGAACTAATAACATTGGAGTTTTCATTTTCTCAGCATTCATAAAAGGAGACATCGTGTTATAAACACCAGGAACTTCCCAATAATTACGTTGTTCACGTTGAAAACCAAATGGAGTTAATGTTCTGTTGTAAGCGCCACTTCTTGCAATTCCACAAGCAAATAAATCTGAATGTGAAAGTAAATTTGCTGTCATAAATGCTCCGTATGAATGTCCTCCAACTCCAACTTTTGTTCTGTCGATATAACCTAATTTATCAACGGCATCAATCGCTGCTGCTGCATTGTCAACCAACTGCTCAATAAATGTATCATTAGGTTCTGTTTCACCTTCTCCGATAATTGGGAAAGCGGCATCGTCCAAAACTGCATAACCTTTCGCTGCCCAATAAACGAACGAACCGTAATACGGGAACGTAAATTCGTTTGGATTTGCTGAACTTTGTCCTGCACTGTTTTTGTCTTTATATTCCGCTGGATAAGCCCAAATTAATAAAGGTAATTTCTCTGTTTTATTTTTGCGATCGTAATTTGCTGGTAAATATAAAGTTCCTGAAAGTTCAACTCCATCTTTACGTTTGTATTTGATTACTTCTTTATGAACATCTTTAATGCTTACAAACGGATTCTCGTTAAATGTAATCTGTTTTATATCGTTTTTCTTTTTGATGTTTCTGAAATAATAATTCGGATAATCATTTTTTGATTGAATGTTTACCAAAATATTTCCTTTGTCGAAATCAACAATCGAAGAAATCGATTCGATTTTATCAGTAAAATTCGATTGGTATAAACGTTTCGTTTTTAAAGTTTTCAAATCCAAAACATCGATAAAAGGAAACTGACCTTTTGCAGTATGACCTTCACCAACTAAAACCAATTGGTCGTTTTCAATTTGTAAAGTATGTCTTCCGAATTTATTTTTTGTAGTTTGGAAATCACCTGGATCAGAATAAATATCTTGCGAATTACGATCCCAAATTGTTTTTAAACCATCTTTTTTTGAAGGATTAAATAAATATGTTTTTTCATTTCGTGTGTCATACCATTGGTCGTAAACAATTGCTGTTTGGTCATCTCCCCAAGAAATTCCACCGAAGCGTTGTGGAGTTTTAGTTAACGATTCAGGATTTTTTGTAAATGGTGCTTCCCAAGTAAATAATTCATCTCTAAATTTAACCTTGTTTGCTGGATCTCCGCCGTCTAAAGCTTCAACGAAAAATAAAGATGCAGGTTGATCTGCACGCCAAGATAAACTTCTTTTTCCTGTTTTAACAGCCATAAAACCTTTTGGCATTATTTCATTAATTGGAGATTCGTTTACTACTTTAATTTCTTTTCCATTCGCATCGTAAACTATTGTTTTCATTGGAAAACGATTTAATGGAACGATGTATGAAAAAGGTTTTTCCAAAACAGTTAACATAATATAATTTCCGTCTGGAGAAAAAGTTTCACCAACAAACATATCACCTTTTTTGAAAAGCGTTTTGTTTCCTTTTAAATCGATTTTGTACAATTCAGAAGTAACAATGTTTTCAAAATTTGCTTCGTCTGTTTTGTTTTTTAATAAATCTTGGTACGTTCTGTTTTGAGAAACCGTCCCTGATTCACTAACTGAAACAATTGGACCAGTCGGAATATCTTTTGCAGGATCAATTAAAGCTTTTCTGTTTTCAGGTAAAACTTTAATCATTAGGTTTTGATTGTCTTTAAACCAAGTAATCGGATTTCCTAAATTAGCATTTAAAACTGCATCTGTCAATTTCGTTGCAGTTGCTGTTTTAATATCTAGAATCCATAGTTCATTTCCTGAATTTGTTGTGTTTGTAAATGCGATTTTTGTTTCGTCTGGAGACCAACTCAAATTACTGATATTAGCGTCAACAGGCAAGCCTTTAACTTGTGTTTCTTGTTTGTCAGTAACTTTTTTCAATTTAATGTTGTTGATAAAAGTCGCTGTACTGCTAATATTTGTATTTGGATTGATACGTAAACCACCCAAACGCAATTCGTCTTGGTTTAAGTCGTTTAAGTTTTTATAGGTATTTCGATAAGTCAAAAGCATTAATTCTTTTTTTGAATCCATCGATACAGATGGCGCTCTTTCGAAATCGGCAAGTTGTAAAATTTCTTTTGATGGTTTTTGGTACGTAACATTCTCTTGTGCAAACATAGTTGTTGTTCCAATGATTAGGGCTAATAATGTTTTGTAATATTTCCTCATTATATTTTTATAGTTAACGGATAAAATGCTAATTTAGTTGATAATCAATAAATAGCCAAAAAACGACGCGTTAATTGCGAATATTTACGAAAAACTTTTTCAAAAATGTTAAATCCAATTTTTTAACTGTTTTTCAATGAAGTATTTATTGTAAATTTGACAGCTTAAAATGACTAAAATATTAATATAAAAATATAAACATGTATCATTCAAAAATTACTGGATTAGGATATTATGTTCCTGAGAATGTTGTAACTAATGATGACTTATCTAAGTTAATTGAAACAAACGATGAGTGGATTCAAGAACGTACTGGAATTCAAGAAAGAAGACACGTTGCCTTAGAAGAAGATACTACTTCTGGAATGGCTATTAAAGCTGCGAAAATTGCTATTGAACGTGCTAAAATTGATCCTCAAGATATTGATTTTGTCGTTTTTGCTACTTTGAGTCCAGATTATTATTTTCCAGGTCCAGGTGTAATGATTCAAAAAGAATTAGGTTTACGAACTGTTGGAGCGTTAGATATTCGTAATCAATGTTCTGGATTTATTTATGCGCTATCTATTGCAGATCAATATATCAAAACTGGAATGTATAAAAACATTCTGATTATTGGTTCAGAAGTTCATTCAAAAGGATTGGATATGACAACTCGAGGTCGAGGTGTTTCTGTGATTTTTGGAGACGGAGCAGGAGCAGCGATCTTATCAAGAGAAGAAGATACAACTAAAGGAGTTTTGTCAACACATTTGCATTCTGAAGGTCAGCACGCAGAAGAACTTGCCTTGATTGCGCCAGGAATGGGTAAACGTTGGGTCACAGATATTTTAAAGGATGATAATCCTGATGATGAATCTTATTTCCCTTATATGAATGGGCAATTTGTATTTAAAAATGCAGTGGTTCGTTTTAGTGAAGTTATCAACGAAGGTTTAGAAGCAAATAATTTACAAGTTTCTGATATCAATATGTTGGTTCCACATCAAGCGAATTTGAGAATTTCTCAGTTTATTCAAAACAAGTTTAAATTGACAGATGATCAAGTATATAACAACATTCAAAAATACGGAAATACGACAGCAGCTTCAATTCCAATTGCATTAACCGAAGCTTGGGAGCAAGGTAAAATTAAAGAAGGCGATTTAGTTGTCTTAGCTGCATTTGGTAGTGGTTTCACTTGGGCAAGTGCTATTATTCGTTGGTGATTTTTCTTAATTTTTTTAAAATACAATGATTTTTTTCTTAATTTTAAGAAACTAAATTTATATTGTATGAAATTTGAAAAAATACACAACAAAGGTCAAGCTCAAATCTTTGAAAATAAGTTTTTAGAAAATCTTACAAAAGGATATCCAGCCGTAATTTGGGCGATGTACATTCCAATATTATCCTACAGTTTGTATTACGCATACATTTCTGTAGGATTTTCTGTTTTACAGATGGTTTCAATCTTTTTTGGAGCATTACTTTTTTGGACATTTTTTGAATATATTGCGCATCGTTATATTTTTCATTTTATGACAGAAAATCCAAAACTCGAACGGATTGTTTATATATTTCACGGTAATCACCATCACTTTCCAAGAGATAAACAACGGCTGTTTATGCCTCCAATTCCAAGTTTAATTTTAGCAAGTTTGTTGTTCGGAATTCAATATTTGATTATTGGAAATTATGTCTTTGCTTTTTTTCCTGGTTTTATGATTGGATATTTGTTGTATGCATCTATGCATTATTTGATTCATGCAATAGCGCCGCCTTTTAAATTTATGAAACCACTTTGGGACAATCATCATTTGCATCATTACAAAGATGAGGAACTTGGTTTTGGAGTGAGTAATACGTTTTGGGACCGCGTTTTCGGAACGATGTTCGATGTGAAAAAAGAAAAAGTAAATAAAGAAAAAGTAAAAGATTTAATGTTTGATAAATAATACGAAATCCTCAAGGCGGTTGCTTCTGAGGATTTTTTATATATTTATGGATATTAAAATTTCTAGTAATGAAAATTTTATTTATTACCCTTTTTTTAATTAGTTTGTTAGTTTTTGAATTTTCAGGATTTGAAGATTGGTTGATTATTAATCTAATAATTCAAGTAATTTGGTTGATATTAATTTCAAATATCATTTTCAATAATTATTATTCGAATTATATTTGGGCTAATCGAATCAGGAATTTCAATAAAATAACACTTGTAATTTTGGTATTAGATTTAATAATCATTTTTTTATCAGTTTCATTTTTTGTACGAATTTTATTAGCTTCATTTTATTATGGAATGTTTGTTATAACTTCTATTTTTATTTTTCTATCTATAATTATAAACTATTCCATTTTGATTAAGTGTGTAATGCAATTACCAAAATCAATTATTGAGAAAACCGCACTTGTTTTAGCATCTTTTTTTTATCCAATAGGTATTTTTCTAATTAATATTAAAGGCTATAATAAACGATATTTTAAATTATGATACAAAAAAGAGCTCGTGAAAACGAGCTCTTTCAATTGGATTTAATGTGCTTAATTTTTGCAGATTTTAAGCATTTTTTCGGGGTTTTAATAATAGTTCTTTGCTAACTAATTCAAAATATATTAAAAGAAACCTCCTGATTTTTGTACTTCGTTATTATCTCTTTGTTTACGTTGAGCAGCTCTGTTTTTTGCCGTTCCGAACATATAATTAAAACCAACAAACACGGACTGACTTTCCCAAGTAAATTCTCCTTTTTGACGGTATGGCGAATCTCCGATAAATGCAGCTTTCATTGTATTGAAAACATCGTTGAAACGAACACTTAAACTTCCTGTGTTTTCCCAGAACGAATAACGTAATCCGGCATCAATTTTATACATTGCTTTCATTTCTGCATTGATTCCTTTTGAATCTCCACGATAGAATCCGAATAATGAAGCACGGAAATTTTGTGTAATTTTGAAATTATTGTTCAATCTCGCATTGAAAACACCGTTGTCAATTTCTCTGTTCTCAAATTTTTCTAGTCCTGTATTTTGGTCTAAAACAGAAACAATTCCTTTTTGATTTCTGAAATAATATTCCACACTTGGCTGAATATCCCACCATTTATTCAATTTGTAATTTGCAGAGATTTCTCCTCCGTATGCAGAAGATTGATCAAAGTTGCCGTAACTCATAATCATTTTGTTTTCTGCAATTGCTTCTGGAGTTGAAGTGTCTAAGAAAAATGTTCTTTCAATCGGATCACTAATCACACGGTAATAAGCCCCGGCAGAAATACTTCCTTTAACACCTAAGATTTTTGTATAATTAAATTCTAATGAATTTGTAAACTGTGGCTGTAATTCTGGATTTCCAACTTGGATAACTCTTGGTGTACTATAATCACGAATCGGACGTGTTTGCCAAACATTCGGACGATCCACTCGACGACTTGCGCTTAATTGAAAGAAATCAGTTTGGGTAGGCGTATAGCTTAAAAATGCCGATGGATAAATATTTAAATAATCATCTTTGAATTTATCTTTATTATTTGAAATTGTGTAATTTGCATTTACATCATATTTTTCTATACGTGCTCCCAATTGATAACCCCATTTTTCGTATTTTGTTCCGAAAGTTGCGTAAGCAGATGCAATACTCACGTCATACGTAAAATCCGTTTTGTTTGCAATGATGTTTGTTGTGTCGTATGTATTATCAATATTCGTTTCGCGATATTCTGCTCCAACTTCTAATTTCGACTTTTCTCCAATCGGATGGATGTAATCTAAATTTGCTTGAACTGCATTTACTGTATTGTCACTAATATCACTATATTGATTATTTGGATTTCCAATAATCGCAAATTCACCACCTTGTTTTTGTTTTGTTGTGTTATAATTTACTTCAAGATCTAAAACTTGACCTGTTTTTGCGAATAATTTTTTCCAAGCTGCATTATAAACTTGAGTTTTATCATCTCCTGAATATCTATCCGTTTGATAAAATGCTGTATTTGTTGGATATAAAATCCTGTTATCTACCGTTCCAACTCCATCTGCGTACGTTTGGTTTGTATAGAATGACAACGTATTTTTATCGTTTGCGTAAACATCAAAACCTACTTTGAATGTATGGATTTTATTTTTGTTTACAATATCAAATAACTGTTGGCTATTATCGTCTAATTGTGTGATTTCTCCCCAATTGTATGTTTCACTATCGTTGTAATTGTAATTACCGAAAACATTTATTTTTCCTTTTCTTAAGTTTAAATCAATCCCTTGATTGAATTTTGGAACTTTTGCAAAAGTGATGTTTCCGTTATAACTTCCGTTAAAACCGTCTTGCATATTTTTCTTCAAAACGATATTAATCATTCCTGACATTCCTTCTGGATTATATTTAGCCGAAGGATTTGTAATCAATTCAATTTTATCAATTGAGTTTGAAGGAATTTGTTTTAGCAATGTTTTTGGATCCATTTGCGTTGGTTTTCCATCTATTAAAACACGAACGTTTTCATTTCCACGCATCGAAATATTACCATCCTGATCAACGTTCACAGACGGAATGTTATTCATGATCTCAGAAGCAGTTGCACCTGCAGTTGATAAATCTTTTCCAACATGAATTACTTTTCTGTCAACCAATTGTTCTGTAACCGAACGTTCTGCGTTGATAACAATTCCTTCAAGCATTTCTGAATCCGGATGTAATAAAATTGTACCTAAATCGATTTTTTTATTACTGTCAGATAATGTAATAGTCGTTGTATAAGTTTTGAATCCAATGTATTCAACGATTACTTCGGTAGTTTTCAAAGGAATATTTTTTATGGTAAATTTTCCTTCATCATCAGATAAATCACCTGTTATGATTTGATCTCCATCTTTAATAGAAATTGAAGCGTAACTTATAGCTTCTTTGCTATTTTCGTCTTTTAATATCCCAGTAACGGTTCCTGGATTTTGCGCCATCATTATACCTGAATATAAAAAGGAACAGAAGAAAAATAATTTTGTTTTCATGGTTGATTGTTTTACATATTACTTTGTATTACACAATAGCAAAGCGTTTTTGATTGCATTTATCAATTAGTAGATGAATTGATTTCTTTGTTACAGTTAAAATGATTTTTTTTTTAATTTTTTTTTATCGAAATTTCTTACTACTTTTTCTGTATAATTTTGAGTGTAAAAAATGTATCTTTGCACTCTTAAAAAAATATAAAATGTCGTTACAAAATATTTTAACTCCATATATACAGCAAGCTGTTCAAAGTTTGTTTGAAGTTTCTTTTGAAAAGGTTGAATTTCAGGCAACTCGTAAAGATTTTGAAGGTGATGTTACCGTTGTTATTTTTCCTTTATTAAAATTAATTAAAGGAAATCCGGTTGAGATTGGAACTAAAATCGGAAACTATTTAGTAGAAAATGTTGAGGTAGTTTCTAAATTTAATGTAGTTGCAGGTTTCTTAAATATTGTAATTGCAGATTCTTTTTATACAAATCAGTTTTCAGAAATAAAACAAAACGATGAATTTGGTTTTGTACAACCAGATGCAAACGGAAAAGCTGTTATGGTCGAATATGCTTCACCTAACACAAACAAACCATTGCATTTAGGTCACGTTCGTAACGTACTTTTAGGATATTCGGTTGCACAAATCATTAAAGCTTCGGGAAAAAAAGTTTATAAAACTCAGGTAATTAACGACCGTGGAATTCATATTTGTAAATCAATGTTGGCTTGGGAAAAATTCGGAAACGGAGAAACTCCTCAATCAACAGGTTTAAAAGGAGATAAATTAGTTGGTAACTATTATGTAGCTTTTGATAAAGCTTATAAAGAAGAAATCAACACTTTAATTGCTGAAGGTAAAACGGAAGACGAAGCGAAAAAACAAGCGCCTTTAATGTTAGAAGCGCAAGAAATGTTACGTAAATGGGAAGCTGGTGATGAAAAAGTGGTTTCGCTTTGGAAAAAGATGAACGGTTGGGTTTACGAAGGATTTGAGGTTTCTTACAAAAATATCGGTGTTGATTTTGATTGCAATTATTACGAAAGTAACACCTATTTATTAGGAAAAGACGTTGTTGAAGATGGTTTAGCAAAAGGTGTTTTCTATAAAAAAGAAGATGGTTCGGTTTGGATTGATTTAACTCAAGATGGATTAGATGAGAAATTGGTTCTTCGTTCTGACGGAACTTCTGTTTATATGACGCAAGATATCGGTACAGCAATTCAGCGTGTAAAAGATTTTCCAGATGTTGACGGAATGGTTTATACTGTTGGAAATGAGCAAGATTATCACTTTAAAGTATTGTTCTTAATTTTAAAGAAATTAGGATTTGATTGGGCAGAAAACTTATTCCATTTATCTTACGGAATGGTTGATTTACCATCAGGAAAAATGAAATCTCGTGAAGGAACTGTTGTAGATGCTGATGATTTAATGGCTGATATGACAAAAACAGCTCGTGAAATTTCTGAAGAATTAGGTAAATTAGACGGATATTCTGATACTGAAAAAGCAGAATTATATCGAATTATTGGTTTGGGAGCTTTGAAATATTACATCTTAAAAGTTGACCCTAAAAAACGAATCTTATTTGATCCGAAAGAATCTGTAGATTTTAACGGAAATACAGGTCCGTTTATTCAATATACTTACGCGCGTATTCAGTCTATTTTGCGTAAAGCAGATTTTGATTATAACGTAAATGTTGAGGTTGCCGAATTACACGAAAAAGAAAAAGAGTTGTTGAAAATAGTAGCTCAATTCCCTGAGGTAATTCAGCAAGCGGCTAAATCTTTTAGTCCAGCATTAATCGCAAATTACACGTATGATTTGGTAAAAGAATACAATTCATTCTACCAATCGGTTTCAATTCTTGGAGAAGAAGATCAAACTAAGAAAATTTTCCGTGTTCAATTATCTAACAAAGTAGCACAAACTGTTAAGAACGCGTTCCAATTATTGGGAATCGAAGTTCCGAATAGAATGTAATTTCCGGATTTTATTTATATAATAAAGTGAATCAAAATAAGAATTATTTTATTCAAACATTTGCAATTATGATTTTATCTATAATTGCATTTGTTTTTATTAAACCATTTTTGCCAACGAAGCTTTTTCCTGTTGCTGATACAACTATGAAAAATATTGTTGTAGATAGTTTAATGCTCGAAGCACTTGCGGAAGAAGATTCAAACGCTATTAATAATGATACTCTACAAGATGATAATCAATTTGTAGATTTTAATGAATCCGATTATGTAGGTTACCAACATCTAGTTTCTTTTTACGAAAAGTTACTTCAAATTGAGAATGGTAATAACGACAAAATTCGTATTGCTTTTTTTGGTGATTCAATGAACGATGGTGATATGATTGTTCAAGATTTTAGAAGTAATTTTCAAGATCGTTTTGGTGGAGAAGGAGTAGGTTTTGTTAATGTAACTTCCGAATCGGCTGCTTCAAGAATAACTATCAAACAACAATTTTCCAAAAAATGGAAGTCGTATTCGTTTGTAAATACCAAGAATCTTTCTACTTCATTTGGAATTAGCGGAAATGTTTTCTTTCCTAAAGATACAGCTGCAACCAATTGGGTAAGTTTTGAAGCTTCAAAAATCAAACACTTAACCGAATTAAATAATCCAACGCTTTTCTATGGGAAATCAGAATCTAATAACGGTCAAGTTCTTGTAATTAGAGGAAAAGATACGCTTTATAAAGATTTGAAACCTAGTCAGATGGTTAATGAATTGACTTTAGGAAGTTCGAGCCAGAAGCTGAAATTAGATTTTAAAAACGCTGGTAATGTTCCAATTTTTGGAGTTGATTTTTCTGGAAAAACAGGGGTTTATGTAGATAATTTTTCAAACAGAGGGAATTCTGGATTACCTATTACAAGTATTAAGCCTGCAGTTTTGTCTAGTTTTAATAAAGATTTACAATATGATTTGATTGTACTTCAATATGGAACTAACGTTTTGGGTTACGGTTCAAAAAACTTTACTTGGTACGAAAATAAGATGAAAAAAGTTTTGGCACATTTACAAGAAGCGATACCAAACGTTCCGATTTTGATTATTTCGATTGCAGATAAATCAACGAAATATGATTCTAAAATGCAAACAGATTCTGCTGTTATTCCTTTAATGAGAGCACAATTGAATTATGCCAAGCAATCAAATGCAACATTTGTCAATTTATTTCAATTGATGGGTGGTGAAGGTTCGATGATAAAATGGGCTGACGAAGAACCAAAGAAAGCGAATAAAGATTATACACATTTTAATTTCCGTGGAGCTAAAGTAGTTTCTGATTTGATTTATGACAAAATTATGTTTGGTTATGATGAATATAAAAAACAATCAAACAAATAATAACCACCTAAATCACTTTTGAAATGCGATATTTACTATCAATAAGCTTATTTGTTTTTCTATTTGGTCAAACCACTTTTGCTCAGTCTTCTGATAATGTTTCTACGTCAGATACGATTTCTATTGAAAAATCAAATCCTCTTGAAATTCTAAATCCAGAAGTTTTGTTTCCTTTTTTCAAACAATTACAAAGTTTAGAAACTAAAAAAGAAGGAAAAGTTCGAATGGTTCAGATTGGAGATTCGCACATTCAAGCTGATTTTTCAAGCGTTTTTATTAAGGATATTTTTCAACAAAAATTCGGAAACGCTGGTTTGGGTTTTATTTTTCCTCATCGATTAGTAAAAACGAATGGAACTTCTAAAGTCAATTTTAAGTCGAATGCTAATTTTTCTTCAAGTCGAAATGTACGTCCAGCAGATGAAAATCCAATAGGAATTTCAGGTTATACCATTTCTACATCAAATAGAAATGCGGTTATTGAAGTTGATATAAAAAATGAGCAAGATTATCCGAACTCCATAAAAATAATTACTCCAAATAAGGAACGTTTTTTTAATGTTGGATTTGCAAATGGAAATCGAATTTCTTTAGAAAAGCAAACCATTAAAGCAAAAAATCATAAAGTTAAAAAAGGAGAAACGTTATCTAGTATTTCTAGAAAATATGGAGTTTCTGTTGATTTTATAAAAAAATCAAATGGTTTAAAATCGAATAAATTAGCAATTGGAAAATCATTAAAAGTTGGAGAAGAAAAAGAGATTGAATCAGAAGTTTCTATTCCAAATTTTGATTTAGTTGATTTGACTTTTGATGATAAATCATTTTCTTATAATTCACCAAAAGCAATAGATGAATTTTATTTGATTGCAAACGAATCTAAATCAGATTATAAGTTAAGTGGTTTGCTTTTAGAAAATAATCAATCTGGAATCACTTTTAGCGGAATTGGAGTAAACGGCGCCAAGCTTTCTGATTACAATCAATTTGATATGTTTTTTGACCAATTACAAATTTTAAATCCAAATTTGATAATTGTAAGTTTAGGAACCAATGAATCTTTTGACCGACTTATTGTAGCTGATTATATGGTCAATTTGCAAATCTTTGTTTCGAAAGTAAAACAAACTAACCCAAATACTGCAATTTTAGTAACAACGCCGCCGCCTTCTACTTTGCACAAACGTTTCGAAAATACCTTTATCGCAGAATATACAAAGGGAATTATTGAATTTGCAAATACAAATAAAACCTTTGCCGTTTTTGATATGTACCAAGCTTTTGGTGGAGAAAATGGTGTGAAAATTAATAAACAAAAAGGTTTTTTAGCGAAAGATGAAGTTCATTACACCAAAGAAGGATATGAACAACAAGGGAAAATATTAGCTGAAGCACTTTTAAACGCGTACCAAAATTATATTTCTAACAAGTAGTTTTTTACTATATGAAAAATTGGTTTGACCAACACATTATTCCACAATTGGAATTTTTTAATGCAGAAACTGTCGGTTCTTGGTTTACTTTCAACCCAGCCGAACCGATGTTGTTTAACACAGCTCGTTTTTTTGCAATGTTTTTGGTGTTTTATGCGATTTATATTTCACTCAGAAAGACGTTTTATCCTCGTTTATTATATGTAATTTGCTTCTCGTTATTCTTTTATTATTTATCGAGTGGCGCATTTGTTTTGTTGATTTTGATTTCGTCTTTGTTTGATTATATTGTAACCAAACGGATGTATTATTCCAAATCTGAAACCACCCAAAAGGTGATTGTTTCTTTGAGCGTAATTGTAAATTTAGGATTGCTTGGCTATTTTAAATATATGAATTTCTTTATTGATTCAATCAACACGGTGAGCGAATCATATATCGAATTTCAGAAAATTGGTTTACCTGTTGGGATTTCGTTTTTTACGTTTCAATCGATTAGTTATGTGATTGAAATTTATCGTAAAGAAATTAAACCAACCAAAAATTATATCGATTACTTATTCTTTATTTCATTCTTTCCACAATTAGTTGCTGGTCCGATTGTACGTGCAAAAGATTTTTTATCTCAGATTTATACTGAGCTTAAAATCACAAAAGAAGATATGAATTATGGAATGCTTTTGATTATCGGAGGTTTGATAAAAAAAGTAGTCATTTCAGATTATATTTCTTCCAATTTTGTTGACCGCGTTTACGATTTACCAAACGCATACACACCGTTCGAAAATTTAATGGCTTCCTATGGATACGCAATTCAAATTTATTGTGATTTTTCTGGATATTCAGATATGGCAATCGGGATTGCGTTGTTGTTAGGATTCAAATTGCCAACCAATTTTAGAACACCATATCAATCCAAATCGATTACCGAATTTTGGCGTCGTTGGCATATTTCGTTGTCAACTTGGTTAAAAGATTTCTTATATATTTCCGTAGGAGGAAACCGTAAAGGTACTTTTGCTGGATTCTTATTTCCAGTGTTGTTTTTCGTTGCTTTATTTGGATGGGGAATTTATATGTATCAAACTTCTTATGTACCTTTAATTATCGCTTCTGGTTCGTTTTTAGTGTTTTGTATTTCATTTTTATTCGCAAAAGACAAAAAGAAAACGATGTTTACCGATGTCAATTTAATGACAACAATGTTATTAGGTGGATTGTGGCACGGTGCAAGTTTACGATTTATTGTTTGGGGAGCGTTACACGGAGGAGCTTTAGCAGTTCATAAACTATTTTTAGATTATTTTCCAGATAACGATAAAAAGTCACCGTTGAAATCAGTTTGGAATGTTTTTGCTGTGATTCTGACTTTCAATTTTGTAACCTTTTGTTGGATATTTTTCCGAGCAAAAGATTTTCCAACAGCATTAGATATTATCAAAAATATTGGAAATCTAACTTTCGATTTCAATCAATGGTTTATTATTTATCAAGGTTACACAAATGTTTTCTTGGTTATGTTATTCGGATTGGTTTGGCATTTTATTCCAGAAGCTTGGATGAAAAAAGTTCAGCATATTTTTATTGTTATGCCACTTGTCGGAAAAGCAATTATTTTGGCATTGGTTTATTGGTTGGTTTTCGCAACCGCACAAGAAGGACCACAACCGTTTATTTATTTTCAGTTTTAAAAATAGAACCACTTAATTTTTTTAGGTGGTTTTTTTTTTGAAAAAAGATTAACAAAGTTTTATAAAATTAAATTGTGCACAATTTAATTTTGTAAGTTACATTTGTAATGTAAAAAATAGAAATGGAAGATTTACTGAAAATATCAAATCAATTGTGTTTCCCGATTTATGCTTTATCAAAGGAAATCACAAATCAATACAGACCACTTTTAGAAAAGTTAGATTTAACTTATCCACAATATTTGGTTTTGATGGTTTTGTGGGAACATCAAAAATTAAATGTTTGCGAAATAGGTAAAATACTACGATTAGATAGTGGAACATTGACGCCTTTATTAAAACGATTAGAAGCGAAACAAATTGTTAAACGTGAACGTTCAAAACAAGACGAACGAATTGTTGATGTTTCTTTGACTGAAAAAGGAATTGCTTTAGAAGAAGATGCCGTTTGCATTCCAGTTCAGTTAATGGAAAAAGTTCAATTATCACCTGAAGAGATTTTACAATTCAAAACAATTATAAATAAAATTTTTAATACCATAGAAAAATGAAAACATTATATACAACTGCAGCAACTGCAACCGGAGGAAGAAACGGAAAAGTAACTTCTGAAAATGGAGTTTTAAACATTGATGTAAAAATGCCTAAAGCTTTAGGTGGCTTAAATGATGATTTTTTAAATCCAGAAATGTTATTTGCTGGAGGTTATGCTGCTTGTTTTGACAGCGCATTGAATATGATTATCAAAATGGAAAAAATCAAAACAGGTATGACAAGCGTAACTGCAAATGTAGCTATCGGTCAGAATGAAGCGGGTGGTTTTGGTTTATCAGCAGAATTACACGCTAATATTCCAGGTGTTTCTATCGAAATTGCGCAACAATTAATTGAAAAAGCACATTCAGTTTGTCCGTATTCAAACGCAACTCGTGGAAATATGGAAGTTAAATTAACAGTTTCTAATAACGAATAATTATGAGTTTAATAGAAGATTTGAATTGGAGACACGCTGTTAAAGCTTATGATTCAACAAAAAAAGTAAGTCAAGAAAATATTGATAAAATTGTAGAAGCAGCTCGTTTAGCTCCGACTTCATCAGGATTACAACCATTTAAATTGATTGTTGTTAAAAATCAAGATGTAAAAGAAAAATTGGTTTCAGGTTCGTTAAATCCGGAATGTATGAGAGATTGTTCTCACGTTTTAATTTTTGCAGCTTGGGATCGTTATACTGAAAAACGCATTGATGATATTTATGATTTAACTACAGATGAACGTGGATTAGAACGTGGACGTTTTTCAAGTTATACAAATATGATTAAAGAAATTTATCTGAAACAAACAGCAGAAGAAAATCACGCACATATTGCACGTCAAACTTATATTGCTTTGGGAATGGCGTTAGCTCAAGCCGCTGAATTAAAAATTGATTCAACTCCAGTAGAAGGTTTTAATAATGCTGTTGTTGACGAAGTTTTAAACTTAAACGAATTAGGATTAAAAAGCGTTTCGTTAATGTATGTTGGTTATTCAGATGAACAAAATGACTGGTTGAAAAATATGAAAAAGGTTCGAAATCCAAAATCTGATTTTGTAATCGAAATATAGAAAATCCACCAAAAGCTACTTTCAAATCGGAAGTAGCTTTTTTCTTTTTGGATTTTCTTAAAAAAAGTATTTTTAATTTTCTAAGGATTTGACACTTCAGCTATATTATTATATATTTGCAGCTTAGTTTAAAAAGATAACTGTATGTTCGATAATTTAAGTGATAAACTAGATAAAGCTCTACATATATTAAAGGGTCACGGTAAAATTACTGAGGTAAATGTTGCCGATACTTTAAAAGAAGTGCGTCGTGCCTTATTAGATGCCGATGTTAACTTTAAAATTGCGAAAGATTTTACCACTCGCGTAAAAGAAAAAGCAATTGGTCAAGACGTATTAACTACGTTACAGCCAGGGCAATTAATGGTTAAAATCGTTAAAGATGAATTAACAGAATTAATGGGAGGTGATGCAGCTGGTGTAAACTTGTCTGGAAATCCTTCGGTTATTTTAATGTCTGGTTTACAAGGTTCAGGTAAAACTACTTTTTCTGGTAAATTAGCTAATTTCCTAAAAACAAAGAAAAACAAAAAGCCATTATTGGTAGCTTGTGATATTTACCGTCCAGCAGCGATTAATCAGTTGCACGTGGTTGGTGAACAAATTGGTGTTGAAGTTTATTCAGAGCCAGAAAATAAAAATCCAGTTTCGATTTCGCAAAACGCAATCGCTTATGCAAAACAAAATGGATTCAATGTTGTTATTGTCGATACAGCTGGTCGTTTAGCAATTGACGAACAAATGATGAACGAGATTGCGAATGTACACGCAGCAATTCAACCTCAAGAAACTTTATTTGTGGTTGACTCAATGACAGGTCAAGATGCAGTAAATACAGCAAAAGCGTTTAACGACCGTTTAAATTTTGATGGAGTTGTTCTAACAAAATTAGATGGTGATACTCGTGGTGGAGCTGCGATTTCTATTAAATCAATCGTAAACAAACCGATTAAATTTATTGGAACAGGCGAGAAGATGGATGCAATTGATGTATTCTATCCAGATCGTATGGCAGATCGTATTTTAGGAATGGGTGACGTTATCTCTTTGGTAGAACGTGCTCAAGAACAATACGACGAAGAAGAAGCTCGTAAACTTCAAAAGAAAATTGCTAAAAACGAATTTGGTTTTGACGATTTCTTATCGCAAATTCAACAAGTGAAAAAAATGGGATCGATGAAAGATCTTGTTGGGATGATTCCTGGTGTTGGAAAAGCATTAAAAGATGTTGAAATTGAAGACGACGCTTTCAAACATATCGAAGCTATTATCCATTCAATGACTCCAGCAGAAAGAGCTAAACCTACATTGCTTGATGCAAAACGTAAAATACGTGTAGCAAAAGGTTCAGGAACAGATATCAATCAAGTAAATCAATTACTTAAACAGTTCGACCAAATGAGCAAAATGATGAAAATGATGCAAGGTGCAAAAGGTAAAAACCTAATGCGAATGATGGGCGGAATGAAAGGAATGCAATAAAAATATTAGAGGATTAAATTTCAATGAAGTTTAATCCTTTACATTTATATAAAAACAACAACAACACAATTAAGAATGCAACTACTAGACGGAAAAAAAGTTTCTGAAGAAATTAAAAATGAAATCGCTATTGATGTAGCTTTAATCAAAGAACGTGGAGAAAAAGTTCCACATTTAGCTGCTATTTTGGTAGGAAGTAACGGAGCAAGTTTAACTTACGTTGGAAGTAAAGTAAAAGCTTGTGAAAAAGTTGGTTTCGATTCTACTTTGGTTTCTTTACCTGAAGAAACAACGGAAGAAGAATTATTAGCTAAAATCAACGAATTGAATGACAATGACGATATCGACGGTTTTATCGTTCAATTGCCTTTGCCAAAACATATCGACGAGCAAAAGGTTTTAAATGCTGTTAATCCAGATAAAGATGTTGATGGTTTCCATCCAGAAAATTTCGGACGTATGGCTTTGGAATTAGAATCGTTTATTCCTGCAACTCCATTCGGAATTTTACAATTATTAGAGCGTAACAAAATCGAAACAAAAGGTAAAAATGTTGTGGTGATTGGTCGTTCTAATATCGTTGGAAAGCCAATGAGTTTATTAATGAGTCGTAAAGCTTATCCAGGAAATGCAACCGTTACATTAACGCATTCGGCAACTCAAAACATTGAAGAAATCACTCGTGAAGCTGATATCGTTATCACGGCTTTAGGAGTTCCAGAATTTTTAAAAGCTGATATGATTAAAGACGGAGCTGTTATTGTTGATGTTGGAATTACTCGTGTTACCGACGAAAATCATCCAAAAGGTTACGTTATTAAAGGTGATGTTGCTTTTGATGAAGTAGCTGAAAAGGCATCTTGGATTACACCAGTTCCAGGTGGAGTTGGACCAATGACTATTGCAATGTTAATGAAAAATACATTAATCGCAAGAGAACGCAAAGCAAAAAAATAATTTACGATTTTTATATATCTAACCATCTCATTTCGAGGTGGTTTTTTTGTATCTTCAAGTTTAAAAAAATTAAGATGAAAAAAATATTGTTGGTATTTATTTTATTTTCAACTTCAATTTATGGACAATTCTATAAAATAGTTGATAAAGATGGTTATGTGAATCTTAGAGATAAACCTAATTCAAATAGTAAAATTGTTTCTAAAATTAAATCGGGAGAGTATGTTTTAGAGTTCGATTATACGGATAATCCAAATTGGATGAATGTTGATTTTTCATCAAATAATGATGAATCTATCGGTGGTTTTATTCATAAGTCCAGATTGATAAGTTTAAAAGATTTTACTCCTATCAATTTTATAAAAACTATTGATAACGTTATGTATTTTGAAAATAAAGCCCTAAATATTGAAGTTGTAATTTCCATTGATGATTTTAATAAAAAAGTAGAAGGAAAATATTTATCTAAAAAAAACGGTTTTCTCGGTTCATATAAAGGAAAGGAAATTTGGGGTACTGATGGAAATATACCTCGAAAAAAATATAAATCTATTGTAATTATTCAGAAAGCTAAACGTTTTGAGATTCCCACATTAGAATTTGAAAATCTTTTTGAGCCTCATTTTTTTAAGGAACAAGCAGATAGTTTTTTTATAGACATTCGTTACGATTCAACTGATGATATTATAACAATTTCAAGTTTGAATTCTGATGCTGCCGGAGCTTATGCTGTTTTATTTGTAATTAAAAACGGTAAACTTATTAATAAGAAAACCGTGATTCCATTTTAATTTTTAGCAAATGAAAAGATCTTATATTATAGTTTTATTTTTCCTTATTCCATTAAGCATTTCTGCTCAATCATATCAACTACTTTTCGAAACTTCTTACGGAAACTTCAAAGTGGTCTTATATGATTTCACTCCCAAACATCGCGATTTAGTTTTAACTGCGATAAAAGAAGATGTTTATCAAGGAGCATTTTTCAATCGAATAATCGAAAACTTTGTAGTTCAAGGTGGCGAACATGATGATGAAATTGCAAAACGTGAAGTTAACTTACCTTTAGTAAAACGTAAACGACTACTGCCTGAATTCGATCTTCGCGCTTTTCATAAGCTCGGAGCTTTAGGAGCTGGAAGAGATGAAAATATCGATAAAGCTTCTTTCTTAAATCAGATTTATTTTGTCGTTGGAAAACCTGTAACAATGGAAGATTTACAGAAATTGCAAAATCAGAAAGGAATTAAATTCACTGATGAACAAATTCAAGCCTATTTAACTCAAGGTGGTTTACCTCGTTTAGATGGCGATTATACTGTTTTTGGTGAAGTTATAGAAGGATTCGATGATTAGCAAAACTAAGACAGATAAAAACGATGCTCCTTTGCAGACTATTAAATTTAAAGTTTGTATAATTGAATAAAATGGTCTAAAATATTAGGTATTATTCAATGTTTGTGATTAATTCTTTTGAAAAGTAATTAAAAATTATAAATTTACAGTTATTAATGTTTTTATAAAAAAATGAAAAAAAAATTACTCCTAGTATTATTTTTAGCTTTAAGTTTAAAATCTAATTCTCAAGATAGAAAAGGGCAATTTCGATTGAGTAATGACGATAAACATCAGTTAGTTATTTCATTTGAAATTCCAGATAATCAAGACAACGTTTTTGAATATTATTATAATCAAAACCAAGACTTTCAAAATTTTGTAAATTCTCATTCTTTACAATTAGAATCTGCTTTTCAATGGGATGAAGATCACTTTGAAACATTAAAAAAAGATGCAATTAAATATTCAAATTCGCATGCTGCAGTTTTGGTTTTGAAAGGCATTTATGTTGTTAATAACGATATTTCTAATCAAGATTTATACACGATTGCAACTCAATTAGAAACGTTTAAATTTGTACGTTATGCCGAATTAAATTCGTTAACTCCAATTGCTCCACCTTCAGTCGATATTCCTCCTGTAACACCGAATTATTTACAGCAACAAACATATATTCAGGCAAATCCTGGTGTTAATATGCAATATGCTTGGAATCAAGGTGTTTTTGGACAAGGAATTCGTGTTCGTGATGTTGAATATGGAATGTCACTAACGCACGAAGAATTAACAGATTCTAAATTCTCTAATGCAAATCCAATAAATACAGCAGTTGATCCAGGTTGGGTAGATCATGGAACTGCAACTGCGGGTGTAATTGCAGCTCATAACGGAAATTATGGAATTACTGGAATGCAACATGGAATTTCAGAGTTTAAAGTTTTTCCAGAATATACAACTTCTGGTTATAGTAGATTAGGTGCTGTAGTCGCTGCAGTAAATCAATCTCTTGCTGGTGATGTAATAATTTATGAAATGCAAACTGGAGGAGCTGGTGCTACAAGTGACGATCCAAATTATGCTCCTGCTGAATATGTAAATTCAATTTGGGATATAACTCACGCGGCAACTTCTGCTGGAATTCATATCGTAGCTGCAGCAGGGAATGGAAATCAAAATTTAGATAGTCCAGCTTATCAAAATTATATGAATCGTGGAGATTCGGGTGCAATTATTGTTGGTGCTGGTTCATCAACTATTTCACACGCAAGATTGAGTTTTAGTACCTACGGGCAACGTGTGAATTTACAAGGTTGGGGAATGAATGTTCTGACTTCTGGTTATGGAGATCATGCGCTTTTGGGTAACGATCCAAATCAATCTTATACACAATTTAATGGAACAAGTTCTGCAACACCTGTCGTAGCAGGATGTGTTATTGCGTTGCTTTCACGTGCTAAAGCTTCGAATGTTACTTTGACTCCTACTGAAGTAAAAAATATTTTGGTTACTACTGGATTTACTCAGGGAATAAATGCAAATGAGCCAATCGGACCACTTCCAAATATGCAAGCTGCTTTATTAAATTTGGATAATTATTTATTATCGACAAATAAAGTTGATGCAATTCCAATGAACGTTTATCCAAATCCTGCTTCAAATGAATTATTCGTTTCTTTTCCAGATGAATTTTCATCAAATGAAATTACGATTTTCGATACTTTAGGAAGACAAGTTTTTATGATGTCTAATTATGAAAATAATAGTTCGATTGATGTTTCTTTTTTAAATAGCGGAATGTATATTTTGAAAATGAAATCAAATAATGCAGAACAATCTAAAAAAATTATCATAAAATAGTTTTAGAAAATATATATCTAAACCATCTCAAATCGAGGTGGTTTTTTGTATCTTCAAACTTTATTTTGAAAATCAAATTTCATAATTCTTAAAATTCTCATATTTATATTTTTAACTAAATAATGCAAAATTTTCAATCGTTAATAGAATCTTTTTTCGAAGAGAAAATCATAAATCAAACGCAAGAAATTGAAGCAAAAGATTATTTTGGTTGCAATTTCGAAATCAAAAAATTAGCGATAAAATATCGTAAGGCTAAAATTACTCCTAAAAAAGTAGGTTGTTTTGTCGCTTTATGGAAACGTGATTCTGATGGAAAAACCATTCCGTTTGAAGCTTCAGATTTATTTGATTTTTATTTAATTGAAGTTGAAGATGATATTAATAAGGGAATTTTTGTGTTTTCAAAATCAATTCTAATTCAAAATAAGATTTTAAGTTCAGACAAAGAAGGAAAGCGTGGGTTTAGATTATATCCTTCTTGGTGCGTTTCTTTAAATTCGCAAGCAATGAAAACGCAAAATTGGCAATTGCCTTATTTTGTAAATTTGAATCAAAATGAAAAAGACAGTTTGAAACAATTCGATAAAATATTTAAAATATAATGTATCAAAAAATCATAGCAGAACAACAAGCAATCTTAAATAAACTAAACAAGCAAAAAACGATATTAAGTTGGACGCGTTTGGTTTTATTAATCGCAGCCATTTATTTTTTTTATTTAATGCTTTATAACCGAGATGGAATCTACGGATTTTACGCATTGATTTTATTCGTTGTTTTTTTAGTAATAGTAAATATCTACATTAAAAAACAAGAAAAAGTAATTTATCATCAAACCTTAAAAAAGATTAATGAAGATGAAATTGCCTTTTTAGATGGTAAATTTAATTTTGATGAAGGTAAAGAATTTCTAAATCCGCAACACGCATTTTCGTATGATTTGGATTTATTTGGACGAAATTCCATTTTTCAATTCATTAATCGTACAGGAACTTCCTTAGGGAAAAATAAATTGGCAGTAAGTTTGCAAGAAATTCCAACTTCCGAAACGATTTCTTTAAAGCAAAAAGCTGTTGAAGAACTAGCTTCAAAAACCGAATTTCGTCAGCATTTTCAAACTTTAGCAGCTATTGCAAATACAACTGATAAAGAAAATAACGCCATTAAAAATTGGACAGAAACGCAAACTGCAAAACCAAATAAAATCTTTTCAATTTTAGCAATTATATTTCCTTTGCTTTTATTGATTTCAATTATTGGTTCTTTCTTCGATTTACATCCAGTTTTCGATAAACTTACGATTTTTGTTTTCTCTTTGAATTTATTTGCTGTTGGAGCTTTCACAAAATTCATTTTACAAGAAATCGGAAAAGGTGATAAAATCGCTTTCAGCTTGCAGCAATATGCTAAAATGATTCGTTTTTTTAATGAAAATGAATTCGAATCAGCATATTTAAAACAGATTCAAGAAAAATTAAAAAATGAAAATGTAAATGCCAATGAAGCTTTAACTGAGCTTTCAAATATTTTCGAAAAATTAAATACCGTAGCCAATCTTTTTATTTTTATAGCTTTTAACGGAACGTTTCAATATCATTTTTGGGTTTATAAAAAGCTTCAAAATTGGAAAGAAAAATATTTAGCTTTTTTGTGGGATTCGGTTTCGATTATTGGAGAAATTGAAGTTTTAAATAGCTTAGCAAATTTTGCATACAACAATCAAGAATATGTTTATCCTACGATTACTCAAGATAAAATTCAGTTTGAAGAGTTAGGACATCCGTTATTATCTAAATCAAAAAGAGTTCGAAATTCGATTGATTTTACCAATCAACAATTTGTGATTTTAACCGGAAGTAATATGAGTGGTAAAAGTACTTATTTACGAACGGTCGGAATCAATTTGGTATTAAGTTATGTTGGAGCACCAATCGATTGTAAATCAGCTCAAGTTTTTCCTTTACCGTTATGGGTTTCTATGCGATTAACTGATTCACTTTCGGATAGCGAATCGTTCTTTTTCGCAGAAGTAAAACGTTTAAAACAAATTGTAACCGAAGCTGAAAAGCAACAAATATTTGTTTTACTTGACGAGATTTTAAAAGGAACAAATTCAGACGATAAAAAATCAGGAACGGTTGGTGTTATTGAGAAACTACATCATTTAAATGTTTTGGGAATGATTGCAACGCACGATTTAGAAGTTTGCGAAACTACCTATAAATATCCACAATCGATGCGTAATATGTGTTTTGAGGTTGAAATTATTGACAACGAATTACATTTTGATTACAAGCTTAAAGACGGCGTTTGCCAAAACAAAAACGCAACTTTCATTATGAAGAAAATGGAAATTATTTAATTCGATTTCAAAATTAGAATTCAATTAGAATTGACTTTAATTCGGAAAAACAATTTCTGAATTTGTTATATTTGTTTTTAAATCAATAAAATATGCAAATACTTGTTGTTGAAGACGATAAACGAATCAGTGATTTTCTTATCAAAGGATTAGAAGAAAACGGTTATTTGGTTACTTTGTGCAAATCGGCAGAAGAAGTTTTGCAAGATTTTTTATCTATTCAATGGGATTTGATAATTTGCGATATTATGCTTCCTGGAATTGATGGTATTCAGTTGGTTCAAACCTTACGATTTAAAAAAATATTTGTTCCAATTTTGATGTTAAGTGCATTGAATAATGTTCAAGATAAAGTTTCGGCTTTAGATTATGGAGCTGATGACTACATAACTAAACCTTTTCATTTTGATGAATTATTATCTAGAATTAAAGCTTTAACTCGAAGATTAAATTATAAACAAGAAGATGAAGTTTCTAAAATTCTGATTTTTAATGCGCTGAAAATCGATTTGAATCAATACAAAGTTTTTCTAAATGATGTCGAAGTTGAACTTTCTCCAAGAGAATATAAATTGTTAATTTATTTAATTGAAAATCAAAATAAAACGGTTTCTCGAATTCAAATTTTAAATGCCGTTTGGGGCATCAATTTTAATAATCATACCAATGTTGTAGATGTTTACATTTCTTATTTGCGTAATAAATTAGAAATGAAAGATTATAAATTTATTTATACAGTAAAAGGCGTCGGATATATGTTTAAGTAAAATGTTATGAATCTAAAACATCGTTTATCTTTTTATTCTGTTACAGTTTTTTCGATTGTAATTTTGGTTGCTTCTGCCGCTATTTATTTTTCATTTTATAAAAAGATGGAACATAATGAATTACTTTCATTAAAAAATAAAACTTTATTAGCTGCCATTTATTATTTAGAAGCAGATGAAACGGGCGTTGTAGAACGTGAAACCGTTATTGACCAATTAAGAAAATCGATTTCGCGTTCAAATATTGCCGTTTTTAATGACCAAAATATTTTGGTTCGAGGAGAAATGAATGCCGCAACAGATATTTCTACAAGCTTTTTAAATAAAGTTCGCTCGCAACACGAAAGCAATTATATTACAAAAGATTTTTTTTACAATGGATTGTTTTATAAGGATAACGAAGGTGATTTTGTGGTCATTACTCGAGAATCTAAATCTGAATTTAATCAACAACTTTTGACGTTATTACAGATTTTGACAATTGTTTTTCTTGTCGGAATTGTGATGGTTTATATTTTTTCGAACTTATTAGGAAAATTTGCTTTTCAACCTTTGACAAATATTATCGACCAAATTAAAGAACGCGATAATGTCAATTTTTCTAAACCTTTACAAACCAAAGATTCTTATACCGAAATTCAAGATTTAGTTAAAAGTTACAATCATTTTATTGAACGAATTGACAAAACTTTTATAATTCAAAAGAATTTTATCGATTACGTTTCGCACGAACTTCGCACTCCAATTACCGCATTGTTATTGACTTTGGAAGTAACGCATAACAAAGACCGTTCAAAAGAAGAATACCAACAAGTTTTAAATCAATTGAGTCAATATGTTATTGATTTAGAAGAAACGTTGGATAATATGATGTTGCTTTCAGGCGCTAAAACCAAATTCGAATTTACTAAAATTCATATCGATGAAATTATTTGGCAAGTTATTGAACAAATGATTCTGTATCATAATGCTCAAATCGAAGTGAATATTTTGGTTAAGAATTCTGATTTTTTAATCATAAACGGCAATCCGCAGTTACTTCAATTAGCATTGAATAATATTATTGAAAATGCAATAAAATATTCAGACAATCAACCGATTAAGATTCTTTTTGAAGATAAAAATAATCATTTAGAGATTTCTGTTTTTGATACCGGAATTGGTATTCCACTTGACGATGTTCCAAATATAACGGCTAACTTTTTTCGTGGACAAAATACGCAGTTTTATACCGGAAAAGGTATTGGTTTATCAATGGCAAATATCATTTTTACTCTGCATAATATCCAATTACAGTTGAAAAATAATCAACCAAAAGGAACAATTGCAAAGCTTTCTTTTCCTGAAAATATTTAATAATTCTAATCGAATTCTAATCTAACTTAAAATTTACCTTAATTTTCAACTTCTACTTTTGAATCAAATGATTTGAAAGTGAAAATGAATATCTTATCAACCCTAGTAATTTCTTGTTTTTGTGTTTTACCAACACAAGCGCAGAATTTTAATTTGCAAGAAATTGAAACTTATTTTTTGCAAAATAATTTAAGTTTAATTGCAAAAAAATATCAGATTTCTCAATCTGAAGCTTTGCTTATTCAAGAAAAACTGCTTCCAAATCCATCCTTAGCAATCAGCGAAGTGAATTTATGGAAAAATGGGTCGGCTGAACAACTTCCTTATTTGTTTGGTAAATACGGACAAACGCAACAAATTTCACTTGAACTGGAACAGTTAATTGAAACAGCAGGTAAACGAAAAAAACGAGTTGCGATTAAAGCAAACGAAATTAAACAAGCGAATTTTGAGTTCGAAGAATTACTTCGTGAGCTTAAAAAAGAACTTCGATTAACGTATTGGAATTTGTTTCGAATCAGTGAAACGCGTCAACAAACAGAAGCTTTAGTGCAACTTTATCAGCAATTAAATGAACAATACACACGACAAGCAAATCTGAAAAATATTTCTCAAGCTGATGCATATCGTGTGCAAACTGCTTTCTTGAATTTACAATCTGAAAACGCGGAATTACTTCAAGAACAGGCTGAACATTTATTGAGGTTACAGCAATTAACTCAAATTCCGAATTTAAAATTAGAGCAAATTGTTTTTCCGATTATTCCTACAAATTTGTCTCAAAAAATTCCATTAAATATTTCTGAAACAACGCAGCAAAACAACATTTCTATAATGCTTCAAACCAACCAAATTGATTTAGCACAAAAACAATTAGATTTAGAAGAAGCGCAACGTATTCCTGATTTAAATCTGCAAGTAAACTATGACCGTGGAGGCAATATTATGCGTGATTTTGTTGGTGTTGGTGTTCGTTTTGATTTGCCCGTTTTTAATAGAAACAAAGGAAATATTTCTGCTGCCAAAAGCAATATCGAAATGCAAAAAGTAGAAAGAAGTGCCATTGAACGTCAAATTGAAAACGATTCTAATTTTGCCATTGCTCAGTTGTTTCAATTTGAAAAGTTAATGAAGCAACGTAACGATTTTAGTCAAGAAAATGCGACTGATTTACTTCAAAATTATTACAAACATTTACAGAATAAACACATCACTTTAATGGAATTTATAGATTTTACTCAAGCACATTTAGAGTCTCAAAAAGCTTATAATCATTGGGTAAATCAATATTACGCAAATTACGAAAAGTTACAATATTTAGCAGGAAAAGATTTTTAGGTATGAAAAAAATAAGTCGATATATTTTAGTTACAGGTTTTTTTATGACCTTGTTTTCGTGTGCGAAAAACACAAATGAAGAAATGCCTATTAGCAATTCAGATTCTCAGAAGTTTTGTTTAAATGAACAATTAAAAAAGACTACTCAAATCTCAGAAGTTTTTGAACAACCTGTTCAAGAACAAATGACATTTTCTGGTAAAATTGAATATAACGAAAATGATTTGGTTGCTTTTAAAAGTTTACTTGAAGGATTTGTAGAAAACGTTTCATTTGAATTAGGAGATTATGTGAAACAAAGTCAAGTTTTGGCAACTGTTAAATCATTTCAAATTCAAGAATTAATTCAACAACAAAAAGCATTACAAAGTCAAATTGTTTTTCTAGAGCAAAAGAAAAAATCGCAACATGAAATGTTACAGGACGGATTACTTGCAGCTCCGGATTTGTTAGAAACAGAAAACGAACTTTCTCAAGCTCGATTGGAAAAAAATCGGATTCAAGAAAATTTAAATTTATACAAAGCTGCAGGAAATGGAATTTTTCAGATTGTTGCTCCAAAAAATGGTTATATCATTCAAAAAAATATCAGCAAAGGTCAAACTTTAACTTCAGATAGCGAACCTTTGTTTGCAATTTCAAATCTAAAGCAAGTTTGGGTCATGGTTAATATTTACGCAAGTAATTTAAGATACATAAAAGTTGGAGATGCGGTTAAAGTTAGAACTGTTGCTTATCCTGATGATTTATATCAAGGTAAAATAGATAAAATATATAATGTTTTTGATGACAATGAACACGTTTTAAAAGCACGAGTTGTTTTAGAAAATCAGGATTTAAATTTAATGCCTGGACTTGGAGCAGATATTATTATTGATAAAAATTTGAGTAATGAGGTTGCTTTCGCTATTCCAAATAAAGCAAAAGTTTTTAATAATAATAAAGAATATGTTGTGGTTTATAAAAACGATTGCGAATTAGAAATTCGTAAAATCAATTCTTTTGCTCAAAATGAAGAGTTTACTTATATCAAAGAAAAATTCGATGCTAATGAAAAAATCGTAACAACAAATGCATTATTAATTTTTGAACAATTAAAGCCATAATCAATGAAGAAGTTAGTACAAGCAATAGTTACGTTTTCATTGAAAAATACTTCTTTGGTGATGTTTTTGACCTTAGGTTTATTATTTGGTGGAATTTACGCTTTAAAGCACACGCCTATCGAAGCATTTCCGGATGTAACAAACACCAGAGCCCGAATCATTACACAATGGCCAGGACGTAGCGCCGAAGAAATGGAGAAGATGATTACGTTACCTATCTCTAAAGAAATGAATGCCATTCCAAAAAAATCAAACATTCGTTCAGTGTCACTTTTTGGATTATCTGTTGTTACTGTTCAGTTCGAAGACGGAGTAGATGATTTTTATGCGCAACAATATGTTTCAAATAAATTAAATGGAATTAGTTTGCCAGAAAACGCTGAAGTTTCTGTTGAGCCACCTTCGGGAGCAACAGGTGAGATTTTTAGATATGTAATTAAAAGTGATTTACCGATTAAAGAAGTTACTGCTATTCAAGATTGGATAATTGAACGTGAATTACTTGGTGTTCCTGGAGTTGCCGATGTGATTAGCTTTGGTGGAGAAGAAAAGATATTTGAAATTCAAATCAATCCAACCGAACTTAAAAATTTTGACTTATCACCTTTAGATGTTTATGAAGCTGTTTCTAAATCTAACATAAATGTTGGTGGAGATGTTATTCAACAAGGTGACCAAGCTTACGTAGTTCGTGGAGTTGGTTTGTTAGATAAAATCGAGGATATCGAAAATATAACAATTAAGTTAAATGGTTCAACTCCAATTTTAATAAAAAATGTAGCTAATGTAGCTATTTCTAGTAAACCGCGTTTAGGTCAGGTTGGTTACAATGAACACGATGATTTGGTTGAAGGAATTGTAATTATGCTTCGAGGTGAAAATCCTTCTGAAGTTATCGATAGGTTAAAAGAAAAAATAACAGAACGTAATGAAAGAACGCTTCCTGAAAATGTTCAGATAGAAACGGTTGTGGACCGAACTAAATTAGTGAACAATACAGTAAATACAGTTTCTAAAAATATAGTAGAAGGTGTGTTATTGGTTTCGTTAATCGTATTTGTTTTCTTATACAATTGGAAATCGACAGTAATTGTTGCTTCGGTAATTCCGCTATCGTTTTTATTTGCGATTATTATGCTGAAGATTCAAGGTTTACCAGCTAATTTAATTTCGATGGGAGCTTTAGATTTTGGTCTTTTACTCGAAGGAACTTTGGTAATTGTCGAAACCGTTTTTGTTTCTTTAGCCACGCTACAGCATAAAGTTGGTCCAGAACGATTTGCTAAAATGAGTAAATTAGGAACTATTAAAAAAAGTGCTGGAAGTGTTGCCTCTTATATATTCTTTGCATTAATTATTTTAATTGTTGCACTATTACCAATTTTCTCTTTTCAGAAAGTTGAAGGTAAAATGTTTACACCTTTGGCATTTACTTTAGGATATGCACTTTTAGGTTCGCTTATTTTAAGCTTGACGTATGTACCAGCAATGTGTAAATTGTTGTTCACAAAGAACATCGAAGAAAAAGAAAATTTTATTACACGTTTTTTTCATAAAACCATTTATGGAATGTTTCAAAAAACGTTTGAATACAAAAAAGTTACGGTAGCATTTTTTATTGGTTTGTTAGCATTGTGTGCGATTAAATTTTCTAATTATGGTTCTGAGTTTTTACCACAATTAAACGAAGGCGCTATTTATATTCGAGCTACTTTACCTAATAGTATTAGTTTGCAAGAATCAACCAAATTGACAAAAGAGATGAAAAAAATTATGGTTGATAATTGTAAAGAAATTGATTTTATTTTGACTCAAACAGGTCGTCCAAATGATGGTACTGATCCTACAGGTTTTTTTAATATCGAATTTAATGTGCAATTAAAAGACGAGAAAGATTGGAATCGTTCGGTATCAAAAGATGAAATTATTCAAGAACTTCGAACACAATTAAATCATTATCCAGGAATCAATTTTGGATTTAGTCAACCCATTCAAGATAATGTTGAAGAATATGTTGCTGGAGTTAAAAGTTCGTTAGTTATCAAGATTTTTGGAGATGATTTATATGATTTGGAATCTTACGCAAATGACGTAGCTAATTCAATAAAAAAAGTTGAAGGAATTACAGATATTAATGTTTATAAAAATATCGGTTTACCCGAATTACGCATTCAATTGCACGATTCTAAAATGGCTAAATATGGAATTCAAACTGCCGATGTTCAAGCTGTAATTGCTATGACAATTGGTGGGCAAGCTGCAACTAAGTTTTATGAAAATGACCGACAATTTGATGTTGTGTTGCGTTTTCAAGAATCTTACCGAAATACACCAGATAAAATTAAAAACATTTTAATTCCAACTAGTAATGGTCAAAATATTCCTTTACAAGAAATTGCAACCATCGGATATCAAACAGGACCAGCTTTTATTTATCGCGAAGGAAATAGTCGTTACATCGGAGTTGGTTTTAGTATCGAAGGTCGTGATTTAGGAAGTACAATTGCAGAAGCCAAAGATGTTGTTGCCAAAGAAGTTAAACTTCCAAAAGAAAATCATTTAGAATGGGCTGGTGAATTTGAAAGTAAAGAACGTGCTACAAATCAATTAATGACTGTAATTCCAATTTCTTTGGTTCTTATTTTATTATTGTTGTATAGTAATTTTGGTAATATGAAAGATACTGCAATTGCTTCGATAACTATTCCTTTTGCTTTTATTGGCGGATTTTTATCACTTTGGATAACAGGAACCGTTTTTGGTATTTCTGCAGGAATCGGATTAATCATTCTTTTTGGAGTAAATACTATTAACGCTATTATTTTGATTGCTGTGATGAAAGAATATTTGAAAAAAGATTCACTAAAACTAGCTATTGAAAAGGGAGTAAGTTCTCGAATTCGTTCTATTGTTATGATTGCTTTGATGGGTTCAATGGGATTATTACCTGCTGCACTTTCGACGAGTATGGGTTCTGAAATTCAAAAACCTTTAGCAATTATGATTGTAGGTGGATTATTGATTTGTTTGATTCTTTCTTTTACTGTTTTACCAGTTGTTTTCTATATCGCTTATCATAAACATAAATCATAGATTTTTTATTATTAATTCAATTGTTATATAAAGAGCAAGTTAAACCTTGTTCTTTTTTTTGTTTTTTATTTTGATATTAAATAAAAACAAATAACTTTGTAATTCAAAGTAAGTTTTTATGACTGATAAAATTTCCGAAGATTTAGCACACATTCGTTCTATGATGGAACGTTCCTCTCGATTTGTTTCGTTAAGTGGTTTGTCTGGTATTGGAGCAGGAGCAACAGGAGTTGTAGGTGCATATTTCGCTCATCGAATAATTGAAAAATCGGGTAGTGTGGTTAATGGTTATTACAATCATCAAACGGTTTTTGATTTAGTAGTTTTAGCTTTAATAACTTTAATTGTTGCTTTGTTTTTTGGTTCTTTTTTTACAATCAGAAAAAGTAAAAAATTAGGATTACCTGTTTGGACTTCCACAACAAAAAAAACAATGATTCAACTTTCAATTCCTTTGTTAGTTGGTGGTGTGTTTTGTTTGGCTTTAATTAAGTATGAACTTTTCGGTTTGATTGCTGGAACAACTTTGATATTTTATGGGCTTGCACTTTTAAATGCTGAAAAATACGTATTTTCTGATATCAAATATTTAGGATTGTTAGAAATTATTTTAGGTTGTATTGCTCTTTTTTGGATTGGAAAAGGATTACTTTTTTGGACTATCGGATTTGGTTTTTTACATATTATTTACGGTGTCATTTTGTACAGAAAATACAAATAATGAGTATAATTAGCGGATTAAATAAAGAGTTTGAAAGTCGTGTTCGACTTGGAATGATGTCGGTTTTGATGGTAAACGAATGGGTTGATTTTACAGAAATGAAAAACCTGCTTCAAGTTACTGATGGAAATTTGGCAAGCCATTCTGCTGCACTAGAAAAGAATCAATATATAGAAGTAAAAAAAGAATTTGTAGGTAAAAAGCCGAGAACTTCTTATAAAATATCAGAGTTAGGTAAACGTGCATTTCAAGAGCATTTGAATTTTCTTGAAAAAATGATGAGGCAATAATTGTCTTATTTTTTTACTCTTTAACTTTGAAACACAAAGTACTTTTAAATAAATAATTATGAAAAAACATCTATTAATTTTTTTGAGCACCTTAGTTTTTGTAGTGCTTTTTTACAATCAAGATTTAGGATTAAACTTGTCCATTTTTGCCATCTTTTTGATGCTATTTAATTTTATTCAAAAACCCGATTTAGTAAAAGATAAGCGAGCGTTGCTTTTGGCTTCGGCAGTTTTACTGTGTTCAATATCAAATGCTTGGTTAATTAGTTTTACTACCTTTTTGGCTGTAATGGTTACTTCTTTTGTTTTTCGATTATATTGCGAAAACCAAAAACTAAGATTAATCACGCAAGCAATTGTATTTGTTTCGAATTTGTTTGCGGCGGTAGTGCAGTTTTTTCAATTCAATACGTGGTTAGAAACTAAAAAATCAGATAAAGAAAAACTGTTTGTAAAAATATTCTCGTACGTACTTTTACCATTTTTAATTTTAGGGATTTTCTTCGCATTGTACGTTTCTACCAGTGATACATTGTTAGCTTGGTTTAAACGTTTTGAATTGGATATTAATTTCTATATTATTTTCGTGATGATGTTTGGTTTTTATATTTCATTTGTGTTTTGGAATGCCAAAATATATGAAGTTTTTGAAACCTTAAATCATTCATTAAAATTAAATTTTTCTAAAGAATCAAAAGAAAGCCAAAAAACAACGTTTGATTTTCTTCCTATTGAATTTGAAATGCGAAGCGGAATCATCACTTTGGTTTGTCTGAATATGATGTTGTTGATATTTATCGTTGTGTTTAATATCGAGCATATTCAAAATCCGGCAATAAATTTGAGAGATTTTAGCAGTAGAATTCACGAACAAATTTATTCGATTATCGGTTCAATCGTTTTGGCAATGTTGGTGATTTTGTTTTACTTTAAAGATACTTTAAACTTTATTCAAAATAATAAATACTTGGTTTTTGGTGCAAAATGCTGGGTGATTTTAAATGCAGTTTTGGTTGTTTCTGCTGTTTATCAAAATACGATTTATATAACCAATCTTGGATTAACTTATAAGCGATTGGGAGTTTATATGTTTTTGATTCTTTGTTTTTATGGACTACATTTTACTTTTAAGAAAATCAAAAATAAAAAAACTAATTTTTACCTAATTGATAAAATGACTTGGGGATTTTTCTACACATTGGTATTTTGTTCGCTTATTAATTGGGCAAATTTCATAACTTATTATAATCTATCATTTGATGAAACTAACGTTGAATATTTAGAATATAATTTTGAAGGAAATGAAAAACGTTTATTTGATTATTATAAAACTAATGATTTGGAAATTCCTCAATATTTACTAGATCGTGTAAATAGACAAAAAGAAAAATCATTTTTATCTTCTCAATTATATTATAAAACCATTGATTTGAATTGATAAAAAAATCCGAGCTAGGAAATTTTCTCAGCTCGGATTTTAATTTTATTTTCTAGGAGTTCTACGTTCGTTTCTTAAAGGACGTTCATTTTCTGAACTTTTTCTTTCATTTCGAATTGGACGTTCTGTTCGATTTTCATTTCTATCTCTATTCGCAGATTTATCACGAGTAGGAGGTGGCGTAATTCTGTTTGCTCTTGATGGTGTTTTTGGTAAACTTGCTTCTTCTGTTTTAATTGAATCTCCAATTAAACGATTCAGTTCATCCATTTCTGCTTTTGTAATTTCTCTATAACTTCCAACCGGAACATCCAATGAAAGGTTGATAATTCGAACACGTTTTAGAGCAACAACTTCATAATCTAAATATTCGCACATTCTACGAATTTGTCTGTTTAAACCTTGAGTTAAGTAAATTCTAAATACAGTTCTACTAATTTTTTCAACTCTACATTTTTTTGTAATCGTATCTAAAATCGGAATTCCGCTACCCATTCTAGTTATAAAACGGTCGGTAATTGGTCGGTCAACCGTAACAATATATTCTTTTTCGTGATTGTTTCTTGCACGAAGTATTTTATTTACTATGTCACCGTCATTGGTCATCATTATCAAACCTTCCGAATCTTTATCTAATCTTCCGACAGGAAAAATTCGTTTTGGATAATTGATGTAATCTACAATGTTATTACGAACATCTTGATTTGTGGTGCATTCAATTCCCACAGGTTTATTAAAAGCCAAGTAAATAGGCTGGTCAAGATTGGCAGCGATTGATTTTCCGTCAACACAAACTTCGTCAGTTGGTGCAACTTTGGTTCCCATTTCCGGAACAATTCCGTTTATGGTAACTCTTCCATCTTCAATCAATTTATCTGCCTCACGACGCGAGCAAAAGCCGGCTTCTGATAAAAATTTGTTTAATCTTGTTAATTGTTCTTCCATTGTGCAAAATTACAATTTTTATGTGGATTATTCACTTTCTAGAAAAGAAACCGCTTGTTTATAAACCTGATTATGAAACATACTGTGACCCAATTTTTCTGTGCTAATGAATTTTACTCTCGGATTCTTATTTACAATCTGAACGGCATCGTTATACGGAACAATCGAATCATCTTTATCGTGAATGATTAATAAAGGTTGATTGATTTTTTCGATGAAATTCTCTGAATTAAAATATGTTGTATCGATATCGAATTTCTTAACAAATATATTAAGGTACGAACGATATGTTCTGTTGTTTAAAGAAAGTAAACTTTTATAATTTCGAGTTATTCTATGAAATAAATTTGGACTTCCTAAACCGATGATTTTCTTCACAAACGGAAATTGATATTTCGATTGCGCATAAAACATGGTCATTCCACCAAGTGAATGTCCGATTAAATAAGTTGGTTTATATTTTTGACACACTTCGTTGATAAACTCCGCATACAAAACTGCATTAAATTCTTTTCCCGAACTCATTCCTTGTCCAGGTGCGTCTAAACTAACAATATTATATTTTTTCTTTTTCAAATATTGAATCATTCCTTGCCAACGATTTGAATTACTTTCCCAACCGTGCATCAATAAAACTGTTTCTTTACCGCCTTCCCATTCATAAGTTTGAATTTGATGCTCATTATATATAATGATTTCTCGATTCGCGTTTTTTAGAAAATCAGAATATGCATTAAGTTTGCCATCTCTCGGATTCGAAAAAAGATTATAAGCAATATGACCTGCCTTTTCGGGATTAAATAAAGAAATTCCGTTTACAACCAATCCGAATGATTTGGTCATTAACCAATATTTTATGTTCGAAAGTTTATTCATCTGATTTCTTTTGTTGAGTAAAGTTAATTTTAAGTTGTTTAAAACTTAGCAATTTTTATACCTAAATTTCAATTGTCTTGTTGAAGTTTCAAAATAAATTTCAAAAAAACTCATTTCAATATAATAAATCATTTTAATATTTCGTTTAGTATTGACTAATGTGTAATGATATTGGTTAAAAAATGTTAAAAATCAAGCGAACAAAGATACGTTTTGAATAGCTTTTTGTTTTCAATATGAATTTTTACATTATTGATAAAATGTAAATTTATCAATTAATTGTTTTGTGTTTCAATTAATTGGTTATCTTAGAGTTATGGTTTTTTTTACTTTTTTTTGAAAGGATAAATTTTGCGAAAATGTTAGTTTTGATTCGTTGTTTTTAGTGAATTTATTAAGGAATATTTATTTTATTTAAAAAACTAAAGGTTTGTTAACTCTAAGTTTGATAAAATAATTTTTCGTAATTTTGAAACATTCTAAAGAAGTATTGTTGTATTTCATTAATTTGGTTTGAATTTTCAAAAAATGACAAAAAGTTTTAGTTAGTTTATTTTACAATTTGTCCTTTTGGTATTTCATTTTTCTTAAAAATAGTTTGATTAAATAATTGTAAATAAATCGAATGTATTACACAAGTGTGTTTTTGTTTCGTTATTGATAATTAAGTACTTATATCAATGAGAATATTCATGTGAATTAAGCGAATGTAAAAAAAAGATTGAGAATAAGTTAATAATGTTAAATGCGGTAGTGAAATTGTAATTTTTATTTTTTTATTTCATCTAAAAAACTAAATTTGCGTTCTCCTGATTAAAACATAACAACAAACAAACAGGAAAAAAATTGAATAATAATAATTGAGTAAACATTAAATTTTAAAAAAGATGACAAATTTATCAAATGAATCTGTTGAAAAACAAGGGTCAAGTTCAGGATTGTCTAATATTTTTGCAGCTATCGCTGTTTTAATATGTTTAGGTTTTGGATATATTATCTGGGCTTTCGTATTAGGAGCTGGAAGTAACTTCGTAGGCGGAGACAATCAAGCAGATCCAATTCCAGGAAGTTTAATGGGAATGATGTACAAAGGAGGTTACGTAATTGCAGTGTTAATTGGATTATTAACTACAACAGTAGTTTTCGGTATCGAAAGATTTATCGTGATTACTAAAGCTGGTGGAAGTGGAGATAACAAAACTTTCGTAGGGAAAATTCAAACTTTAGTTTCAGCTAATCAAATTAACGAAGCAATTGAGTTATGTGATACACAAAAAGGTTCTGTAGCAAATGTTGTTAAATCTGCATTAGTTAAATTCAAAGAAGTTAAAGCTGAAGGATTTGACGCTGATAAAGCAACAGAAACAATTCAAAAAGAGATTGAAGAGGCTACAGTTTTAGAGATGCCGATGTTAGAAAAAAATATGATTGTATTAGCAACATTAGTTTCTACAGGTACATTAATCGGTTTATTAGGTACAGTAACAGGTATGATTAAAGCATTCTCTGCTTTATCAACTTCTGGTTCTCCTGATTCTTCTGCATTAGCAACAGGTATTTCTGAAGCCTTAATGAATACAGCTACAGGTATTGGTACTTCAACTTTAGCTATTATTTTCTATAATGCCTTTACAACTAAAATTGATAAATTAACTCATTTCATTGACGAAGCTGGATTTGCAATTACGCAATCTTACAGAAGAAACAATCGTTAATTAGTAGTTTAATCAATCCAATAGTTAATATTGGTTAAAAGTAAAGAATATGGCAAAAATGAAAAAATCAAGTACAAGAATTGATATGACCGCTATGTGTGATGTATCTTTCTTGTTGCTAACATTCTTTGTTTTAACATCAACAGCTAAAACTCCAGAAGTTCACCCTGTTGACCTTCCTAATTCTACTAAAGAAACAAAAATCCCATCTTCTGATATCGTTACTTTAACTGTAGATGAAGATAAAGTTTACTTCGGTTTGTCTGGTAAAGATGATAAAGTTGATGTACTTGAGAGAATGGGAAAAGAATATAATATAGAGTTTACAAAAGAGGAAATTAATAAATTTACTACAATGGAAAACTTTGGTGTTGATATTAGAGAGTTAAAACAATTGTTAGCTAAACCAGTTGGCGAATTAATGAAACCAGAGAATCATACAAAAGGAATTCCTTTTCAAGATTCTTTAAATAATCAACTTTCTGCATGGGTAAAGCATTCTAGAGAATCTACTTGGGCAAGAAAACAAGATTTCGTTAAAGTTGCTATTAAAGGAGATGCTGAAGAAAAATTCGGTACAGTGAATAAAGTGATTCAAATTTTGCAAGAACAAAGACAGAATCGTTTTTACTTAGTTACTGGTTTAAGAGATTCAGACTTCTAATTAAATAAAAAAAATAAGAAATGGCAGAATTAAATACGGACGGCGGCGGCGGAAAAGGCGGTAAAAAAGTAAGAAGTAAAAAACAAAATGCTGGAGTAGATTTAACTGCGATGGTGGATTTAGCTTTCTTATTAATTACCTTCTTTATGCTTACCACATCTTTGTCAAAACCTCAATCAATGGAATTGACGATGCCTGATAAAACAAAAGTAGATCCGATTGATAAAATTCCTGCAAAGGAATCTAAAACGATGACTATTTTGATTGGGAAGGATAATTCTTTGAAATATTACATGGGAATGTTTGATGATCCTTATCAAGGAATCGGACCAACAGATTCAACTTATGGAAAAGAAGGTGTTAGACAAGTGATTCTACAAAAGATGGCTAATTTAAAAGCTCAAGGTTTTGTAGATAAAGAAGGTTTGTTAGTTTTGATTAAATCAACAGATGAAGCAACTTATACTAATATGATAGATATTTTAGATGAAATGGCTATTACAGGAGTAAAGTTGTATGCAATCAATGATATGACTGACGCTGAAAAAGAAATTATGCAGTAATGCATTTAAAATTATAACGATATGGCAAATATGAACATTTTCGGTAAAGATTGGACTGATATCGTATTTGAAGGACGTAACAAAGCCTACGGAGCTTATAAACTCCGTGAAGAAAGCACAAGAAATACTTTTTTAGCCTTATTATTTGGTATGGGTGTTATTGGTTTAGGTTTTGCTAGTAAAACAATTTACGATGCCGTTTTTTCTAATTTCTCATCTAAAGATGCAGATACCGAACAGGTTGAAGTGGTTGATGTAATTCTTCCAGAATTACCTGACCCAGAGCCGCCTGTAGAGGAAATTAAAGAAGAATTACCTCCTCCTCCTGAAGCACCAGCTGATGCATCGAAATCTGTACAAGATGAAAAGGCATTAACTGAAACGATCATTAAAAAAGATGAGGAAGTTAAGGAGCAAAAAATGGCTGCGCAAGAGGAGTTTAATGATAAAACTACTTCTGGGCGTGAAGAAAGTAAAGGTTCAACTGATGGTGACTTGAAAACTGATGGAAATCAAACAGGTAAAGCTGATAAAGGTTCTCAAGGTTCTGGTAAAGGAGATAATTTTGCAGAAGATGATAATAAAATTCATAATCTTTTTCAGAATAAAGCAGAGCCAGTTGATGGGATGCAGAAGTTTTATAGTCAATTTATGAGAAAGTTTACTGCACCTGAAGTTGGTTCTAACGTTAATCAATTTAAAGTTGTATTAAAATTTGTTGTTGAAAAAGATGGTTCTTTTAGTTCAATTCAAATTGTTAACGATCAATATGGTGCCGGTAAAGAAGCTATTAGAGTTTTAAAAACCATGCCAAAATGGAAGCCAGGAATGCAAAACGGAAAACCAGTACGTTCAAGTTTCAACTTACCAATTGTTGTTAAAGTATCTAATTAATGATTAAAAGATTTTTAAATACTTTTAAAGAAAAATCGCTTAATGAGCGATTTTTCTTTATTTTAGGAATTATTTTTTTATTCCTTTATTTTGTTTTGGGTTGTTTTTTTATTTTAGTAGAAGATTTGCCTTTTGATATCCCTTATTTAAACCGTGTTATTTTTGGTTTTATACTTATAATTTATAGTATGATTAGGTTTTTTAGAATAATTAAAAAAGAGCAATAGCTCTTTTTTTTTGTTTTTAAAATAATTTTAATTACATTTTTTCTCTTTATTGATTTTTGAAGTATTGGTTCACTGATTATTTACATAATTCATCTATTTTATTAAATTTTAATTTATTTTTATTAGATTTATAAACTAATAATTGTAAATTTCGCTTTTGGTTTATTTAGTTTAATCTTTATGAAAAAATATTTATTTAGCATCGGTTTTTTAGCATTTTCTGCTTTTTTAGTCACTTGTAAAAACGAGCAAAAAAATGAAGAAATTAAAGAAACTTATGCTACTGGAAGTACATCGGTTTTTGTGGAAGAGTCTATAGTTCCTATTTTTGATGATATCAATCAAGTTTTTATGAATACTTATGACAAAGCCAATGTAACTATTGTTCCAAAAACAGAAAATGAAATTGTAAATTATATTTTGCAAGATTCCGTGAAGATTGCAGTTTTGCCTCGCATGCTTAATGATAGAGAGTTGAAGCCTTTTGAAGGTAAAAAAGTAATAAGTCAAACTGCTTTTGCTAAAGATGCTATTATTTTTGTAAATAGTAAAAATAGTCAAGATTCTATAATCAATTTGACAGATATTATTGAATTGATAAAAAATCCAGATTTAAAATCGGATCATGCATTTGTTTTTGATAATATTAATTCTAGTTTAACTCAATATTTCAAAAATAAGGCTGGAGTAACTGAATTCGGAGATAATGTTTATTTTGCTAAAGATACAAAAGAAGTAGTTTCTTATACTTCCAAAAATCCGAAAGCAATCGGAATCGTTGGGATTAATTGGTTGTTACAACCAGATGAAGAAATTCAGAAAGTAAAAAAAGATTTGAAATCAATGTCGGTTTTGAATGAAAATGATAAAAAATATTATTTACCTACACAGTCAACAATTGCAGATGATTCATATCCTTTAATTCGTGAATTATATATAATCGAAGCTCAAGGATTTTCTGGTTTAGGAAAAGGAATTTCTTCTTTCGCTGCAAGTGATCGTGGTCAACGTATTGTTCTTAAGTCTGGTTTATTTCCTATAAAACAGCCAACAAGAGAAATTATTATAAAAACAAACTAAATTTCTATAAGTATGAATAAAACTATTACTTTAAGTTTATTATTTGCAGTAATTGCTTCATCAAATGCACAAACTCAAGTTGATATTGAAAAAGCTGTAAAGTTTGGAAAATATGATGTTGCTAAAACTGAATTGTATAAATTATTAAAAACGGAACCTAACCAAGGTGAAAATTTTTATTATTTAGGTAAAATCCATTTATTACAAAATAACCCAGATTCAGCAGCTTTTTATTTTAAAAATGGATTACGTGCTACTAAGAATCCTGCTATTAATAATATCGGATTAGGACAATTAGCCTTGAATTCTGGAAAGGAAAAAGAAGCTAGATCAAAATTTAATGGTGCGCAAAGTAATATTAAGAGAAATGATATTTCAACTTATTTATTAATTTCTCAAGCTTGTTTGGATGCTAATAAACCTGATATTTCAAGAGCTACCGATTTTGCAAATAAAGCTATTAATGCACAGCCTAATAGCGTGGAAGCAACTGTTATGTTAGGTGATATTTACTTAGCTGATAAATCATCTAAGTTGGCCCTATCTAAATATAGAGAAGCTTTGTCTTTGAATCCAAAGTCGCCTTTGGCAATGATGAAAATTGCAACTATTTCTACTTATAATAAAGATTATGCTACTGCTGTTCAAAAGTTGAATGATGTCGTTAAAGATTATCCTGATTTTGAACCTGCTTATAAGGAGCTTGCATTCGCAAATTATTTATGGAATAAAGAAGAAAAAGATTCTAATAAGATAGCAAATGCTGCTGCAGCTTATTCTAAATACCATCAATTGATTGGCGAATCTGTAGATTCAGATAATAATTATGCAGATTTTTTAGTAAAGATTAAAGATTTCAATGCGTTGAATGAATTTTCAAAAGCGCGTTGGAAGTCTAGAGGAGAAAATTTCCCAATTTATAAATATGCTGCTATTGCAGCTTATGAAAGCGGAAATAATGAAGATGCAATTACTTTTATTAATAAATATTTCGACGTTGTTGAAAATAAAGAAAGTTTCAAAGGAGTTGATTATTTATATTTAGGTTTGTCAGAAATTGCTCAATCTAAGTCTAATGACGGAAAATTCGAAAAAGATGGATACGAGAAAGGGTTGGCAAATGTCAAAAAAGGTATAAGTGTTGATTCTTCTATAGCTGAGGAAATGAATGCATATGCATTGGAGTTGTTTAAAAAAGGAAATTACGAACAAGCTTATTATTTGTTTGATTTAGGAACTTTAGATAAGCAAAGTCCAAATTATGTTTATGATACTTATTATAAAGGAAATTGTTTGTTTTTGACTAATGATAAGCCAATGTTTGATAATCAATTACAAAAAGCTACAGAAGCATTTAATGAAGCGATTCGAGTTTCTCCAACTACTCACGAAGCTTTATTGATGAATGCAAGAGCATATCGTTTTATTGATACTGATGCTTCTAAAGTTGAAATGGTTAAAAACTACGAAGCATTCACAGAAGTTTTAACTAATAAAAAGATGTTAAAAGATACTGAAATGAAAGATGTATTAATTGAATCTTATATGTTTATTGGTGTTCAAAATATGAATAAAGATAAAGCTAAGGCTGCTCAGGCATTTAATAAAGTTTTAGAATTCGATTCTAGTCATGAGTATTCTTTAAATGCATTAAAGAAATTAAATAAAAAATAATTTTAAAGGTCAGCTTAGGTTGGCCTTTTTTCGTTTTAGTAATTGACTTTTTGGTAGTATCTTTGCATCCTAATTAATTTAGAATGCAAAACTTAGAAACAAAAAATAATTTACAAGACGGATTACAATTGCCTTTAATGGAAGAGTTTTATACAATTCAAGGCGAAGGAAATTATACAGGTACAGCTGCTTATTTTATTCGATTAGGTGGTTGTGATGTTGGTTGTCATTGGTGTGATGTCAAAGAAAGTTGGGACGAAAAATTACATCCTTTAACTTCTGTGGAAACTATTGTTTCTAATGCTAAGCAAAATGGTAATTTAGCCGTAATTACTGGAGGTGAACCTTTGATGTGGAATTTAGATAAATTAACATCTGCTTTGAAATCTGAAGGTATTCAAACCAATATGGAAACTTCTGGTGCTTACGAATTGTCTGGAATTTGGGATTGGATTTGCTTATCTCCTAAAAAAACAAAATTACCAACTCAAAGTGTTTATGATGCTGCTCACGAATTAAAAGTTGTTATTTATAATCATAATGATTTTAAATTTGCAGAAGAACAAGCTGCAAATGTTAATGATAAAGCAGTTTTGTTTTTACAACCAGAATGGAGTAAAAGTGAAGAAATGTTACCGTTTATTATTGAATATGTAAAAAATAATCCAAAGTGGAGAATTTCATTACAAACGCATAAATTTCTGAATATTCCCTAAAATAGTATTATTTTTGTTAAAAAAATAATATGAAAAAGACGATTTTAGTTTTTGTTTTACTTGGGAATTTATTTGTTTCGCATGCACAAGCAAATAAAAAAGATGTAAAAAATCTTTTAGAAGTCAGTGGAGTTACTTCTAAATATGAATTGATTGTAGATCAGTTTTCTGATCAGTTACCAAAAGAAAGTCAAGCGAATTTCAAAAAAGATGTACAAATTTATATTGATAAACTGATTAACAAAGAAGTTGAGCAATATGCAGCAGCTTTTTCGCAAGATGAAATTTTAAAATTGATTGAATTTTATAAATCTCCTTTAGGAATAAAATTATTACAAAAAACTTCAGAAATTGATAATACTTTAGAACAAGAGATTGATAACAATCAGGCTGAATTGCAAAGTGTTATAATGAAATATTTTATGTAAAAACTCTATATTTTTATAGAGTTTTTTTTATATTTGAGAAAACCGTAGTCTATGAAAATGTTTTTTTTGATTGTGTTTTTTCTCTTTTCTTTTGGAGTTAGTGCGCAAAACGAATTTATTATCGTTGTAAATACGAATCCGAATGTGTCTATTTTACCACAGTTTTCGTCAACAACTTCAAGTCAATTTATTTTGCCTTTAAGAGAAAATACCTTACCTTATGAAGTTGAATATCAAAAAGTAGATTCGATTTCATTGGTGCCACTGACCTCTTATTCAGAATCAATTTTAGTTGAACAAGAAACAGATAAATATTTGATTTCTTTTCCAGAACCAGGTTTTTATCGTATTAAAGTGACTTCTCCCGACGGAAATTTGATTCGTTGGGCAAACGAAAATTCTGATTTTATAAACGAAATACCATCTTTAACTTCTCCTGATATGTCTTATCAACAAAAAAAAATATATCGAATTGAGCAATGGGGTAATTTAAAATGGACTAGCTTTTATATGGCTTTTAATAATTGTGTTTTTCTTGATGTAACTGCTCTTGATACACCAGATTTGACTAATGTAACGGATTGTTTTGGAATGTTTTTGTCATGTGAAAATTTAGTTTATAATCCTTCTATAAATAATTGGGATGTTTTAAATATAACTGACATGACAGCTATGTTTTTACATTGTAATTCATTTAATCAGCCTTTGAATGATTGGCAAGTAGATAACGTTTTATCAATGGAAAATATGTTTTCAAATGCACCTTTATTCAATCAGCCTTTAAATAACTGGAATGTGGGTAATGTCAATAATTTCAATGAAATGTTTTTATGGGCAGATGATTTTAATCAACCTTTGAATTTTTGGAATGTCACTCAAGGAATTAATATGGTAAGTATGTTTAATGGAGCAACTTCTTTTAATCAATCTTTAGGAGAATGGAATTTAGGTAAAAATGTATTGCTTTTTTCTTTTTTATCTGATTCGGGGATGGATTGTAGTAATTATTACGAAACTTTAAATGGTTGGGCAAATAATTCTTCAATTCCTATGAATAAAGCAATTGGAGTTGAAGGTTTACAATATGCGTCAAATACTGTTCAGCCTAGAAATGTATTAATCAATGAAAAGAATTGGTCTTTTAATGGGGATGTTTTTTCTGAAACAAATTGTCTATTGAACAATTCAGATTTCGTATTTGATAAAGTTGTTATTTTTCCAAATCCCGCTACGGATTTTTTATATGTAACAAGTACAAACGATTTTGTTAGATATGAAATTTATGATGCATTAGGAAAAAAAGTTGCAACAAATGACTTCCAACAACATATTGTAACTCAAAACTTAAGTCAAGGAAATTATATTTTAAAATTGTACGATAAAAACAATCAAAAATATACAGCAAAATTTATAAAAAAGTAATTTAGATCATCACATTCTCAATAATAAAATACCAAATTCCAATAGTAACAAAGGAAATTGGGATTCCATAACCAACCATCATGTTGCTTAATTCGGGTTTTAATCCGTTTGAATTTGCCAATATTGCTCCAGTAATCATTGGTGCCATTGCTGCTTCAATGATACAAACTTTTGCTATTAAATCATTTTGTCCTAGGATGCCGTAAATTAATCCGAAAATGATTGCTGGAAATAATATTAATTGAAAGAATAATCCTAAGGCAAGAAATTTAAAATGCTTGCTGTATGTTTTGAATTTAAGTTGGAAACCCACTGAAATCAAAGCAATTGGCGATATGGTAACTGCTAATTGTTTAAAAGCAGTTGATAGTGATTCTGGAAAATCTACCTTTAAAATAGCTAAACTAATTCCCACAAGAAATGCAATTAACGGAGGAAATGTAAGCATCTTTTTTAGAAATGAACTTTCGTTTGATTTTTTTTGATTTGAATATAATGTTGCAGTCAAAATCCCTAATGTAGAAAATACAACAAAAGTTCCAGGTAAATCAACGATGATTAAAGTATTTAATCCTTCATCACCAAATAGAGCTTGAATTATTGGAATACCTACAAAGGATGTGTTTCCAAGTCCTGCTGTTAAAATTAAACAGCCAATTAATTTTTTCGACCAACCAAATATTTTTCCTAAAATATTAAATAGAATAAATGCAAATCCAAATGATATCCAAGCGATAGAAGCGGGAAGTAGTAAATCAAAACCTAATTTTATTTTTGGTAAATAATGAAGAGCCATTGCTGGTAAAGCAATAAACATGATATATTGATTTAAAACAACAGATGTGTTTTTTGGAAATGTTTTTACTTTTTGAAGTAAAATTCCAATGATTAGACACAAGAATAATAAGATGATACTTGCCATTAGATTTTCATAAAAAAACCGAAAGAATGAACTTTCGGTTTGTGATTTTATTTTGAAACAGGAGTTCCGTAAAGGTCAAATTCTGTAGCTTCGTCAATTTTAATATCTGCAAATTCACCAACTTTTAAGTAGTGTTTTGTTGCATCAATTAAAACTTCGTTATCCACATCCGGACTGTCAAATTCAGTTCTTCCAATAAAGTGGTTTCCTTCTTTTCTATCGATAATACATTTGAATGTTTGTCCAACTTTTTCTTGATTTAAATCCCAAGAAATCTGTGATTGAAGTTCCATTATTTCTTCAACACGTTGCTGTTTTACTTCGTCTGGAACATCGTCTTCTAGTAAATAAGCATGTGTGTTTTCTTCGTGAGAATACGGGAAACATCCCAAACGTTCAAATTTCATTTCTTGAACCCAATCTTTTAAGATTTTAAAATCCTCTTCAGTTTCGCCTGGATATCCAACGATTAAAGTTGTTCTGATGGTCATCCCAGGAACGGTTTCTCTGAACTCTTTTAATAATTTAGTCGTTTTTTCTTGTGTTGTTCCGCGACGCATTGATTTTAGAATATTATCAGAAATGTGTTGTAATGGAATATCTAAATAGTTACAGATTTTAGGTTCGTTACGCATTAGTTCTAAAACGTCCATCGGAAAACCAGTTGGGAAAGCATAATGTAAACGAATCCATTCGATACCTTCAATCTTAACTAAGTTTTCTAATAATTCAGCAAGATTACGTTTTTTGTATAAATCTAAACCGTAGTAAGTTAAATCTTGAGCTATTAAAATCAATTCTTTTACTCCGTCTTTTGCTAAACCTTCAGCTTCTTTAACCAATTTTTCGATAGGTTGAGAAACGTGTTTTCCACGCATAAGTGGGATTGCACAAAACGAACATGGTCTGTCACAACCTTCTGCGATTTTTAAATATGCATAATTTTTAGGAGTTGTAGTTAAACGTTCTCCTAATAATTCGTGTTTGTAATCTGCTCCTAAAGCTTTTAGTAGAAGAGGTAGGTCTGTAGTTCCGAAATATTGGTCAACATTCGGAATCTCAGCTTCTAAATCTGGTTTATATCTTTCAGATAAACATCCGGTAACAAAAATTTTGTCAACCAAACCTTGCTCTTTTTTCTCAACGTATTCTAAAATTGTATTTACCGATTCAGCTTTTGCGTTGTTTATAAAACCACAAGTGTTGATAACGATGATATTTCCTTCGTCTTTAACTGCTTCGTGTGTTACGTCTTTTCCACTAGCTTTTAATTGTCCCATTAAAACTTCACTATCGTAAACGTTTTTAGAACACCCTAGTGTAATTACATTGATTTTATTTTTCTTTACAGATTTAGTTCTCATTTCTAAAAAAAATTGGAATGCAAAATTACTGATTATTTATGGATTAAGCTAAAGTTTTGTTTCTGATTATAATCTGAAAATTCCTCCGACTGCAATTATACTTTCAAAAAAAGTAAAATGATGCATAGCTTTATCTGTTGTATTTTGTGATATGCGTGCATTTGTAATATCAATATATCCAATTTTCGCCTCGTATTGAATGAAATAATGTTTAAAGAAAGTTAAGTTTAATCCTGTTTTTGCAGAAAATCCAAAACCAGAAACTTTAAAATCGTCATAGCGTTGTCTTCCGAACATTTGTGCATTCGTTTTTGGATATAAAACTCCAGCACCAACTCCTACCGTTGTGTTTAATTGAATTTTGTCTGTATCTCTGATTTGAACCAATTTTGAAATATCATCTACACGGTTTATTTCAGCGTTTATAAAATTTAAACCATCGGTATGTTCAAAAGTTAAAAATTCTTTAGTCAATAAAACATCTCCATTTGGTAAACTTTCTCCGTACGAACCTTGATTTGGGTAATATCCGTCATAACTTACTTCTTGAAATTGCGTGGTTACATATTTCATATGGTCTAAACCTAATGATACATTATAATGATCAGAAATAAAATAACCAATTCTTGCATTTGTTTGAGGAATTGTTAATTTCGTAGGATTGATGTAATCAATGTGCCAGCCTTTTGGTTTGTCGTGAGCGGTTGCATTATGTAAGGTGAAATCATAATCTGAACCTTTGAAACGTATATCAGACCCTGAATAATAACTTCTATTTCCTCCCCAATAAACATAAAATTTACCTTTATTAGATGCTGTGTATTTTGGTAATGTTTCTTGTGCTGAGTTTTGATAAGTGGTTAATAATGTTAGCGTAGCAAACGCAATCTTAATTAGTTTCATACAACAAATTTTTATGCAAAATTACAATAAAAAAAATCCTTTCTAAAAATAAAGAAAGGATTTAATAGTACTATTTTTTCTAAAAGCTGAATGAGTAAGTTAAAGAAAAATTATTATGTTTTGTTTTAACAGTTGCATAATCATCAAGACCAGAGCTTATCACATTCATGCTCATTGGTTGATGTGTATAGCTGTAACCAAAATCTAAGCGAGCTGCTCCAAAACTATATCCAATACCACCAGAAACTGAGTTAACATCTCCAATGATATTTGTTTGTTTGTATGGACTTTGAACATATCGATATCCAGCTCTTAAGCTAACTTGACTGATTCTATATTCTCCACCGATTCTAACTTCAGAACTAGATTTTAAATTATTACTGTAATAATTATTTAAATCGCTAAAGTTTGAAGTATCACTTGAGTATTTGGTTGTGCTGAAATCTTTTATTTTATAATCAACACTAATTATACCAGATTTACCGAAAATATATGCAAAACTTGCTCCAAATGTAGAAGGTGTTTTAATTCGATATCTGTCAAATAAAGTAACTAAGTTGGGATTTACGTCATGCATACTACGAACTCCATTGTCGTAACTATAAGTTTGTAAACGTTGTTGGCTCTCATCATTCAATCCATACCAAGTTGGAGATTCGTAGCTTAAACCAACTCGAGTACTTTCTGTTAATTTTGCAATACCACCAATATTGAATGAGAATCCGCTTCCGTAAGTGTAAATATTGTTGTCAAATAAAATGGTTCCAACACCATTTGTAACAGGAGCTGTGTTTTCTTCAAACGTTGAAATTGATTTATTGAAATCGATGAAGCTCACGTTTAAATTCGCTCCTAAATAATATTTGTTATCGATGTTTAAACCAAAGTTACCAGTTAATTTACTATTGAATCCTGAAGTATTCATTAGGGTTTCTTGATAATATTTTCCTGGAGCAACATTTAATGAATAACTACCGTTTGGCTCATCGTTTAAAATGTAGCCTTGATAACCCATCATTGCTTGTTGTGCTTGAAATCCGTTTGGCTGAGAATTTAAAAAATCGTATAAATCTCCAATAGTTTCACCTTGCATGGTTTGGACTAAGTCTAAAGGAACAGGGGATCCGTTGTCGCCAAAGTTTGCGTGTTGCAAAAAGTAATTTCCAATGGATTGGTTGTTTATTCCTTGGATTCGATAATTGTTATCGTAAGTAGCTTGGTTGTTGATAATTAAACCAAAATTGTAGTTCTTTATTTTGCTATCTTCTTTTCCATCAACAACGAAAACTGCTCCGAAATGAGAAAAATCTAAAGCTGTATTTTTTTCAGTTGAATTATAATTTAAAAACGAAGCGTTATTTTTTCTACTGCTAATATTAGCTCCAAATGAAACATTATTATAATTAAAAACGGCAGAACCAGCGGCGTTGTCTTGAATAGCAGAAACATCTCCACCAATTGCTCCAAAAGCACCGCTCATTGCGTTGTATCTTGCTGAACCATTTAATTGATTACTTCCAAATCGAATAGCATCCGTTGGTTCTAATTCTTGTGACCAAATTTGTGGAGCGATTAATAAAGCTCCTGCAAAAATTATATATTTTTTCATAATCTATAAATTTATCTTCTTCCTCCTGAACTTGAACGACTACCTCCCATACTTGAACCACCTGATCTTGTAGCTGGCATACTTGTTCTTGATGGTGAGCTATTAATTGTTGTATTTCTACTTGGTGTGTTGTAATTTGTTTCTCTCGTGTTTTGTCTAACTGTGTTTGTTCTTGTTGACGTGTTTCTAACATCTGAAGATCTTACATTCGAAACTTCGCCTCTTGTATTTGTAATATTACTGATGCGATTTGCGTTTGTACGTGGATTTTCTATTGAAACACGACTACTTCTTGTTGGGCTAGTGTTTCTGTAATTAGATGAAATAGTTCTGGTGTTACTTGTACGAGAAATGTTTCTGTAATTATTGCCGTAGTAGGGATATCCCCATCCACCGCCATAATACGGATATCCCCATCCGCCTCCATAGTAAGGGTTGCTCCATCCAAAACCACCACCAAAACCAAAGCCGTAATTCCAGCCCCAATAATTATTATAACCGAATCCCATATTCCAGCCATATCCAGGGAAGTAATTATTCCATCCCCAATATGGATTTCCGAAACCTGAGTTTATGTAAATATTTGTGTTTGAATAGTTTTCTCCCCAACCAGGATAATTTCCATTTTCATACGAAGAATAACTGTCAATGTCTGTAAAAGTTTCGAATGAGTTGTTTTGCTTTTCTTCGAAATATTCTTCATAATAAGCTGTTTCATTGTGTGTAACAGGAGCTTTTATTTTACCAGTGTTATAAATTCCATCGGTATCATAATAGTTTGAATTTAATGAAGTACACGAAACAGTGGTTAATCCAATGGTAACCATAAGACCTAAATAGGTAGGTAAATTGAGTTTTTTAAAATATGTTCTCATTAGATGTAGTTTTTTATTGTTGAACATTACAAAAATAGTTAGTTTTGTAGAAATTATTGTGTTAATAATTTAAAAACAAATTTTATACCAAAATATTAAAAATGAGCAAGAACATCACAAAAAGATCAGAGGATTATTCTAAATGGTATAACGAATTAGTTGTTAAGGCCGATTTAGCTGAAAACTCAGGAGTTAGAGGATGTATGGTTATTAAGCCGTACGGGTATGCAATTTGGGAAAAAATGCAAGCCCAATTGGATAAAATGTTCAAAGAAACTGGACATAAGAATGCCTATTTTCCGCTTTTTGTGCCCAAAAGTATGTTTGAAGCTGAAGAAAAGAATGCGGAAGGTTTTGCAAAAGAATGTGCAATTGTAACGCATTATCGTTTGAAAAATGACCCAGATAATAAAGGGAAATTAATTGTAGATCCAAATGCAAAATTAGAAGAAGAATTAATTGTTCGTCCTACTTCTGAAGCTATTATTTGGTCAACTTATAAAAAATGGGTGAATTCATATAGAGATTTGCCTTTGTTAATAAATCAATGGGCTAATGTTGTTCGTTGGGAAATGCGTACGCGTTTATTTTTGCGTACTGCTGAATTTTTATGGCAAGAAGGGCATACGGCTCATGCTACAAAAGAGGAAGCTTTAGCGGAAGCAAAACAAATGCATCAAGTTTATACTGATTTTGTTCAAGATTTCATGGCTATTCCTGTGATAAAAGGAGCAAAAACAGAAACAGAACGTTTTGCTGGTGCTGATGAAACATTCACGATTGAGGCGTTAATGCAAGATGGAAAAGCTTTACAAGCTGGAACTTCTCACTTCTTAGGGCAAAATTTTGCTAAAGCATTTGATGTGAAGTTTGCGAATCAAGAAGGTAAATTAGAGCACGTTTGGGGAACTTCTTGGGGAGTTTCAACTCGTTTGATGGGAGCGCTTGTTATGACGCATTCAGATGATAACGGTTTAGTTCTTCCTCCAAATTTAGCTCCAATCCAAGTTGTGGTTGTTCCAATTCATAAAACAGATGAACAATTAGCAGAAATTTCTGAACAAGTAAATGATTTGGTTAAGAAATTACTTAAATTAAATATTAGTGTAAAATTTGACGATAGAACTAATTTAAAGCCTGGGTTTAAGTTTAATGAGTATGAATTAAAAGGTGTGCCTGTTCGTTTAGCGATTGGTCCTAAAGATTTAGAAAATGGAACTTATGAAGTTGCACGTCGTGATACATTAACAAAAGAAATTGTTTCTAAAGAAGGAATTGAAATGTTTATTGTAGATTTACTTGAAACGATTCAAAAAGAAATGTTTGATAGATCTCTTGCTTTTAGAGATGAACATATTACTGAAGTTGATACATTCGAAGAGTTTAAGGAAGTTTTGGAAACAAAAGGAGGTTTTATTTTAGCACATTGGGATGGAACTGCTGAAACGGAAGATAAAATCAAAGATTTGACTAAAGCTACGATTCGTTGTATTCCTTTAGATAGAAAAGAAGAAGCTGGAAGTTGTGTTTTTACTGGAAAACCATCGGAAGGAAGGGTTTTGTTTGCTAAAGCATACTAAGAATATTATCAAAATCGGTTTAGTTTTTATGCTAAGCCGATTTTTTTTAAATTCTAAGTTTTTGGTAATGAATTGGGTTAAGAAATATTTTATGTTAATGCTTTAAAAAGGTTTGTGAATTCAAATTTAATTAAGATATTTGCACTCGCATAACAGTAAATAAGTTCATTTAAAGACTGAAAAAAAATAAAAAATAAATTTGTGAGTTTTAAAAAGTTTTGTACTTTTGCAACCGCAAATAAAAAGTAATAAGGTCCGTTCGTCTAGGGGTTAGGACGCCAGGTTTTCATCCTGGTAACAGGGGTTCGATTCCCC
>NZ_RQVQ01000030.1:0-230 GCF_003865405.1 Paenimyroides tangerinum
GGCGACCCGTAAAGGTCGACAGATTAGCAATCTGCTCCATTACCGCTCTGGCACCTCTCCTAAATTCAATAAATAAATTTTGTGACCCAATCAGGATTCGAACCTGAGACCTACTGCTTAGAAGGCAGTTGCTCTATCCAGCTGAGCTATTGGGCCTAACCTAACATTAAGCTATTTTGTCGGGGTGGCAGGATTCGAACCTGCGACCTCCTGCTCCCAAAGCAGGCGCG
>NZ_RQVQ01000030.1:240-35509 GCF_003865405.1 Paenimyroides tangerinum
TGGTTATCTTTTTTTTGCGGAGAGACAGGGACTCGAACCCTGGCGACCCGTGAAGGTCGACAGATTAGCAATCTGCTCCATTACCGCTCTGGCACCTCTCCTACTAATCACATGTTTTTTATATCTGATAAGCGGTTGCAAATGTAGGATGTCTTTTTAAACTTCGCAAGTGTTTACACCTTTTTTTTAGTGTTTTTTTTTAAACATTCTTAAAATCAACAATGTACTAAACAAGATATTTTTATTGTTGATAAGAATTTACTTTGGTTTATAATAAATCCATCATTTTATTTAATAGTTCTGAGTTTTTTCTTATTTTCGCAATACAAACAAATAACATAAATTATGAGTAAAAAAGTTGTAATTGTATCGGCTGCTAGAACTCCAATCGGAAGTTTTATGGGAGCTCTTTCTTCAGTTCCTGCTCCAAAATTAGGAGCTGCTGCAATTAAAGGTGCATTAGATAAAATAAATTTAGACCCAAAATTAGTTGATGAAGTTTTAATGGGTAATGTTGTACAGGCTGGAGTTGGACAAGCTCCTGCTAGACAAGCTGCTTTATTTGCTGGCTTATCAAACGAAGTTGCTGCAACGACTATCAATAAAGTTTGTGCTTCTGGTATGAAAGCAATTATGCAAGGTGCCCAAGCTATTATGGCTGGAGATGCTAATATTGTTGTTGCTGGTGGTATGGAAAATATGAGTTTAATTCCTCATTATGCTAACTTAAGAAATGGTTCTAAATTTGGTCCAATGACAATGTTAGACGGAATGCAAAAAGATGGTTTAACAGACGCATACGATAATAATGCAATGGGAGTTGCTGCAGATTTATGTGCAACAGAACACAATATTACAAGAGAAGAACAAGATAACTTTGCAATTGATTCATATAAAAAATCGGCTGCTGCTTGGGAAGCTGGGAAATTTAATAACGAAATTGTTCCTGTAGCTGTTCCTCAACGTAAAGGTGATCCTATTATGGTTACTAAAGACGAAGAATACACAAATGTTAAGTTAGATAAAATCCCTGCTTTAAATGCAGTATTCACTAAAGAAGGAACTGTTACTGCCGCGAACGCTTCTACTATCAATGATGGTGCTGCTGCTGTAGTTTTAATGAGCGAAGAAAAAGCTTTAGAATTAGGTTTAAAACCATTAGCTTATATCAAAGGATATGCTGATGCTGCTCAAGAACCAGTTAAATTTACAACCGCTCCTGCTAAAGCATTACCTAAAGCTTTAGACAAAGCTGGAATTTCTTTAAGTGAAGTTGATTTCTTCGAATTTAATGAAGCATTTTCTGTAGTAGGATTAGCAAACTGCAAAATCTTAAACATCGACGGAAATAAAGTAAACGTTAATGGAGGTGCAGTTTCTTTAGGCCATCCACTTGGATGTTCTGGAGCAAGAATCGTTGTTACTTTAATCAATGTTTTAGAGCAAAACAATGCAAAATACGGTGCTGCTGCTATTTGTAATGGTGGTGGTGGTGCTTCTGCAATTGTAATTGAAAAAGCGTAACTAAAATAAAATATTCTTAAAATGGGTCTTATTTTATGATAAGACTCATTTTTACTTAAAATTCATAAATAAATGTTTGCAATCTGTAATCTTGCTATTGTTCCTTTAAGAATTGAACCTTCGGATAGAAGCGAAATGGTTTCTCAAGTTCTGTTTGGAGAACATTTTAAAATTATCGAACAAAATAAAAAATGGTCAAAAATTGAATTGGCTTCTGATAATTATCAAGGTTGGATTGATAACAAACAATTTATGAATATTAGCGAAGAGGAATTTGATTTTTTAGAAAATTCGAATCAATTCTTCAATGGTGATTTGATTGAATATATTACTAATGACAATCATTTTTTACTTCCTATTTCTTTAGGTAGCAATCTTACTTTTCTTACAAATAAAAAGATAAACACACAGAATTATATTTTTGACGGAAATTTAGTTACTGGAATTCAACCAAAAAGCAACATTCTTCAAACAGCTTTTATGTATTTGAACGCTCCGTATTTATGGGGTGGAAAAACACCTTTTGGAATTGATTGTTCTGGTTTTACTCAAATGGTTTATCGTTTAAACGGACATAATATTCCTCGAGACGCATCGCAACAAGCTACAATTGGCGAAGCTTTGAGTTTCATTGAAGAAAGTGAAGTTGGTGATTTAGCCTTTTTTGATAATGATGAAGGAAATATCACGCACGTTGGAATTATTATGGAAGACAACTACATCATTCACGCAAGCGGAAAAGTTCGTATTGACAGATTAGACCACTTGGGAATTCTGAATATAGATTCAGGACGTCATACTCATAAACTTCGTGTGATTAAAAAAATCATATAACAAATTTTTACCTTTTATTGCCGTAAAATAAATGTATCTTTGCACAAAATTTATTTTATGACAACATTTGAGCAATTTAATTTACCTAAATCTTTAGATAAAGCTTTAAACGAATTAGGAATTACTACCCCAACTCCTATCCAAGAAAAATCATTCAATGTAATTTTATCTGGTAGAGATGTTATGGGAATCGCTCAAACAGGAACAGGTAAAACTTACGCTTATTTACTTCCTATCCTAAAACAATGGAAATTTGCTAACACAGAAAATCCACGTTTAGTTATTTTGGTCCCAACTCGTGAACTTGTTGTTCAAGTAGCAGAAGAAGTTGAAAAACTTACCAAATATATGTCTATCCGTACTTTAGGGATTTATGGTGGCGTAAACATCAATACGCAACGTAAAAATTTAGCTGAAGGAGTTGATATTTTAGTAGGAACTCCAGGTCGAGTAATGGATTTGGCTTTAGATAATGTTTTACGTTTTGATGAAGTTCAAAAATTGGTTATTGACGAATTTGATGAAATCTTAAACTTAGGATTCCGAGTTCAGATTACTACGATTTTATCAATGATGAAAACCAAAAAACAAAACATCTTATTTTCTGCAACAATGACAGAAGAGGTTGATGATTTGTTAGATGAATATTTCGAATTTCCCGAAGAAGTTTCATTGGCACCTTCAGGAACTCCATTAGAAAAAATCAAACAATACGGTTATCACGTTCCAAATTTTCTTACGAAACTAAATATCTTAAAAGATTTATTACATCGTAATGAAGATATGAGTCGTATTTTGATTTTCGTTAATAATAAACGAATTGCAGATTATGTATTGGATGCTTTAGAAACTGAATTTCCAGAACAATTTGGAGTAATCCATTCAAATAAAACTCAGAATTATCGTTTAAATACAATGGCTTCGTTTCAAGATGGTGAAATTAGAGGACTTGTTACCACAGATATTATGGCACGTGGTTTAGATATTTCTGACATTACACACGTAATCAACTTACAGTTTTCAGAAATTCCTGAGCAATATATTCACAGAATTGGCCGTACTGGTCGTCAAGACAAAGACGGAATTGCTATAAGTTTTATTGATCCAAAAGAAGAAGAAAAGCAAGTTGAAACAGAAATGTTAATGAACCACGAAATCGAAATTCTTCCTATTCCAGAAGATGTAGAAATTGAAGTTCAAAAACTAGAATTCGAAAAAGATAAACAAACTATTGTTTTCAAAAAGAAAAAAATAGATCCAGAAAAAGGAGCTTCTTTTCACGAAAAGAAAGACAAGAACAAAAAAGTAAATTTAGGCGGACCTAGTAAAACAAAACCGCGTAAAACCGCTTCTAGAAACCGTGGTGTTGAAAGAAAACGTGACGCCAAAAAGAAAAGTAAATAATCTAAGCTTTACTTACAATTTATATAAAAATGCTTTTAATATTAATTTATTAAAAGCATTTTTCTTTTTTAAATAAAACGAAACTTTAAAAAAATCATAAGGAAGTCAAAAACAAAAAATGTTTATGTAATTTTAAAGAAAAATTTTAAAATGAAAACATTCAAATTAAGTAATGCAATCGAAATACCGGCAATTGGGTTTGGAACTTGGCAAATTGAAGATGGAGAAAAGGTTATAAATGCTGTATTAAATGCAATTGACGAAGGTTACAGACATATCGATACCGCTTTCTTTTATCATAATGAAAAAGGAATTGGCCAAGCTATAAAACAAGCTCCAATTAGAAGAGAAGAACTTTTTATCACTACCAAAGTTTGGAACACAGACCGCGGATTTGAACAAACTTTAAAAGCATTCGAAACATCTTTACAAAATTTACAACTTGATTATATCGATTTGTATTTGATTCATTGGCCAGCAAATGAAGTACAATTTGAAAATTGGAAAGAAATTAATTCACAAACATGGAAAGCTTTAGAAAAATTGTACAAAGACGGAAAGGTTAAAGCGATTGGTGTTTGCAATTTTATGGTAAATCATTTAGAAGCATTATTAGAAACTTGTGAAATTAAACCAATGATTAATCAGATTGAATTTCATCCTGGTCATACTCAACCAGAAGTTGTTGCATTTTGTAAACAAAACGATATTTTGCTTGAAGCTTGGAGTCCAATTGGTCAAGGTAAAATTTTAGATAATGATTTATTGAAATCAATTGCTAAAAAACACAATGTAAATGTTGCTCAACTTTGTATTCAATTTGCTTTGCAACAAGGAATTTTACCTTTGCCTAAATCAGAAACACCAATAAACATTAAAAACAATTTACACCTTCCTGAATTTGAAATTTCTGATGAAGATTTAAATACGATTTTAAAAATGCCTTCAACAGGTTTTACAGGATTAAATCCGAATGAAGTAACTTTCTAAAAATAAAACTAAAAGCAATCGTAATCGGTTGCTTTTTTTCATAAAGTCAGTCAAATTTAGTTAACTTTGCATTTCAATAATTTAATTTTCATAAATGCAATCATTTCACGATCTTGGCTTAACAGCAAATCTTATTAAAAACATCGAAAAACTAGGTTACCAAAAACCTTTTCCAATTCAAGAACAAGCAATTCCAGCTATTCTTTCAGGAAAAGATGTAATGGGAATTGCAAAAACCGGATCAGGAAAAACAGCAAGTTTTGTTTTACCGATTTTAGAAAAATTACAAAAATCAACTTCAGTTCGAAACAGAAATATTTCTGCTTTAATATTAGTACCAACTCGTGAATTAGCGATTCAAATTCAGAATGTTTTTGTTGATTTTAATCAGCAATTAAGTCGTTCAATTAAAACGATGGCAGTTTATGGTGGAATTTCTATCAATCCGCAAATGAAAGGAATGATTGGTGTTGAAGTTTTGATTGCAACTCCAGGTCGTTTGATTGATTTGATTGAACATAACGCATTAAGTTTAGAAGAAGTTTCGATTTTTGCAGTTGACGAAGCTGACAAAATGTTTCAAATGGGATTTGATGAAGAAATGAATAAAATCATTGCTTTGCTTCCTAAAAAGCGTCAGAATTTATTATTTTCAGCTACATTGAATGATAAGGTTCAAGAAATGAAATCGCGTTTAGTGATTGAGCCAATTATTATTGAAATTGAAACTCCAGCAAACGAACAAACTGAGGTTCAGATTGAACAAAGTGCTTTTGCAGTTACTTTAGAAAGAAAAGGTCCTTTTTTACGTTACTTAATAAAATCTAATGATTTCAAACAGGTTTTAGTTTTTGTATCATCATCAAGAACGGCAGATAATTTAACTGAAAAATTAAACAAAAACGGAATTAAAGCAGCTTCAATGCATGGGAAAAAATCTCAAGGTTCAAGATACAATGCTTTAGATGATTTTAAGACCGGAGCAATTGATGTTTTAATTGCAACTGATTTAATTGCTCGTGGAATTCATATTGATGATTTACCAATTGTAATCAATTACGAATTACCTCGTTCACCACTTGATTATGTTCACAGAATTGGTAGAACTGGTCGTGCAAATGCGATTGGAAAAGCTATTAGTTTGATTACTCCAGAGGATGAACATCATTTTAAAATAATCCAAAAGAAAGCAAAAATTAGAATTGCATTACAATCTTCAGAAGAAATAAACCTTCAAGGTTTTTAATATATTAAGCAAACTCAAAAGGTTTGCTTTTTTTAATCTTCGATATAATTTAAATAATTGATATTTAATTGAACTAAATAATCACTCAAAATTGAAGTATGAACGAATTTCATAACTTTCGATAATCGTTCACGATATTCAAATTGTAAATCTTCATGAAGTTTGTCGTACAAAGTAACAACAGCTTTAATTCGAGTTGCTTGATAAATAAAATGCAAATCAGCTTTATAACCAAGATTATTTTCTTGATACAAATTATAGAAGGTATCAAAAGTTTCTTCTAAAATTAATAACCGTAAATCAAGTTCGCTTTCTTTATTTTTGGTAATTGAAGCATGTTCATTCACCAAACCGCTCGCTGCTTTTAAATACCCAGTTAATTCTTTGTGTTTATAATATAGCGTTTTTTTAGAAATCCCTTTTTCTGTTCGTTCAAAAACTTTTTCTAATTCAGCTTTTACATTTTGAATGCGCTCAATTAAATCATCTTCATTCTCAAGAAGATTGAAATGTAATTGCTCCATTAACTTTTTATCCTTATTTATCAAACGAACCAAAAGTTTATCTTTTTCTTTCTCAGATTGATTTAATATCGCTTCTTTAAGTTCGGGTTGCTGATTTAAAGTCATTGTTTTAAATAATTAAAGGTTACAATTCACTGATTCGTTTACCTAAAAATTCAGGTCTTTTGAATAGCTTAAAGTTAGTAACTTTTTGCTTATTAAAAATACTTGTGTAACCTGAAGTAAAATAAGCTACGATACAAGTAATCAATGCATAAGGTAAAATCTCAAAACCAAACAATTCAACTGCTAAAATCAAACAAGCAATTGGTGTATTTGCAGCGCCAGAGAAAACACTTACAAATCCTAAAGCAGCTAAAATTCCGATTGGTAACGGCAAAAAAGTGGATACAAAACTTCCTAAAGTAGCTCCTACAAAAAACAAAGGAGTAACTTCTCCACCTTTAAAACCACTTCCTAAAGTAATTGACGTAAAAATAATTTTAAACAAAAAAACTTCAAAACCTTGAGCTTGGTCAAAAGCATTCAAAATAGTATTAATACCAATTCCTAAATAAATATGGGTATTCAAAACTAAAGTTAAAATCAAAACTAGCAGTCCACCAACAAATAATCGGTAAGGTAAATGCGGAATGTATCTTGCGAAATATTTATGAATATTGGTCAGTGAAAAATTAAAGAAACGAGCACTTAATCCAAAAATTAAACCTGCAACAATTAGATAGAAAATGTAAATATATTCAAATGTTGGAATCTGTTTTACATCATAAAATGTATGTTCTAAACCTAATAAAGAAGAGAAAAACTCAACCAAAAAAGCGACATAAATCACACTTAAAGCTCCTTTGAAATTAGGTTTTCCGATATTAAAAAATTCAAAGGCGAAAAAAACAGCAGTAAATGGCGTTCCAAAAACAGCACTAAAACCACCAGCTACGGCGACTTTCACTAAAATATGACGTTCTTTATCCGAAAATTTAAACATACGAATTAGAAAATCAACATAACCACCAGCAATTTGCAAACCTGCTCCTTCTCTACCCGCGGAACCACCAAAAAGATGCGTAGCAATTGTTCCAAAATAAACCAAAGGCGTCGAAATCAAAGGAATTCGCTTAATAGAACTATAATAAGCATCAATTAAAAGATTGTTTCCTCCTTCACTTGATTTTCCCAAAAGATGATAAACATAACCTATAAACAAACCAGCAAACGGTAGAAAATAAACTAAATATTCATTTTTTGTTCTGATATCAGTTACAGCATCCAAAGAAAACAGAAAGAAATGAACAGAAAGTTCAACCACAAGAGCCAAAACACTTAGAAGTAAAACCCATTTTAAGTTACTATAGAATCCTGACTTAAAAAAATTAAGCATCATAAAATCGTTTCAAAAATATTTAAAAAATCAGGCGTCATCAGCTTTTAAAAGCGGTTTAAATCAGGAAGAACACCATTTCCTAGAAAAGTATGCAAATTTACTTCATTGATATTTAATTGAAAAATATATTTCTCATTTAATTAAAATTGATAAACATTTTCTAAGTAATGGCTATATTTGCAATATATTATTTCACTTATTTATACAATTATGAGTTTACTTAAAAAGGTAAATATTTTTCGCCGTGGTTTAATGAAAGGAATCACAAAAAATATTGGAGAATCTAAATTAATAACAAACGGAGAACAGATAAATAAAGAAGAAGTAAAACGTATTTTGATAACTCGACCAAATCACCGTTTGGGAAATCAGTTATTGATTACGCCATTAATTCAAGAGCTTACGGCGACTTTTCCGAATGCAAAAATCGATTTGTTTTTGAAAGGAGGCGTTGGGAATATTTTATTTGAAAATTACACCCAAGTTGACCAAAAAATCAATCTTCCTAAAAAACATTTTAAAGAGTTAGGGAAATATATCGGAGGTTGGTTTCGCTTAAAAAAATACAATTATGATATTGTAATCAATGTTGCAAAAAACTCATCATCAGGTAGATTATCAACTAAATTAGCCAATTCGAAATATAAATTTTTTGGATTAGATGAATCTGAATTCACTCATAAATTTGAAAATTTAAATCATATTGCGAAATTTCCAGTTTATAGTTTCAGAGAAAGTATTTCTCATTTGGGGCTTGAACCAAACTTATCAACGGTTCCTCCATTGAAAATGATGCTTTCGAAAGAAGAAATTGCAAAAGGAAAAATTGATTTAGCAAAACTAAAAGAAAAGGATGCAAAAACCATCGCTTTATTTACGTTTGCAACTGGAGCAAAATGTTATTCAAAAGAATGGTGGTCAACTTTTTATAACGACTTAAAAACTACTTTACCAGATTATAATATTATTGAAGTTTTACCTGTAGAAAATGTTTCACAATTAGATTTTTCAATTCCTCATTATTATAGTAAAGATGTTAGAGAAATTTGTGGATTCTTTGCTAATTGTGATGTTTTTATTGGTGCTGATAGCGGAATCATGCATTTGGCAACTGCTTCTGGAGTTCCAACATTAGGATTGTTTTCGGTTACGCAACCAGATACATATCAACCATACGGAAATCACAGCAAAGGAATTAATACAAATACAACCTCAAATGCAGAAATCATTCAAGATGCTAAACAAATTCTTGAATTGTAGAATAAACAAAAGGACTTCAAAATTAATTGAAGTCCTTTTTCATTAGCATAGATTTATAGATAATTATCTATAATTTTTTTATTGGAGCGTTTTCTAAACCTAAACTACGAATGGTAGCATCATAATCAGAAAAATCTCTTTTATATTGTAAACGTCCTGGAACCACAACAATTCTAAATATTTGATTATAAAGATAAGTGCTCTTATGTTCATTACTTAAAGAATATAAATCGAAATTTGCTTCCAAAAAAATTCTAAAATCTCTTTTAGTAAAGTCATAATTATAATCAAATTCATCCCCATTATTAAAATAAACCGTTTGAGGAATTAAACGCCACACATCAGCTCCATTATCTTTACCATATAATCGGTAAATTAAAATGTGGTCAGAAGATAAAATATCTCTAGAAAAACGACCGACTACCGAAAAATCATTATTGTTAAAAGAAGCTGGGAATTCAAAAACTTCTGCTTCGAAAATTTGGTTTTCTCTAACGTCATTAACTTCGCAACTTTGTAAAGAAGCTAATCCGACAATCGCTGTAAATAATAATATAATTTTTTTCATGTCTATAATTTTTTATATTGTTGTTGTAAAGATAGTTTCATTAACTGTGCCAAAAAAATATTTTTTTATGATTTTTTTTGAATTCTAATTATTTTCAAAACCAAGGTAATTGTCTAAAACCTACCTATTCTATTTAATTTCAATATTTTGAGAATCATAAATCAATAGTCATTTTTTTTAATTATATTTAAATTATATAAAAACCAACTTAAAATGAAAATAGAATATCAGATTACAAAACAAGATTTTTTAGCGTTTCAATTATTTTTTACATCGCAATCAAAGCAAGTAAAAAAAATCAAATTAAGAAGTACAATAATGCTTTTTGCCTTCTTTATGATAGCTGCAATATTTTGTTATATTAAAGTAAATATGTTTAGTACTGTTTATTTTATAGTCGTTGCAATACTTTCAATATTTATATTTCCGCCTTTATATAAACGAAAATTGAAAAAAAATTTAATTAAGTTTTGCGAAGAGAATTATAAAAATATCGGAGATCAAAAAACGATTTTAGAATTCGAAAAAGAATCTATTTATTCAAAAAGTAAAATGGGCGAATCTCGTTTGAATGTTTCTGAAATAGAAAAAATAGATGAAACGGAATTGTACTTTTTTATAAAATTATCTAACGCACTAACATTAATAATTCCAAAATCAGAAATTGAAAATGTTGACGTATTAAGAACAAAATTAAAATCTTATGAAATAGAATTTAATTCATTATTAAATTGGAAATGGTAGTTTAAATTTTATACAATAACTAAATTATGAAAAAGATAATTCATAAAATAATGCTTTTAACTATATTGATTTCAGTAATTTCTTGCTCCCCGAAACAAGAATTAGGAAATAATTATTTCTTAGATAATGGTAAAATAATATATCGGTACAAAAGTTCAACTGTGAGTTGGCCAGTAAATCCATTAGAAAATAAATATATGGATGTTGAAAATGCTGACGTAGAATCATTCACTGCTTTAGAACCGTACGGATACGCAAAAGATAAAAATAACTTTTATTACAAAGGAAATAAAATTGAGAATATTGATTATGCTACTTTTGAAGTGAGTGGAAATTCTTCAACGGGAATAGCAAAAGATAAAAATTACGTTTACCAATATAGTAATCCAAATATTAAAATCGAAAATATTGATGCAAAAACGTATCAAAAAGTTATTTTTCCGAAATCAACCAAAGTTTGGTATAAAGATAAAAATCATTTTTACTTAAATAATGAACCCATTAAGGTTGATGTAAATACGTTTACAGCTTTAAATGAAAATTTTTATGCCGATTCTGATCATATTTATTATTTTAAGAGAGACAAATCTTTTGATTCATTCAAAGAACCAGATATCTTAAATCAAAAGTTAATCGATACAGTTCAAAAATTACAAACTAATAATTACATTTATACAATTACTGAAAATCTAAACTTGAAGCGTATTCCAATAAAAAAGGATTCTAAAATTCAATTTTTCAATTCGTATTTTGCTTTTATAATTGTTGATAATCAGGTTTATTGTAATGGTGATTTGATGGATGAAGTTGATTTTGATACTTTCGAATTCTTTACTTATCCAAATTCAAAATCACCAACAGAGTTCTCAAAAGATAAAAATCATGTTTACTATTATGACGAAATCTTAGTTGGAGCGGATCCGAAAACAGCTAAACTTAATGATAAAAATCAACTCGTTGATGGCGATTATAAGTGGGTTCCAGATTTATATTCAACAAACAATAATATTTTTAAAGAGAAAATTGATGAATAGTTTGATATTAAAAATTGAATACCTCCTTTTGATTTTTATTGCATTATTTTTTCAATCTTGTGATATAATCAAAGATCATAATTTTAATAAAAAAATAGAAATCGTAGAAAATGTTACAACCTTTGAGCAAGATTCAATTAATTCAATAAAACGTTTTGAAATTGGATTAGAAAAAGCTTTATTGAAATCAAATGCAAATTTTGATAAAAATAAGTATTTCGAAGAATATGACGAATTGATTGATAGTATTCCTTTTAGAGTTGAAATAAATTTGGATTATCATTTTGTAAATTCTGAACCTCATTTAATCATCAAACAATTTAATCCTTCTGATATTTCGATAACTATTTTTTCTAAAGACAAAGGGAAATTCAATAAAAGATTTTCAGAAAAACAATGGTCTTTGAGTCATGAACAAGATTATATCAAAGATGTAAATGGAGATGGCATAAAAGATTTTATCAACGTACATTATTCTCCTTCTGGATGTTGTTTGAGATATTTAAATAAAGTTTATTTATTTGACAATTCTCTAAAATTATTTTCAGAGAACATTGAATTTATGAATCCGACATTCTCTCCGACTGAAAAAATTATCCGTGGTATTTGTTATGGCCATTCTGGAGAAACAGAATTGTATAAATACAAATGGAATAACAAACAAGTTGATACGTTGGAATACATTTCTTATCAAAAAAATGAAAACGAAGTAAAAACAGGGAAATTTGTAGTTTCGAAAAAGCAATTTATCGAAGAAAATTCTGATATTATTAAAATAATAAATCAATTACCAAAAGAATATTATCAAATAAATGATATTGACTGGTTTATAGGATTTTAATTTTTATAATTATTTAAAAAATCAATCACTTTTTGAGAATCATACGTTATGCCGTTTTCAAAAGAACTACTTTCTTGAAGCTTTAAAACATTACCGTTTTTATCCAAAATAATAAAAAATGGATAGCCTAATTTATTTCCTTCCGGCGCATATTTTGCAAATACATCTGGATTTTTGTTTTCCGTTGAATAATTAAGATGATAATACAAATAATTTTTAGCTAAATTGGCACGAACTGCTTTATCTTTTTTTCTAAAATCATCAAAACGTAAACACCAAACACACCAATTTCCTCCAGCTTGGAGAATAACATTTTTGTTTTCCTTTTTAGCTCGAACTAATAAAGCATTGATTTTGGTATCTGCATTGTCTTCTGGATGATATGGTTTAACCAATTTATTTGTTTTCTTGTCATTTTTATTTTGTGCTAAAACTTGAGTTGTACACATAAATTGAAAACTAATAAAAAATAAGATGATTGGTAATTTCATACAAAAATTATTTAAAAATTAAAGTTACACATTATTCCAATTAGAAAAAAACAAAAACTCATAATTGCTCAGTTTTATAACAAAATGAACTCACCTAATTATATTCGTTCTCATATTAAAACCATATAAATACCATCAAAATATTTTCTAGAATGAAATGAATATAAAATTGAAAATTACCTGAAATCAGGGATTTTATAATATCGAAAACAGTAATAAATTTGTATCAACAAAAGGAAACATATAAAATGCTTTCTGAGTTAAAAAAGAAAAGTTAGAAAAAGAAAAAAAGTTGTTTATTAAATGGAGCTTAACCTACCTCTTAAGCATAATAAGGAAGTGTAAAAAATCACTTCCTTTTTTATTTTATTAAAATTGATTTAAATCAAAAATCGGTTTAAATTAGAATATTCATTTGGAAATCGCCCTCGAAATAGTCCTTAACAATTTAGAAAAACAATACTTTACTATTATAAAATCAGACTTTTAAATAAAAAAACAATTATATTTATTATCGTGTTTTAAAAATTTTATTTACTAAAAAAATTATAGCAATGAAAAAAGTATTTTTTTTTACAATTTGTTGTTTAGCAACTACCTTAATGTATTCCCAAAATATAAAAAAATCAGAAGATTTGAGTAAAGAAATTGAATATCCAAAAGCTTTAATTGATTATGAAGATTTTAAAAATCTTGTAACAGAAGTTGAAACACATCGAGCTAATCGTTTGATAAACCTTGATAAATTTTTAGAAATGAGTAAAAAACAGAACGTTGTAATTTTAGACACTCGATCTGATTATAGATTTGAAAGAAAGCATCTAAAAGGAGCTATTCATTTAGATTTTACTGATTTTACACAAGAAAATTTACAAAAACTAGTACCCGATACAAATACAATAATTTTGATTTATTGTAATAATAATTTCAAAGGAGACCAAATTGATTTTGCTACAAAAATGTACAAACCTAATAATGGACCTGAAACTCAAATATTAAGTAACAGAAAACCAATAATGTTGGCATTAAACATTCCAACATACATTAATCTTTATGGATATGGTTATAAAAACATCTATGAATTAGATGAATTAGTTGATGTAAATGATAGTAGAATTCAATTTGAAGGAACAGAATTTAATAAAGCTTTGAGCTTTTTTTAATGTTTTAAGATTTTTTTTGCATGTGATTTCGTTTCATTTTTATAACTTTCCTGTTTAAAAATTTCAAATGAATAACGATAAATCGATAAAACTAAAACTCACACTTGGTTACATTTTACTTGGTGCAACTGCACTATTTTCGATTTGGTATTTACTTACAGAAATAAAAAAAATCAATTCGCCACGAGAAGAACTTCTACGAGAAAATGATGTCATCTTTGCTGTCGGAAATACGATTAACACCATTTACGGAACAGAATCAATAGGTAGAATTGCATTAATTACTACTTCAAATAAAGATATCAATCGATATAAAAATCAACTAGATAGCGTAAAAAAACAATTAAATAATTTCAAAGATTTAATTGACAACGAACTGATTATTCACAAAATAGATACTATACAAATTTTACTTTCTGACAAAGAGAAAAATTTCAATGAAATCGTTTATCTAAAAAAGAAATATATAAATTCTGACAATTTCAATCAAGCCTTTGAAAAGTTTCGAAATGAAAAAAAGAAATTAGATTCTTATGCAGATGTAAATATTGAAAATGTTCAATCTGAAAAAAAATCATTAATTCAACGTATCTTTAATTCTACTGATGAAGAGGAAGAAAAGAGAAATCTTGAAAAAGTAATACAAAATAGAATTAAAATTGAAGAACAACATCAACTGAAACGCGATAGTTTAGCAAATCAAGCTGAACAAATTTTTAATGAAGCGATTCAAAAAGAAAGTAAACTTCAAAATCAATATATTGAAAAAGAAGAACGCCTATTTATTGAAAACAAATATCTTACGGAAGAAATCAAACTTTTATTAGCTCAAATTGAACAAAATGTAATTGACAATTCAACCGAAAAAATTAGAATTTCTAAAGAGAAAATTGAAAAAACTACTACAGATGTTATTTATGTTGGTGCTGTTGCTTTGCTTTTTGTAATTATCTTAGGATTTATTGTAATTCGAGATTTAAATCGTAGTCATCGATATAAAAAAGAACTTGAACTGTTAAATAGTGATTTAGAAAAATTAATGCGTCAAAAATCAATGTTTTTCGCAACTGTTACACATGATATTGTTTCGCCTTTAAATTCATTAGTTGGTTTTACTGAACTTTTAGAAAATACTTTACAAACAAAAACTCAAAAAAAATACATCAAAAATATAAAGTATTCAACGGCATATATTCGCAACTTATCCAATGATTTGATAGATTTTTCGAAATTAGAATACAATAAAATCGTTTTGAAAAAGCAAACGTTTCAATTTCTTGAATTGATGGAAAGTACGTTTGAACCATTGACCGATACTGCAAATCAAAAAAATATTGACTTAAACTATAAAATTGATGAATCGTTAAATGATTATTTTTATTCTGACCCGTATCGAATCAAGCAAATTTTAACAAATATTACCACAAATGCTATAAAATTCACGAATCAAGGTGAAGTAATGGTTGATGCAACTATCGAAAATAACGAAATTAAAATAACGATTGAAGATACTGGAATTGGTATTGAAAAAGAACATCAATCTGAAATATTTAAAGAATTTAAACAGGCTCATGGTGCTATTGAAAAGATTTATGGAGGAACTGGTTTAGGTTTAAATATTTCGAAAGGTTTAGTTGAGCTTTTGGGTGGAAGAATTGCATTTGAAAGTGAATATGGAAAAGGAACTCGATTTACAATTTACTTACCAAAAGTGAGAAAAACTATTGATTCTGTAGAAAACAACAAACTTTATTTTGATAATGATAAGCAATTGATTCACAAAAAAATATTAATTATTGATGATGATTCAATGCAATTGCAATTAATTTCTGAAATTCTAAAAGATAAAGTTGCACAAATCTCAACATTAAATAATGGCGAACTATTGGATTCGATTTTACAAACAGAATCTTTTGATTTGATTGTTTCGGATATTCAAATGCCAAATTGTAACGGATATCAAATTATCGAAAAAATCCGTTCGAATACAGCTTATCAAAACATTCCTGTGATTGCTTTTACAGGAAAAATAGATTTAGATGAAAAAGAATTTCAAAAACTTGGTTTCAATGCTGTAATTCACAAACCAATAGAAATAGATAATTTATTATTTGAAATACATCGAATCTTAGAAATCAACATTGTAAATCAAACAACTAAAAACGAAATTCAAAAAAACTTTGACTTTGATGATTTTAGTTTAACTAAAATATTCGCTTTTTGTGATAACGATGAAACAGCAGCTAAAAACATCATTAATTTATTTATTGAAGAAACTTTCGAAAATATTGAGCAATTAGAAAGTGCTTCATTTGAATATGATTTAAAAAGCATTGAAAATATTTCACATAAAATGCTTCCGATGTTTAAACAATTGGAAATAATTTCGTTGGTTGGTAAACTTTTTAAATTAGAAAGAGAAGCTCAAAATTTCGATAAAGAATCTTTAATAAAATATGTTTCTATTTTAAAAATCGAGATTGAACAAATTATATATAAAATTCAGAAAGTTGAATTGTAATTAAAAATGACTTTCTAAAAAACAACATTAAACAACTAATAATAAAGTGTTTAATCATAATAAATTATATATTAGTAATAATGATTTAATTATATATTAAAAAGTAATTTACTAATGATGAAAAACCAATACAACCTTAAGATAATTAGATATTTTGTTTGGTTTGCTCCTTTATTTATGTTTTCAAGTTTTTTAATTCATCTTTTTATACCTGTAAATCAAGGCATAGACGTAGAAAATTATACATTTGTCTTGATTTCTCTGATTATAATGTTCTTAAATTGTATTGCTTTATTGATTGTTACGGTTTATGATACAAATAAAACTACGAAAGGAAAAATATTTAATAGAATTAGTTTGTTTTTTGGAACACCGATACTGTTTGTAATTTTATTTTTTTATGGAGTCATATTTTCAATGCAAATCAGTCATGAAAAAACAAAATATCTACGTGATGACTGTTTAATGAAACGGAAAAATATTTTCATTTCAGAAAATAACTATAATTATTCTGCAGGTTATTGCAATACTGCAGAACAAGATTCAATAATCATTGTTGAGGTTTATCGGTGGGGAACCATTCGTAAATGTGGGATAATTTTAGACAATGTTTACCAAGAAATTGATACTTCTAAAATAACGTTTCTTACTGAAAATCATAAAAAAGAAATTCTGAGTTATTAAAGAATATATTTTAAAAATGAGAAAACACACTATTATTTTTTAGTTTTATACCATTAGCTTGTAAAGATGTAAAAACGGAAGAAAAAACTAATAAAAAATAAGAATCGAAAAAGAAATAAACACAGTTAATATTACCAAAACATTGATAGCTTAGCAAATTTAGAATATTACTTTTAAGAAAGAGTTCCGGAATTGTTGAATGAATAACAAGTTTTAAATGAGTTGAAAATATTGGATAATTATCAAGTAGAAAACCTTTAAATCCGTTGTATTTAGAAGATGATTTTAATGTTGACGGAAATTTAAACATTTTACTTCCCATTTTTGAAATTAAAACGTGTAACTGAATACGTTTATTTTCATAAAACGTGCTAAATAAAAAATTGAATTTATTAACATCACACTAGACACTTTTTTTTATAAGATTGGAATAGATCCAAGTAATTGTAAAAGTTGGTATAAAATCTAAACCAGGCATTATTTCTTCTATAAAAGCAAAAACTCCACCTACTTTCCCTATTGTTCCTTTAAACATTCTTGTAATCAAAAATGCAGATATTGGAGCCCAAATCACATCGGTAAATTCCCCGAAAAAGGGAACAACATAGGATAAATAACCAACAAAATCTAAAAGCAAACAAAGAATAAGTTTTCCATATTTTACATTTGATTTAACTGTTGGATTAACAACCATTTCTGTCATATCAATTTATATTAAATGATTTCTGTATAAACAAATTGAATGCCAATTTAATTCGAAATTTTAAATAGAATAAAAAGTCATTTTTTTAAAAGTACATCAACAAGTTCAAAATAAATAGATTATATAATTTAAAGATCAAAATTACATTTAAATTAGCTGATTTGATTCGAATTTAACGTAACTTTATGGCGTTCTATTTTTTAAGATAACTAAATTTTCATTTTATAAATTGATATTAACCAAATGATTAAAGCTCAAAACATTCAAAAATTTTATAACGATTTACAGGTTTTAAAAGGAATTGATTTAGAAATAAACAAAGGTGAAATTGTTTCGATTGTAGGTTCTTCTGGAGCAGGAAAAACTACATTATTACAAATTTTAGGAACTTTGGATAGGCCAAATTCAAATCAAAATGCTTCTTTGATTATTAATAATGTTGATATTCTAAAACTTAATGATAAAGAGTTGTCTAAATTTAGAAATCTGAATTTGGGTTTTATTTTTCAATTTCATCAATTACTTCCTGAGTTTACAGCTTTAGAAAATGTTTGCATTCCTGCGTTTATTGCTGGAAAGGATAAAAAGGAAACAGAATCTGAAGCAAAAAAATTACTAGAATATTTAGGACTTTCACATCGAGAAAAACATTTTCCTTCTGAATTATCAGGCGGTGAACAACAACGTGTTGCAGTTGCAAGAGCTTTGATAAACAAACCAGCAGTAATTTATGCAGACGAACCTTCAGGAAATTTAGATACTCAATCGGCAGAAAATCTGCATCAATTGTTTTTTAAATTAAGAGATGAAATGAATCAAACATTTGTCATCGTAACACATAATTTAGAATTAGCAAATATGGCTGATAAAAAATTGGTTATGGTTGATGGAAATTTACAGAAATAAAAGAGTTGAAATGATTAATGAAATATTAACAAATCACAATATATTTCTATTGATTAAAAGTTGTTGAAAAGTCTGAATTTAAGTTCCATTACAATTCTAAAAAAAACTATATTTAAGATCTACATAATTCTAATATCAATTTTTGTATTTCATCAGCTTTATTCATTGTCATGAGATGACCTCCATTTTGAATAATATAATTGCTTTTAACATTCTTAAATGGAATAATTTTATCCTTATTTCCGTGTATATGAACAACATTTTTGGGTATTGTTTTATTCTTCCAATTGGATATTTCATTTATAGCCCAACTTAGAAAATCTGGATCTGTATCTTTCAATATTTCGCATAACAATTTTTTCTCTTCAATTGTTTTTGCTCCAAAAAGCCAGAATAAAATTGGATTTGGTTTTTTAAGAATTGATTTAGGTATTAATCTGTTAAATTTTAATTTCCCTAAAAGACGATATATTAAAGGAATTTCAAATTTATCTTTAGCAGAAGCAATTAGAATTATTTTTTGATAACGTTTAATTTTAGCAATTTCCATTAAAAGAATTCCTCCAAAAGAAAGTCCTATTAAAATTGGATTTTCATCCGATAATTTTTCTGAAATTCTCTTGGCATAACTTTCAATTGTTTCGTTATTCTCAATTTCAATCCAAGCGATGTGTTCAATTGGTAAATCTCCAAAATCTATATTATTAAAAGCACGATAATCTGCCCCTAAACCGCTAAAAATGTAAACCTTAGTAATATTCATTTAAAGTAAATCTTTTTATCAAATCCAAATAATATTGATCGAATCATAATCCAACCCAAAAAACACTAATAAATAAAGTGTTATTAGTTAAAGAGTTACAATTTTGAGTTTAGAGCTTCAAAATTTTCAGACATAAAAAGCTCTAATATGTTTTGTGTAAATATAACTATAGTTAAAAATAATATCATAGGTAAATTACAATTCTTGTGTTTAAATTGAATTATTAACTTTCTTGTACATTGACCTTTTTAATCGTTAACTATATTCATCTAAAAATAGCTTTATATTCTGTTTATATATCGAAAAAGTACTTTGTATAAAACTTTTAAGAAACGAATATTGCTGTTCATCGAAAAACACTTTTGATTTACTCAATTTTTTATTACTCTGTGAAAAATTTATACCCAGTTCTTTTATGTTTCATATATTCAACTCATAAACAAAAAAACATCTTTCAATGAAAGATGTTTTTTAGGTTTTTCTACCAATTCAATTCTTTTACGCCTTTTATAAAAATCCAACGCATATATATTTTTTGACCTTGCTGTGTATCAAAAACTTTAAATTGAGGTGCAAAAATAGTTGCAACAACTGCTCCAATCAAGGATCCCCAAATCGAAGTTAAATCCGTAAAATAATCAATTGGAATTCTAACGATTATAAATAAAATCGCAAAACATAAAAATTGTGCAATAAACACTTTTGTTTTCTTATTCATTATTCTTCGTTTTTTTGAAATTTTGTACGTTTACTGCCTGCATACATTTCGTATTTAACCAAACGTGATTCTAATTTTCCGTTAAACAATTTAATTTTTCTTGATGGTTTTAAACCTACAAATTTAAGAGCTTCAATGTTTCCGGTAATAAACCAAGAATTTGTTCCTGGATAACTCTGCTTTAACGTATCCCCGATTTCACGATAAAAACGTTCCAAATCAATATCTAAACGTTCGCCGTAAGGAGGATTGAAAACCATGTGCAACGTTCCTTCGGTTTCTTTTTCTGTATCAAAGAAATTTGCTTCTTCAATTTGAATATAATCATCAAGATTTGCATTTTTAATATTTGATTTTGCTTTCATCACAGCCGATGGAGCTTTATCATAACCTTTTATGGTATAATGAAATTCGCGTGTTTTGTTTAATAACGAAGTTTCTACTTTTTCAAATAAATCATTGTCCCAATCGCTCCATTTCTCGAAAGCAAATTCTTTACGATTGATGTTTGCCGGAATGTTACAAGCAATCATAGCAGCTTCTGCCAAGAAAGTTCCAGAACCACACATTGGATCTAAGAAATGAGAATTTCCGTCCCAACCAGACATTAATAAAATACCAGCAGCTAAAACCTCATTAATCGGTGCTAAATTCGTTGCAGTTCGATAACCACGATGGTGCAATGAAGCTCCAGAAGTATCTAAAGAAACCGTACAAATATCATTTTGAATGTGAATATTGATACGAACATCCGGATAATCTTTATCAATATCAGGACGTTTTCCAACCGCATCTCTAAATTGGTCAACAATAGCATCTTTTGTTTTTAATGCCACGAATAACGAATGATTGAAATGTTCTGAATTCAAAGTTACATCAACTACAAACGTTTGATTTACTCTAAAAACTTTTGCCCAATCAATACTTTGAACACCTTTATATAAACTTTGATCGTTATAAACTTTGAAAGTTGCGATAGGTTTTAAAACCTTTAAAGCTGTACGTAAAGCTAAATTTGCTTTATACATAAAACCTTTATCACCATAAAAACTCACCATTCGAACACCTTGTTCTACATTTTGAGCTCCTAATTGATTTAATTCTTTTGCTAAAACCTCTTCAAATCCAAAGAATGTTTTTGCTACCATTTTAAAATTTTCCATACTCGATATTCCCTTCCTTCAGGAATCATAAATTTAAATTCAATATATCTACAAAAATAGCTTATTTTTGTATGTTATAAAAAAAATAAAACGCCCAATGCAAAAAGAAACAAAAACGTGGTTTGCTTCGTGGTTTGACACGCCTTATTACCACATTTTATATAAAGATAGAGATCACGCAGAAGCTCAATTGTTCATTGATAACTTAAATCAGTACTTAAACTTACCAGAAGATGCGCAAGTTTTAGATTTAGCCTGTGGTCGTGGACGTCATTCGGTTTATTTAAACAAATTAGGTCACAAAGTAATCGGCGCAGATTTGTCTGAAAACAGTATCAATTATGCAAAACAATTTGAAAATGATACGTTGAAATTTGTTGTTCACGATATGCGTCAACCGTTTGAAGAAAAGTTTGACACGATTTTAAATTTATTCACAAGTTTTGGATATTTCCCTGACGAAAAAGATAATTTAACTACGCTTAAAGCAATTCAAGAGAGTTTAACCGAATACGGTTTAGCTGTTTTGGATTTTATGAATGCTGAAAAAGTAATAAAGAATTTAGTTCCTTCGGAAGTAAAAACAGTTGAAGGAATCGATTTTCATATAACAAGAAAATTTGAAAATGGATTTATTTACAAAAACATCAAATTTGAAGACGATGGAGAAAGCTTTGATTTCACAGAACGAGTTCGAGCTTTAACTTTAGAAGATTTTGAAAAAATGATGGATGAAGCAGGGATTTTCTTATTAGATATTTTTGGAAATTACAAACTTCAAAAATTCAATAACGAGGAATCAGATCGTTTAATTATGATTTTTAAATAAAATGTTAGTTTATATTTTACCTTTTGTATCGATTGTTTTAGGTTATTTAATTGCTATATTTTTTCAACCTAAAAACAAACAGAATCTAAAATTACTTTTAGCATTTAGTGGTGCTTTTTTGTTAACGATTACAGTTTCGCATTTGCTACCTGAAGTATATTATCACGAAATTGAGAAGGAGATAAAAACGGAACTTGTTGCAAAACAAGAAAATCATAATCATCACGACCATTCGCACGATGACCACAATCTTAGCCACGATTTGCATAATCACGATTCGCATCAAGTAGCAGAAGTTGACAATCATTCTGGTCACAATCACAACCACAATCACGGTTCTCTGAAAATTATCGGATTGTTTATTATGATTGGAATTGTTTTTCAGATTGTTTTGGAATATTTTTCTCGAGGTGCAGAACATGGTCACGTTCACATTCATGAAAAAATGTCAAAGATTCCGTGGGCTTTATTTATCAGTTTAAGTTTGCATGCGCTTTTGGAAGGAATGCCGTTAAGTCATCAAAATAATTTAGCATTAGGGATTGCAATTCACCACTTGCCAATTGCAATTATATTGACTTCGTTTTTTATGCAAGCAGAACTAAATAAGAAAAGTATTTTTCTGTTTATGATGTTTTTTTCTGTGATGACACCTTTAGGAACAATTGCATCTGAACAATTGAGTTTCTTGAATAATTATTACACCGAAATATCAGCTATTGTTGTCGGAATTTTATTCCATATTTCATCAACAATAATTTTTGAAAGTAGCGAAGGTCATAAATTCAATTTAGCTAAACTAATCGCAATTATATTAGGAATCATTTTAGGTTATTTTGTATAATCTGAATTTTAAAAACAATAGAGGTCAATTCAGTACTTTAAAAAATATTAATCACTAAGAATAATTTAATCTTAGTGATTTTTTTTATACAAGAGAATTTATCAAACCAAAAAAAATAGAAATCATAAAGTATAACATAATATTTTTACAAACCTCAATCATAATGTTAAAAAACATTTGTTAAAATTAACATTTTCCATATATTAGCGACTAAATTAATACAAAAACAAAAATTGTTATGGATGCTCAAAAAGTAGATATGTTTATGATGACAAATGCGAAGTTTTTCGAATCTCATCAAGTATATAATATTAGAAATATTTTATTAGAAATTGACGAATCTAAATGGATTTACATATCTTCTATACAATTTAAAGATCCTACCAATATGTTAATCGTTTCTATATTAGCCGGAGCTTGGGGAATTGATCGTTTTTTAATCGGAGATACTGGAATCGGAATCGGAAAACTTTTAACTTGTGGAGGTTTTGGAATTTGGGCTATTGTGGATTTATTTTTAATAATGGGTGCAACTAGAGAAAAAAATCTAGAAACTTTTATGATGCATGCTAGACTATGATTCGAAATAGAAACAAGCTGTATTTTTTTTTATTTACAGCTTGTATCTTTGGTTATGTATGGCTTTACTTAAATTTTTCAAATTCAAATATTAATTCAGGAATTACCGCTTGTTATTTTAAAAATTTAACTTCTCTTCCTTGTCCTTCTTGCGGATCAACGAGATCAGCTGTTTCAATTTTAAACGGAAATTTTATTGACGCTTTCCTGATAAATCCACTTGGTTTTATTGTTGTTACGATTATGTTTATCATTCCGATTTGGATTTTATTGGACTTAATTTTAAAAAAAGATTCTTTCTTTAATTTTTATAAAACCTCAGAAAAAAAACTTCAGAAACCGATAATTTACATTCCTCTTCTTGTTTTAATCTTAGCAAATTGGATTTGGAATATAAAAAAACTACTATGATAAGAATCAAGAATTTGGATATTAAACCTACAGAACATGAAAAAGAAAAAGCTTCTAACAGCTATCTCATGTCTTTGGTTGGAATTATAATTGGGTTACCAATTCCAATTGTAAATCTAATTTGTACATTAATTTTCTTTTTTGGAAACAGAAATGCAACCTATTTTGTCAAATGGCATTGCACACAAGCTTTGATTTCTCAGTTTATTCTTTTAATTGTAAACAACATTGCTTTCTGGTGGACGATTTCAATTATTATAGATTTTAATAATTTCTCGAATGCTTACTTCGCTTACATTTTGGTATTATTCATTTTCAATATAACTGAATTTATTATGACGATTTATTCTGCAATTGAAACAAGAAAAGGAATTCAAGTTGAATGGTGGATTTATGGTGGTTTAACTAACTTAATTTTAAATTCGAAAAATGAAAAAAATAATATTTGAATTTTCAATTACTATTTGCTTATTCATAGGTTTATGGTTCGGGTTTTCGCAAATCGATTGGGTTAATATTTTCAGAATTGATGAGTTAAATGCAAAAACAGAAGAGCAATTAGGAGATTTAAGTTGGGACTATTTCTCTATTTCAGAAAATGAAATTCAAGAAAATGAAATTTTAAAAACAGTTGATTCATTAGTAAATCATATTGCAATTGCAAACGGAATTGAAACTGATAAAATAAAACTTCATATCATAAATACAGATGAAGTTAATGCTTTTGCACTTCCTGATGGACATTTGGTTTTAAACTCACAATTGATTTTAGAAGCAAAAAATCAAGAAGAATTAGCTGGTGTTATTTCTCATGAATTGGCACATATTGAATTAGACCATATCAACGAAAAAATAACTCAAGAAATCGGACTTGCCGTTTTGATTTCTGCAATTTCTGGTGGAAACAATCAAGTAATCGGTAATGTTGTACATACACTTTCTTCAACTGCTTTTGATCGTAAAAATGAAGAAGATGCAGATTTAACTGCGGTTATTTATTTAGAAAAAGCAAATATTAATCCAATTCCGTTTGCAGATTTTTTAAATAGAATTGCAGACGAAGATCCAAATTCAGAATTCGAAACTTGGTTCAGTACACACCCAGATTCAAAAGAAAGATCTAAATCTGTATTCAAAAAAATAAATAAATCAAAAACAGATTATATCCAAATCATCAATAATTCTACTTGGGAAAAACTAAAAGAGCAACTTTCTAATCTTGATAAATAATTAGAATAATTTTTGGTTAAATAGCGTTTGTAAAAAAAAATCTACTTTAAAACACTTCATAAATATTTTAATAAACTAAAAAAATTATGAGAATTAAAGTAGCTATCGCAATTATTTACAATCACTTAATTATTGGTTACGGAATTTAATGCTTACTAAAAACGTAAATTCAAAAAACAATTCATAAATCTACTCTTATTTAATGCAAATAGAATTCCCTGTAACTGTAACACTTTTCGGATATTCAGTTCTCATTCATCCGATTCTTGAATGGATTGGAATTTTTCTTGCAATGAGATTATATGCAATTCTTAAAAAGAAAAAAAAATCTGATTTATCAAGTACACAATCATTAAGTATTGTAATTGGTGCTTTGATTGGAGCGCTTATCGGTTCAAAAATTATTGGAACTTTAGAGAATCCTGCAGCTATTTTTGAAGTAAAAAATCAATTCTTGTATTTTTGGACAAGTAATACAATTGTTGGCGGATTAGCTTTTGGAATTCTTGGAGTCGAATTAACAAAAAAAATCATCAAATACAACGAAAGTACCGGCGATTTGATGGTTTATCCGTTAATTTTAGCAATGATAATCGGACGAATTGGTTGTTTCTTGACAGGAGTTTTTGAAAACACTTTCGGAATTCCTACAGATTTCATCTTCGGAATGTATTTAGGAGACGCTTATCTACGGCATCCAGTTACGCTTTATGAAATTGGTTTTCTAATTATTTTTGCGTTTGTAAATTATTTTATTTCAAAAAAAATGACATTTCCTTCTGGATTTTTGTTTCAATTTTTCATATTGAATTACTTCACATTTCGATTCTTCCTTGATTTTATAAAACCAAAAATAAATATAATCTTCAATTTAAGTACCATTCAGTTAACTTGTTTATTTATGATATTATATTATTGTATATTGATTTTTAAAAATAGAAAATCAATATATTTTAAAAACAAAAGGTATTAATATTCTGATTTTTTATGTAAATTTAATCACATTAACCAAATATATTATGTTAAAAATTTATTTCATAGAAGGCGGACTTGGTGATAATTTTATATTGTTTTTAATCCTGATTTTTATTGGAATCGCATTTTTGTTTGGATGCATCTGCTCTGTAATAAGTTATATTTATAATTCTTCTAATAATATAAACAAAAGCTCAAAATATTACTGGAATGTAATTTGGGTTTCAGGCTTAATTGGAATAATGGTTACAGGAATGGTTTGTGGTGCTGCTTTATAAATTTAAAAATTAAATTATGATTTTATCTATTTTTATTATTGCTTTTATTGTTTTTGGAATGATTGGAGTTGGAATTATGTATGCAATAAACAGTTCGAAATCAATTGATAAACCAATTAGTTATTATATTTTAATTTTTATTTTATCAAATGTTATCTGCTTATTAGTTTCTGGATTAGTTTGTGGAATAATGTTTTCATCGCTTTTATAAAAAAATTATAAGATTTATGCCTGTAAGAAATTATACATATTACGATTATACAATCAGTCTTTGTCCAGAATGTTTGAAGCGAGTTGGAGCAAAAATTGTAATTGAAGAAGATCAAGTTTTCATGAACAAACGTTGTCCCGAACATGGTTTCTTCAAAACAAAAATAGCTACTGATGTTGCATATTACAAAAACATCAGAAATTTCAATAAAGCTTCAGAAATGCCTTTGCATTTTGGAACAGAAGTAAATTATGGCTGTCCGTATGATTGCGGTTTGTGTGTTGACCATGAGCAACATTCTTGTTTATCAATCGTTGAAGTTACAGATCGTTGCAATTTATCGTGTCCAACTTGTTATGCAATGTCTTCTCCGCATTATGGTTCGCATCGGACTTTAGAAGAAATCGAAGCTATGTTTGATATTATCGTAAAAAATGAAGGCGAACCAGATGTCGTTCAAATTAGTGGCGGAGAACCTACCATTCATCCTGATTTTTTTAAAATTATGGATATCGCAAAATCCAAACCAATCAAACATTTAATGTTGAATACCAATGGAATTCGAATTGCGAATGATCCTGGTTTTGCAGAAAAATTAGCTACTTATGCACCAGAATTTGAGATTTATCTTCAGTTTGATTCTTTTAAATCAGAAGTTTTAGAAGATTTTCGCGGCAAAGATTTGACAGATATTCGAATGAAAGCTTTACAGAAATTGAATGATTTAAATCTTTCAACTACTTTGGTTGTTGTGCTTCAGCAAGATAAAAACGTGGATGAGATTGGTAAAATAATCGAATTTGCATTGAAACAAAAATGTGTACGTGGAGTTACTTTTCAACCGGTAGAAATTGCTGGTAGAAATCGAGATGACTCTGCAAACGAAAAAATCACTTTGACAGAAGTTCGCCAAGAGATTTTAAATCAATTTCCAATTTTAAATGGCGATGATATCATTCCAGTTCCTTGTAATCCGGATGCGTTGGCGATGGGATATATTCTCAAATTAGAAGATGAAATTATTCCTTTAACTCGGTATATTAATCCGGCAGATTTGTTAAATAACGAAACAAAAAATACGATTGTTTATGAACAAGACGAAGGTTTGAAAATGCAATTAATCGATATTTTTAGTACTGGAATTTCTGTTGATAAAGTTCAACCAAAAGTCGATCAACTTCTTTGCTGTTTACCTGGAGTTTGCGCACCAAATTTAGATTATGATAATTTATTTCGAATTATTATCATGAATTTTATGGATGCTCATGATTTCGATGTTCGAGCAGTAAAAAAATCTTGCGTTCACATTGTAAATAAAGATTTGAAATTAATTCCGTTTGAAACCATGAATTTATTTTATAGAGACGACAAACAAAAATATTTGGAAGAATTACGAAAAGATGATAAAGTTCTATTTTAATCTTTTTTCTGAAAAACAACGTATTTATAATGTCTTACCTTTAGAGAATGAGCTAATTTTTTTGACAACAATGATTTCAGATTCAATTCAAAAAACTAACAAATTCCATATTTTACTTTAGTAAGATATGGAATTTAAAATTAAAAAATCTTACAAAGTTTGATTTACAGACTGAAATATTGTTAAATCTTATAATTAATAAATTTGCTATTCAATTTTTATATTACTTAACATCTTCAATCATTAAATGAAATAATGGTTGAAGTGCTTTTGATTTTCGCCAATCAATTGATTTTAATTTTAGATTTAAATTCTGATTTTGCAAGATTAGTAAAGAATCATTTTCTGAATATTGATAGTTTAAATAAATCTTATCATGTCTTAAATTTTCGAGTACAATTTGATTTTCAGTTATAAAATATTTAAAATCTGTTTGTTTTTCATTCTTATTCATAAAAATCAAATATTCATTACGATGAAAAAAAACATATTCAATTTCAGTCGAATCAGATATAGTTTTATAAGCACCATGCAAAAAAGGTCGCTGTATTAAATCATCATTAAACTGATTTTGTGCTAAAAAAGGAGAAATACAATTCCAAACTACAAAACAAACAAAAAAGGTTTTCAAACTTAATCCCAAACGTTTAAGCCAAATATTTGAAACATTAGCAACATTTTCTGGTTTTAGAACTTTCCATATTTTAATCCAAAAATATCTTGAAACATATAAACTAATCAAGAAAAGTAAACTTGAAAATAGTTTTACTGAAATATCAAACGAGAAGTTTATGGTAATAATTTGCAAGAAAACAAAACAAGAAAGCATTGCTCCAACAATTTTGGTTCTTGGAATTAGTAATAAAATAGCAATTCCAACTTCGATTAATCCTAAAATTAATGAATAAGAATATGATGTTCCCATCGTACTCCAAAACAAAATATCACGGTCTAAATTACCAAAACGTGTAAAAAGAATGTTGGGTTCAGGAAGATAAAATTGTGCTTTAAAAACCTTATCAAATCCATATTTGAGAAGAATTAAGGCTAAATAAAAACTAAAAAGACTTTCAAAATATTTAGATTTAATTCTAAAACTCTTGATAAAAGAAAAAACAATTGAAATAAGAAACAAACAACCAATTAAAAGAAACATCGATAAACTATCCGATGAAAAATCAATTCGAGCAATTGGCTTTTGAAAAATTGAATGAGCTAAAAAAGTTATGAATCTACCAAAAACAAAATTCGTAATTGAAAATTGTATTGAACCTAAAAATCCAACTGAAAAAAAAATTATAAACAGAAAAATAAAATTTCTTAAAACAGAAGATAAATAGGATTTCATATTACTTTTTTTTACGAATTCCGAAAAAACCTACTGCACCAGAAATCAATAAAAAACCAAAAATTGTTGCATTAGAATTTCTGTTTTCTTTAGTTTTTTTCGTTTTTAATTTTTCCTTTTTTGGTGTGATATTCTTGTAAGTTTTCTTTTTAGCATCGTATTTTAAGAAAACAACGCTGTCAATATTATTTCTAAAATAATAATCCTTTTTTAGATTTGACTTTATGCTATCTAGATTTGAAATGATAAAAACGGGATTATCGATTAAAGTATCTTTTCCAGGTTTCCAATCTGTGGTGTCATTTGTATGAAATTCACGACAAAATTCGCTAGTTACAATAACACTTTTATGTTCATCAATAAAAATTACAGTATCTAATTTTGAATTGATAACTCGTCTTTCAGGAGCAACTCCAAAATTAGCATCATTAACATCAAATATATCTTTAAAAACAGAATTTGAAAAATCTGCAGCATTTCCACTATGACTTTTGAATGCAATCATTTTTGTTTGCGCTTGCATTGAAAAACTAATTAAACCTAAAAATAAAACAACTTTCTTCATAATTCACCGATTAAACACTAACAATCAACAAGATATAAATATAAAAATTAATATTATAATATCTCGAATAATTGTTAAATATTATATTTTATAAATGAAACAAAATAATAAGTTCATAAATTTACATAATGGAAAACAAACCACATTTTACGGCATTACTGACCTATTTAAATGAAGAAGAATCAGGAAAATCTACACCTTATCTAAACGGAACACGAGCTGGCTTTTTATTTTCATATCAAAACAAAATCGTTTTTGGAAACAAGAATTTCACAGAACAAGATTTAGTTTATCCAAGTGATATTGTAAAAACGGAAATTACACTTTTTACAAATATCGCTACATTAAATAAGATTTATGTTGGTTTAGATTTTGATTTTTTTGAAGGTGATGTTTTGATTGGTAAAGGAATTATAACAAAACTTCTAGATTCTGATTTTGTTGCAGAATAAAAAACACTGTTAGTTTCAACCAACAGTGTTTATCATATTTTTATTTTTATACTCTTCCTTTTAATGCGCTGAAAACCCAAGCATTTGCAAGAAATCCGATTCCAACAGCTGCAAAACCGTAACCAGAAATATCTCTATATCTGAACGCGCCTAAACATATTAGAAGAATTCCCATTACAAGCATAATTAAAGAGGCATAACCTAATATTTTATTTTTATTTAAACCCATAACAAAATTATTTTAGCAAATATCGTTTAAAATTAATTAAAAAACTTACCCAAAAGTTCTATTAACAAATCGTGATGTGACAAGGCGTTTGCTCCAACACCTTTACTTTTGACATCCATATCGCGTAATAAATTCACATTTTCACTACATTTTTTCATGCTATAATTTTTCGAACCAATAGTATAATCCTTCAAAAAATATTCAGAAACTTTCATATCACGAGCAATATCCTTTGGATTCACATTGTTGTTTTTGTATGTTATTCCATGATATTGTAACAATTTTGAAAAGAAATTATAAATCAAAGAAGTCGTAACCACTAAAGGATTATTTTTAGTATTATCAGCAAAATACTTTGCGATTTGATACGCCTTATATGTATTTTTTTCGGCAATAGCCTTGATAAATTCGAAGTTATTAAATTCTTTACTGATACCAATATTTTCCTCAATATGGTCTGGAGAAATCATTGTTCCTTCAGGTAAAATAATGGTCAGTTTATCAATCTCGTTTGCAATACGATTTAAATCGGTGCCTAAAAACTCAACTAACATTGAAGTAGCTTTTGGGTCGATTGTATATTTTTTGGTTGCTAGTATTTTTTTTAACCAACCTTCAATTTGATAATCTTTTAGTTTTTTACTTTCGTAAATCACTCCATGTTTTTCAATATTTTTATAAACTTTCTTACGTTTATCAAGTGTTTTGTATTTAAAACAAAAAACTAAAATTGTTGTTGTCTGAATATTCGAAAAATAAGAATCAAATTGTTCAATTGTTCTTGCTAAATCCTGAGATTCCTTTACAATAATAACCTGATAATCTGCCATTAAAGGGAATCTTCTAGCATTTGAAATGATTTCATTTATGGATACATCTTTTCCATACAAAACCATCTGATTAAAGCTTTTTTCATCTTCATTCAAAACATTATTAGCAATATATTCAGAAATTCTATCGATATAATAAGGTTCATCACCCATTAAAAAATAGACTGGTTTTAACTCCTTTTTTTTGATATCACTTATAATCTTTTTTACTTCTTCCATAGTATCAAAATGGTAATTTTTTATTTACCTATTTTTATTAAAAGTTTTGTTTAAATATATTTGCATAATGCAACAGTTAAACTTTCCAAGTTTTCAATTTCGATTCAAAAATAGTGAAAATAAACTCTATATATTTGATGAAATTCGTAAAAAGTTTTTTTTACTTACTCCAGAAGAATGGGTAAGACAACATGTTTTGCATTATTTTTTATATGTTAAAAAATACACTCGCTCGTACATCAATGTAGAAAAAATTGTTAAAATTAACGGTCAAAACAAAAGATATGACCTTGTTTTGCATAATAGTAACGGAACAATTCATATCTTAGTCGAATGCAAAGAACCAAATGTTAAGATTTCCCAACAAACATTTGATCAAATTGCGAGATATAATGGGGTTCTAAATGCCGATTATTTAATGGTTACCAACGGATTAGACCATTATTATTGTAAATTAGATTATGTAAATGAAGTTTATCATTTTTTAAATGATATTCCATAAAACAAAAATAAATGAAATTAAAACACATTATAGCAATAGTTCCTTTTGTACTTTTTTCTTGTAATAACGGAAATTTATTGAATGATGAAGGTTCTGGAGAATCTATTTCTAACAGTCCCAATTTTGAATTACAAAATAAAAAATCACAAGAAATTATTAAGCAAATTGATGAAAAGCAACATACGCTTAAAACTAAATTAAAAAAGACTAAAGGTAAAAATGCAGATAATTTATATCTAGAATATTCAAAACTTTTAAATTCATTAATAAAAGAACTTGAAACCAATGAATACAATAGTTTAAGCATTTATAACAAATGGGAAAACGAAATTGCTCCAGATTCGATTCAAAAGAAAATGGAACTTTACGATAAGTTACAAATTAAGATTATTGAAAATAACGATGGATCTTACAATTTAAAATATCGTCCAGGTTTTTATTACGACATGTTTAAATATAAGGCTTCAAAAGATTTACGTGAATATTTGAAATTGGCAACTTTACAGCGTAAAAAACCAATTGTTGTAGATGGTTTAATAAATGAAGACTGGTCTGAGATTAGTAATCGTTTGATAATCTGGGAAAACTTTATCAAGAATAATCCAAATTCAGCTTATAAAGAAGATGCAAAAGGAAAATATTTAGAATTGATTCAATTGTATTTATTCGGTAACAAAAATGAACGCTCTTATTCAATAGATACAAAAAAAATTGAACCATTAACAGAGCAGGAATACATGAATTTTGTTAAGAAATACGGAAAAACTACAACAGGAATAATCACAAAAAACTTTCTGGACTTTTTCTATACAAATGACAAAAATTTCAGTTCAGAAGAATTCCACAAAAAAATAACAGAATATACAAACCAAGAGATTGAAAAGGAAATGAAAAAATTCTAATGAAAGATTTTGCAATTGTAATACTAAACTGGAACGGTAAAAATTTATTAAAGAAATTTTTACCGTTTCTTGTAAAATATAGTGCCGATGCAACTATATATTTAGCGGATAATGCGTCAACAGATGATTCAATTTCATTTGTAAATGATAATTATCCAATGGTTAAAATCATCAAAAACAATGATAATTTTGGATATGCAAAAGGATATAACGTATCACTTAAACAAGTTTCTGAAAAATATTTATGTTTGATAAATTCTGACATTGAAGTTACTGAAAATTGGCTTGAACCAATCTTTAATTTGTTTGAAACTAATTCTGAAGTTGGAATTATTCAGCCAAAAATTTTAGATTTTAAAGACAAATCAAAATTTGAATATGCTGGTGCAGCAGGTGGATTTATTGATTCGTTAGGTTTTCCGTTTTGTCGTGGTCGAATTTTTGATTCTTTAGAAACTGATAAAAATCAATATAATGACATCACTCCTATTTTTTGGGCTTCAGGTGCATGTTTTTTTATTCGAAATCAAGTTTTTCAGGATTTAAACGGATTTGATGAAAACTTTTTTGCGCATCAAGAAGAAATTGATTTATGTTGGCGCGCATTTAATCAAAATATTCATGTTTATTATTGTGGAAAATCGACAGTTTATCATGTAGGCGGTGCAACTTTAGATGTTTCAAATCCCAAAAAAACATTCTTAAATTACAGAAATTCGTTATTGATGTTGTATAAAAATCTTCCAAAAGAAGGTCGATTTGGAACTATTTTTAAACGTTTATGTTACGATGGAATTTCGGGTATTCGATTGATGTTACAATTAAAACCAATGCATTGTTTTGCTATTATTCGTTCGCATTTTGCTTATTATGGAATGATTTCAAAATACAAAAACATTGATAATTCAAACAATAAATCCAATTATTTTTATACAAAAGACATTGTAAAATCATATTTCATAGACAAGAAAAAAACGTTTAAGGAGATAAATAAAATCTAATGACAGAAACTGAATTAAAAGAATTTTTAGATGAAAAGGCCGATTTCTATAATAATCCGAATTTTATAGAAAGTGATCCTTTACAAATTCCACATTCCTTTTCTTTAAAAGAAGATATTGAAATTTCAGGTTTTTTAGCTTCAACAATTGCATGGGGAAATCGTAAAATGATTATCAATAATGCAAAAAAAATGATGGATTTGTTAGGAAATTCTCCGTACGATTTTGTTATGAATCACAATGAAGATCAATTAATTGATTTGGATGATTTTGTTCATCGAACGTTTAACGGAACGGATTTTAAGCAATTCATCACTTCGTTAAAACATATTTATCAAAATCATAATGGTTTGGAAAATGCATTTTATAACGATGGAAATTTTAATTTACAGGAAAATATTTCTCATTTTAAAAAGGTATTTTTTGAAATTGAACATCCGTTAAGAACACAAAAACACATTTCTGATCCACTAAAAGGTTCTGCCGCAAAAAGACTTAATATGTTTTTGAGATGGATGGTCAGAGATGATAATCGTGGAGTAGATTTAGGAATTTGGAAAAAAATTTCACCTTCACAATTATCTTGTCCACTTGACGTTCATTCTGGAAATATGGCAAGAAAATTAAATATTTTGACTCGTAAACAAAATGACGCAAAAGCTTTGTTAGAATTAGATACCTATTTACGAACATTAGATCCAACAGATCCGTCTAAATATGATTTTGCATTATTCGGACTTGGAGCAATTGAAAAATTCTAAATAGCCAACACAAACAAATAATACAAACCTTTTTATTATTATTTTTACTTTTTTAGTATTAATTTTGTTTTACAACACACATAAAATGTAACAACTATTTAACTACTAAAATGGAAGAAATTTTAACTCAAGTAAGCGGATATGCAGCATCAGTTTTTTTAATAACCTGAATTCGATTATTAATACAAAGCTAACTGACTGGAATTTAGATGTTCAAATTT
>NZ_RQVQ01000031.1 GCF_003865405.1 Paenimyroides tangerinum
AACTTAAATAATGTTTACAAAAATGTAGCTTAACTTATACTGAACTTTTTGTTTGCATATCCAATGTGACCACTTGCGTATTCCGTTGCTGTACGAACATCAACCAACTGAACATTTTTGACTTTCATTAATTGTTGAACCTCTTTAGCTGTAATAATATTAGAAGTTTTCAAACCATTTAATTCTTTTACATCAGAAATATAACCATAAATGTTGTCCATTCCAATGCGTATCAATTTACGTTGTAAATTTTCGATTTGATCTTCATTGCCCACCAATACTATTTGATTGTTGTAATCTACCAAAGATCCTACAAACGTTGCAAATGATTTTCCACCTTCAATATGTAAACTACCTGGAATAAAGCCTTTCGCTACTTCCTCTTTTTTACGAGCATCAATCACCAACACATTATTTTTGATGGCATTCTCTAATTCAACAGTTGATAAATTTTGAATTTTTGGTATTTCAATCAATAAAGGTCGTACCGATTTATTCCATTGTTTCATTACCGCAAAATATTTAGGTGGTTCAGGCTGACCATCTAAAATAAATTTAGTAAACGCATCTTTATCATTCAAGTATTGAAAAGCAGGGCTTGTTGCCATTTCTTGTTCCAATGTAGATTGAGGAATGTTGCTCAAACTTTTACCACAAAACGAACCAGCACCGTGACCAGGCCAAATCTCTGTGTTTTTAGGTAATTTAATGAACTGATTCAATGATGTAAACAATTGATATGCTCCTTCAAATTGCGACCCTTTTTGACCGGCCGCTTTTTCTAATAAATCAGGACGACCCACATCACCTACAAAAATAAAATCTCCTGTAATAGCTTTAGTTGGTGCCGTCTGATCTTTCGTGTTTTTTACTAAAAAAGTTAAGCTTTCTGGCGTATGTCCGGGAGTGTGTATCACCTTTAGTTCAACATTTCCCAATTGTATAATTTGCTGGTCTTTTAATGGTTGATGATCAAAAGCATATTGCCAATCAGGTCCACCTTCGTTAGATAGTAATAAATCCGCTTGAGTAGCTTTTGCTAATTCTGGTGCCCCACTTAAATAATCGGCATGAATATGTGTTTCAGTAACATATTTTATCGTTAAACCATTTTCTTTTGCATATTCTAGATAGGTATCGATATCACGTTTTGGATCTATTATGATAGCTTCATTTTTATCATTCGCAATGATGTAACTCGCTTGTGATAAAGTTTCATCGTAAATTCTTTCAAAGGTCATTTTTTGTGAAAAACCTTGTACGTAGGTTACAAATGATAAGACAAATAAACTGCTTTTTATAAATTTCATGATCATATAACTATATTTGAGTAATGTTTTTAAAAATAGAAAGTAGTTTTGTATTCTTTTGTAACAAATGTTACAAAAGAAAAGCATTGTTTATACAATGCCTTTTCTTTATAAATTTTCTTTTAGTAAACGTTCCAACTCATTCGCAGGAAAAACACCTGCTTGGCGCCAACGAATTTGTCCATTTTTGAAAATGATTAATGTAGGCACGCTTCTTACTTGGTACTGAGCGGCTACCGATTGGTTTTGATCGACATCGATTTTGATTACCGATACTTGATCACCTAAGTGTTGTTTTACTTCTTCTAAAATAGGAGCTTGCATTTTACAAGGTCCACACCAAGTAGCAAAAAAGTCTACTAAAACAGGTTTATCTTGATTAATGATTTCTTCAAATGTCATATCTATTTTTCTTTTTTAAATAATGAAAATACCAACCCTCCCATCATACCACCGTACAATGTACTGTTTCTTGGGTTTGATGTAATAGCACATGTGCCAGAATTGCATCCCACATAATGCCAATACAAATACCCTACTATAAGACCTACAGCAACACCTATAATGGTTATGATATGTTTTTGAAAGAATGTTTTCATTTGATTTCTGTAAATGTTGTTTCTCTATTATTTTTTGATTGATTACGTGGTACAGAACACCCGTTGGTACCACAACAACCTATATTGAACAAAGGCATAAGTGCTAGTAACAAACCTATTCCAACAAACAACCACTGCTGTAAATCAATTCCTTGATAAATGATTGCAATGGCCATAGCCAATCTTAGCAAACGCATCAAATTCCATGATTGAATCCACTGTTTCATTGTTTTATTTTTTAATAAAATGAATAAATACTTCACTTCCTTGTCGTGGTGGGATGCTGTTGTAACAAGCTTCCATGGTTTTGATATCGAAAAGGTTTTCAAAAATAGGACGATATTCACAAGGGCAACCTCCAAATGGTGGAAATGGATTATTGAACTGTTTGTCGAATAAAACTCCTACAATTCGTCCGTTTTCCTTTAAAATGTCGTGCATTTTTGCGGCATATTCCTTTCTTCTGAACGGAGGAATCGCACTAAAAAATGTTTGCTCTATGACCAAATCATAACCACCTTTATGTTCGAAGAAATCTTCTAACAAGATGGTGATGTTGGGATTGTTTTCAAACTTTTGTTTTAAATTCTCAACAGCCTTTGGTGCAATATCAATTAAGGTAATATTGGTGAATCCTTGCTTTACTAAATATTCTGCCTCGTAAGCGTTTCCGCATCCAGGAATCAGAATCGCTGTATTTTTATCAACAATTTCGTCTATGTATTTTGTTATTGCAGGAGTAGGATATCCTATATCCCAACCCGTTTCTTGTTTTTCCCAACGTGTATCCCAATACTTTTGATCCATAGGAACATCACATTGCGTAATACAACATGCTTCTGTTTTATTTTCCTGCTCCATCTTTAATTGTATTTATTTGTTGCCAAGTTCCACCATTTACAACATTGGTAAAACCATTCTGTTCTAAAATAGCTTTGGCTTGACCACTCCTGTTTCCACTTCTGCAAAATACCACAATATTTTCGTGATTTTTGAATTTTGTTAATTGATTTTGCACTTGGTCCAAAGGTATATTTACCGAACCAGGTACGTTTCCTTCTGCATATTCAGCGGGTGTTCTGACATCTACTAAATAGGCGTTATTAATGATACTTTTTAACTCTTCGTCGTTGTTCTCTGAGAACATATTTTTTAGTAATCCAAACATAATAATGATAATTAAACCTGAAAAAATTATTTTAAAACTTTGCTTTGACATACGAAATCAGTTTTAGGGATTTGAGTTTCAGCTATGGCTTTGAAGCCTCCTTCAATTTCGATAAAATTTCTATACCCACGCGCTTGAAGAATACTTGCAGCAATCATACTTCTATAGCCTCCTGCACAATGTAAATAGAACGGTTGTTTTGGATCGATATCGTTGATCCAATCGTTGATATAAGCCAAAGGTTTGCTGTAGGCATCTTCTACGTGTTCTGCTGCATATTCAGATTCCTTACGAACATCAACAACCATTACTTCTTTACCTTCGATTTGAGATGCAAATTCACTTGCTGTGATTCGGTGAACCGTATCGATTTCTTTTTCAGCGTCTATCCAAGAAGAGAATCCACCTTTCAAATGACCTAAAACGTTATCAAATCCCACACGACTTAAACGCGTTACTGTTTCCTCTTCCATACCAACGTCTGTTACCAATAATATCGGTTGATTCACATCTACAATCATAGCACCCACCCAAGGTGCAAAATCTCCGTTGATGCCAATATTAATGGATTGAGGAATGAATCCTTTAGCAAAATCTCCATTGGCACGAGTATCTAAAATTAAAGCACCTGATTGTTCAGCTACATTTTCAAAATCTGCTACAGTTAAAACCGTCATTCCTTGAGATAATACCTTTTCAAAACTTTCGTATCCTTTTTTATTCATCATTACGTTCATTCCAAAATACGCTGGAGGTGGTAATAAACCATCGGTAACGGCTTCAATAAACGCTTCTTTAGAAGGTTGATTTAGGGCATAATTCATTTTCTTTTGATTACCTAAAGTATCAACCGTTTCTTTCATCATATTTTTACCACAAGCCGAACCTGCACCGTGTGCCGGATAAACAGTAATATCGTCTGCTAACGGAAGAATCTTGTTGTATAAACTATCGTAAAGCATTCCCGCCAATTCTTCTTGCGTCATACTAGCTGCTTTTTGAGCCAAGTCAGGTCGACCTACATCTCCTAAGAATAAAGTATCACCACTGAAGATTGCAGATTCTTTTCCGTTCTCGTCTATTAATAAATAAGTTGTACTTTCTAAGGTATGACCCGGTGTGTGTAACACTTTAATTTTAATATTTCCGATTTCAAAAATTTGATTATCCTCCGCTATAATTGCTTCGAATTCAGGCTGAGCGGTTGGTCCGTAAACAATTGGAGCATTCGTTTTTTGACTTAAATCTAAATGTCCACTTACAAAATCGGCATGAAAGTGCGTTTCGAAAATGTATTTTAAAGTCACGCCATCTTTTGTTAAACGATCGATGTATGGTTGTGTTTCACGAAGTGGATCGATGATTAATGCTTCTCCATTACTCTCTATATAATAAGCACCTTGAGCTAAACATCCTGTATATATTTGTTCTATTTTCATTTTATATATTTTTTAATTTATTACTGTAAATTTCGTGCTTTTGTTTTAATTCTGTTGTAACATTTGTTACAATAACTATTTTATTAACAGTTCTTTAATTAATATGATACATCCCATAATCATCACAAAATATCCAAAAATGGGTTTTAATTGTTTGGCATCTAATTTTTTGTTCAATTGAACTCCGAAGTACATTCCAACCAAGGCGATAGCTAAAATTTTTATTAAAAAGGAAAAGTTTAAAGATGAGATATCGTGTGATCCTAAAAATCCAATAAATGATTTAACCCCAATAATAAATAGTGAATTGGCTACGGCTTGTTTTACACTCATTTTTCCAAAAATCATTAATATAGGTACTATAATAAATCCACCACCAGCACCAACAATACCTGTTATTAAACCTTCTAATAATCCTGCAACCATTAAGGCTATATGATTATATGGACAATCGATACAATCAGGATTATTTTTCTTTTGTTTAATCATAAAAAAACCAGAAGTCAGCATTAATAAAGAAAAGAATAACATCATAAAAGTGTTTTTCTCGATCTCAAATCCCAAAAACTTGAAGTAGGGTGGGATTGATGGAAGAACAAAAGAACGTATTGTATATAAGGCTATCATTGAAGGAATACCAAATTGAAGTATTTTTGTGTAAGACAACTTCTTTTGTACCACATGAGGTGTTGCCGCAATTAAACTTGTAATACTAACTAGAGCTAAAGAATATGTCGTAGATAACGTGGCAGGAATTGCAAATAGATACACTAAAACAGGTACGGTAAGAATGCTTCCACCTCCACCAAATAAACCAACCAGTAAACCGATGACAACAGTTAATATAAAACCTATGATTTCCATTGTTTTTAATTTTATACTACAAAGGTCTATCTATATTAATAAGTAGAGCGTAACATTTGTTACAGATCGATGCAGCAAAAAAAAGATGTTTCTACTGAAACATCTTTTATAAAATCGTAATGCTGTTACGTTGTTGCTTAATAAAACCTTCATTTTCTAATGCTTTTATCAATCGAGAAATTACCACACGAGAGGTATTCATTTCATAAGCAATTTCTGCATGTGTTTTATTTACTGTTCGTGTTTTATTAACACTAGCAACTTCTATTAAATAATTTTTTAATCGACCTTTTGAATCATTAAAAGCTAAATTATCTATAGAACGCATCATTTCGTCTAAACGATCTTGATAACTATTAAAAACAAAAGCGCGCCAAGTTGCATATTTGGCTAACCATTCATCCATTTTTTGAACCGGAATCATCAACATTTCACCATCGGTTTCTGCCGTTGCACGGATGTTACTTGTTTTTGTCCCCAAGCAACAGGTCATAGTCATGGCACAAGTATCACCTTTTTCTAAATAGTACAATAAAAGCTCTCCATCATTATCATCATCACGCATAATTCGTATCGCACCATGCAAAAGCAAGGGCATATGTGAGATAGTTTGATTTAAATCTATTAAGATTTCATTTTCCTCAAAGGAACGAATTTGCCCAATTTGAACCATTTCATCTATTAATTCTTCTTCAAAAAGCGAACTAAAATAACTTTCTAATAAACTTTTATTTATCATATTTATTTTATTAATGAGGTAGATAATCTTTTAATATTCCGTACAACCATGTACCTGTTAATGCTGCTAAAATTACAATAATTATAGAATAAGTTCCTGCACCTAAAAGTACAAAGATAGGACCAGGACAAGCACCAATTAAAGCCCATCCTAAACCAAAAGAAATACCACCGAATAAATAGCGACTAATTGATTTATCTTTAGATTTAATAACAATTGGATTACCATCAAGGTCTTTGGCACTCTTTCTCTTAATAAATTGTATTCCAATCAATCCAATAACTAATGCTGAACCAATAAATCCAAACATATGAAAAGATTGAAATTGAAACATTTCTACTATTCTAAACCATGAGGCTGTTTCTGCCTTATACATAGTGATTCCAAAAATCACTCCTAACACAATATATAAAATACTTCTCATTTTTAAAAAATTATTGGTAATAATAAATGAACCATGATTAATCCTCCGATAAAGAAACCGATAACAGCAATTAATGAAGGTAACTGTAAATCACTTAAACCTGAAATAGCATGTCCTGAAGTACATCCGCCAGCATATCTACTTCCAAATCCAATAAGTAATCCTCCAATGATTAAAACAGCTAATGAATTTGCATTCAAAGTTTCAAATATTTCTGTAGGACCATAACTTTTTCCAACACTATTAAATCCAAGGTTTTGCAAATACTCAGTTGTATATGCAGATATTTCAGGAATTTGATTGTTTGACAATACGTTTGCTGCTAAATAGCCACCAAGCACAGCACCAACTAAAAAAAGTAGATTCCACTTTTGAGCTCTCCAATTAAAATCGAAAAACGAGCATCTTTTTCCAGCACCCATTGCAGAACAGATAGTTCTAAAATTCGAGGAAAACCCAAAACTTTTACCTAAATAAATCAAAGCAATCATTGTAAATGCAATAATAGGACCTCCTACATACCAAGGCCATGTTCCAAATATCCAATCCATAGTTTTAATTTTTATTTTGCGAATTTCAAACATTATTTACTACTATTCAGTAACATTTGTTACAGTTCACTCAATTTAATGCGCCTAAGCTAATAATTGATTTATAAGTTTTTTTTGAATTAAAAAAAAGAGGTTAATCTGATATCTAAAATAATTAATGAAAATTTTCAATTTGAAATAATAATCGTAATATTGCAATGATAATAATAATTCATGGGTACTACTAAGTCAGAAATATTTACAATAGAACAAAATAAACTAGCTACTTTATTTAAAGTATTGGGGCATCCAGCTCGTATTGCTATAATTCAGCACATCATCAAACAAAATGCTTGTATATGTACAGATTTGGTAGATGTATTAGGTTTGGCACAAGCTACTATTTCGCAACATTTGAAAGAATTGAAAAGTATTGGAATTATCCAAGGAGCTATAGAAGGGAAATCGGTTTGTTATTGTATTGATCTAAAGGTTTGGGTATCGATTCAGAATGAGTTTTCAAGTTTTTTTAATCAAAACGTAAAAATAGAGAAATGCTGTTAAAGCATTTTTTTCAAATAAATCATCGTAATATTACGATTAATAAATGATAATTAAAAAGTATATGAAACTTTCAGAAATCAAAGAAATTTTACCAACATTAGATGATGTTGTTTTTCAATTAGAGGATGGTACTTTCGTTCCAGAACATTTCCACGTAACAGAAGTTGGGCAAATCACAAAGAAATTTATTGATTGCGGTGGTGTTGTTAGAAATGAAAAAGTTGTTAATTTCCAATTATGGAATGCAGATGATTACGAACATCGTTTAAAACCTGGAAAATTATTAAACATCATTCGTTTATCCCAAAACAAATTAGGAATTGAAGATGCTGAAATAGAAGTAGAATATCAATCGACTACAATTGGGAAATACGATTTAGAATTTAATGGAAAACATTTTATTTTAAAAAATAAAAAAACAGCCTGTTTAGCTGAAGATGCTTGTGGTATTCCTCTAGCAACAGAAAAAAAATTTAGTGTAAAAGAAGAAAAATCGTCTTGCTGTACACCTAATTCTGGATGTTGCTAATATTATATTTTTGTCTATAAAAATCAATATGGATCAAAAGATACAAATTAAGGAAATTGCAAGGTTGTTTTTCAAGCTTGGAGTGATTGGCTTTGGTGGTCCTGCGGCTCATATTGCTATGATGCAAAGAGAAGTGGTCGCGAAACGGCAATGGATGAGTGATCAGCAATTTTTAGATTTATTAGGTGCTACCAACCTCATTCCTGGACCTAATAGCACTGAACTAGCTATTCATATCGGTTATGACAAAGGCGGATGGAAAGGTCTATTAGTTGCCGGACTATGTTTCATATTTCCAGCAGTATTGATTACCGGAATTTTTGCCTATTTTTATCAGAAGTACGGACAAATTCCAGAAGTTTCACCTTTTTTATATGGAATCAAACCAGCCATTATTGCTATCATTATTGGTGCCATTTATCCATTGTTTTTAAAAGCGATAAAGAATGTTTACCTAGGTGTTATAGCAATTGCTGCAGTCGTTTTATCGCTTTTAGGTATCAATGAAATTTTTTTATTGGTAGGCGCTGGCTTTTTTATGCTTTTAGTAAAAAATTTTCGCCAATCTCGTTCCATGAAAAGTTTTGTTCCTTTAGCTCTATTTCCTGTATTGCATGGATCGTTTCTGTCTACGATAAACCAATCCTTATTTTGGACTTTTCTAAAAATTGGTTCAATTCTTTACGGAAGTGGCTACGTTTTATTTGCTTTCTTAGATACCGAGTTGGTAGATAAAGGCTTACTCACGCGAACACAACTGATGGACGCAATTGCAGTTGGACAGTTTACTCCGGGACCTGTTTTTTCATCTGTAACTTTTATTGGATATCAAATAAACGGATTTTCAGGAGCCATTGTATCTACTTTAGCCATTTTTATCCCCTCATTTATTTTCGTAGCATTAATACATCCTTTAATGAAGTTCATAAGAAACAACCAATCATTTGCGGCTTTTTTAAATGGTGTGAATGTAGCATCTGTAGCGATTATTTTATCTGTTTGTATTATTATGGGTAAAGAAACCATTACCGATTGGAGAAACATTGCAATTGCATTGATCAGTGCCGTAATAGTTTTTCAATTCAAAAAAATCAATAGTGCTTTCATTGTATTATTTGGTTCCATACTAGGCTACTTACTTATTCAATTTTAAACCAATGCAAAACCAATTATTATACACTATTCAGAATAATGTTCTGAATCAAGAGATTTCTAAAAACAGAAAAGCAATTTTACAACCTTTGGTTGTTTACATTCAAAAGAAAGTCAATGATAAGCAGACAATAAATCTCAATTTCATTTGCACGCACAATTCACGCAGAAGTCATCTAGCACAAATATGGGCACAATTTGCAGCATACTATTATAATGTTCAAGATGTCAATTGTTATTCAGGTGGTACAGAAATTACAGCCTTGTTTCCAAAAGTAATAGAAACTTTAAGTCATCAAGGCTTCCAAATCCTCAAAATTTCTGAAGGCGGTAATCCTATTTACGCAATAAAATATGATGAAAATAGTTTGCCGATTATCGGATTTTCTAAAAAATATGATCACTCTTATAACCCAAGTTCAGAATTTGTCGCAATAATGACTTGCTCACAAGCAGATGGTGGTTGTCCTTTTATTGCAGGCGCAGAAAAACGAATTCCAATCACATACGAAGATCCTAAAATTTCTGACGGTACAATAGAACAGACTGAAGTTTATCAGCAACGAAGTGTCGAAATAGCAACCGAAATGATGTACATCTTTTCTCAAATACAAGTTAATTAATGCAGCCTAAGTTAAAATTTTTAGATAGATACTTAACCTTGTGGATATTTATCGCAATGATATTGGGTATTTTAATTGGTTATATATTTCCCAACACCCCAATAATTGTAGAACGTATGAGTATAGGTACTACAAATATACCTTTAGCTATAGGTTTAATTATTATGATGTTTCCGCCATTAACCAAAGTAGATTATACTTTATTACCGCAAGCATTTAAAAACAAGAAGGTAATCGGTTTATCATTACTTTTAAATTGGATTATAGGTACATTTTTAATGTTTGGCTTGGCTGTGTTATTTCTTCATGATCAGCCCGATTATATGTCTGGATTAATTCTTATCGGATTAGCCCGATGTATTGCTATGGTTATAGTTTGGAGTGATTTAGCGAAGGCTAATAGAGAATACACAGCAATGTTAGTCGCATTAAATAGTATTTTTCAAATATTAAGTTATAGCTTTTTGGTTTGGTTATTCATCAACATATTACCAACCAAATTAGGTTTAGCAAATTTTAATGTTTCAGTATCGATGACAGAAGTTACACAAAGTGTATTAATCTATTTAGGAATTCCTTTCTTAGCAGGATTTATCACCCGATACACTTTAATTAGAAAGAAAGGTATACAGTGGTACAATCGTGTATTCGTACCCAAAATATCCCCCATAACACTTTATGCATTATTGTTTACTATTGTGGTAATGTTCAGTTTAAAAGGGGATAAAATTCTTGAACTACCTTTAGACGTTATTAAAGTAGCAACCCCATTAATCATTTATTTTGTTCTAATGTTCTTTATCAGTTTTTTTGTTAACAAAGCAATGAAAATTCCTTATGATAAAAATGCATCCATTGCATTTACAGCAACAGGTAACAATTTTGAACTAGCTATTGCAGTTTCTATAGCCATATTTGGTATTCATTCGCCACAAGCATTTGTAGGAGTTATTGGTCCTTTAATAGAAGTGCCAGTACTAATCCTATTAGTAAAGGCAAGTTTATGGTTAAAGAAAAAGTATTATTCCCAAAGTACCTAAATGTTATTTTTGGGCTATTGACAAATTCCATCTCTTTTTATATCAATCCACACAGTTCACAAACTGACCGTGCATTTCGAATTGCAATTGAATCATGTTCTCTAGAAAGTTTATAAATCCTAGTTGAAAGACTACTCATGATGCAGTATCACGGTTTTTGAGGTCTTAAACTCGCATTGAATCCTATTCAAAATGAACTAAAAATTCTATAATTAAAGAAAATACCATTCTTTTATTTTGAATTTTTTTCAGATATAAGTTTTTGATGTTTTTTATTTTAAAGTTTTCAGGAAAAAGCCATATCGGGTGAATACAAGGCTTTTATAGGGATTATCAAAGAAATCAGGTAACGATTTGGTAACGGTTCTTATTGCTTTGTATTTCAACGTGTTTCCGTTAGCTCAAAGCAAATATACAAAAAAATATTTTTGTGAAACATTGTAAAATTTTTAATGCTCCGAATATTACATTCGGTGTATAGAGGATAAGATGAAAGGGCTTAAAAGCCCTTTTATACGTAATAGAATTTGGTATATTGTTCATTTATATCAGTCTTCTTACTTTTTGTTTGTAACCAATGTATGCTTGTCCGTGCTCTTTGGTTAAAAATTCTTCTTCAAGTCGGATTTGGATTTGAATGAGAACGTAACCTAATATCAAAAAAATCAATGTCAATGTGTTTGGTGTCGTAAAAAAAAGTCCGACTAAACTCAAAATCATTCCGAAAAAAATCGGGTTTCGTGAAACTGAAAATAGTCCGCTTGTTACCAATTCTGTTTTTGTGTCCGTGTCAATACCGATACGCCAAGAATTTTTCATATGCCCTTGTGCAATTACTGTCCACACTAACGAAATGAAAAGAAGTGTAAGTCCAATGTATTTTACCGTCTGGTTGTTAAATTGTACGATTGGTAAGAAGTTGTCGTGCCAAGTCGGGAAAAAGGCATAAGCAAGAACGTAAATAAACATTGCTATCAACGTCAGTTTGAAGTAAAGCCCGATAAGTCCGTAAGCACTGTTGTCTTTGGGCAATACAAGTGGGTTTTTGCCTATTCGTTTTGCTACTACAACCGATTTCAAAACAAAGGCAACTCCAAAATAAATAATGAAGTATATCGGCAATATTATTCTCAAAAAATCTATCATACCGTGATTTATTTTTGTTAGTTAAATTTCATACGTTGTATTCTTACCGCATTTAGAATAGCCAATAGAGCCACTCCAACATCAGCAAAAACGGCTTCCCACATTGTAGCTAACCCACCAGCACCAAGTACAAGTACAATCGCTTTTACTCCAAATGCCAATGTGATATTCTGCCAAACTATTTTCTTTGTCTGTTTTCCGATATTGATTGCCACAGGAATTTTGCTCGGCTTATCGTCTTGTATGACCACATCTGCCGTTTCAATGGTAGCATCGCTTCCCAAGCCGCCCATTGCGATACCTACGTCGCTCAATGCCACAACGGGAGCATCGTTCACACCGTCGCCTACGAAAGCAACGCTTTCGCCTTTGGCTTTGATTTCTTTAACCTTGTTTACTTTATCTTCAGGCAATAAATCTCCGAAGGCATTATCTATTCCCAACTGTTCCGCTACATACTTTACCACTGTGCTTTTATCTCCACTAAGCATAGTAGCTTTAACATTGAGCTTATGCAATAGATTTATCGTTTCCTGTGCGTCTTCTTTGATACTGTCGGCAATAGTGATATAACCGACAAATTTGTTATCGTAAGCAACGGCGATAGTCGTATATACGATGCTGCTCGGGTCTAAATCGTATTGTATCCCGAACTTGTTCATAAGCTTGAAATTTCCGACCAATAAGTCTTTACCATTTATGGTTGATTTCAGTCCGTGTCCTGCGATTTCCTCTGTATTTTCCAAGCGGATTGTATTATCAGGTTTCCCAACGTATTCGTGAATGGCTGTCGCTACGGGGTGCGTACTGTGGCTTTCCAATATGTTGACCAATTGCAGGATTTCGTCTTGATTGAACGCTTTGTCAAATACAACTTCCTGAACCTTAAAAACGCCCTCTGTCATTGTACCCGTTTTATCCATTACCACGTTTTGGATATTGGAAAGAGCATCTAAAAAGTTGCTTCCTTTGAATAGTATCCCGTTTCTACTCGCTGCTCCGATGCCACCGAAATAACCCAATGGAATACTTATCACTAAGGCACAAGGACAAGAAATAACCAGGAATACCAAAGCCCTGTACAACCAATCCTTAAACTCATAATCAGCTACGAAAAAGTAAGGCAGCACACAAATAGCGACCGCTAACAGTACCACAATAGGGGTATAGATTTTCGCAAACTTGCGGATAAATAATTCCGTTGGTGCTTTTTGTGAAGTAGCATTTTGTACCAATTCCAAAATTTTACTCAACTTGCTATCCGTATATGCGGTTGTAACCTGCACTTGTGCAACGGTATTAAGGTTTATCATACCTGCCAAAACCGTTTCGCCTTTGGCTTTGGTGTCGGGCTTGCTTTCGCCTGTGAGTGCTGCGGTGTTGAACGATGCCGTTTCAGATAATAATTCTCCGTCCAAACCTAATTTTTCTCCCGGTTTCAGTTGTATGATTTCGCCGATGTTTACGGTTTCTGCCTTTACGGTTTCCGGCTGATTGTTTCTTAAAACCGTTACCTCATCAGGTCTTTGGTCGAGCAATGATTTGATGTTTGCTTTGGCTCTGGACACAGCCATTGTTTGAAAAACTTCTCCAACAGCATAGAATAACATCACGGCAACACCCTCCGGGTATTCGCCAATGGTAAATGCCCCGATGGTGGCAATGCCCATTAAAAAGAACTCTGAAAAGATTTCTCCCTTTCTGATGCTTTTCACAGCATCTGTCAATACAGGAAACCCAACGGGAGCATACGCTACCACATACCAAATAATCCTTACCCAACCTGTAAACCATTGCTGTGGAAGCCAATTATCAAATGAAATGGCAACAAGCAACAATACCAATGATATGATGCTCGGCAAAAACATTTTCATCGGACTACTATCACTATGGCTGTGGTCGTGTCCGTCATCATCGCTGTGGTCGTGTTGATGCTTTTCATTTACCAACTCTTTTGCACCTGCTTGGGTGTAAATTTTTTCTTCCTGTGTGCAACAAGTCATTTTGCCTTGTGCATCGTAAGTATGCTTGTGATTTTTGTCTGTATTTATCATAGCCTTTAATTTTTTAGGTTCGTTACACTTTTTTATTTCTTATTCTTTCCACGTTATTATTCATTATATGCCTCACGATATTCTGAAAAGCAAATCGCTTAAACGCATTTAGCTTTTGCTGATGCTTAGAATAAAATTCATCGGGTGTATCAAACACACCAAAGTCCTGATTGATGCCTTTATCCTGAATAAACGTATTATTGAGGTTCCATTCAATCGGCGGGTTCTCAAAATTATCTGTATAAACCCCGAAACCGCAAAACGTGGTTTTGCAATCGCTGTTCTGCTCCTGCAATTTTGTGAGATAAGATTTATCCAAAATCACGCCCTCTAAAAAATACCACTGCTCATTTACCCATACTTCTACCCAGCTATGTAAGATATTTTGAGGCGAAAGTTTGTACCAAATACCCGTAATAGCTCCTTTTTGCAAGGCTTTGTCAATGGTAAAACCGTGAATGCGGTTAGGTATTCCCGTTGCTCTTAATAACGCCATTAGCAAAGTTGCCTTTGTATTGCATTGTCCGTAACCGTCTTTCAGAATTTCTGATGCAGGTATATCGTCCGAAACATTATAGCCAAATTTTATTTCATCTCTTACAAAATTGTAAATGGCTTTAACTCTTGAAACAGTGTCCAAATCTTTCCACCCTCTTAGTTCCAATAACTCTTGTATAGAAACGTTTGAGTAGTCAAGGATGTTTGTTTCTTTAAGATAGTTGTCCATAACACATTTATATTTATAACAAAGGTACACAGGTAGAGCCTGCAATGCTATTGCAAACTCTCCTTTAAACAGTTCTCACAAATACCTTTACCAAATAATTTTATTTCGTCAATACGGTAATTCTGACTTCCATTCTGTGGAATTGTGAAATCCTCCTTGCAAGTAGTCTGTTTGCAAATTTTACAGTAGAAGTGCAGATGCCAATCCTTGTGCGTTTTCTCATCACATTCATCGTGGCATAAAATATATTTAGTTGTGTTATTCTCCTGAATACTGTGTACAATGCCTTTTTCTTCAAAAGTCTTCAAAGTCCTATAAATAGTAACCCTGTCGGCTTTGTAAAAATGGCTTTCAATTTCAGACAATGACATTGCTATCTGCTGCTGTTTCAAGAAGTCATACACCAAAATCCGCATACTGGTAGGATTGGTATTTTTATCTAAGAGTTTCTGTTCTATGTTCTTGTTCATAACAAAACTATTTAATGAGCATGTCCATCACCCGTATTGCTCAATTTCGCATTTACAAAAAATGCACCTTTTACAACGACATGTGTCCCTTCGGCAATTTTATTAACGGGTGTAATAGCCGTATAACCTAATTCCGTAGCACCTTTCATCACTTCTATCTTTTCAAAACGTGTGCCTTGTTTCGAACCGTGGTTGTGACTTTCGCCTTCTTTATGTTCGTGAGGTTCTTCCTCCTTCTCTTTGACCAAAAAGATATAATATTTACCATCTGCATTGACAATTGCTTCATTTGGAACAGACGGACTCAAAGCTCCATCCAGATTTACTATACCTGTTATATTCATTCCGTCAATAAGTCCTATTTTATCTCCAATAACCTTACTGTGCACAGCAATAGTCTTGCTATTACTATTAAATGAAGAACCTATATTATATACTTCGGCAGTATATGTTTTGTTCGGGCTGTTTGTTACAATAAAGTCTATTTTCTGACCAACTTTGATTAAAGGAACGTCTTTTTCAAATACCTGTAAATCTAAATGCAAAGCACTGTTTTCAACCAGTTCTGCAATGGGCGAAGAGACATCTACATAGCTTCCAATCTTGGCAAAAACGTTACTAACTATTCCATTTATGGGACTTGTAACTGTTAATGATGATTTAAGGGTGGAATTTGACAGTGAAGTCGGATTAATACCCATCAGCTGTATTTGTTGTTGCAATGATGCTTTTCGGGTCCTTAAAGTATTCAATTCGGTTGTAGCGCTTTGCAAATTCTTCTTTGCACCTACATTCCCCTCGTTCAGGTCTCTTTGTCTTGTGACTTCTTGTTCTGCGAATACTATTCCGCTATTGATTGTTAGATATTCCTCCTGTAGCTGTATAAATTGCGGATTGGAAATAGTAGCAATCGCTTGTCCTTTCTTTACATAATCTCCTATTTCTACATTAAGCGTTTTTATTATACCCCCGAACAGGGACGTAGCATTAGCCTTATTCGTATTGGGCACTCTTAAGAATCCATTGGCTTTCATCGTGGCAGATAATTGTTTCTGTTCAATTGAACCGATTTCAATACCTACTGTTTTTATTTGCTCATCGGTAAGTGTGACCGCATTTTCTTCTTCGTGTTCATCTGATGATGTTTCCGACGGTGTATCGTGATTATGTCCATCTCCTTCTTTATGATTGTTTGTACAGGCATAAAAAGAAATTAAAGCTCCAGCGATTAAAACGCCAAAAAATAACTTATTTATATTACGTTTCATATATCTTATTTGCTAATTAGTGAATTGATAAGTGTTACAGTTTCATTGATCTGCTGTATGCTCTTTAAATAATTAAGTTGGATATCGGCTGTTGTTTGCAAAGCAAAAAGATATTCAACATATGATATTTCGCCAGTGCCATATCCGAGCTTTGCCGCTTGGATGATTTCATCAGCGTTTGGAAGCGCCTGCTGCTTGAAATAATTAAACTGTGTTAAATACTGCTCATATTGGTTTATGGCATTTGTCAGCTCTGTTTTTAGCTGTTGTTCCTGCCATTTCGCATTCAACTCTAATGACTGTTTTTGATAATCAAGAGCGCGTATTTTAGCTTTGGTAGCTCCAAAAGTTAACGGAATGGAGATACCTACATCAACAAAACTAAACCTTTGGTCTCTTCCGTAAAATTGCTCTACACCATTCCTACTATGCATTCCTATTAACGAGACATTATTATACCCTATGGTAAAATCTGGCAGTCCATTTGCTCGTTCTACTTTTTTACTTTGTTCAGCAATTTTGGCATCCTGATATAACATTTGAATACGAGGATGATTTTCAAGGGCAGAACTATCAATAAAAGAACTTAAAAGCAGCGGTTCGTATTCCGGTTTGGATACAATAACAAAATCGTCCGGTGTCTGCATTAAGGTTTTAAGATATTTATAGGCATTTTGTCTGAAAATCTCATTTTGTTGGAATAACAAGTTTATTTCACCTTTCTTGGTAACTGCCGTATTTACATCAAGTTTGCCTATATCTCCGGTTTTATATCGTAATTCTGCAACTCTGATAAAATCTGCGTATATACTGTCCAAGTGTTTCAAAACGGAAGCATTATGCTCTAAATATTCTAACTGATAATAATAGTTTCTGACCGTTCGTTTCAGTTCGTTTTCTGTCAATGCTTTTATCCACTGCTGACCTATAATCCGTTCTTTGAGCAAATTTTTCTTTGCACCAAAGAGTGTAGGAAAAGGTATATTTTGAGAAATCTGAATGCCATCATTATATTCAAAACCATCATTATTTCCGTACTGGAAGTTTAAATCTGTTTTGGGTAATTCAAAAGCTGTTTTACTTAGGCTTTGAACTGATTTAATTTCCATATTTTTCGCCTGTATTTCAGTGTTGTTCTGTAAAGCAATTTCAATAGCCTGATTTACATCTATGGTTTGAGCATTACTGTTTTGAGAAAAACCTAAGAAAACCAACAGCAATAATACTGGAGTTACAGTTTTAAATTTGCTATTTCTCGGCGGTTTATTGCTTTTCATAAATAGAAGGTATAATAGAGGTAGTACAAACAGCGTTAATGCCGTTGCTGTAATTAACCCGCCAATAACCACGGTTGCCAAAGGTTTCTGAACTTCTGCACCTGCACTGGTACTCAACGCCATAGGCAAAAATCCCAAACTTGCCACGGCTGCTGTCATTAATACAGGTCTTAACCTTGTTTTAGTTCCTTCAATAATTCTCGGTATAATCTCATTCCAACCCTCTTTTTCTAATCTGTTAAAGGTTGAAATCAATACTATTCCATTTAAAACGGCTACACCAAATAATGCGATAAATCCAACGCCTGCCGATATACTGAAAGGCATATCCCGTATTAACAACGCAAACACACCTCCGATGGCACTCATCGGAATTGCGGTATATACTAAAATGGCTTCTTTCAGAGAATGGAAAGTGAAATACAATAGAATGAAAATTAAAAGCAATGCGATAGGAACAGCAATCAATAATCTGTCGGTCGCCTTTTGAAGATTTTCAAACTGACCACCATAGGTAAAATAATAACCTGTCGGTAGCTTAACCTGATCAGCCAATTTGTCCTGAATTTCATTGACTATACTTGCTACATCTCTTCCCTGGACATTAAATCCTACATATATTCTGCGTTTACCTCCTTCACGGCTGATTTGCGCCGGACCCAATTTATAGTCAATCTCGGCAATCTGCGAAAGCGGTATCTGGTCTCCGTTTGGAATCGGAATAAAAAGATTATTGACATCTTCGATCGAAGCTCTATGAGCTTCATCCAATCGTACCACTAAATCAAACTTGCGCTCATTTTCATAAACTACACCTGCTGCTTTCCCTGCGAACGCTGTACTGACAATATCATTTACTTGCTCTATGTTCAATCCATAATTAGCGATGCGTGTACGGTCATATTCGATATTGATTTGCGGAAGCCCTGCTACCCGTTCTACTTGTGGGACTGTTACTCCTTCCACTGATTGTATGATATTATTAACCTTATTCGCATAAATTTGTAGAGAGTCCATATCTTCTCCAAAGATTTTCACAGCTACATCCTGCCTGATACCTGTCATCAGCTCATTGAAACGCATCTGTATAGGCTGATTGGCTTCAAAGAATACACCGGGAATACTTTCCAGTTTCTCCATCATTTCGTTTGCAAGCTCGTCATAGGATTTTTTAGTTTTCCACTCTTTTTGAGGTTTCAGGATAATCATTAAGTCAGTAGCTTCGGGCGGCATAGGGTCTGTTGGCACTTCAGCTGCTCCGGTTTTACCGACTACCATTTTTACTTCATCAAATTCCTTAATAATCCTTGATGCCTGCATTGAAGTTTCAAGACTTTGACTCAATGAAGTCCCTTGCGGTAAGATACAGTGAAAAGCAAAATCTCCTTCTCCTAATTTCGGCAAAAATTCTCCTCCCATATTTGAAAAGATGAAAATACTGATTGCAAAAATTCCTACCGAAACGGCAACAACTATATGTTTTATTCTTATCGCTTTCTCCAATAAAGGTTGATATATACCTTGCAAAAAGCCTATCATTTTATCGGAGAAATTCTTCTTGGTGATTGGTTTTTTGGATAAACACAATGCACTCATCATCGGGATATAGGTAAATGACAGGATTAATGCACCCAAAATCGCAAAACTAACCGTTTGAGCCATTGGGCTGAACATTTTTCCTTCTATACCGACCAAGGCTAATATAGGGATGTAGACGATGAGGATAATAATTTCTCCAAAAGCAGCACTTGTACGGATTTTCCTTGCCGATTCATAAACTTCCTCATCCATTTCATTTTGGGTAAGTTTCAGCTTCGATTTTCGTAAACCTAAGTGATGCAAAGTGGCTTCAACCACAATCAAAGAACCATCCACTATCAATCCAAAATCAATAGCTCCCAAACTCATCAAATTTGCACTCACGCCAAACAGCCTCATCATCCCCAATGCAAAAAGCATTGATAATGGTATAGCTGATGCGACTATCAAACCTGCTCGAAAATTTCCTAAAAAGAGAATTAGCACAAAAATTACAATCAGCGCACCTTCAATGAGGTTTTTTTGAATTGTACTGATTGCCCTATCAACCAAATCCATTCTATCTAAATAGGGCTCTATTATGACATCATCAGGTAGGGATTGTTGGATAACAGGTAATTTTTCCTTGATATTTCTTATAACGTCAGAAGTATTTTCTCCTTTTAGCATCATTACAATGCCACCTACGGCATCTACTTCGCCATTATAGGTCATCGCTCCGTATCGGGTAGCGTGACCAAACTTTACTTCGGCTATATCTTTGATAAATACTGGAATACCGTTCGTGTTTTTTACAACGATATTTCCTACATCTTCAAGCGAAGTGACCAAACCTACTCCCCGAATAAAATAAGCATTCGGCTTCTTATCGATATAGGCACCTCCGGTATTTTGATTATTGGATTCCAGTGCCGTGAAAATGTCAGAGATACTGACATCCATTGCTTTAATCCTATCTGGATTAACAGAAACCTCATATTGTTTAAGCAAACCACCGAAACTATTGACTTCGGCAATTCCCGGTGTACCGTATAGTTGGCGGGCAACAATCCAATCCTGCATTGTCCGCAAATCCATTGCGGAATATTTATCCTCACTGCCTTCTTTCGGGTGAAGAATATATTGGTACACTTCCCCAAGACCAGTACTCACTGGTGATAGCTCAGGAGTACCAACTCCTTCCGGTATTTGCTCTTCTGCCTCTTTAAGCTTTTCGTTGACTAACTGTCTAGCAAAATAGATATCTACTTCGTCTTTAAAAACAACTGTTACAACGGAGAGTCCAAATCTTGAAATACTTCTTATTTCTTCTACATTGGGAAGATTAACGATGCTTTGCTCAACGGGGAAAGTAACCAATTGTTCTACTTCCTGTCCGGCTAATGTAGGAGATAGGGTAATAATCTGAACCTGATTGTTTGTTATATCAGGCTGGGCATCAATGGGGATTTTGGTGGCACTCCATACCCCCCAGATGATAAGTAATAAGGTCATCAATCCTATGATGAACTTATTCTTTATGGAGAATTTTATAATATTATCTAACACTTTTTGTTGCGATTAATGATGAATTAATAATGATAAAATCATAATGATTGTGTTTTTAGGCAATATAAATAGCCTAAAAACCGAGCTAACGCTGTTTGCGTTAAGCTGTAATCACTAAAACATTAAAAATTAAGCATTAACCTTTGGCGGTTGCCAAATTTTCCCGAAGTAGCAGGGGATAAAGATAGATTTGTAATATATTTCAGGCTTAGACAGTTCAAAAGTCTTCGCCTTAACTAAGTTATATACATTCCATTGAAGCACTATGCCCGACACCATTCCACAACAACCGCATAAACAAAACGGGCTGCACATATCAGGTTTTTCCTGATGGTCGTGGCTTGCTTTATGGGCTAATTCTTCTGAATGGTTATGGTTTTGAAAACTCTCCTTTTCATACATATCGGTACACGGCATTAAAAATACCGCCATCATATAAATTGCCAATATGGAAAAAAAGACTTTCATATTCTTTTGCAAAGTTAGTAAAAAAGTAATGCAATGGCATTGCATTGTTTATTGCAATCGTCTCTTTTTCTTCTTCATTCGTTTGGCAAACTGTTCTTCCTCGTAATCCACGCCCTGTGCATCAGGTAACAGGCTGAACAATCCCCAATCGAAATTAGTCGAATGCTCCTGTGTGATAAACTCAAATAGGTCTTTCGTTGGTAAGTCGTCCATTGTATTCATAACAGGGCTGTCCTGTACCTTTAATTCGGGCTTGTTGCCATTGTTCCACCAATCGTTAAATACATTTGCTGACAGGCTTCTATCTAACTGCGAACCGTTCCAAACGGTACGGCTACCGTTATCAATAAAAGTTATGCCGTAAATCCGTCCGCTGTGGTTACGCCTGACAACGGTATGAATGTTCTGCTCGGCAAGTTGCTTTCTAAATTCCTTTTCGTTGTTTGTGGTGTGCATAGCCAATTCAACGGTATTCTTTAGGACAGACCTTGCAGGGTTGGTTTTCATTTTCTCCTTTGACTGCTCAAAGTGTTTTTGCAGTTGGGCAATCCCTGCATCTTTTCCGAATAGCGATGCTTTGAACGGGTTGCTTGCCTTGTTTCCTTTCTCGTCCAATGCTACATACACTAATCCGTGTACAGGCTTGCCGTTCCGTTCTCCCTTTATTTCCTCTGCCGTAATATTAAAAAACGAAAGCAAGGCGTTGTATGCTCCAAGACTTGTGTACTGATAATATTTCGGCAGATGCCGTACTACCGAAGCCATTTGGCTCTTTATATCGCCTTTCTGCTGTTCTACCTTTTTGAAAATCCTATCAGGTTGTTTCTGCTCCTGCTCGGTTGCTTTGTGCAGGTTGTATTTCTGTTCCAAATCCCGACAGATTGCCATTGAACGTGGGTGGTCGTAATCATCGGGGATTTTCTTGCCGTCAATGCCCACACAGGTCGAAACGATATGGATATGTGTTCGGTCAATGTCTGTATGTTTGAAAACAATATAAGGCTGATTACCGTAACCCATACGCTCCATATACTCCTGTGCCATTTCGGTAAACTGTTCATCGCTTACCTTGTCTTTCGGGGTTGGGTTCAGCGAAATATGCCGTACCGTTTTTTCCGTTTTGATGTTTGCCGACAGGTACGGCTCAAAGCACTTATTGAAATACGCTACGGAATACCTGCCGTTCATTGTATCGGGTATCTTGTTCAGTAATAAAACCGCTCCGTTTTCCGTTCCCACTTTCTGTTGATTGTACAAAATCGCTCCGTACATATTGCTCCCTTTTCCGATTTTTGCAATCATAATTTCACTCTTTATTCAGGTATTTATTTTCAAATTCATCGGTAAGAATTAAAACCTTTAGCAATAGTTCTTTCATTTCTGCTGTCTGTTTTTCTAATTTATAGAGATATGCAGATGCTTTTTTCTCTGAAAAATTGGCGTTCAATAACCTTACAATCTGATTATAATTGGTTGCTATTCCCCGAAACTGACCGAAAAATTTGGTCAATCCTGCGTGATATTCTACTGCATTCATATCAATTTTTACAGTCTTTACCGTCTTCTGAAAGATACAGGCTGTAATGAAATGTGCCTTTACACTTATCCCCGATTGGTCAAAGAGGGCAAGGAACTTGGCGTTTTCCTCTGCATTCAGGTTAATGGAATACCGATGTACGGCAGGGTCATTCTTCGGTTTTCTCCCTGTTTTCCTAAACTGTTTACTGTTCTTTTCTTCCATAATAAATCCATTTCTAATGTTAAACAAAACTGCGACTTCGGAGCGGTTTTCAGCTTCCTGCAAGGACAAGTGCTTTTGAGGTACAGAAATTTATTTCGAGTACCTCAAAAGATAACTTGCTCTGAACAGGGGTTCAGAAAAATCCGTTTTGCAAACGGATTGGAGTTAGCGAAAAACAGTACGAAGCTGTTTTTCATTTTTGTCCGTAAATACGCTGATTTTGATGTGTTAAACTCCCTCTGCTGTTCCTTTACAAAGTAAAGGAACTATGGACGTTCGGCACTCGGACAAACACTACCTCTGAACGCCAAATGCTACCATACTGAAATGAAAGGCTGATAATATCCAAAAAGAGAAAAAGATGGATGGGAAAAATGAAAGTATTGATGCAAAACTGTATATATGAGCAAGTATTTACATACATAAATAAGTGCATAAATCTGTATGTACGCTTGTATGTAAATATGCTTTTACGCTTTTATTTAAAAGTGTACCTATGTATGGGAGTAGGTAGGTAGGTACAAACACTCGAAGTAAACACGTTTCTCCCTTTTAAAATTGTTTCCAAAAGAAAAAACAGAAAAAAAAGAAAGCCATTCAATCAAGGCGGACAAGCGGAAAACCCAAAAGGAAACGGAATAAGTCCCGAAGGGTGGCAGGGCAGCACAACAAACTCGGCGAAGCCAACATTTGCCCTGCCATTATGCCGTAGTCTTTTGGTTGGGTGGTGCGGTGGCTGTCCGCTTTACCTTTGCGACCTTTTTGTTCTTTTTTTTGGTACATTTTTAAATGTTTCTTTTATAGTATTTACATCTGAACGCCAAATGCTACCTCTGACTGCAACATTGGAAAACCCTGTATAAGTACCTTATATTTTTGAAGTCTAAATTGATTAAATATGGAAATAACAGTTTTAGACATTCAGATTTTAAAGGCATTGCACAAGGAAGTAAAGGAAGTTTCCAATTTGATTTCGGAGATAACTGCACCTTACAGAGCATTGCAACAGGCAACGAAATGGCTCGACCAACAGGAAGCCTGCCAACTGCTCAATATCAGCAAAAGAACATTGCAGACGTACAGAGCAAAGGGCATTCTTGGGGCAACACAAATCAATCGGAAGACTTATTTCAGATTGTCCGAAGTGGAGTTACTTATGCAGGGAGAGCGACCATTAAAAAAGCAAAAGAAATGAAACAGATTGGAAATTCAAACGAGGATATGCTTGCCCTGCTCGAAGCTGTGGTAGGCAACAAAAACGAACTGCTGTATATCAGGGAATATTTCCACCCATTGTTAAAAGGGGAAATCTACCTGTCAGGCGAACAGGTTTGCGAAATGCTACATATCAGTAAACGGACTTTACAACAGTACAGAGATGACGGACTGATACCCTTTATCAAACTCGAACGGAAAATACTTTTCCGTGAAAGCGATATTGTGAAAGTGTTGGAAGACAACTATCAGCGTTAGCCGATTAAAGAATGTTTTAAAATTGTAGCCGTATCAGGTCAGTTAAAGAAACAGCCCATTGCTTAAAGCGGTGGGCTGTGTTGTTGTATGAACGATTTTGTAAAATGCTTGTACTTTTTTATCACGATTATCGTGTTTGTATAAACGTCAGTAACAGAAAAATGTGCAAGTATTTTTTGTTGGTAAAATTAAGATAGCAAAACGAGTTGAATTTTCTGCAAAAAGTTCAGCCGTTATTGCATTTACACTGCGTGCCTGTTAATCAACAAGCACCGATATGTGGTCTTTTTTAATCAAATTGTTTCATCAATTCTATCATACTTAATTTATATCCGTTTAAAAGTTTGAATAACTCTTCACTTACAATGAACATATTGAAAGCATAATCTACTTTTTTACTAATCGAAAATTCTGTTGTTTCGGCTAATCTTATACGCATCATAAATTCGTTACCATCATCAATTCTATCAGTATTAAATTTTATATGCTCATTTGAGAAGTGGATAAAACCACTTGTATTCTCATACAACAATCTAAATCCAGGATAAAGATTGTCTAATTTCTGAAATAAATATAAATCTGTCATTTTGTTGCCTTCAGCATCTTTTATATTTCTGATATGTTCTCCATTTTGAATTCGTTCATAAAAGTCTAATCTATCCTGAACTAAACTTAAAGCAAATAATCTCATGCAATTATCGGCTTGAAGTCTTAATAAATTTATTGCAGTTATCCAATTATTTGAGTCTGAGAGTGTTTTAAAACCTCTATTTAATTCAATTGCTCGATGTACAATTGAAAATGTGAAATGACTTGGTTTGGAAAGTAATTTTCGTTGTGTTTCATTTGTGAAAATATCAATAGCAGTCTAATTTAGCTTTTTATTTAATTCTTCCAACGATGCAAATACTTGGGTTAAATCAGCTTCCGAAACATTATTATTTAAAGATTGTTTTTCCATTTGAGGTTTACTAAGATTACATGATAGGTTGACGAAGTTTATCCATCATCCTTAATGGTTTAAAACATTTGTTTTATCCAACAGCTAAAATACAAAAAAGCCAATGCTTACAACATTGACTTTCTTTAATTGCTTTAGTAGGTTTCAGAGTTGCGAAACAAAAGAGCGTTCCATACCCTTAAATTTATGTGACACCTTTTGCATATCCTTTCCGACTTTCTCGTTAAGTATCTTGGCATAAATCTGTGTTGTGGCAATGTTTTTATGTCCTAACATCTTGCTCAAACTTTCCAACGGAACACCCTCGCTCAAAAATAGGGTGGCAAACGTATGACGTGCCAAATGAAAAGTTACTTTCTTTTCTTTAAGGCATTCAATCAGTTGGGATATTCGTTTCAAACTATCATTGCAGACGGTGTTTGAGGGTACAAGAAAAACCTTGCCGTCCTTTGACAGTCCTGCATATTTCTCGATAATCATTTTTGGAATATCCAACAGCATCACATTGGACGATGTAGATGTTTTCTTTCTCCGTATAATAATCCATTGATTGCCGTCAAAGAACTCTTGGATATTACTGTTTTTAAGTCCTTTCATATCCGAATAGGAAAGCCCTGTAAAGCAACTGAAAACAAACAGGTCTTTTACCAATTCATCTTTTTTGGTATCACAATTGAATGTTACAAGCTGTTCTAACTCGTTCCGTAACAGATAGCCACGGTCTTTGTCCTTTTTGGTATTCTTGTACTCGCTGAACGGATTGAAAGCAAGGTGCTTTCTGCTCATTGCCAACCGACAGAGGGTAGTAAAACCAATCATATACAGCCAAATGGTGTTATGCTCTAAACTCTGGTCGTCACGCAGGTAGTAATCAAAGTCCTGTACAAAATCAGAAGTAAGGTCGTTAAATGATATATCGGAATAACCGTATTTTGTAAGTGCAAAATTCCGAAGATGCTTTAAAAGTGTTTTGTATTTGGTGCGAGTTCCGTTTACCCGAAGTCCGCTATCGACTTTTTTCTCATAGTCTAAAAGGAACTGTTCATAGAATTTGAAAAAAGTAAGCTCTCCGCTTTCCATACCGAGAAAGGCATTTTTAAGTTTCACACTGTTTACAGCTCCCTCGTTTTTCAGGATTTTGGAATAACATTCCTCGATACCCAAACGGATTTTGTCAAGTTTACCGTTTACGTCTTGGGCTTCCCTGCTTTTTCCTAAAACCCTGCCATACTTCAAATCCCAATTCGATGCGGTAATATCCAACTTGGTACTAAATGCAGACTGTTTGCCATTTACGGTAATCCTGCACATAACTGCAACCTTTCCGTTTTTCTTTGGGGCGTTCTTTTTAAGGTAGAACAGTACCTTAAACGTTGATTTTTTTGTCGTTTCCATACTCACAATTCTTAATGATAAAATTAAACTTATGTGAGCCACGAAACAATATGAAATACAATGCAAAGGACTGAAAAATAACAGTTTAAAAACTTCGTTTCAAATGTTTAAAAGTAACGTTTTAGTAACCTTACTTTTGCCAATCGTTGCTTTTTTCTGCTTTTTACCGCATTACCAAAAAAACACAAAACGGCTGTAAAGCCTTTATTTACAACCGTTTTGCCTGTTCTTAATCTTTGATGTATATTTACTGAAAATTTATTTTAAATTTGTTAAAGGTTAAATTTAAGAATAAGGGTATTTATGACGATTGCAGCAGTTTTAGAGAAGGTAGCAATAACAAAGAAAAATAAAGCATTGTTATTAAAAGTGCGTGAACTAGACGAAGACCTTAAAGGTAGGTTTATAGGTTTTGTTGATGATGAGCACGCTAGTTTTGATGTAGCAGTAACCATTAAAAATAATGAATTACAGGAACATCACTGTGATTGTTCTTTAAAAGACACTCTTTGTATCCATCAGTTGGCTGTTTTGATGCATCTTAGCAATCAAACAAACGTTACTACAAACAAGCGTGCAACTAAAAAAACACAAAAACTAACAGAAGCTCAACTACTTTTACAAGAATTAGATTTACAAGAACTAAAAGCGTGGTTGCATCCGTTTTTTACTGTGAATAAAGAGGTAGAAATTCAATTTTTATTAGCTTTTTCAAAACAAAACACGTCTTATGAATTAACAGACATACCTCCTTTAATCACAACTGCTTTTACTTCGGTGATCGCAAAACGAAAAAAAATAGAATTAAACGAACTTAAAAAAATCATTCAATATCTTGAACAATCATTAACACCCGTTTTTCAATACCTTCAAACAATTAGTACCTATTCTAAAGCGTTTCTTTTGTTAGAAAAAATGATAGAAACCCTAGAGGATAAATTTTATACCTACACGGTTCCAGGTACGCGCTTACAAAAATATGTAAAGCAGTTAATCAATCAATATTCGTTGCTATTAAACAACACACAAGATATTACTCTATGGCAAAATGCAGTCAACTCCTTACTTCATCAACTTTTTGAAATGAATTTTGGAAAAGTGCATTCCCTTTTGATAGAAACAATTTCAAGCTTAAATGAAAACGGAACCAAAGTACAAAAAGCATACATAGCAGCACAAATTGTACAACGCTTGCAAGAATTTATCGATGAAGATTTTTGTTTTCAAATAGAAATCAATCAAAAACTTCTCGAAATACTAATCGAAAACAATAAATTAGAAGAATGCCAAGCATATTTTACACCGTATCCGCACCAGAATACATTCAATCTTTTATTGTTAAACGGATTAAAAAAAATAAATGTCTCCGAAACATTAGTGTATTGCTATGAATTAATTAGTTACAATACAAAAGTAGAGTATAACATCCCATATTTAAAAATCATTGAAGAACTTTTAGAAAACGATCCAAATTCATTAAATGAATTAGCGGCTATAAAACACGATTTGTTTTCGTTTGAACCTACTTTAGAACGATACAAATTTGTAGTGAATCATTTAGATGACCCTTCTTATCTTACAAAGTTTAAAACAAATACCTTAGTTCGGTTGCAACATAAATTCGATGAAGACGAAAGCTATATTACATTGTACTTACAAATTTTAGATTATGAAGGCAATTACAAGAAAATGATTGAAGCCGTACAGATTACTCCCATATCTTTTACTATTTTAGAACCTTATATTACACAACTTATAGCATTAGATAAAAAGGCAGTATTTTATAGTTTAGCTAACCATATTGTATCAAATCTAATTCTTAATAAATCGGTAGCTCAAGAACATGAAATTCGTGTTTTTGCACAAACATATTTTACCAAACAAGAAGTAAATTTATTAGTAGAATCGTTTTGGCAACGCTTTTTTAATTATTATCCAGAACGCATCCGTAATGATTTTTTTACATTTTTTTAGAAGTGAGTAACATCTTAGTTATACCTACTTGTTTTGAATTATGAAAAGGAATAAAGGTTCAGATATTTTTGTTTTTTTAGCTTTTAGGGTTTGTTTCACACCATTATGTCCCTATTGAATCACATATAACATCAGTAAACGATAGCCAAAGTAAAAGGGGATATAATCTCCTAAAGTATTGCCATTGTTTAAAACTTTATTTGCTCAGGTTGAAATAGTGGAGGAATCTCCCATAGGAATAAAATTACTATTTGCATGTGTTGAGTTTCTATGCGTAATTCCATTTTCTAAGATATTAGGGATGTTCTCAATATGAATCATCCGATACAAATGCTTGTTATCAAAATCAACCATTGCAGTAGTGCTTATGCTAAAATAACTAATTTTTTAAATCAATACCCAAACATAATTATAAGATTGGGGTTTGATTACTTTGTTTCCAATTCCCTAATTCCCCATTCCCTAATTCCCCATTCCCTAATTCCCCCTTCCCACAATGTCCTTTTTTTTAATAATTACCTAATTAAACTTTGAAAGACTATCTTTGTATTTAATTTCAATTTATGAATTTATTAAAACGATGAGGTATTTATATTTTCTTTTTTTCTTTTTATTAAATGTACCTATGCATTCTCAATGTTTCGATTGTGGAAAAAGTATTGGCGGTTGGACATCTGATGCTGCTGTAGATATTGAAAAAACAAATGATGGTATAGTTTACTTGGTTAGTTCAGGTGGTTTTGTAGCATCTAGAATTATTAAATATGATTTTAATTGTAATGAAATATGGTCTATTAATTTTGGTTATGAAGATGTTGCAGTTAAGTCTGTTACAAGTGATGAGCAAGGGAATATTTATTTAGTAATAGATAATTTAACGAGTACTAATGCCGGTTTAGGACCATGGGATATTAATGGATTTAGCATGTCACCTGGTATAAATTTTTATAAATTGAATTCAGCTGGTACAATTTTATGGAATAGACACATTGGTCCACATACAGGAAACATAATGCAAAATATTCACTATTATCAAAATCATTTATATGTAACAGGTACATTTTATGATACTCTAACTTTTAGTAATGGACTGTCTTTTAATTTTCCATATACAGATAATCCAAGAGCTTTTATTGCAAAGTACGATACAGATGGTAATTTTATAAATGCAATTAATTTTGGTGATGGTGAAGATAAATTCAAATACTCAGAATTCGATAATCAAGGTAATATTTACTTAACAAGGTATAAAGATTCATATTCTAAGGTTGATAAATTTAATGCTGTACTTCAATTAAGTTGGACCAAAGTGCTTTCTTCTTCAAATACTTCCTCTGAGGGAATTTATATTCCAGGAGGAATTCATTTTAATAATGAAAATAATAAACTCTATGTTTGGGGAATCATGAATTTAACTACTACTATTATAGGGAATACCTTTTTTATTAATAGTTTAAATAGTGTCTTCCAAAGTGCATTGATTGAGTTGAATTCTTCTACCGGTAATTTAGAGAATATTAATAGATTTGATAATAATAATGATTATTATTCGTTGTATTTTTTATTAAATCTTTCACCTCTTAGAATCGCTCATTTTTCCCAAAAAGACGGTTTTTTATACGTACATACTAGTTTCACCAATACAATGAGTTTTCCAAATGCAACCATTACTAGTACAAGTTATCATAACAACGAATATTTTTCTCAAGATCTAGTTTTGTTTAAAATTAACTTATCTAATTTTTCGAGTGAATTTTTGTTTAGATCGTCTGGAAATCCAAGCCTTATGACGGCAGCTCATGATTTATCCGGTCCCATTCTTTTTAATGGAAACGATTTATATTTAACAGCAACTTATAGAAGTAATCCAATACAAATTAATGGTACAACCATAAACAATAACAGTGGTAATAATGATTCAGATGCCATGTTTTATAAATTTAGCATTGACCAACCTGCTAATCCAGGTACAATTATCGTTCAAAATACTTGTTTCAATCAAATAGCACAATTTAGCATTAACGGAACTTACGATTCCGTAGTTTGGAATTTCAATGATCCTAATGCTTTAAATAACAGTTCAACCTCAAACACCCCCAATCATGTATTCTCAGCTACAGGTGTTTATAATGTTAGTGCAACAGTAACTTGCGACAATAGCACCCAAGTGTTAGAAAAAAACGTACATATAACCAATGTACCATTTTTAAATAGTATCGAACCTCTAATGGCTTGTGAAACCATTTCTGGTTCTGGTATTTCTAATGCGTTTGATACATCAAATCTAAATAATCTATTAATCGGTAATCAACCTAATATAGTGTTAGAATTTAGAAATTCTTCAGGTCAATTATTTACAAATCTATTTCCAAATCCTTATACCAATTCCAATTCATACGGCGATACAATTTACGTTAAGGCGTATCATGTAAATAATCCAAATTGTTCAATAGAAACGGAGCTTCAATTTATAGTGAGTCCAAAACCTGAAATGCCAATCATAGAAACGCCACAATATTTTTGCACATTCCAAAATCAAACCTTGCAAGATGTTTTAGGCAACAGTAATAATATCATTTGGTATGATAGTGAATTTGAAGGTAATCTTCTTATGCAAACGACACCATTAATACACGGACAAACCTACTATGCCGCTCAATCAAATGCAATTTGCGAAAGTACACGCGTTCCCGTTTTAATTCATTTACAAAATACAACAATTCCTACTGGATCTTCAAATCAAAATATCTGTTTAAATCAGCAAGCAACATTAAACGATTTAATTGTTAATGGAGATAATTTAAAATGGTATAACTCTATTAGCTCAACTCAAGTTTTACCCACTTCAACTCAGCTAGTAGATGGTCTTACTTATTATGTTTCGCAAACAATTAATCAATGCGAAAGTACCAATAGATTTGCAGTTACTGTAAGCCTAATTAATAGCTTAAACGCAAACGATTATGCTTTTGCCGTTTGTGACGCATTAAATGATGGAACAGAAAATATAAATTTAACGGATTATAATTCTTTTTTAATTTCAAATCCAGTAGATTATAATTTTGAATATTACCAGTCGTTAGACGGAGCATTAAACCAAATAGCTACAAATCTAATAGATCCAACCAATTATAATACAACTATTGGAGATCAAATCATTTATGTTCGTATAGTTTCTTCTAACGGTTGCAGCCAAATTGTATCACTAAAAATAACGCTATTCGGTAATCCAATTATTCCAATTGAAGATGATGTTTCAATATGCGAAGGCACCAAATTAGTACTAAATGCGGGCGATGGGTTTAACAGTTATAGTTGGTCAACTGGACAAAACACTCAAAGTATAACTATTTCAGAGGCTGGTAATTATACAATAACAGTAAATAAGATTAATGGCAATATCATTTGTTCAACTACAAAAACAATTCATGTGGTTTTCTCAAAAAAACCTTTAATTATAAATATTAAAACAAAACAGTGGACAGATCATGAAAATGCAATAGAAATTCTTACAAACTCCAATAAAGATGATCATTACGATTTTTCAATCGACGGTATAAATTACCAAGAAAGTAATCAGTTTTTTGGTTTAAGAAGCGGTAAATACACTGTTTATGTCAGGGATACTAAAGGCTGTGGAATAGCTACACAAGAAATTAGTTTGTTAATGTACCCAAAATTCTTCACACCAAATGGTGATGGACAAAATGAAACTTGGGCTATACTATTTTCAGATTCTCAAAAAAACTTAGAAACATATATTTTCGATAGAAACGGTAAGTTATTAAAAAAATTACACAGTTCAGATGCCTGGGATGGTAATTATAACGGCAATCCTGTTCCGTCTTCAGACTATTGGTTTGTGGTAACTAATGGGAATGCCGAATTGTATAAAGGCCATTTTTCATTGATAAGATAATATAATTTTTAAGGCACGTTTAAAATAGTAAAGTTCTTTAATATAAATCATTCATTCTAGGTATTTCTATCAAAAATCAACCATTGCAATAATAACTATCTAAAAGTAATTATTATCAAATAAAACCCCAAACATAGTTTTATGTTTGGGGTTTTATTACGTTATTTCCCTTTTCCCATTTTCCCCATTCCTATTTATAAACTTGCAACCTATAAAGCTTAATATATATATTGAATCTCATTTGAAGTTTTGAATTCTTTCTCTAAAAACCAAGTAATTAAATCTTTTACGTTTAAATCTTTCACATAACGATCTTCACCAGTAAATTCAGGATATTTTAAATTCAATTGTTTAAACGTTATTAGGTTTAAAAAAAATAAAGGCATTCTAATAATCAATATAAAAATATTTTTTAACAGAAAAACCGGATTACAAATTTCGCCCTCACTTAAAAAATATTCTTCATATTTAAAGTTGTTATGGTTTAGATTATTTTTCAAAATAAAATCTTCTAAAAGATAGTAATTATCATCTCCATCAAAACCTAAATCGCCTGAAATAGTTGTTTGTGTAGATTCTGGTGAATGTGACCAGTGTAAATGAGGTTCAAAACACGGTCAAAAAGTTGTAACTAAAGTACAAAAAATAA
>NZ_RQVQ01000032.1 GCF_003865405.1 Paenimyroides tangerinum
TAGAGCAATGGACTGAAAATCCATGTGTCCCTGGTTCGATTCCTGGAGGTACCACAAAAAAAACCTTAAGTTGATTCTTAAGGTTTTTCTGTTTATAACTTTTTCTTAAAATTGCAATCCAAACATCATTACTAATTTATCATCTTTATAAAAATTTAAAGTTTGTTCGGCAACATCGAAACGAAGCGTTGAATTATTTAAATAATGCATCATTTTGCGTTCCGTTTCTTTTGATTCTTCATCTTTGCAAGCCATTCTTGTTGTGCCTAAGCTATCGAAAGTAATTTCGTCTTAAGTTGTTTTGTAATTTCCAAAGAAACGATTGCAACTGTTATTTCCGGAAACTTTATTTTCAGCTACATTAAATTGAATTGAAGTATTTCCTGAAGATTACAACGTTTTCAAATGCCCAAATCTATTTATTTTGTTTCTGAAATTCCGAAGAATGAAATTGGTAAAATAAAGAAAAACACCTTATTGGGAATGTTATGATTTAATCTGAATTATAAATTTACAAACTAAGCTTCGCAATAGGGATGGAAGCTTTGTTTGAGCTCTTTTGCAAATTTCTAATTTGCGAAAAGCGAGTGCGAACAGCCCGACCTGTAATGAAATGGAAGGGATTGCCCAAATAAAAAAGCGTTTCCGAATGAACGAAAACGCTTTTTGAATTAGTTATTTTAAAATTATTTAGTTGCAGCAACGTTTAATTTTAAGATGATGTTGTCATTGATAACTTTGTCACCTGCTAAATCTTTAACTACTGAACCAGAATTGAAGTTAACTCCCCATTTTGTTCTGTCGATTTCAAAGTTTTCTGTAACAATAGTTACGTCTGTATCAGTTACAGTCACAGTAGCTGGGAATTTAACAGCATGAGTAACTTCTTTTAAAGTTAAGTTACCTTCAACCATCTGTGCTCCGTTTTCTTCAGTAACACTTGTTAAAACGAAAGTTCCAACAGGGAATTTTCCTGTGTTAAAGAAATGGTCAGAATTATCTGCGCTTGTTCCTTTTAAGTGACCTTCTAACATTGCTTTTTTATCAGCATCAGTAATATCTGTAACAGTGATTGAGTTCATATCGATAACGAAATTACCACCAACAACTTTATTGTCTTTAACTGCAACATTTCCTTCTTTCAATGCTAAAGTTCCAGTGTGTTTGTCTCCAGAAACTTTTCCACCAGTCCAGTCGATTTTTGACTTATCTGTTGCAACATTATATTTAGTTCCTTCAGTTGATTCAGGAGTTACTTCTGTTGGAGTAGTTGTTTCAACTGTTGTGTTTTCTTTTTTACAAGCTGTAAAAGATAATGCAGCTAAAGCGATAACCGCTAATACATTTTTTTTCATATTTAATTTTGATTTATTTTTATGTTGGCAAATTTAACATAAAAATTGTTTCTTTTTCTTAAATAAAACTCAAAATTTATTAATCTTATTGATTTCTTAATCTAGGTTAAGATTGTTGTGATATGACAAATTGACTGTGTATTTCTTATGGCAAGCATTTTGTAAAATAGTAGTAAGTAAAAATTTGAATATAATGAGCACTGAAAATACAGATAATTTAGAGAATATTGAAACTGAAGTAAATAATACTGAAAACGGTAATGAATCAGTAAATAATACTGAACTAACTGTAGAAGAGCAGTTAAAAGAAGAATTAAATAAAGAGAAAGATAAGTTTTTACGTCTGTTTGCTGAGTTCGAAAATTACAAAAGAAGAACCTCTCGAGAGAAATTAGAGATGTTAACTACGGCAAGTGAAGGTGTTTTATCTTCGTTGTTACCAGTTTTGGATGATTTTGACCGCGCATTAGCACAAGTTGAACAATCTGAAGCGAAAGAACACCTGACAGGATTTAGTTTGATTTCTACTAAATTTAATGACATTTTGGCGTCAAAAGGTTTGGAAGTTGTTAAAATTGAAAAAGGAGATTCTTTTAATGCTGATGTTGCAGAAGCTATTACTCAAATCCCAGCAGGTGATGATTTGAAAGGTAAAGTTGTTGATGTTATTGAAAAAGGATATAAATTAGGAGATAAGATTATTCGTTTTCCTAAAGTTGTTATCGGTCAATAATCGATAATTAATTTACATAAATTAAAATGAAAAGAGATTATTACGAAATATTAGGTATTGATAAAAATGCTGATGCTTCAGCTATTAAAAAAGCATACCGAAAAAAAGCAATTGAATTTCACCCTGATAAAAACCCAGGTGATAAAGAAGCTGAAGAGAAATTTAAAGAAGCTGCACAAGCATACGAAATTCTTGGAGATGCTGATAAAAAAGCAAAATATGACCAATATGGTCATGCTGCTTTTGATGGTCCAGGTGGTGGCGGTGGCTACGGCGGTGGTTTTAATAACATGGAAGATATCTTCAGTCAGTTTGGAGATATTTTTGGTGGTGGCTTTGGCGGTTTTGGTGGCTTCGGCGGTGGCGGAGGTGGTCCAAGACGTGTTAAAGGAACAAATCTTAGAATTAAAGTTAAATTGACACTTGAAGATATTGCTAATGGTGTTGAGAAAAAAGTTAAAGTTAAACGTAAAGTAAAAGCTGAAGGTGTAACTTATAAAACGTGTACAACTTGTAACGGTTCTGGTCAGGTAACTAAAATTCAGAATACAATTTTAGGAAGAATGCAAACTTCTGCACCTTGTGGAAGTTGCGGTGGTTCTGGACAAATTTTAGATCACAAACCAAACGGAGCTGATAATGACGGTTTGATTTTTAATGAAGAAACAGTTTCTATCAAAATTCCAGCTGGTGTTACTGATGGCATTCAATTAAAAGTCTCTAATAAAGGTAACGAAGCTCCTGGAGCTAACAGTTTACCAGGAGATTTGATTGTGGTTATCGAAGAGCTTGAACACGAAAATTTAAAACGTGAAGGTGAAAACATTCATTACGATTTATACATCAGTTTTTCTGAAGCTGCATTAGGTGGTTCGAAAGAAATAGATACGGTTACTGGAAAAGTTCGTATCAAAATTGAAGAAGGTATTCAATCAGGAAAGATATTAAGACTGAAAGGTAAAGGGCTTCCGAGTATTCAAGGTTATGGAACAGGTGACTTCTTGATTCACGTAAATGTCTGGACTCCAAAGAAATTAAGCAAGGAACAGCGTCAGTTTTTTGAGAAAATGCAAGAAGATGAGAACTTTGTTCCGAATCCTCAAAAATCTGACAAATCTTTTTTTGAAAAAGTTAAAGAAATGTTTTCGTAATTAAATTTAATTAATTACATTTGAGCACACTTATAAAACGGTGGATTTTCTTTTTCATAGCAATTTTTCCCAACCTCATTTTTTAAAAATGAGGTTGGGTTTTTTTTACCCCCTTTGTAATTAGGGTACAATCCTAAAAAAAGCTATTTTTGTACCACTTATATTAATTATAGTTTATAATGAAAAACATTCTTGAAGTTCAAAATGTTGTAAAAAAATATGGAGAAAAAGTTGCGTTAAATAACGTTTCTTTAAACATACCACAAGGTAGTATTTTTGGATTATTAGGACCGAATGGTGCTGGTAAAACTTCACTTATCAGAATCATCAATCAAATTACATTTCCAGATTCGGGGCAAATTTTATTAGACGGTGAAAAATTAAGTCAGCATCACATCAAACATATTGGTTATATGCCAGAAGAACGTGGTTTATATAAAAGTATGAAAGTTGGTGAACAAGCTTTGTATTTGGCTCAATTGAAAGGTTTGTCGAAAGCTGAAGCTGAGAAACAATTGAAATATTGGTTTGATAAATTGGAAATTTCGGATTGGTGGAACAAAAAAATTCAAGAACTTTCTAAAGGAATGGCTCAAAAAATTCAGTTTGTTGTCACGGTTTTACATCAACCTAAATTATTGATTTTTGATGAACCTTTCTCTGGATTTGACCCTGTAAATGCAAATATTATCAAAGACGAAATTCTTGAATTGAAGAAAAAGGGAAGTACTATTATTTTTTCAACGCATAGAATGGAAAGTGTTGAAGAATTGTGTGATGAAATTGCTTTGATTCATAAATCAAATAAATTAATTGATGGAAAAGTTGTTGACGTAAAAAAACAATTTAGAACAAATACATATCAAGTTGGGATTTTATCTAATGAGCCAGAAAATTTTAAATCCATTTTAGCAAATCAATTTGATTTTCAAGAAACAAATTTCAAAAGCTTGAATAACGAATTGCAATTGAATATAAATTTAGGAAATAAATCGTCTAATGATTTAATGCAGATTTTAATTCAAAATGGAGAAATCACGCATTTTACCGAAAATATTCCAAGTATAAACGATATTTTTATCGAAACTGTAAGTCCAAAATAATGGGAGTTTTATCATTAATCATAAAAAGAGAATTTATTTCGAAAGTTCGTAATAAATCGTTCATAATAATGACATTCGTAAGTCCATTATTATTTGTTGCTTTTGCTGTTTTAGTCGGATATTTAAGTTCGCTTCGTTCGGATATGAAACATATTGGAATTCACGATGAATCTGGTTTGTTTTTTTCTGAATTTAAATCGAATGACTTATTTAATTATACCGATGTTTCATTAATCGATGAAAAAATTCTAAAAGACAGTGTTTCTTTAAAAGCTTATGAAGGAATTTTATTTATTCCAAAATTCGATAATCTTAAAGAATATGAAAACGGAATTCAATATATTTCTGATGAAAGTCCAAGTTTACAATTTGTTTCTGATTTAGAGAAAACAATGGGAAACAAGTTAACTCGAATTAATCTTACAAATAGCGGAATTGATACGTTGAAAATCGATGAAGCTAAAGCTGATATTTCGGTTAATTTGGTCAAAGCTTCTGGTGAAGAAACCGTTAAAGGTTTAAATGAAATCAAAATTGCCATCGGAGCTTTGTTCGGTTATTTGATTATGATGTTTATCATTATTTATGGTAATATGGTTATGCGAAGCGTGATTGAAGAAAAAACAAATCGAATTATCGAGATTATTATTTCTTCGGTTAAACCGATTTATTTGATGATGGGGAAAATCATCGGAACAACTTTAGCTGGAATTCTTCAGTTTTCAATTTGGGCAATTGTTGGTGGAATTTTAATGTTGATTGCAAATACTGTTTTCGGTTTAAATACGTCATCACCATCTATGGATATGGTTTCAGAAATGAATCCCGATTTGATTTCAACCATTCAATTATATCTGAAAGAAATTGCAATGTTACCAATTGGAAGTTTGATTTTTTTCTTTTTGATTTATTTTATTGGTGGATATTTCCTTTATAGTTCACTTTATGCGGCAATTGGAGCAGCTGTTGATAACGAAACGGATACGCAACAATTTTTATTTCCTGTAATTGCGCCATTGATGTTAGCGGTTTACATCGGATTTTTTACCGTAATGAATGAACCTCACGGAACAGTTGCAACCATTTTTTCAATGATTCCGTTTACATCGCCAATTGTTATGTTAATGCGAATTCCATTTGGTGTGCCAATTGAACAAATAATTATTTCAGTTATTTTATTATTTGCTACCTTTATAGGAATTGTTTGGTTTGCTGCAAAAATTTACCGCGTAGGAATTTTGATGCACGGTAAAAAGCCAACTTGGAAAGAATTATTAAAGTGGATTAAATATTAGAATAATTTATGTCTAAAATATTAATAATAGAAGACGAAGCTGCTATTCGTCGTGTTTTATCAAAAATTTTATCAGAAGAAAGTGATGATTATGTTGTCACTGAAGCTGAGGATGGTTTGCAAGGTTTAGAAAAAATCAAATTAGAAGATTTTGATTTGGTTATTTGCGACATCAAAATGCCAAAAATGGATGGGGAAGAGGTGCTTCAAGAAGCGAAAAAAATCAAACCCGAAATTCCATTTGTAATGATTTCTGGTCACGGAGATTTAGAAACCGCTGTTAATACAATGCGTTTAGGTGCGTTTGATTATATTTCAAAACCACCAGATTTAAATCGTTTATTGAATACCGTTCGAAATGCTTTAGATAAAAAAACATTGGTAGTTGAAAACACTCGATTGAAAAAGAAAGTGAGTAAAAATTACCAAATGATAGGGGAGAGCGAACCGATTGAACATATCAAAGAAATGATTGATAAGGTTGCGCAAACCGATGCTCGTGTTTTAATTACAGGACCAAATGGAACAGGAAAAGAGTTAGTTGCTCATAATTTACACGAAAAAAGTCCACGTGCAGATTTTCCACTTATTGAAGTAAACTGTGCGGCAATTCCGTCCGAACTTATCGAAAGTGAATTGTTTGGCCACGTTAAAGGTGCTTTTACTTCGGCGGTTAAAGACCGAGCTGGAAAATTTGAAGCAGCAAATAAAGGAACTATTTTCTTGGATGAAATTGGAGATATGAGTTTGCCAGCTCAAGCAAAAGTTTTACGTGCTTTACAAGAAAGTGTAGTAACTCGTGTTGGTGCTGATAAAGATATAAAAGTTGATGTTCGTGTGATTGCGGCAACGAATAAAGATTTACGTAAAGAAATTGATGAAGGTCGTTTTCGTGAAGATTTATATCACCGTTTAGCTGTAATTCTGATTAAAGTTCCTGGATTAAATGACCGTAGATCAGATATTCCATTGTTGATAAATCATTTTACAATAAAAATTGCAGAAGAAAACGGAACTTCTCCAAAAGTATTTTCTAAAGAAGCGATTGCTTTGCTTCAAGAATACGATTGGACAGGAAATATTCGTGAGTTACGAAACGTAGTAGAAAGATTAATAATATTAGGCGGTAAAGAAGTTTCTAAAGCCGACGTTCAAATGTTTGCCTCAAAATAAAATGAAATTAAAGAAAATTAACGAAGACTTAAAAGAAGGATTAATCAATGCTGGTTTAACTGAGCCAACTCAAATCCTAAAAGAATCTTTTGGTACAATTAAAAGCGGGAATGACGTTGTTATTGTTTGTGAAGATGCTAATGAACGTGAAGATATTATTGTGATTAATACGATTCAACGTTTAGAAAAAGAATTTCTAGAATCGCCACGTGCTTTAATTATTGTAAAAGATAAACCACAAGTTTTAAGCTTATTGGACAAGTTTAATAAATACGGAAAATATACAAGTTTGCGTTATTTTGGAGTACATGAAAAAACAAATTTAGATGAAGATAAAAATAACATTTCTCTTGGAATTGATGTTTTGATTGGAACTCCGGAGCGTTTAAATTTAATGTTTGGAACTGCAGGTTTTGATGTAAACCAATTAAAAATGTTCGTTATCGATACTTTAGATGATTTATTAAGAGTTAGATTAGAACCAAAATTATATCGTTTGTCTGAAAGTATTGGTAAAACGCAACGTTTTTATCTTTCAAGTTCTGAATATGAACGTTTAGATTCTTTTGTTGATAAAACGATGTTAGATTCTTTTTGGTTTACCAATGAAGAAAACGAAGAGGATTTTGATGATGAATTCGAGGATTAAATCCGAGTAAGTTTATTGATTCTTTAATTTGCTTTTTTTTATTATAAAATATTAAAACAAAAAACACATAAGCGATTAAGTTTATGTGTTTTTTGTTTTATTTCTTTGCATTCAACCAATGTTTATATTCGTAGCCATTTTCTTTTAAAATATGAGCAAACGTAGGAACGTGTCCTTGTCCAATTACAAATACAATTTTATCTTCTGGATAATTTAAAAGATTTTCAATCATTATTTTTTCTCTTAATGTATAGACAAGATAATTTCTAATTCGTTTATCTACTTTGCCACATTTATATTTTTGATTGAAATTGGTTTCAAAATCACAAGCTTTTAATTCAACCTCTCCAAATTGTTCTTCATATTTTTGAACCAGTTCTTTAATCGTTGCATCATTTCGAAAATCTCCTTTCTTAATACCAATATCTGATTTTTCTTGATAAACTAAACCTTTAAAATTCTTTTTTTCTTTCTCTGGGTTTGATTGATATAAAGCATCATTGGATAGTTTTCTGAATTTTCTCAAAAACAAATCGTCGTTCAAGGTATCGTTTTCACTTTTAATTTTTACCCCTTCATAAAAAACAATAAAACCTTCATTTCTTAGTGAATCTACCTTATGTTTAATTTTATCATAAAAAGATTGCTCACCAACGTGTGTCATACCTAACATAACAATTTCTCTATTTTTTTCTGTAGAAACCAATATCGATGGTCTAAAAATTTTATTGTGGTTTTTTACAAACATTTTAGTTAAAAACTGTGCATTACTTGTAAATCCCGTTAAAAATAGTAATAAAAATAAGATTGATTTTTTCATTATAATTTATTTGATAAATAATAGTAAAACCACATAAGCAGGATTTGTTTATGTGTTTTTTATTTTATAATAGCTATTAATCTGTTTTGGGTTTCTGCAAATATTTTTTATACAACAAAAAACTATTTAGAATAAAAACAAACGCTAAAAGTATTGATTTTAAATTAAAATTATCCGTTGTAAACGACACAGCAATAAAAAAAATTGCTGCAATAGTTGACACAAAAACAGAAATTTTCTTCCAAACTAAATTAGATTTAAAATAACTTAATACAGAAAATAATACTACTATAATAATAATTGGCAAAAAAATGTTTATCATAATTAAAAAAATTAACAATATTCAGATATACACAATGCTAAGGCTGCTGCAAAAGCCGGAGGAAATTCTATAGTAGTAGCTGCAACAACCCCACAAGCATAAAATTTCCAATTGTTACAGTCAATTTTAGGTACCTCAATTGCTGATGAATATAAAATACTATTTAATTCTACATCACTTAAATTTTTATGAATCATTACACAATCAATACATTCTAACTTACTAAAATATTTCACTCTCAATTTACTAGCTAACTCTTTTGATTCTGTATATAAAGCTTTATATTGATTTCCATCTTTACCTAAACTTTTATAAAAAAAATCATCTCCTTGATAATTTACTGTATCGTATTGAAAATTATTATTCACTAAAATATTAGCCATTTGAACAACATTATCATTTAATTTAACCCAATCTGTGTCAACTTTTATTTTTTTAGAAACTTCTGCAAATTGAGTTTCATCAACAAGAGTTTCACGTTTTTGAACATTTGAAGTATTATCGTTTTGTACATCACCGTCATTACTACAAGCGTATAATCCCAAAGATAATACAGTTACTCCTAAAATACTTAATGCTAATTTTTTTAATCTTTTCATAATTTTAAAATTTATGCAGTTTTTTTATTTTTTTAAAAAACTGCGGTTTATAATAATTATACAGGTTACCCGCTGTATTCGGGATTGTATTCTGTTTCATAAAACCAGCATTCGCGACTACTGGTCTCCGAAACAAAATTTAATATGGTTTATTTACTTATTTAAAAATGTAAAGCTACAGCACCGGCATACAAAATAGCTTCTGTAAAACTAAATTGTGCTCCGTAAGCAAATGCAATTGTTCGCTTATCATCTATTCTATCATCGCCCTTATTGTCTGTACTTAATGCTAACATGGTATTAAGAATACTTTGCTCTGTTGCGTTTAGCTTTTGAAAAACAGAAGCATCGTAAGAACCTTCTTTTAACAATTGCTCCATTAATATTTTAGCGTTAGAAGAATAATCAAATTCAGAAATAATCATTTCGTCTGCTTGTAATAGCTTCTGCAATATATCATAATCAATCATTTTATAAGATTCATTTAAACCTATTTCATACAAAGTTGAATTCACATATTTTTCATACAACATTACATTTTCATGATATGGTAATGCCTTATGGTATTCAAAACCTTCAATAATCAATTGATAGGTTTCATAATTAAAATTGGCTGTATGATAAGAACGTTGTAATGCATAATTAGTTTTTTGTTGCGAGTCAGTAAAAAATTCATTGTCTGTTTCGCACGAGCTGCATAAACCTATAATTGCTACAGCTATTAAAAAATTTCTTTTCATTGTTTCGGATTTTTTAATGGTGCTGCCCGGGTAGCTTTTGTTTCATTGCAAATATGAAAGGGTTTTGAAAAAACAAAGGGAAGAATCGTCAATTTTTAAAAAATTGATTTTTTAGGAACGGAAAAATTATCAATGGAACGGAAAAATCGTCAATTTTAAAAACATAAAACACTAAAAACAAAACATTTAAACACAAAAATATAAAGTAAATTATTTTTAGTATTTTTGTAAAAAAGAATTGCAAACCATGTCACCCACCCACTTAAAAAATCATATTTCAATACTATTATTGACGATTTTTCTGTTGCCATTCAGTTGTTTTAGTCAAAAAACGTCTGACTCCTACGAAAACCTTTGGAAAGTAATTGAAAACGACACCACAACCAAACCTACCAAACTACTCTATTTAGATACGTACATAACAAAGGCTCAAAAACAAAATAATACTTTTGAGCATTATAAAGGACTTAATAAAAAATCGTTTTTAGTTTCTTATACAGAATCGTTGATTTTATTAGAAGAAATGCAACCCCTACTTTCTAAAATAAAGAACGATAGTTTAACAGGTGATTTTTTAAATAGTAAAGTAGTCTTATTTTATAAAAACAGAGCATTTAACCAAGCTTTAAAATGTGCAATAGCTTCAGAAAACTTTAACGAACAACATAAAAATTTTTACAGTTTAAATTTTGTACGCATTGATATTGGTAATATCTATTACCATACACGTCATTACCAAAAAGCGGTAAGCTATTTTAACCAAGCTAAAAATTATTACAAAAACTTTAACGATTATAACCATAGCCGTGCTTATTTAAGTACTTTATACAGCTTGGGTAAAACGTTTACGCAATTACAAAATACCGATTCGTTAAAAAGTACTATTGTACAAATTGAAGAAAACATACACCTTTTAAACGCAAAGCACAAAGAAACAGAAAGCGGTTATTTAAATTATTTAAAAGGTTGTTTGGCTTTTTTAGAAAACAACACGGCTGATGCTGCAACCTATTTTAAAAATGCTTTACCTATTGTAACAGCAAATGAAGATTTTACAAACCAGCACGTTATTTATTTGTATTTAGGTAAAATAGCTTGGCTAAACAATGATAAAGCAACTGCTGTAACTTATTTTTCTAAGATTGATGCTTTATTTAAAGAAAAACAGTTTTTAAATTATGAACTGCGAGAGGCTTATGATTATTTAATTTCTTATTATAAAGAAACCAATCAAACGCAGTTGCAATTACAAGCTACAGAAAATTTAATTGCCTTAAACAAACAATTTGAAGCAGAACAACTTAATCTTGCGAACACGTTACACACCGAATTAGAAACTAAAAAGTTAGAAAGGGAACGTTCGATTTTGAATATAAGTAACAAACAATATGGCTTTGGATTGGTAGTTTTAGGAATACTTATATTACTTCTTTTGGTTTATGTTATTTGGCAGGATAAAGAAAAAAAGAAGTTAAAAATAAAATTTACAGCTTTAATAGAAAAAGTAAAAACAGATAAAATTGTTTTAGAAAAAGCACGAATTGAAGAAAAACAAAAATTAGAAAATGAGGAGTTTATTTCAGTATTCAATGAAAATAGAAAAACTGAATTACAAACTGAGTTAGAAATTGCAAAAACATATTCACTTACAGAAAAAAAGCTTTTAAGGCAATTAGAGCTTTTTGAAAACCAAAAACAGTTTTTAAAACTTTTAAAACTTGATGAATTAGCCCAAGATTTTGGTACTAACAGAAGTACGTTATCTGCTTTACTAAATAAAGAAAAAGGAAACTTTAATATATATTTAAACGAGTTACGTATCAATGAAGTGCTCAAAGATTTAACAGAAAATAGTGAACTACGAAAACTAAGCATTCAAGAAATTGCCGAGAATTATGGTTTTTCAAATCCAAAATCGTTTACACAACAATTTAAAGTACAAACTGGTCTTACACCAAGCTATTTCATTGAACAATTAGAGCTAACAGAACTAGATTATAAATTCAGATGAATATTTCTGTTAAAAAAAATTAGTTTCATTTAAAATAATTAACTTAGCAATTCGTTTTTAAATTTAAAGATAAAATGTCTGTTGCAAAAAAGGATTACAAAAGAGTGACCACCAAGTCACTTATTGATATGAAAGCAAACGGAGAGAAAATCTCTATGTTAACTGCTTACGATTATACTATGGCTAAAATTGTTGATTCTGCTGGAGTTGATGTTATTTTAGTTGGAGATTCGGCAAGTAATGTAATGGCTGGTCATGAAACCACTTTACCAATCACTTTAGACCAAATGATTTACCATGCATCTTGTGTGGTTCGTGGTGTTGAACGTGCTTTAGTTGTAGTTGATTTACCTTTCGGAACGTATCAATCTGATTCTAAAAAAGCATTAGAATCTGCCATTCGTGTAATGAAAGAAAGTGGAGCTCACGCTTTAAAATTGGAAGGTGGTAAAGAAATTAAAGACGGAATAAAAAAGATTTTGGGAGCCGGAGTTCCAGTTATGGGGCATTTAGGTTTAACACCGCAATCTATTTATAAATTTGGAACTTATACGGTTCGTGCAAAAGAAGAAGAAGAAGCAACTAAATTAATTGAAGATGCTAAAATGCTTGAGAAAATTGGTTGTTTTGCTATTGTTTTAGAAAAAATTCCTGCAAAATTAGCTGCACAAGTTGCCGAAGCTGTTTCCATTCCGATTATAGGAATTGGAGCTGGTTCTGGAGTTGATGGTCAAGTTCTGGTTGTTCATGATATGATTGGAATGACACACGAATTTAGTCCGAAATTTTTAAGAAGATATATGAATTTATATGAAGATATGACTAAAGCTATTGGTCAATATGTAGAAGATGTAAAATCTAAAGACTTCCCGAACGAAAAAGAACAATATTAATTGTATTTTTGCATAAATTAAAAACCATCATTCGTGATGGTTTTTTTATAGAAATCAAGTAATGAAAATACTTTCAACCAAAGATAATTTACAAGTTATTTACGAAGATAATCACATCATTGTGGTGAATAAACGTGTAGGCGATATTGTCCAAGGCGACCAAACAGGTGATAAACCTTTGAGTGAAATTGTAAAAGAATTTATAAAAATAAAATATAACAAACCTGGTGCGGTTTATTTAGGCGTGGTACATCGTTTAGACCGTCCAACTTCGGGCTTGGTTTTATTTGCAAAAACCTCAAAAGCTTTAACTCGTTTAAACGAAGCTTTTAAAAATCGAGAAACTCAAAAAACATATTGGGCAGTAATTAAAGGAACTCCACCAAAAATAACGGATACTTTAGTACATTATTTGGTTCGAAATCCCAAAAACAACACTTCAAAAGCACATACAAAAGAAGTAAAAGAAAGCAAGAAATCAAGTTTAACTTATACGCTTTTTTGCAAGTTAAAAAATTATGCGGCTTTAGAAATCGATTTACATACCGGTCGACATCATCAAATTAGAAGTCAACTTACAGCAATTGGCTGTCCGATTAAAGGCGATTTAAAATATGGTTTTGACCGAAGTAATCCAGACGGAGGAATTCACCTTCATGCTAGAAAATTAACCTTAGAGCATCCGGTTACTAAAGAAAAAATGACTTTTGTTGCTCCTACTCCAAACGAAGTAATTTGGAATGAAATTTCGAAATAAATCAAAAACTCCGATTTTTATAATCGGAGTTTTTTATCTTATTTATATAAATGATAAGTCAAATTCATTATTAGAAGTTGACCTTCGTACATTTCTTCTGCATTTAAGGTTAATGATAACTTATCACCGTTAATTTCATATTCAAAAACTTGTGGAGTACCAGAAATATTAACTGTCAATTGTGAGCCCGAAACGGTATAGGTGCCAGTTCCTTGAGTTACTTCACCATTTTGATATTGTTTTTGATATAAAGTAACAACGTTTCCTTCTTTAAATTCAAAATACAAATCTAATTCATTTGTTACATCTGTACCAACTTCATCAGTGATTACGTTATCACCTAATTGCATTTTCAAATCAATTTCACCTAATATCCATTTTCCTAAAATTTGCTGTTCAATACTTAATTCAACTTCTTTTGTTACATTATCATCACTTGAACAAGAAATGAATGTTGAAGATGTGGCAATCAATGCTAAAATGCTTAGAGAGGTTAAAAGTCTTTTCATTAGATATATGTTTAAGTTATTTTTTACAAATATCAAACACATACCAATTTTAAAATTGTATAATTGGGACAACCGTAAAAAATTAACTAGAAACATATTTCAAACCAACGATTGATGCAATTAAAGTTGTAATAAAAAAGATTCGTAAAAAACTTGCTGGTTCTTTGAAAACAAATATTCCAACTAAAACCGTTCCTACTGCTCCAATTCCAGTCCAAATGGCGTAAGCAGTTCCAATCGGTAAAGTTTGCGTAGCTTTAATTAAAAGTCCCATACTAATAAATAGAGCAACTAAAAATCCAGCATACCAAAAGTACATTTCGTTTCCGTTTGTTTCCTTCGCTTTTCCTAAACAAAAGGCAAAAGCTACTTCAAATAATCCTGCGATAATTAAAATAATCCAATTCATTATTAAATATTTTTGACAAATTTCGGAAGATCAAACGACAAAAAATTTAACAAATGATAAAAACGCCTATTCTTTTTCGGCTCGAATTCTACTTAAACTCACTTGGGTTATTCCTAAATAAGATGCAATATATCCAAGTTGCACACGCTGAAATAAATTTGGATTTTGTTTTAGTAGCTCGTGATAGCGTTCTTTGGCAGTTTTGAATTGATGCGAAATCAATCGCTCTTCGGTGAAAATCAATTCTTGTTCTGCGAATTTTCTTCCCCAATTGGCAATATGAATATCTTCATCAAAAAGATTACGTAATTGCTGTGTGTTTATTTTGTAAAACTCACCATCTTCTAAAAGTTCAATATCTTCATAGCCCGGTAAATTTGAAACATAACTTCTCATTGAAATCACAACGAAACCTTCAGAACCAAACCAAAAAGTAACATCATTATTTGGAGTTTGAGTAAATGCACGAACCATTCCTTTCTTAATAAAATAAATATCGTTTTCTATACGATTTGCCCTTAAAAGTAAATGTCCTTTTGGAAAATGGACTTCTTCAATAAAACCTAAAAGTTTATTTTTTGAGGATTGCGGTAATTTATAAATCGAATCTAAAATGGAATTGATATTCATATTTTTTTTTGAATATTTTTATCATTTAATCAAAACAAAAAAACGTTCATCAATGAGATAAACGTTTCTGTACAAAATAAAACAATAATTAATTATAAAACTATGCTACGATATATTTTTCAAATATCTTTCTAGCTTTCTTTTCGGTAACTTCCTTTTTATATTCTTTCTCAGATTCAATATAAAAAATAGGTGCTTTTTTGCATAAACCTTGACATTTCATTTTCTGAAAAACCACTTTCTCATCCAATCCAGATTCAGAAATTAATGATTTAAAACAAGATTTTGCATCATCATTATATCTACAACATTTTTTTCCGTCGCAGAAATAAACTACATTGCAAGAAGATTTACACTTACCCATTTTTTATTAAATTAATTTGGAACAAATATAAATAATTATTTTTATTTGTTCTAAATAAAAACGTTAATATATTCTAAAATGAAAAAAATAGTTGGCTATATTTTTGCAATCGCTATCTTACAATTGTTTCTGACTTTTCTTAAAAGAACACCTTATACTATTGAAAAATATTACAGTTCCAATTTTTATTTAGCTATTCAAACGATATTAACTTATTTTAATAAATGGACCAAAATTTCAATTGGCGACGTACTTTATGTATTAGTCGTAATTGCAATTATTTATAAAATCATACAATATATTCGAAAGAAAGAAGACGTTTTAAAAAATATATCGGGTTATGTTTTACAAACAATTTTTCAATTTATATTATTCTTTCAGATTTTTTGGGGATTAAACAATTTACGAGTTCCAGTTTCAACAAAATTAGAAATTGATACAAATTATGAATTAGCAGAATTGTATGATTTGACTGAACAATTGATTCAGAAAACAAATGCTTTACAATATGAAATTACCAAAAATGATTCGGCTAAAGTTGACTTTGAAAAAGATTTAAAGGCTTTTAATAAAGCCTCGAGAAATGGATATAAAAAGTTGGAAGATAGATTTGATATTGCTCTTATAATACATAGCGATGTAAAAAAATCGTTGTTTTCTAGTTTCTTAACTGGAGCTGGATTTAGTGGTTATTTGAATCCATTCACACACGAAGCACAAATTAATTATGACATTCCTGTTATTGGAATGCCAGTTACAGTTGCGCACGAAATCGCACATCAAAAAGGAATTGCTACAGAAAGTGAGGCGAATTTCTTTGGTTTTTTAGCAATGAATAGTCAAGAAGAAATAGATTATCAATATGCTGCAAATCTATATGCTTTGAAATATTGTTTGAAAGAAGTTCGTATAAACAATGAAGAGAAATTTTTGCAGTTCTATGACCAATTAAATTTCGGTATCCAAGAAAACATCTCAGACTCTGAAAAATTTTGGCAAGAAAACAAAAATTTCTCTTCAAATATTTTGAAAAATGTATATGGAAATTTCTTAAAACTAAACAATCAGAAAGATGGAATTCGATCGTATAATCGATTCGTTGACTTATTGATTAATTACAACAAAAAATATCCTTTACCGTGAAATTAATTTCCGTGTTCGATTCCTTTTTTCTTACGATAAGGACGAACAATGATACGTGATTCTCTATCGAATACAAAATAGTTGTAAACCCAACTCCAGAAAACCAACATTCTATTTTTAAAACCGATTAAAGATATTAAGTGAATAAACATCCAAACAAACCAAGCAAAAACACCATTAAAATGTAATTTTGGTAAATCAACAACAGCTTTGTTACGACCAATTGTTGCCATTGAACCTTTATCGTTATAAACGAATTTTTTCAATGATTGCTTTTTAGACAAACGCTCTAAGTTTTCTGCTAATAATTCACCTTGTTGAATCGCAGGTTGTGCCATCATTGGATGACCGAATTTAAATTTCTCACCGTACATTGCAGCTACGTCTCCGATAGCAAATACGTCTTCAAATCCTTCAACTTGATTGAAATCGTTTACACGAATACGTGAAGCTCTATCAACTGCATCGTTAACTCCGTCAACCGCTGCTCCTTTAACTCCAGCAGACCAAATTACGGCTTGAGAATGGAATTCTAAATCACCAGCTGTTGTAACAACATTACCATCGTAATTTGTAACTCTTACATCTAAATGTATAGAAACACCTAAATTTTTTAAATATTTAGCAGCTGCTTTAGATGATTTTTCACTCATCGCATCTAAAACACGATTTGTACCTTGAACCAAATTGATTTCCATCATAGATAAATCTAAATCAGGATAATCTTTTGGAAGAACTGCTTTTTTCATTTCAGCTAAAGCACCAGCAAGTTCAACACCAGTTGGTCCAGCTCCAACAATTACGAAATTCATTAAAGATCTACGAACTTTCTCATCATTAGTTTGTAATGCAAGTTCGAAATTTTCAAGAATTAAACTACGAATATCTAAAGCTTCAGGAATGGTTTTCATCACCATACTGTTCTTTTCGATGTCTTTATTACCAAAATAATTATTAGTCGAACCAGTAGCAATTACAAGGTAATCGTAATAAATTGTACCAATGTCAGAAATAACTTTCTTACCAAATGTATCCACTTTTTCCACATTTGCCATGCGGAAAAAAGTTTCTTTGTGTTCTTGGACAACTTTACGAATTGGATAAGCAATCGTTCCAGCTTCTAATCCACCAGTTGCAACCTGATACATTAAAGGTTGAAAATTGTGATAATTATGTTTATCTAACAATACGACTTGAAAATTTCTATTTTTAAGCTGTTTAGCTATAGAAAGTCCTCCGAAACCACCTCCGATTATTACGACTCTAGGATTACTAGAATCTGGAATATTCATCATAATATTTTGATCTTTTTTGTACTTTGCAAAATTACGAATATATTAGTAGAAAAAATGTAATTTTCCAATCTTAACAAGCTTTTGCAATTTTCTTAAAAAATTAGAATAAAAATGTAACATAAATAAATTTTAAGCTACTTATAGTTCATGAACCCAAAATTAGAAGGCGAATTTGTCGGGCTTTTAGAAAAAAATCAGAATATAATCCACAAAATATGTAGATTATACACCTCTGACCAAGATTCTCATAAAGATTTATTTCAAGAAATTTCCATTCAATTATGGAAAGCTTTTCCTAATTTTCGTGGGGAATCTAAATTTTCTACTTGGGCTTATCGCGTTGCCTTAAACACAGCAATTTCTCTTTATCGGAAAAGTACAAGAAGCATCGATACTAACGATATTGAATTGAGTATTCATCGTATTAAATATGAAGAATACAACGATGAAGAAGAAGAACAAATCAAACTTTTATACAAAGCAGTTAAACAATTAAACGATATTGAAAAAGCGTTGGTTTATATGTATTTAGAAGATAAAGATTACACCGAAATCGCCGAAACATTAGGTATTAGCGAAGTAAACGCCCGAGTTAAAATGAATAGAATAAAGACAAAATTAAAAAAAATTGTAAATCCTTAGATTGAATATGGAAGAGTTAGATTTACTTAAAAAACACTGGAAAAAAGAAGACGATTTACCCAAAATTTCAAAAGATGAAATTGGTGTAATCATACATAAAAAATCATCATCTGTTGTTAAATGGATTTTCATAATAAGCGTAATCGAATTATTACTTGGTTTCGTATTATTATTCTTTATGAATTCTGACGATAAAAGTATGGTTTTACTTATGGAAAAAAATTCTTTTTTGAAGTTTATTGATAAATTTTCTTATGTGTTATATGTAGTCGTTATCTATTTTATATATAGATTTTATACTATGTATAGAAAAATTTCGGTTGGTGATAATACAACTAAACTTATGGAAAACATTATTCAGACTAGAAAAGTGGTAAGACATTATATGTTGTTCAATGTTATTACTTTCTTTTTGATGTGCATTTCTGTGAGTTGGATTGTAATTCAAGATCGTATTTATAATGAAGGATTTAGTCAACATCATTTATCTTCGATTCAATTTGTTATTCTTTATGCAGTTATGTTTTTTGTTATTGCAGTTATGACCGTTATTTTCTGGTTAATTTATAAATTGATTTATGGTTATTTCCTTAGAAAACTTCAAAAAAACTACAATGAATTAAAAAATAATGAAGCATAAAAAAAATTAGAATTAGTTTTTGTAAAGATTAGTGAAAAGTTCTTTTAAATAATCTTTACAAAAACTTTATTATTTCAAATATTGTTGGAGTTTTAAATTAACTTGAAAAGGATGGTGTTTTTTTGGATATTATTCTGTTTATGAATTTAAATTATGAACAAATTCGTTTTCCTAAAATAAGTAACGATCGTTCGATATCATCAAGAACGGCAATGTTTGGAAAATTGCCCCAAACTTCAAAACCGAAATTTTGGAACAATTTCACACTCGGTTCATTATGTGCAAAAATAAAAGCTAAGACATCTTTAATTCCAAAAGTTGGTGCTTGTTGTAAACTGTATTCTAAAATTTGTTTTCCATAGCCATTTCCTCTAAAATTTTGATCTAAATAAATACTAATTTCAGCGGTTCCGTTATAAGCAGGTCTGCCGTAAAACGATTGAAAACTCACCCATCCAATCACTTCATTATCTAAATTTTCAATCATCCAAAGTGGTCGGAAATTAGTTGAATGCTCATGAAACCATTTTAATTTATCATCAACAGAAACTTCTTCCGTATCTGCGGTAACCATTCGAGAAGCAATAGTTGAATTATAAATGGCAACTATTTTGGGTAAATCGTCAAAGGTTGCATTTCGATATTTTAAAACCACCATTATTTTCTTTTTTGGTATTTATCATTTAAACCTTTTCCTTCTAGAATCATAGGTTTGATTTTTTCTAAACGCGTTATTTTTGTTTTCTCTTGTTTGGCTTCGTCGATATAAATTATATATTCGTTTTGCTTACTAACAGACAATTTATAAAAAGCTTCATTGAAATATTTATCATTAGAAAGTGCTTCTGCAAGAATCCCAACAGCAGTTTTTGGTGGTGCTTTTACTGGTTTAAACTCAATGCCGTTTTTAACTAATTGAATCGCTTCGTTTATGTATTTCAGAATCAAATCTTCGTCCATTTCGTTTACATCTGTAAAGCGCCATTGTCGTTGTGCATGCGTACGACCTTCAGAAGCCGCGATTAAAACTTGGTGTTCATCTTCAAGAAAAACACCTTGAAAAAACCACAAAGCAAAATGATTTTTAAAACCTGCGTAAGAAATTACATTTTTCCCATCGAAAACATAAACATCTCCGCCCCATTTAAACGTTTTTTCTAATGGTGTTCGTGCAATGATTTGTTCCATTTTTTCAATGGCATCAAACCATTTTTCGTGATGCTTTTTCCAATCAGGAACTTGTTTATCTCTGAAGATTTCTAAATTATAATTTACTATTTTTCGGATTAAATCTTCAGGAATTTCTTTATCTAAAGGTAATTGAATCGCACCTTTTGAAGTTTTATAATCGATTAAATCTTTTTGAAAAAATTCGATTGCTTCAGCACCTGGATAGATTCCCAAATGATTTTTGAACATCGCAAAATGAATCAAATTTCCATTGAAACGAAACGTTGGCATTTTATAATTAATTGTTTCAGTTGCCTCGGGAGCAAGTTCTGAAATTAATTTACGAACTGCTTGTAAAAGATCTTGCTTTTCTGAATCGAATTGTTGAATATAATCATCAATATTTAGGATTTCAGTTTTCATAATTTAAGAAATTCGTTCGTACTTTTCAGTTACAAAATCAATCGATTGTTGCATTAATTCATTCAAAATATCAATATCAATATCACTCATTTTCTTGACGTAAATACAAGCTTTTCCCATCGTAAATTTCCCTAATTTCTCAACCGTTGGAAGATGTTCATCTGCGCCAGAAAACACATACAATGAAATGGCAGCTTTGCGAGGCGAAAAACCTAGAACAGGTGCATCACCTTCGTGTCCGCTTGCATATTTATAATGATATTGACCAAAACCAATAATTGACGGTCCCCACATTTTTGGTTCTTGTCCTGTGATTTCAGACATTAAATTAATCAATTGATACGAATCATTTTTTTTGGTCTCGTTTTCTAACTTTTCGACAAATTCGATTACGTTTTCATCCGTAAAAATGGTTTTATTCTTTGCCATAACAACGTTTTTTGATTTTGTAAATAAAAGAAATTTTTCTTAATGTTTAAAACAATCAATAATTCAAATTCTCTAATAAATATTTTCTTGAATTCGCTGTTACTTCATGACTTGAATTTGTTTCAATATCCTGATAAGTTTCGATAAGTTTAAATCCGTTATCGTAAAAAAAATTCAAAAGCGCTAGATATGAGAAAAATTCCATTTCAGAATTATCGCGTTTCAACATGGTTTTATTTTTAAATTCTTTGTTTGAATATCTTTCATCTAATTGGCCATAATCAACAGAAACATAAGCTTTTTCAAACAACGTTCGTGGAATGATTTGAATTTTTGAACATACTTTGCTGGAATTTCTTTAAGCGGAATGTTATTTACTTCTTGTGCATTTCCAATAAATCCAAAAACAAGAATAAAAAAGGCAGTAATATACGTTTTCATAGATAAATATTTTTAGGCAAGGAAATAGCAAAAGTTGTTCCAAAACATTAATATAACTTTAAGATTGAATTGTTTATTTTTACATGCCCATTTAAAGAAAATGAAACAAACTACTAGAAAAAGATTGCGAAAAATGCTTTATATATTTTTAATTTTCATCGTTACGATTACGATTGGAACATTATTGTTTTTACAACATCCGTTGTTTGGAAAAACAGCAAGCGGAGAACGTTTAATTACGGTTCAAAATTCGGAAAATTTTAGAAATGATAAATTTCAAAACTTATCTGAAACTCCAGATTTAACAGAAGGTATTACTTATCCAGATATTTTTAAAGATATGTTCTTTAATAAATCTGAATATGCAATCCCAACAGATTCTATTCCGACAGAAAAAACAAATTTATTAGATAAAAACATCGAAGAAAATTTTATGGTTTGGTTTGGACATTCGTCTTATTTTATGCAGATTGATGGTAAAAAATATCTAGTTGACCCTGTTTTAACCGAAAATGCCTCACCAATTTACGGAACAAATACAGCTTTTAAAGGCGCGAATAATTACACAGTTGAAGATTTACCTGAAATTGATTATTTATTGATTTCGCACGACCATTACGACCATTTAGATTATACAACTATCAAAAACATCAAATCAAAAGTAAAACACATTGTTTGTGGATTGGGCGTTGGCGAACATTTTGAATATTGGGGATTTGATAAAAATAAAATCATTGAAAAAGATTGGAATGAAAGTTTTGAAATCGATTCGGAAACTAAAATTACTTTAACTCCAGCAAGACATTTTTCGGGTCGTGGTTTAAAGCGTAACCAATCGCTTTGGACTTCATTTGTTTTAAAAACAAAAACGATGAATTTATATTTAGGTGGCGATAGCGGTTATGATTTTCACTTCAAAGAAATTGGTGATACATACGGTCCGTTTGATTTAGCTATTTTAGAAAATGGACAATATGATTATAAATGGAAATACATTCATATGTTGCCCGATGAAGTTTTAAAAGCTGCTTCTGATTTACAAGCTAAACGTTTATTTCCGGTTCATTCTTCAAAATTCAAATTAGCTAATCACAGCTGGAAAGAACCTTTAGAAAAAATCACAACATTAAATGATTCGGCTTTTGTTGTTCCGATTATAACTCCAAAAATTGGAAGTTTTATCGATTTAAATAATCCGAACCAATCCTTTGAATATTGGTGGAAAGATGTAAAATAAGAAATGCCTTCAGAAAATAATCTGAAGGCATTTTTTATAAACTATTCTGGTGAAGCTTTCCATTTTTTTATCACACTTGAATACAATAGAATAAATAAAATTCCACATATTAAAAAAGTAAAACTCCAAAAACTGATTCCCATTGAATCTAGAATAGTATCACAAGGTTTATACTCGATTAGTTTAGCATTTAATTCTCTACACGCTGATTCTTGATGAGCTGCAATTGTTCCGATTATTAAGAAAACATAAGCTACAAATCCGTTTAAACTGATGTTTATCAATATGGAACGGAATAGTTTGGAACCAAAATTTGGAGCAATTAATGGCATTAATATAATGAATGCACCTAATATAATTCCATAATAAAAAACCATAAAGATAATTTTTTCACCAGCTACAAAAGCGATTCCAATAAAGAATAGTGAAGAAACTAATCCAACTACTCCAGCAGAAATGATACTGAATAATAACGCTCGTAAATTGGTTACTCTAAAACTAAAAATTAAAGTACTGAACGAAAAAGCCATCCATAAGAAAATAGCTATTGAATCTGCAACAAAATTATTATTCTTAACCTCATCGACATTTGCTAAAAGCGATTTCAAATTATCAATTTCGTAATAATTCATTTTGGTTGCATTTTTTATAAATTCTCTACGTTCTGTAACCAATGGATTTTCTTGTGTGTTTCCTTCTCCATTTGAATAGGTAACGGCTTCAGCAGCTACAACTTCAGGAGCAACTTCATGAGCAACTTCATGAGCAATAACTTGACTTTCATAATACGTTGGATAATCGTTATATCCATCAAGAACAGGTTTGTTCTTTAGTATAAAATTCTGAACATCAAATGTTGGTGGATTAAATACCAATTTTAACCAGATTTCATCTGTTAGATTATGTTTGATTTGATAGGAATCTGAAAGTGCCAAAAATTCATTAAATAATTGTTTGAACTCTTGTTTATTCGCTCGTTTAAGTAGTTCTACAACTTGCTTATTTTGTCGCATTCCGATTGAAGAATCTGCTTCTTTTTCTTGAGGATATTCATCATAAAATCTATTGTAATTATAACCTTTACCGGTTCCGAAGGTGTATAAAACATTTGAAAAATTCCCAAAATTCATATTGGCATTTTTGATGTAATCAGATACATCAGCTACATTCTTTTTAAAATAGAAAATACATTTTTTTTCTTGTTCATTAGAATAAGCCAAAGGAATATAATTTTCAGCTTCTCTTTGTGGATAAACAAATCGACCTAAACTATCTCTTTCTGTAACGGTTACCGAATAAACTTCGTTAAACTGATAATACGAATCGTAATAAGTGTAAACTTTTTTAGAAAAATCTATTTTACTTGGGTCGGTTTCGCAATATAAATTTGCAAAAACTTTTGGATATTGTTTTTGTGTAATTAAATATTCATTAGGGTCAAAAGTTAAAAACGGATAAACTTTATTAATCAGTTCAACCTGTTTTATCATCGTGGCATCGTCATATTTGGTATTAATATAAGTTTGGAATCCAAACATATATGAATAATAAAAAGTCGTACTTGCGAATATGATTATGAAATATTGCACAAATTGTCCGAATAAACTAAAACTCGATGTTGGATAAAAGTTCTTGAAGGAATTGTTCTTAAACATATAAACCAGCCAACCTACAATTATTAAAATAGAAATAACAACATTTGCGAGAATGAAACCACTTTCGAAATAATCATCAGCAACATAATAACCTTGTAAACTAACAGGATCTAAATGTGAAATTATTCCAATTATGAAAAACACAAGATGGATACAAAAAGTGATTAATAGAATCCAAACTAATTTGGTGTTCCAAACGGATGGAAAACGTTCTAATATTTTTTGATTTATTTTTGAAAAAATGCTCATTTGATTGTGGTTTTAATTAATTCATAAAGAATCTACGAGTTGAAGTCGAAATGTTTCGAATGTAGGTCAATGGCGTTTTTGATTTACCAAGAGTAAAAATCACATCGTGAAACTCGGTTTTCGAATCGAAATAAACAACATAAATTCCACCGTTAAAAATCATTTTTTGCAAACCTAATTCTGCAAAAACTTCTTGTAATTGTTCACGAGTTGCTTTGGTATCTAACTCAATAATTAAATCAGTAGCTTCCAAAATTTCTTGTTCTGCATTTTCTTTATAACGACCATTTTTCAAGAAAATAACTTTGTCTGACATTTTTTCAACTTCGAACAATTGTTGTGAACTCAAAATCAGAGCAATTGGATTATTTACCGAATTTGCGATTGCTTTCAAATCTTCAAGAATCACTTGTTGTGCCAAAACATCTAAGTTTGCCAAAGGTTCATCTAACAATAAAATCTCTGGTTTGCGAAGTAAAGTTCTAGCCAATTCAAAACGCATTTTGTAACCAGAAGAAAGTTCGTTCCATTGTAAATGTTTGTATTTCCAAAGTCCCAAACGTGCAATCATCAATAAAACTCGAGTTTCTATTTCTTCGGGTTTTGTGCCATAATTTGCCAAGACAAATTTTAAATTATCTTTTAAACTTCCGTACCAACGTTCGGTTCGTTGAGGAATGTAAATCAATTTGGTACGTAAATCGTAATCGCTATTCGCTTTTATATTAAAATTAAAATCTAAAGTTCCTTGATTGTACGAAATTTCTTTCGCTAAAATTCGAAGTAAAGTAGTTTTTCCGTTTCCGTTTTCACCAACTAAACCATAAACTTGACCTTTGTTTATTTGTACAGAAACCGGCCCCAAAGCAAATTTTGAAAATCCATAGGTTTTGCAAATATCTCTTGCATTAAGAACAGGAATTTCTCTAGAAGTTTCAACAACCTTTTGCTGTTTCACATCGTTTAAAAGCTCTTTTGAACGTTTAATTAATTCAACTATTTCATTCGGATGCGTTTCTTTCCAATCGGTTAGTTCAATTGCTTTTTGATAAATAAGCATATTTTGAGTATCTGTTACACAATCCAATAACTTCCGAAATCCTAAAAGAATATCGTTGTTATCCAGAAAGTTATAAACTTCTTCAACTCTTGTTTGATGTAAATTCATAAGTGATTTTATTTTAAAACGATTAAAAATACATAATTATTTACAATATAAATATTAACTAAGAAAAAAATATATAAACGAAATAACTATTTAAGATAATTAAAAACTAAAATTCAAGATTATATATTAAATTATTATATTTATACTAATTTTTTAACCTAAATAATTTACAATGGGAGTTTTATTATACTTAATAGTTCCAATTGCGTTAATCGCCTTGTACGCAATCTTAATTTACAATTCACTAATCAAAAATAGAAATCTAGTTGAAGAAGCTTGGAGCGTGATTGATGTGATGCTTAAAAAACGTTATGACTTGATTCCGAATTTAGTTGAAACCGTGAAAGGTTATGCAGCTCACGAAAGAGAAACTTTACAAAGTGTCATCGAAGCAAGAAATCAGGCTATAAATACAAAAGATGTAGAAAACAAGCAATTCGCAGAACAAACCTTGAATCACGCAATGATGAATTTGTTTGCGCTTTCAGAAAAATATCCTGATTTGAAAGCGAATTCAAACTTTCTACAAATGCAATCAGATTTGAGTGAAATTGAAACAGATATTGAAAAATCTCGTCGTTATTACAACGGAACGGCACGTGAATTCAATATCAAAATTGAGATTTTCCCAAATAATATTATCGCAAATATGTACGGATTTGTCAAAGCGAAATTCTTTGAAATTGAAGATTCAACAGAAAGAACCACACCACAAGTAAAATTTTAATCAACTATGAAAAAACTTTTTTTGTTTTTAATATTCATTTTGACATTTGTTTCAAACGGACAAACACGAATTGAGCAAATTGAACATACCGAAGAAGAAATAAATAATTCTTCTACAGATGAAACCAATCCTATTGTTGATGAAAACAGCAATAATGATTACGAGAAAATTCTTAATTATAAAGTTGACATCGTTGTAAATACGAATTCAAGTTTAGAAGTTACAGAAACGATAAAGGTTAATAGCAAAGGAAACAATATTAGTCGAGGAATTTTTAGAACATTTCCTACCAAACGAAATCTAAACAATCAAAGTTATAAGGTAAAATACAACATCATTTCCATCAAAAGAGATGGCGAAAAAGATGGTTATCATAAAGAAACTTCACCTGAGTATTTGAAAATTTATATTGGTAAAGAAGATGTGATTCTTGACCCAGGAATTTATACTTATGAAATCAAATATGAAGTAAACAAACAAATTGGATTTTTTGATTCGTATGATGAATTATATTGGAATGTAAACGGTACAGATTGGGATTTTGATATTGATGAGGTTGAAGCAACTGTTCATTTACCAAACGGAGCAGACATTTTACAAAATGCTTGTTATACTGGTAAGTATGGAAGTAACGATAAAAATTGCAATAGCAAACAAATCAACGAAACTACAATGGTTTGGAATGCTAAAAATTTAAATTCTAAAGAAGGTTTGACTATTGCTGTTGGATTTAAAAAAGGAATTGTATTTCCGCCTCCGCCTCCAGGATTTTTAGAGATTTACGGAATCACTATTTTGTTGATTATTGCTTTTGCTTATTTGAGTTATTATTGCTATAATCTATGGAAAGAGCACGGAATTGATCCTGAAAAGCCAACCGTTTATCCGCAATTTAGTCCGCCTAATAATTTATCTCCAGCTGGAGTTAGCTATTATCACTACGAAAAAAACCGAAAAAATAACATCACAGCTACGTTAGTCAATTTAGCCGTAAAGAAATACATCAAGATTGAAGAAATAAACAATAAAAAATATTTTGGACTTTCAACTCATAAAGCATTTGTACTAACAAAACTTAAAGATGAAAAAGTTAATAATCTGCCAGAAGAGGAATTTTATTTAATGAAAAACCTTTTTCGGAGTTCAATTTCTGTAACTATTGATGGTGAATATCAAAGTAAAATTAGTACCGCTTTTATAAATTACGATAGTTCATTAAGTAAACAATTTGAACCTTTACTAAAATCAGGAAGGAACTTAAACTTACTTCTAAAACCAATGATATTGTTTCTGACGATATTTCTTTTAAGCTTTATTATTTCAAGTTATTTAGCTGATTCAGATTTGTTGAATTTAAGTGTAATTTTACTTTTCAGCACAGGAATTCCAGTTGCAATTCTATATGTAATTCGCAAAAAAACACAACATTTAGGAATTGGATGTGTTCAAATCATTATTGCACTAATGATTTTTGGAAATTTAATTACTTTACTATTTATTGTATTAAATACAGTGTTTGACAGTTCTGTAAATTTAGGTTTACGAGCTACTTTTATTTTCTTTTTATTTGGAATTATCGGAATGTTTTTGATGCGAAAAATAATCAAACAACCACCTTTGGAAAGACTACAAATTCAATCGGATATCGAAGGTTTTAAAATGTATTTGGCTGCAGCCGAAATCGAACAAATTCAGTTTCATAATGCGCCGGATATTACGCCAGATATTTTCGAAAAGTATTTGCCTTATGCAATCATATTTGATGTTTCTGATATTTGGGGACGAAAATTCAATGCTTTACTTCAAAAGTCTCAAATTAACTATCAACCCGATTGGTATTCAGGAAGCCCGTTTGACACAATAAGATTTGGTTCAGCAATTGGTTCGAGTTTAACGGAAACATTTAATTCAACATCTACACAACCTAGAGAAAGTTCAGGAAGTTACAGCGGCGGAAGCTCAAGTAGTGGTTCATCTGGAAGCGGTTCATCTGGCGGCGGAGGAGGTGGCGGAGGAGGTGGCGGTTGGTAATTCAACCAAAACTTTTTTAACAGTAATTCAATTTTATAAAGCAACATAAATTATGTTCTATAAATATCGATATATCTTTTACATAATAATTGGCGGACCATTTCTAATTGGTATTCTGCTAATTATTGGATTGATTTCTAATTCAGGTAGTGAACAAAAATTACAAAACAACTTAGTCGAAATCAATGATGTTTTTTCTAAGAATCAAGAAAATGTATATGCAACAGTTCCTCATAATGGCAATTATGAATTATCAGGTGTATCAGTAAATGATTTCAAAACATTAGAAGACAATAATTCCGAAAATGCACACATCGGAAGAAATACGAAAAATGTTTATTCGGGCAACTTGATTCTAGAAGATTTAAATCCCAATTCCGTAATTACAATCGGAAACAATTATTATACAGACGGGAAAACCACTTATTACAGTAATAGAACTAGTGAGCGAAACAAAAAAATAGGTTTCCTTCACCAAATTCTGCAACTAACAACTTATAATTTTGGCATTACAAGTAAACCTCAAATTTATTGGTATCCGTTTGTGAAACTTGAAGATAACCTAAAACTTCGAAAATTAAATGGATATGCTTTAGCAGCTTCGGCAGATAAAGTATATTTTGAAGGAAAAGAAATGCCTAAAGCAAATCCGCTGAAAACAAGACCAATATTCAATACTGACAATAGTGATAATTATAGATATTTTACAGATAAAATTTATAAATATTTTACAGATGAAATTCACATTTATTACGAGAATCAATTAATCGATTTAGCTTATAATACTGAAATCATCGCACCAAATTTTGAAGGTGAATTACCTTATAGTAACGAATATTTAATAGATTCTAAAAATGGAAACGTAATTGTTGACGCTCGTTTATTTCCTAAAGAAAATGCACCGTATAAAATTTTGAGTACAAATCTAAAAAATGCAAATCAGGTCTTATTCGCTTCTAAAAACGGAATTTATTATTACGTGGCTACAAAAGAAAAGATAGAAAGAATGGGCGAAAACCCATTTAAAAACAATGATTTCAATTCAATTTATGGAGGTGTAATAAATTCAAACAATGAACTATATTATTTAACAATCAGTAACGATTGGAGCTCTAAAAATGGTTTAAAAAGCAGAAACACAGAACTTAATTTGTTAGAAAATGTACGAGCAAATGATTTGGTCCGTTTAGATAATGACCAGAATAATATTGGAAGTATTTGGAAAGCAAAAAACAGATACTTTTTCTTTGATAATCAAAGAGATATTCAATTTTATAAAAGTTCTATTTATGAATTCGTCAATCCTGAAGATGCAATTAATCTTCTAAAACAAGAAAACATAAGATACAATGACCTTGAATCATTAAAAGAACAGGAAAAACTAATCATTCCAAATCATACAAATTTTGGAATAGCAAAAACGAAAGCTGAATCAGAAAATTCGTCTTCATTAATTACTATTTCCGCCGTTAGCCTTGCATTACTTTTGGTATTGGGATTTGTTTTTAGAAACAAAATATTCAGACCATATATTTTCGAAGATGGTTATTTAATCGTTAATAGCATCATCGTTAGTAAATATAAAATATCGAATATAGAAGAAGTTGTTTTTAATTTAAAATATGATTATAGAAGATTTGTAACCACATTTAAGATTATAACCAAAGACGGCAAAATCAATAAATGGCACGGATACTTACGAACCTTATCGCTAATTAATCCTGCGAATGCTAACATTGATGACTATTTAGAAATACTTCAAAAAGAGTTGGAACAAAAAGGAATTAAAAGCAGAATTGAAGTTGTAAATAGACCAAATTAATAAATAAAAAATCACTTATGAAAAAATCAAATATCGCAATGCTTTGTTTTATGTTGCTTTCGAATGTTTTATTCGCGCAACAGAACATTGATTTTGCAAATTACAATACACTCGAAAAAGTTAGCGCTTTTTTCAATGATAAATCAAACAAATCTGATTTTGCTTATGGATATTACAAAACTTATGAGAAAGGATTTTGGAATGGAATTCCAGTAGAAAATGTTGTTTTGAGAGAAAGTTCGATTGAATTTTCAACACCTTCTACATTAACAAACTCGACTAAAAAAATTAGCGAATTCCTAATTAAAAATTATAAGGAAGATGTAGTGATAAACAAAGATTATTATGAAACAAAATACAAGATTAACACGGAAGGAATTACTCTAACTTTCGATGTTGATATCGATGAAAATGAACAAATTTCAGAAGATACTAAAGCCAATATGGTAATTGTGTTTAAAGAAATAATTGATAATCCACTTGCAAAAATTTCTTCAAAGATTAAAACAAATCCAAATGGAACGGACTATTTCTTAGATTTAGATTTCTTTCAAGTTACTCCAAAAGTATTTCTAAACGGAATTCCAATTTATCAAAATATAGCAAAAAGTAGATACATAAATGATGATAACATTTATCTAAATCGGTACATTTTAAATTCAAAAAATCCAATTACTTTAAAGTTGATAATTGAACCTGGAAATGATGAAGACGGAAAACCATATAAAACAATTCTTAAAAATTCTTATATCAAAACAATTTTAGAATCAAATAATTCTAACGGAACCAATTCAAAAAAGCGAACCATTTATGATAATCAGCAATATGTTACGGATACGATTGTAGAAAATGGTAAAACACGATATTCATCTTATCCGGGAACTTATAACTATGGAAAAAAGAATCTTGAATTTGAATTCACATTTATACCTCAAGTTGACTATGAAGTTACTGGATGGAGCAACGGAAAAGACCTTAGAAAAGAAAAGGATTTAGAACAAAAAATCAAGAAGTTTTATGCCGATTTTGGAGATTTGATTATCAACAAAGACATCAATAAAATAACTGAATTATTATATGATAAATATTTCGAATTTTATACTGCTAATTATAATTCAGGCGAAAAAAAATCTTACGACGATTACGAATCATGGCTCATAACTATTGATAGAAGTTTTAAAACCACATTAGCAAACGAAACCAAATTATATATCAGTGATGATGGTAAACTGGCTTATTTAGAACCGCTTGACAAATCAACTAACTTAAAAGCTGTTGGGCGTGATTATATAAAAGATATTGATTTTCTGTTTTATATAGATGAGAAAACTAACCAATTAAAAATTATACGATGAAAAAAAATATTTATTTATTTCTATTGGCTTTACTATCACAAACTTCTTTTGCTCAATTTGAAGGATATGAAAATGCGACATCAAACAAAGAATTAATTGAATTTTTAGAAAGTGACAAAGGTAAATTTGAACGTTACATAAATTTATTTACTGAAACTAAAGAACCAACAGAACCACGAGAAGCTAAACCTATAAAATTTGAATTTAATCAGGCTGAGTTTGATAGACAAGTTGAAGAAAAAAGTCATTATAATTTCAAATTTATTAATGATATCAAAAATGATAAAATCGTAGTTTATTTTCTCAAAGATCATAATGTTTACAGTTCATTAGATGACTTAGGAGCACAGATTTATCCTACAAAAATCTATTATCACGATGGAACTACCGAAATTCCTGTAGAAAAAAAATCATTATCACGTTCATTTCCAAATGATTTAGAGCTTAAAAAAGCAGTTAATAAATTCGATACCGAGTTCGTTTTCTCAACACCAAAGCAACTTGATAGTATCGTTATTCCAGTTAAAAACAAGCTAAAATCAAAAAGTAAAGGTTTTGATTTCGAAATAATTAAGAAAGACGACCAATCAGTTACGTTTAAAACCAATTATCCAGACACAGATTTTATAGAAGTTCAAGCTATTTCAGAAAACAATAAACGTATCAAGAAAAAAAGTTACACAATATTATCAATTACTCAAGAATCTTTCAAAGAAGCCTCGAACAAATTGATAAAACAAATTGACAAAGTTTTAGCCATCGCAAAAAAAGATTCGTTAATGGATTTTGAGAAATTCAAAGTAAAATTCTTTTCAAATCTTGAATCCTTAAAAAACGAAACTGAAAACATATTCAACAAGGATTCTAACGAATCATACATAACTTATACTTTTGGAGCTCCTGTAAAACAATTGATTATGTATTATAATGAGGGAGTTTATGAACGTAAAATTAACAACACAATCACGTTGAAAAAAAACCAACCTTATCTTTCGAGCTATGAAGATGGTAAAATATCTTTTTACGATCTAAATGGAAAATTAATAACAGAAATCGAAGGAAATTATTACTATGAAAACGAACGTTTTTATACGGATTTAAATCGATATTATTATTTTGATTTAAGTAAAAAACAGATGATTCCGCTTTCTTATTATAAGATTGAAATCGTTTCAAACAATTTTATTTTAGCTAAAGAAGATGACGAATCTCCTTTTGAATTAATTGATGGAAATAATAAGAAAATAATGACCGTTGATGGTTATAATTACGATAAAGATTTTGATGTTACGTTGATTCACTCAAATAATAAATATTATATTCTAAACAATCAAAATCAGGAACCTATCGAAATTAAAAATATAGACAAATTATCCTATGCAGAAAAAGGTTATTTCGTTGCGAATAAAAACAATAAATTCGGTTTCGTTGATTCAAACGGGAAAATCATAATTCCAATTGAATATGATGAAGTACAACCTTTCGATGATTTTGTTGACTTAACCTATCAAGACGTTTTGTTTGGAGTTAAGAAA
>NZ_RQVQ01000033.1 GCF_003865405.1 Paenimyroides tangerinum
CATCAAAAGTAAGCAGGTGACAAGAAAAGCGAACATAACAAATTGTACAATTTTAAAAAGGAAAGATTATGAACATTATCGGACGATTGACGAGGGATGCGGAAGTACGCACCACGTCACAAGACAAACAGGTAGTAAGTTTTTCAGTAGCTACTAATGAAAGCTATCGAAACAAACAAGGCGAACGCATAGAGCAAACGACTAATTTCGATTGTGCCTATTGGATTTCTGCCAAGGTTGCAACGCTATTGACTAAAGATACTTTAGTAGAACTTACAGGCAGGGTAAGCACTAGAGCGTGGACAGGGAATGACGGAGAACCAAGGGCAGGATTGAATTTCCATACTTCAAACATCAAGTTTCACGGAGGTATCAAAAGAAACGAAACTGTACAAGCTTCTACAAAATTTACGAGTAGCAAGGTTACAGCAGAAGGAACGGAGGACGACCTCCCATTTTAAACACAAATATTCAATCATTTTTTAACATCAAAATTTTAGAAATCATGGCACATAATATCAATTTTAACGAGAAAATAGGACGCTATTCATTTTTTAGCGTACAACAAAAAGCATGGCATGGATTGGGGCAAATTGTAGAGCAATACCCGACAAGTGCAGAAGCAATTAAACATGCGGGTTTAGATTACGAAGTTGTGAAATCTCCACTATTTACCAAAGGTTCGGGAATTATTGAAACGGCACAAGGTATCGAAATAGGCAGTCACGAATTGGAAGTACCTAACTATTTTGCCAATATTCGCACCGATAACAATACCGTTTTGGGTGTGGTTGGAAAAGATTACCACATTGTTCAAAATCGGGAAGCATTTAATTTTTTTGATGCGATTGTAGGCGGTGGCGATGGTATTTTGTACGAAACCGCAGGAGCATTAGGGAACGGAGAACGCATTTTTATTACAGCCAAATTGCCCGATTATATCCGTGTGGGCAATGGTGATGACGTTACCGAAAAGTACATTTTCCTAACGACTTCGCACGATGGTAGCGGCAGTATTACAGCGGCTTTTACTCCGATTCGTATCGTTTGCCAAAATACCTTAAATGCTTCATTGCGTAATATGACGAATGTTGTACGAATTAAACATACTTCTGGAGCAAAACAACGTATTGAAAATGCTTATAAAATTATGGGATTAGCCAATACATTAAGCACACAATTAGAAAATATCTTCAATAGTTGGACAAAGGTAAAGGTAACAGATGAGGAGGTTAAAAAGCTAATTCAATTGGCACTTTGTCCGAATAAAGAAACTTTGGATTTACTCAAAAAAGGTGCTGAGGATGAAATATCTACCGTATTTAAAAATATTATTGAAGATGCTTTTGCTTATGCAATGTTAAGTGATACCCAACAAATGGACACAACAAAAGGAACTTTGTTTGGGGCATATAATGCCATTACAGGCTACTATCAAAATGTTAGAAAATATAAAAATGATGAAGCAAAACTGCAAAGTATTGTATTGGGTGGAACGGCTCAACTTAAGTCACAAAAAGCATTTGATTTGTGTACTTCTTTTACAACAGATGGACCCGAAATATTACAACTAAATTAACTAATCAAAAGGCTATCGCTTAATCAGCGGTAGCCTATTAAAATCAAATAATATGGCAAATTGGTGTAGTAATACGATAGTTTTTGAAGGAAATGAAGAAGCTATCAAACAGATAGAAAAGCTTTTTCAAACTATGAGAAGCAAAGAAGAACAAACCAAACAAGGGCAATTACCCGATTTTGTGACTAATGAAAAAGGTGGCTATTTCTTTAATATTTATGCAAATGAAGGAGATACAGGAATTTTCCAATACGAAACAAAATGGTCGCCTAATACCGCAAATTGTTCAAAAGATAGGAGTATACTATCAAGTGAATTTTATACAGGATTATGAAGAAATCAGTAACCTTGTATATGGTAGAGCATCATTTATTAATAACCTACTAACAGATATTTATTTGGAAGACGAAGATTTTAAGCAGTATCAATTTGATGAAAAAACAGATACTTATTCTTTTGAAGGTGAAATTTATTACAGTGATTGCGAAATACTAGAAGCTTTATTGGAAAGAAAAATTCGCCAGCCCTAAAACTTTAGGGCTGGCTGCGAAAAGATGAATCCTTCTGTTGGTCGGAAACGTCTTTTCGCTATAAATCGGAGCAAGCACTTTGCCCCTGCTTTACAGCAGGCAAACAGCTTGCGAAATATTTTGACGGATTAGTAAATCCGTCCAGTTAAATTACATTTTAAAGATAAAAATCAATTTCTTCCGATGGCCAAAAACGTTTTTTACTAAGTATAGAGCAACCAATTTGATAAAAATGTATACTTCGTCTTTTTATCAAAAAGGTTGTGAATTATTTTCGTGGGATATTCTGTATCCCAATATTTGATTTTGGATTGACCTCTTTTCTTTTCACACAGCGACCAAAGAAAAGAAACAAAAGAACGTCGCTTTATTGATAACGTATTTTTAATTTATACTTGTTAAAGTGGTTCTTAATTTCATTAACTTGCGATGGAAATTATAAAAAAGAGTATATTATAACTCTAAAAAACACGTATTATACATGATTATAGTTTCGTTTAATATTGTAAAGAATGACTACAAAAACATATTTGATATTTGGAATAAGTAAAGGGTTAGGGAAATTTATAACATTGAATCTTCCAAGCCCGAATGATACTGTATTTGGTGTTTCAAGAACACAACCAGACTATTTAAGCCCCAAAACTAATATCCGCTGGATTAAAACTGATTTGGCTGACCCGAAAATTTCGTCCGAAATTATTAAAAAAACTATAGAAAACGCACCTATTGATTATTTAATTTATAATGTTGGTATATGGGAAGCGGACGCCTTTTCAACTGAATATAATTTTGAGAAAAGCTCTATTTCTGAAATTACTAATATAATAAATACAAATGTCACTTCTTGTATCGTTAATATTCAATCAGTCTTAAATAATCTAAAATTATCAAAAAATGCTAAAGTAATTCTAATTGGGTCGACTTGGGGATTAGATAATCATAAAGGGAATGAAGTCGCTTTTTCTGCATCTAAATTTGCATTAAGAGGAATAGTTCATTCTTTAAGAGAAAGTTTACGCATTTATAAGATAGGTGTTTCAGTTATCAATTTAGGTTATTTAGCTACAGAATTTGATAATTTCGAAGATATGGAATCAGTAATTGATAAATCACAAGGAATGCTAATTCCATTGCAAGATGTAACTAATTCATTAAGATTTATTATTTCTACTTCTAATGCAACTTGTGTAAAAGAAATTGATATGCCAGCAATGAGTGATAAAAATGTTTAAATACGTGATATCAATTAATTTGTAATGAAGATGTTTCTATTGGTATTGAAAATAAGTATATCATTTTGATTAAATTGTTTATTTGATGTTTTACCAAATAGGATAGGAACTGTTTTTATGGAATATTCGGTATCCCAAACGTTATAATTTAAAGTGAGTAATTCTTTGGGTAATTATCATTTGCTTTTCTTGAGTTATTAAAAAACCGTCTAGTAATCTAAGTACGGGACGGTTATTAATTTTATTGATTTGTTAATTGCTGTTATTAAACTGAAAACTCACTTGCTTTTCATTTCCGAAACTATCCGAAATCCATACATCAAAAGTCTGAGATACCGTAGATGTTGAGGTGTAATACAAACGAAATTGCTCTTTAGCTAATGGATACAGATCATTCGGTAAATAGGGGTCGTCATCGTAATAACGCAATGTTCCTTGTCCATCAAATTGAAAATAGCGTAGATAATATTGGGTATGGTGGTAATTTTCGGTACGCTGTATGACAATGCGTATTTCTACCGTTTGTCCGTTGGCAATATCTTTGGGTACTGGCATTACGTTAATTTCAAAAGGGAAATCATTCTGTACTTCAAGTCCATCATCTTTGCTACAAGATACCAGCGTAAATGATATTGAAAGGATTAGCAGCAGCAATCCTGTTTTAAATTTATTGAATATAGCTATCATAGTTTCTGATTTTTAAAAGTTAAATCGTAATCCAACACCTGCTGAAGGTCGGAACTGCTGTAAATCTGTACCCCAAAAAACTTTTGTACGACCTTGTAAAACTAACACCAATCGATCTGATAGGTAGGTTTCAAGTGAAAGTCGTCCGCCAGCTCCGTAAACGAAGTTGTTGTCATTTAGTATTTTGGCTCCATCAAACAATATTGTCTCGTTGCGGTTGATGTTTTCATAACCGACTACGCCTGTTATTCCTGCATTTAGCGTGATGTTTTTTCTAGAATCACCTAACAGAAAGAAACTGTAACCTCCTTCAGCGGTATAGGTTTCTTGAGGAATGCGAATGCTTTTATACTTGTGGTATTGGTGCGTATATTCCAATGCCCAAAGCTGATAATTTCCATTTTTTCCATTGACTGTCATTGCGATATGGAGGTAATAATCATTTCCGATTTTGTCTTTGGAAAGGATGCCTGTGCTAATTTCCAATCCTTTTTGTTTAGGTAACATTCGCTGTGCTTGTGCGACCGTCATCGCTACAAAAAGCAGTACGACGGTATAGATATACTTTTTCATTCTAAATTGTTTTTAGGTTATTAAAATTTCAGATGCATATCGGTTACCAAACGAGCGTTGATTAAATCTGAATTTTCAACTTGAAGGACTTGATGTCTTCCTCCGTTTTTTTCGAAGATCTCAATCACGAGTACCTTGTCATTGGCAATGGTAAACTGATCTAACAGAAACACATTCTGCTCAGTAGCTTGTCCTGAAATTTCTGTAAGTGGTTTATAAGTTCGAAGCGGTATAATGGAGCGTTCTTGAATGACAGTTCGCTTGGCTACTTTTTTATCTACAACTTTGAAATTGATAAAGTCAATCTGAAAAGGAACGTTCGTTTTGTTTTTTACTTCTGTATGAAAGTAGTATTTGCCGTTGTGGATGTATATTCCTTTTAGAATAAATTGAATACCGAAGCTTTTAGCCCCAATGTGTTTGACTGTACGCTTGTCTTTTTTGTAAATAGTTTCTAAAAGCAATCCAGCCAATGAAGGTGAATTAGTTCCTAATTCTTCAAAAAGGACGTCATTACCACCCGCTTTGTCCACAGCTTTTTGCATCGTCAAAAGATCGTAATTCAATACCTCTGGGTAAGGACTGTAAAACACATTAAAACTGTAAAAACGACCGTCATTGGTAATTACAGAAAAATTGGTTTCTGTTTCAAAATCTCTTACCGATGCTTTTACACGCAACACGTTTTCCGCATCTTCTGCTTTTCCTGCAAGGAGGAATTCACTTCCCAAATCCACATAACGAATAGCGGTAGGAAAGATCAAATGCGATGTTTTATCGTAAGTAACTTCCATTTGATAAGGTTCGATTTTGCCTAATGCCAGTGGGGTTTTTATGCTATCTTGAGCATAAGAAGATACAGCAAAGCTGAATATAAGGGCGATAAACCAAAGGGTTTTTAAATTATTTTTCATCTTTTTTATTATTTGTGTTCAACATTATTTTTTAGAAACCAGAAAGACTTGATGACCTGCTTTTAAGGTTACTTTTGGTGTGCGTACTTTCTTGGCGAAATAGCCCGAAATACCTTGAACCACGCCCCGACTTAAATCTGCGGCAACTTGCTGCCCTGCATTTTGAGTCATCATAATGGAGGTACCGCCAGTCTGACTCATATTACCAGCCATTTCAGTTAGTGCATTCATCTCAGGATTGTACGGAACATACAAACCTTGTTGTCCATCTAAATCGTAAATAGTGATATCTACGGGAATAATATTTCCATCTAATTCTACCGAACTAATTTTTAGCTGTAAACGTCCGCCTTGAAATTTGGTATTGGCTGTTACGATGGTTCCTTTGGGAATTGTACGTTCGGGAGTTTGAGCAGCCTCTAATAAGCGCAATCTCACACCTGTTTCTCCAATTACCGTTTGTGCTTCGTGTACACAGGCTTTGATGCTGTTTTTTGGCTGTACGACTTGGGCAACCGATCCTGCGGTATAAAAACCACGGTTTCGAGTTTCGCTCCAATCTGCTAAAAAAGCACTGTCGGTAGGCTCACGATATAAGGCGGATACGGGGTTCTTTCTTGCAGATGTAAAGGATACAAAATGCTCTTTTTGACTCGTAGGTTTTGCGCTTGTACTTTCAATAGATGGAGTTGTAATGTTTTCCGTATTGGTACTAGAAGGAAGATACTTTGCAGCCATTTGATATGATTTTTCCATTAAAGCCAATTGATCGTCAACTGTTGCAACTTTTGGGACGTCTTTTTCGGCTAATTGTTCTTTTAAATCATCCAATTGTTTGCGGAGTTCAGCAGCTTCTGAATAATCATCTTGATAGAAAGAACCTAAAGTATTTTGCATGTTTCGGTAACTATTCAAACCAGCATTATTGTTTCTTGATGCATTTTTATTTCCACCAAAACTGTAGCTTTCATCTTCGTTAGCGAATGATTCATCCTTCAGATTTTCTTGACTTTCTTCTGTATTCCAATAATCTGAAAGTGTAGCCAAGGCATTGCGTTTTTCTTGTTCTTTGTTTTCGAACATTTCCTGTTCATAAGCTTTGCCTTTATCATCGAGCATACCTGGCACTGTAGCTTGTGGTACAGCATCATTTAACCCAATGTTTTCTAGTGCTTTTTTATCTTCTGACGGTTTAATAAGCAGATACATACAAGCTGTAAACACGATGCCCATTAAACCAAGAATCAAAGGTTTTTTGAGCTTTTCTTTCGTGCTTTGCGTATTGTTTTGTAACACATCTACGGTGTCTTTCGGGATTCCCTCGGTTACCCGAACCACCGATTTTTTGTCTTCATTTTCTTTCATAATTCTTATTTTTTAAATAGTATTAAGGTGTCCTGTAGACTTGTAGGAGTTTCCTTCTTTTTAAGTACAGGGTTTTCAATATGCTTGATATCGATGGTTTTATACGATTTGCCTGCATCGTACCATACCTTCAAAATGACAATGGCTGTTAGCAGGAGATAGCCCACAAAAAAGTACAGCGTATATTGCTTTTGTTTCCTTAGTGGCAATGCACTAAATCGATCATTCAGCTTGTCAAAATAATCTGTTATAGTTGCTCTTAATTTTTTCATATCCTGAATTTTAGCGTTCCATGACTTCCACATCTTTGTTTTCTATGACTGTAAACTTTTCGATATTAAATCCCTGAGGATTGTTATCAGATCGAACAGAGTTTAAGAGATAGCAAGAAGTAATCAGATTGCGTTTGGTGACGTTGCTGGAACGAATGATGAACTGTTTAGCATAGGTTTTCACCGAATAAGGATAGGTGTCGAAATTGCAAACTACGCTGTCAACTTCTATGCGTTGCTGTACGTTGCCCGAAATAATCCTGCTGTAATAACCTTTTTCGGATAAGTCTTTGTAATAATCAAAGGCACTTTTATCGGCAAGATTAAACGCACGTTTCATGTTGCTCTCAATTGCATTTTTGTCGGGAGCAAGTGTAAAAAAGAGTTCGTGAAATCGTTTTACGTGTTCTCTCGCTTCTACAGGTCTGTTGATACTTGCATCTTGCGATAAAGCAAGCATCAGAGATTTGCCATTGTCTAAGACATAAACTTTTTGGCGTTGTTGCTCCGCAAAGCGGTAGGATTGCCAAACGGCATATCCTACAACGCTTATACAGAGTACGGCAAATACAAGGGCGTACAGCCTAATTTGGCGAAAACTGTTTTCAATATTTCTTAATGTTTTAAATTCCATTTTCTTTCATGTTTGATTGTTCTTATTTTCCCATCAATTTGCCACCGATATTTCCTGCAGCTGAACCAGCTCCGGCTCCCGCAATATTTCCAGCTTTCATTGCCGATTGATTTACATTTCGAGTGAAGTTTCCTGCACCACCTGCCTGAATAATCCAGCCTGTTACTGTTGGAATCGTGAAATAACCCACAATACCGATGATCATAAAAATGATATAAACCGTATTGCTGGTATCAGGTATATAGGTCGGATCGGCTAGCATAGCGATGTCTCGTTCGAGTATCAGCGATTGAATTCGGGCAAGCATGGAACTGAATAGATCAGAGACAGGTAGCCAGAGATAAACGCTTATGTATCTTGTAATCCATTGGGTGAGGGTGGTTTGAAAACCATCCCAAACACTGATTGCAAACGCTATTGGTCCGAGTATGGATAGGACGATGAGAAAAAACGTTCGTATGGTATCAATCACCAAAGCGGCTGCTTGAAAAAGTATTTCCAATAAATTGCGAAACCAATCTTTTAGTGCTTTTTCTACCTGATAAGCTGTTCTATCCATATACATTCCTGCCATTGTTCCGATGTCCGAAGGTGACCAGCCTAATTCATCCAGTTTTTTGTCAAATTCTTCGTCTGAAACCATATAAGCTGTTTCTGGATTTCTGACCATTGCTTCGTATTCCAATCGGTCTTTCTGCTCTTGCAGCTTGTTTAGATCGAGTACTTGATGTTCGAGTATGCCATGCGTTCCTGTAACAATGGGACTTAATACGCCGTTAATAGTTCCTAAAACAATGGTTGGAAAAAACATAATACATAGTCCTAAAGCGAAGGGTCGAAGCAACGGGAACACATCAATGGGTTCGGCTCGACTTAATGCTTGCCAAACTTTTAATGCTACATAAAACAAGGCACCCAATCCTGCTAGACCTTTTGCTACTGCTGCCATATCACCTGCAAGAGGCATCATGTCATCGTAAAGCGATCGCAGAAGCTGGTGAAGATTATTCCATTCCATCTTTACCAATATTTTTGGTTAGCAGTTCCGTATAGTTCAAGCACCCTTTTGGAATCATTCTTCTTTTTAGCTCTTAAATAGCTAACCGAAATGTTTTTATTGGTATAGTAGCGCACCAAACTGTGGTATTCTTTTACCTCTTTGTACACTCGGTCAATCACATCCATACGTTCTTTGTCATTCAGTGAAAGACTTGAAGAGGTTACAATTTGCTTTAGCTCTTTCAGTAGTTCGCCACTTTCGTTGAGTAGGGCTGAATAGCCATTGCCAATGGCGACCAATTCTTGTGGAGTGAAATTTGGATCGTTCATCATTTTACTAAAATTCTGTACGTACATTTCAGAAACATCACCCACCAACAAAACAGTCTGTTGTACTTTGCGGGCATCTTTTACCAAATTGTTGATAGCTTTCAGCTTGTCGTAATACTCTTTCCCTTGCTTATAGACTTTTTCAACCTCTTTGAAATTCTTGACCACATTGCTTACTGTGGAAGAAGTTTGGACGATTTCATTAGCAGAATTAAGAATACCCGATGCGAGATTTGCTGGATCGGTTACGACAAATTGTGCTTTTGCAGACGGCGCTACGGCAAGCATCAATGCCGTACACACCATAAAAAGGATCTTTTTCATTTTTTTGAAATTTTTAAATGATTAATAATTATTGATTGGCGTTATCACGCCTTTGCATGGCGATGTGCTTAATGGCGAGTTCGACGTTCCCATCGAGTTCTGATGCGAGTTGCATCACTTCCATTTTTTCGGTTTCTTCCGTGGTATAAGCGAGATATTCCTCCAAACTCACTTCGGTGGCATAGACTGCCGAGTGCGTACCACCTAAGCCAATCCAAACTTCTTTGTACAATCGGTTTGGGTCGTTGTTCATATTGATGGATAATACTTGTCCTTTCTCTTTGTCCGTGAGACCTAGCATCGCCTGTATATCATCAAACTTGTTCATATACTTGCGCTGGTCTAAGAGTATCTTGCAATCGGAGTTATTGATGATACTTTCCTTTACAATAGGTGATTGAATGATGTCATCCACCTCCTGTGTTACCACAATAGCTTCCCCGAAAAACTTCCTAACCGTTTTAAGTAGGCTAAGCACCCAGCGCCTTTTCGTATTACTACGGTAGGTTTCCAAATGCTCGCCCCCGAACCGGACTTACACGTCTCCGCGTATCCGGCTCTCCACTAATTTTGTCAGTGTAATGTTCCGTTATGGATTTTCTGATGACAACTATGGCATACCGCTACGGTCTTTCGTCTTCTTGCAATCATGTGTCTTTCCCAATTCTTTTTACCTTCGAGGTTTTTGAGTTTTCGTACATGGTGCATGACAAGCTTTTCCGTAGCTCCGCACATTTCACACTTTTCAGCTTTGAGCCTGTCTATAAGGCTTGTCCTACCTGCATCGAAGATGGAATAGGGCATGATGTCAAAGCCTGCGTCTGTCATCGGGTTCTTTCTTCTGAACCCCAAGTCGTAGAAGTACCTCTCTTTTACTGCACCAGATTTAGTGGTAAACCTTACCGTGAATTTTCCGTTCATACGATACTTGGCATTTATCTTTCTCGTTGAACTTTTGTATTTCCCAGCAAAGGTTTTGTACATACTGTACTCCATGATAAACCTGAAGTTGTGCAATTCAGAACAGTTGTTGGCAATAGAATAGTAATTGTAGAAACCTCGTATTTCCCGATTGTATCGGTCGAGTATTTCAAGGTCGTCATTGAAAATAAGTCCAGACCTGCATTTTGGTTTCCAAATTTCCTTGCCATTTTGGTATCGGAATTCCAACACACCATAGTCAAGTAATTTGTTCCTCATAGTTTCCGTACTTATTTTGAGATACACTCTTTTTCCATAGGTTCTTCTCAAACGACCTGCAATATCCCGTCTCTGTGCGTTGGACTTTCTCACAAAGATTTCATAGCCTAGAAAACGTGCCGAATCTTCCGTATGGGTAATGAGTGTTTTCTCATCTGACAATTCCAGTTTAAGCTTTTCGTAAAGGAAATTTTTAATATCTTCCTTAACCTCTTTAGCATCCTGTTTACTACCTATTATCCCAATTAGGAAATCATCTGCATATCTGACATATTTTAATCTTTTATAATCTGTGTCCATTTCGTCACAGCTTGGAAACATTGCACGTTCCTTGTCTTCTGTCTTAATCCTTTGGATTAAAACCGCTCTTTCATTTTCGTCTTCTACAGACTTTAGTTTTCTCTCAGTTCTCTTTCTTGCATTTTCAAAGTCTTTACGGACTTTACTCGGTCTGCGTTTTTCCCCTTTATCGAATTTTACGATGTACTCTTTCATGTACTTGTCTAATCTGTCGAGATAAATATTTGCCAGTAATGGACTTACTATACCTCCCTGCGGCGTTCCGCTGTGCGTTTTATGAAATGTCCAATCTTCGATATAACCTGCATTCAGAAACTTACTGATGAGCCTTATAAATCTATCGTCGGAGATACGTTCTTTAAGGATGCTTATCAGTACATCATGACTGATATTATCAAAGAATCCTTTTATATCTCCTTCAATGAACCATTTAGCTCCACTGAATGACTTCTGAATCTGAGCCAGTGCGGTGTGACAGCTACGATTTAGGCGAAAACCATGTGAGGTGTATTCAAAATGTCCCTCATAGATAGCTTCCAAAATCATCCTTGTCACTTCCTGTACTAACTTGTCATCGAAAGCAGGTATGCCAAGAGGTCGCATCTTACCGTTTTTCTTCGGTATGTAAACTCTCCTCGATGGCTGGGGCTGATAGCTTTCATCTTTCAATGAACTTATCAGCTTTTCAATTCGAGATAGGCTCATATTGTCTATGCTTTGACCATCTGAACCCTCTGTCATATTGCCCTCTTTTGCATAAATGCGTTGATAGGCAACATAGAACATCTCGTCATTGAACAGAATTCTGTAAAGTCTTTCAAACTTATAGCTTGAAGTTTTACTGTGTTCCATTAGACTGTTTAATACTCTTTCTGGATTTCTCATAATGTCTCTCACATTTTCCTTTAATTGTATTAATAAAAATTAGCTGCTTCCCTTCGCCATGTACAAGGCTTTCCCTTGCTCGGACTACTACGGAAGCTCCGTTACCATGTCGAATATTCAGAGGGCAAACCCTCATAGCCTTACGGCATTCCGATTTAGGTAATCCCCGATTGCGACTTAATAACTATTGGCACGATGGATTGTCGGATACAACTTCCGTCCTTTGTACACTTACTGTGACTGCGCTGTAATAAGTTCTTGCTTCTCTTATACCTATTCACTAAGGAAGTATTACAGTATGACGATTGATAGCTATCTTACGTCATAGTTTCAAGTGAAACCGCTCGGACTATCGTTAAATCAATTCGGATTTTATCCTCATATCCATCTTTTCACCTCGCCATTCAGTAGCAGTTTGATAACTAACTGACTTATGACTTTACCGACATGCTACACTCCCTGTCCAGTTTCCCTTTCAGATAAGTCGGTTGATGATAGGTTTTTCAAAGAACACTAACCTAATCTCTTGCCACAGAGATATTTATTAAGCCACCTTGACGGGCGCACACAAATACTTGATATATTCCGCCATTCCTTCTTTGGCAATAGCTTTCCAAGCTTCTTCAATTAAAATCAGCTTGCGGACACCTTTCAATCGGCGCATTTTGTTGATGAATACCTCCATAATAATGATGGTCACAATTGGAAATAGGATTTTGTGGTCTTTTATCGCATCAATCTCAAACACGATAAAGCGTTTGGAAAGTAGGTCTAATTGCTTGTCGGAGTTTAAGAGATAATCGTACTCACCACCTTTGTAATAAGGCTCCAATACGTTAAGAAAATTAGCAATATCAAAATCCTTTTCTCTTACCTGTTTTTCTTCTAAAACCTTTCGGTAATCGCCTTTTACATATTCATAAAAACCGTTGAATGAGGGGTAAACATCATCTGTTTTGATACATTCGATATAACCCGAAACCGCATTGGACAATGCCACTTCTTCAGAGCGAGTTGGTGGTTCATCATCACGTTTCCAAAGTGTCAATATCAAAGTTTTGATACTTTCACGCTTCTCAATATCGAATATACCGTCATCGGTATAAAATGGATTAAAGGCAATAGGATTATCTTCGGTATATGTGAAGTAAACACCGTCTTCGCCTTTGGTTTTTCCTTTAATCAATTCACATAAGCCTTGATACGAGTTCCCCGTATCTACCAATAAGACATGCGCGCCTTGTTCGTAATACTGCCTAACCATGTGGTTAGTGAAGAATGATTTACCCGAACCCGATGGTCCCAAAATGAATTTGTTTCGATTTGTGATAATACCCCGTTTCATAGGCAAATCAGAAATATCCAAATGAATGGGTTTCCCAGTTAGCCTGTCCGCCATTTTTATTCCGAACGGTGAAGGCGAATTGTGGTAATTGGTTTCTTCTGTAAACAGACACAATGCAGGTTCAATAAAGGTGTAAAAGCTTTCTTCACTTGGAAAATCGCCTGCATTACCTGGCATTCCTGCCCAATACAAAGTGGCTACATCTGTGGTGTTATGACGGGGTTTACATTCCATCAATGCCAATGCACTACCGCAATCGTTCTTTAGCTGTTTCAGTTCCGCAGGATCTTCCGACCAAGCCATGATGTTGAAATGTGCTCTGATCGAAGACAGTCCAAAACTATGGGCTTCGTTCAGGTATTTTTCAATCCATTCTTTGTTGATTTGGTTGGCACGACTGTAGCGAGCCAGCGAATGCATATTCCTTGCAGACTTCTCAAACTGTTGAAGGTTGTCTTCGCTGTTATCTAAAAACAAATATTGATTGTAGATGTGGTTGCAACTCAACAACAAACCCACTGGAGCGGCAAACGATAAACGACAATCACTGCGATCGGTTGATAGTTTTTCTAAACGGGTATCTGCTGAAACCGTTGCGGGTAAGTCATCTGTATCCGACAAAGTATGCAAAGACAGTCTTTTGTTGCCAATACGAACTTCTTCGGCTCCAAGAGCGATGTCTTGCATCGGTGTTCCTGCTGTTCTTGAAAGCGTAAGGTATTGTTCCAGTACCCCCTGTTTTTCGTCTGTTCCAACGATATCGTCTTCGTTTAATCGTTTCAAACTCACAAAACCACTGTCATTGAGGATGCGCTCAAATTGAGCGACTGCTTCCATAAAATGCTGTATGGTTTCCTTGTTTCTGATTTCTTTTGGAATCAACGTGCCTTTGCAAAGTGAACTAAAGTTGCTTTGCATACGCATTCTTTCTTTGGTCGTTTTAGTTAGAAATAGATAGCAATAATGATTCAAAAACGGACGTTCGTTGAAATGTCTTTGATAGCTTTTAGACAAAAAACTTTGGTCTTCCTGTGTCAAATCGGGTGCATAGTTTTCTTTGATATACCAATCTTGTTTGTGAACGATTGTGAAATCAGGCAATGTCTTGATCGCCTTGTGCCAAGCAGAATGAATCGCTTCATATTCAGCAGAAGCTACCGTTAATAATTCAGGTAAGTGTACTTCAAAACAGGCGGTGATGTCTGCATCTTTAGAAAGAATACAATTGTTTTCTACTGCTAAAAGCGGAAACTTGTTTTCTAAAGTGGTGGTTTTTGCTACATTTTTCATACGGCTTTCGATTTAGGCGTGAATTTCAAATAGCGGTAGATGGGCTTACGACAGATGATGTAACGAGGATGCTTTTTTCTGGCACCCACTTTCATGAGTCCGTGTTCACCGTATTTTCTGTTCAGGGAAAAGGTTTGCCAAATAATCATAGAGGCACCACCAGCTCCAAGAAGTAAACAGATGTATGAGTTTACACCTGCCATATACAAGATCATCACGAATATGAGCATACCCAGCAATCCACCCGCGAAGATGAACAGGTACTGTGCTTTCAGCCCTTTAAATTCCACCGTTCTCCCGATGCCTTTGTTGATATTGTAATTCATAATGCCAAGGATTAAAGGAAGAATGAACGCAGAATGGTAGCTGCCACAATCAAGAAGATACACGCACCGAACCAGCTTGCAGCCGTTTTACTGGTGTCAGGATCTCCACTACTAAATTTATTGTAGACTTTAACTCCTCCGATTAATCCAACTACGGCTCCAATGGCGTAGATCAATTTGGTAGCTGGATCGAAATAAGAGGTTACCATTTGAGTGGCTTCGGTGATTCCAGCTGCTCCATTTCCTTGCGCGAATACACCAATTCCTGACAGCATTGCAACGGCTGCCAGTAAAATCTTTTTTCTTTGTTTTTTCATAATTGAAACACATTAATTTGTTATTGTATTCCCACTTCTTGTGGGCTTTCGGAACAAAGGTGTTTCAGAAATTAAAGCGATGTATTAAAGTGGCTGTGAGTGGAATTGTTTGGCGGAGAGAGGCTTTGTAACAAACGAAATTAGGCTGTTTCTATTTTTAGAAACAGCCTAATTATGCTATAAATTTCAAATCTGAGATTAGTTCAACGAATCCTTAATCGCTCTAAAATTTGCTAAAGCACTTTCGATATTCTCAATGATATCATCAATCAGCACTTCTGGGTCTGGAAGATTATCCAAATCAATCAGATTACCATCTTTAAGCCAGAATATATCAAGGTTGGTTTTATCCCTTTCGATAATTTCTTCATAAGAATATTTACGCCAACGACCTGTATCATTTTCTTCATTCCATGTTTCTATTCTTTCCGAAATATTATCAGCTTTATAGCATTGTATAAAATCCTCTAGATGCTCAAATTTTAATGGATTCTTTTTAGGAGTGTGCCTAATATTTGTTCGGTAATCGTAAATCCAAACCTCTTTCGTTGCGGAAGTATTTGATTCTGATTCTTTTTGGAAAAATAACACATTTGATTTCACACCTTGAGCATAGAAAATACCTGTAGGTAGTCTAAGTATTGTATGTAAATTTGTATTTTCAAGAAGTTTTTTCCGGATGGTTTCACCTGCTCCTCCTTCAAACAATACATTGTCAGGTAAGACAACTGCTGCTCTACCATGTTCTTTCAACATTGTTACTATATGCTGTAAGAAAGAAAGCTGTTTGTTGCTTGTCGTCACCCAGAAATCCTTTCTTAAGAAGTAACCATCCTTTTCTGCTTGCTTTTTATCTGTAGTTGGTATATCGCTACTACTTATTCCAAACGGAGGATTAGCGAGTACTATGTCTACTTTTTCTGATTCAGAAACCTCTCCATTAGTCCTTTTCAAACTATCTGTAACTTCTATTTCAGGGGTTTCTTTTAAATCGCCTACACCATGTAGGAAGAGATTCATCAAGCAAAGTCGAGCTGTAGCTTTCTCAATTTCCCAACCTTTGAATGTATGGAATTTCAAAAACTCCTGCTGAGGTTTGGTTAGTTTAGTTTTTCCTAAATGATTCAGAACTCCTAAGAAGAAACCACCTGTACCACATGAAGGATCTGCAACCGTTTCTTTAGGTTTAGGCTGTATACATTCAACCATTGCATTAATTACCGATCTTGGGGTAAAATATTGACCGGCTCCGCTGTTTTCAGCATTCTTTTGTAATAGGGATTCGTAAATTTCACCTTTAACATCTATTTCCTGTGAAGTCCAATCTTCTTCATCAATTAGATTGATTAACCTCTTAAGCTTAACTGAATCGTGTATTTTGTTTAATGCTCCGGCAAAAATTTTGCTTAGCATGCCGCCTGAATTGGAAAGCTTTTTTAATATTGATTCGTATGTTTCAATTATTTGACCAGATGATTTTAATTCCTGCCAGTTACATCCATCAGGAATTTGATACTGGCTTTTGTTTTCATCTGCCATTTTAAGAAACAGTAAATATGTAAGCTGTTCCAAATAATCTCCGTACCCTAATCCATCATCACGAAGAGTATCACAGAATGACCAGATTTTTGCTACTAATATGTTTGTTGATGCCATTATTTCTCAATTTATTATACTAATACTCGTTCTACATCTTTAAGCCAGCTATATTCATCATCTTTAATTTTTTCTTTCACAAAATTTCTTACGATCATTGAATAAGGCTCTGTGTATTTCGAGTAGTTATGAAGAAGTAGAAAACATTCATCTATTTTCTCATCTCTTCTCACAGGATCATTAATATTGTTTTTTATATAATTATGTGCTTTTTTCACTGCCATTTCACAATTTGACCAAATCTTACTTCTTCCTCTTCGTAGTGGAGTATGATCCAACCCATAAAATTTTATAGAAAGCGTAGCCTTTTTATTATATAATGGACTGTCTTCTTCATTATAAGTTGGATATGGATCTCCATTTTGATCAAATGATATTAACGTTACATCTCTCGGTTTTATCGGGTCGATAAGAAGAGGTCTTTCGCAATCGCATTCTTCGTCATCTGTTTGAGCCAAACCATCACCATCTAATGGAAAAAAATTTCCTTTACCATAAACTTCGTTCCCAGTGTCAAATCTATCTTTCCTTAACTTATTAACTAATGAGCCTGCTAAACGAAAGTTAATCCAACTATATGAGAGCCACCAATAACCATCTTCAAGAATTACAGCCCCATCTTCAGATTTAGATTCCGCTTTAGGTCGGAAGTGCTCTATCTCCCATTCACTTGAACTTTCAGGTGCTTCGGAGTACCAGCATTTATGTCCTGATAATTCAGATAATGCTGGATATAATTCTCTCCAAATATTATTTGTAGACCAATAGTTACTTCTTTGTTTTTTCGTCATTGGACGAATATCATTTAGACATTGTTCTGCTCGTTGAACCCAAGCATCAAAGCTACCAGCGTGGTTTCCTTCAAGACTATCGAATTTAGCCCGTAAGTCAGATAGATTTATTACTCTCATGGTAGTTCATCTTTTTGAATTAATTTTAGAACACGTTCTGCTGCTTTAGAGCTTTCTTCGGCTAATAACTGTTTTTCTGATTCAGTTAATTCAGTCTTACCAAAAGCTTCCAATTTTGACATCTCGGCTAAGTATGCTTTAAACCACTTGTCTTCAACCTCTTCATAGAAACCATAATCTTCTAAGTCTACTTTTAATTTCTGGTACTCATCATATTCAACCTCATCTAATTTCTCTCTCATTAAACGACCTTGCAAGTATCTTTTACGATTTAATTTTTCCTGAGTTTTTTTATCCAATATCGTAGGAAGACCAAACAAAGGACTGGTTAATATGCCTGCCACACCAAGACCTTTTGGACTTACATCCGGTTCTGTTACTTCAGTATTATAATCAGCATCTCTTTTAAACACTCTCACTTGTTCTTTCTCCATACCACCAATAACTAATGGGTCATGCGTACAAAAAACAATTTGAGTTTTAGCAGATTTACTCACCACATTTTCTAAAAAATCAAGGTATTTCCATTTCCATAAGGGATTCAAATGTGTGTCCGGTTCATCAAGGAGAATAAGCGCTTCATCGTCTTTTGTAAATTTAAGCAAACCAAGCACCGTAATCAATTGCTTTTCACCTTCACTTAATTCACCCATAGCCAATTCGCCTTCTACATGTTCTTTTATAACTTTTATTCTAACATCCTGATCTTCTACCAATTCAGAATAATGAAGACTGCATAAGGCATTAAACAACGTAATTTTGTTTTCATATTTCATTTCGACAAATGCTCTAATAGCTTCTTTGTCTTTTAGGAAAAGAAAGAGCCTGTTTAACGTTTCCCTTTTGTTTAATGCCCCTCTCACAGTTTCTTTATAGAACATAGGTACAATAGAAAAATTCCATAAATCTTCAATGAACCTGCGGACTAATCCTGCGGTATTCCAGAAATGATCTGGGTCCTTACGAGATTTTGACCAATTAGGTTGCTTCAACATAAAAAGGGCGGAGCCAAAATCAACTATGTTTAATTCCCTTTTTAGAAAATCTATAGTTTCTTTTTCTCTTTCATCAAATAGATAAAAGGCGATTAAAGCAAAACTGGCATGGATTGGCTCCACTAAGAAAATACGAGGCATTTCCTTAAAGTCCTCATACTTTGATGTTGGATCCATCATTTTTTTAAATTGCTGAACTTTGTGATCTGCGTACAAAGATCTAAGGCGTTCGCTCAACCCAGAGTAGTATACAAAAACATGGCTAGGTAAATATTCATTTTTATTTTTGAAAAACTGAGCTTTTGATTTCAATTTTTCTCCATCAATAGAGAAAATGTATCCTTTTTTTTCGGAATAATCAACTTCTATGCTTTTATCACGACAACTATAATTAATAATATATTCGAAAGATTGACTTTGCTTATGTAATATTGGAGCTCTTTCTAAATCTAAATCCCTAAAGATTATAACTATTGCTTCCATAAAGTTAGATTTACCAGTAGCATTCAGTCCGAGTAATACCGTTTCCATGGAATTCTCACCAAAATCAAAATGAAAATCCTCTAGATTTTTAAATCTTCCTTTTATGTGTACGTTATTTATCTTCATCTTTCAAAGTTAAAAGTGATTCTGTCTTAGATTTCAACTCATCAATTTGATGGTAGATTTCTTTTATTTCGCTGTAGAAACGTTCAATATCTCCTTCACTTGTAGATTTTTCCCAAAGCTCTTGAGCAGATATAGGAGAATTAGATTTTTTTAAAATATCAATAATAGATTGTTTTTCTTCCATTTTCTTCTTCGGTTTGGGTTTACTTAGATTTATTTTTTTTTGATTTTCAAGATATAATCTTTTTTCTTCTTTTAAATCGTCTAACAATTTTTCTGCAGATTCATTTGAAGTATAGTTGACTAATCTGCCTTCAAACGCATTTTTTAAGATTGAATGTTTTAGTGCAATAATTTCATTTAAAACGTTGTCAATTGTTTTTCCTAAATTATCAGCTAAAGTAAATCTCGACTCAATGATTTCAACCACCTGTTTTTGTTCATCGAATGAACAATACGGTAACTCTATATTCTTAATAATCGTTGTATTCAGATTTGGTTGAGTTGCTCCCATGCTGATGTCTCTCAATTTCTGAGTATTCAATAGAAAAAAGTAATATAGGTAATAAATACTTCTGTCATCTAAATCTAAAAATGCTGCTATGCCGTCATTGATAGTTGAATCAATTAGACATATTTTAGGAATACCTAATGTAGCACCACTATTACTTATTAGTAAGGTTCTAGGCTTTATTCTTCTGGTTTTTACAAGTCCAGCTTCTTTAATAGTATATTCAAATGTAGTTAAATGTACTTTTTCATCTTTAGTCAAATCTTTCACCTTGAGAAATGGGATATTACCTTCATAATATCTAGAATCCCCTGCTGGTCTAGGTGAACCTCCTCTAACTACATTTGAAATATTTGAAATTTTGATTATTTTCCAACCATTAGGCAGTTTACCTTCTTTAATAATTTTATTTGTTAATTTTCCTGTAAATGCATCTTTCAATAATGCTTGTTTATAAATTTTTAAACTATAGCTTGCCTTTTTTAAGATTTTTTCAGACTCACCAATTTTACTAAATAGTGTTTCAATCTGAGATACTATAGCGTGTTGTTCATGTAAATTCGTTATTGGAATACTTATGCTTTTTAATGTCGAAAGATAAATTCCTTTTTGAGCAGATCCTTTTGAATTATTTATCAGCATTTTATTGGAAAAAGGAGAAGACAGATAATACATTAAGTATCTACTCGATATAAATATAGGTTTAAGTAATGCGACGCTTCTTTGTATAGCAAATTTTTGAGTTTGTTCAACTACAGATACTCTTCCTATTGTGCCAACAATTGTTAGCAATACATCTCCTTGCTCTATATTTGTTCTTTGTTTTTCTCTTATGTAATCTTCCTCATTTATATAGCGTAAATCTTTATCAAAATTTATAGTATAATTTTCTATATTTCTAGCACTAAGCATAGGAATACCGTTGTCTTGTTTTGGAGGAGGGTTATGTGACCCATCTGTTATTTTATAACAGATTTTGTCTAGCGTTGTCCAAATCCATCCCTTTGGTAAAACATATGTTAATTGTTGTTCTTTCATTTTAAATCTTTTGCAAAAGATCTGATTTTCACAGATCTTGATTATGCATTTTACCTCAGAATTATTATTTCGAGATAAATTTATTTTAACATAGTTGAGTTAAAAAAATCTTTGATATCTACTTTCAAAAGCCGGGCTATTTGTGCGAATGTTTCGACGGATGGCTGTATTTCATTAGTACACCACCTAGATACAGTACTTTCACTTTTCCCCAGCTCTTTGGCTAACCATTTACTGGTTTTAGAGTGTTCAGCCAATATAACTTTCAATCTATTGAGTTTCATGTAACTTCAATTAATACGCATAGAATGCGAATTTAGTATTATTAATAATGCAAACAAAGTACCTAAGGATGATTTTGAAATATTATATTATAATCATTTTTGAGATTGAATAGACATATGTATACGATAAAAAAAGGGAATCTGCTCACACAAACTCCCCAATATCAAAATCTTCTAAATTATTTTTCCGCAAGGTGGAAGAACCAGTTTCCGTTTCAGATGAAAGTGCGCTATCCAAAAGCTCGGCAATTTTTTGAGAGGCACCTTCAATAGAATTTTCCAGTAAGCTGAACAACTCCGTCCCATGTAATTTTTGAACTAGGGCAACTGCTGTTTCCTTTTGAGATTGCTCCAATTCTTCTTTTTGGAGTAATGCCCCTACAGTGCTAAGTTCATCAAAGGTAACTCCTTGTGCAAGACTGTCATCGCTACCAGAGATTCCGTACCTGTTCCATTCTTCCTCCTCTTCTTCAAAATCAGGTATATTACTGAAAACTTCGTCCAGCTCTTCCTGCGGAATTTGAATACCAACGATTTCATTTTCGTCGTATTCTATGTCTAAATTAGCTGGATTTATTTCTTGTTCCTTAAATTGACTTTCATTGGACGCCTTTGGCATAGATTGGCTTTTTACTGGTTTTGGCTGCCCCATAATATCGGGTAAATTTGGATTTACTTTTTTCTGTAAGCCATGTTGTTCCGATCGTTTCTTAATGACAATTTTGTCCTGTAAAAGTAGATAAATGATGATCAGCAGGCATAATACAATTATTGTTTCCATAACTAATGGTTTAAAAAATAGGTTTAAACTTTTGGTTGAAATCATCTATAATTGCTTTTTCAAACAGTTCAAAATGATGTTCCAATATATTGTCCAAATAAGCGTAAAGCGGAATCTCATCCTTGCCAATCACCTGTACAATTCGGGATAAACGTTTGTGATATTCCTGACGGATATAAATACTTTTATCACCTCGTTTTGCCATGGAATGTGTTTTTAAAAAAAGATCTCCATAGCTTCCATCAAGACTTTTTTTGCTGCGGTTTTTCTCTCGTTGCACAGGTTTGTTACGGGGTAACTCTTCTGATTTTCCATGATCTTCCATCGGTTCAGGAGGAAGTTGTAAACCTTCTTTTTTTACGCCATCTACCATCAAGTTCATCATCAATTCCTCATTAATATCAGGCGTTACTTTTTTTCTATTTGATTTTTCCATCGGTACTTATAATTGAATGATTTTTAAAAATTCAGTGATAAATAGATCTAATTGACAAGCTTTCATCAGTCGTTCATCAGGGGGAATTAACGTAGAACGGAAAATGGTTTTACTATCGTTTTCACTTTCCTTGCGAAAACGAGTGCTGTTTTTAACTTGACTTTGCATCAGACTTAATCCTAATTGTGCTATAAGTTGATTGTACACATCGTATAAAGGCGTTCTTTCCCTGCCATCCACTTCATTCCAAAAAAGGTTAATGGTTTTTATAGATGTTTCTACTTTTTTCATAATGACATCCTGCAATAGCTGTGTAAAAATGAGGGTACTTTCCATGACCAATCGGTCGGCTGTAATAGGCGTGAAAATATGATGCATTCCTGCTAATGCTTTCAGAATTCCTGGCGTATTAACCGTTCCTGGCAAATCAAAGAATACAACGTCAATGGGAATAGCTGAGGTGTTTATATATTCTATTGCTCTTTCCAATACGCTGTCTGCCTTGTGTTGTACAATCTCGTATGCCTTTTTATTGATTGCCATAAATTGATTGTACGCTAGCTTCTTCAAATGTTCATTTTCCATTACCATTGCCAAGTCACGGACTTTCATTTTTGTTAAGCTGTGTTGTGGAAAATCCGTATCAAAGACAACGACATTATAGCCTAGTCGATAATGCAGCGTACTCGCTACAAGTGCGGTAAATGTGCTTTTACCAACGCCGCCTTTTTGTGAAGAAAAGGCAATAAACAAAGGTTTCTTTTTTGTATTCATATCTATAAAATTTAAAATTCTAGTATTCTTGACTGTTTTCTTTCCTGCTGGAATTACAGAGTCATAGCTTTCATTCAGTTTGGCATTACAACCTGCCTTCATGTTTCCTGTCAAGCAGGATCGCCGACATTCATTCCGTCTATCAATCAAAACAGCAAGATGTTTAGAAGGCAAGCGATCCTGCGTTCTTGCCGTCTTGCACTCCATCTATCAGGACTCCCTACAATCTTGGGTGTTTGCATTCCAGCAATCGGGCATCACAGATTGAAGGTGTTCTAGCCAACATTCAAATACAAAGAACACATCATTTTGAGTCGATTGATTAGCTACCGAAGCCTTTGGCGTTTATAGGTCGTGTTTGGCACTATTGTATGGTACAACTATTTTAAAAAGAGAGCTTTACTTTGTGTAGTACTATTTATTAATTGATTTATGCAAAAGGATTTTGATAAAATAGAAGTAACAGCAACGGCATGCAGCCGTTTTTCCCTGTTACATTCAATTCCGATTCATCGGAATTATTGTGTTCACCAGAACACGGCAAGTTGTGTTTTGAGCATCTCGAAAAGTATTCCGAAGCTCAAAACAACTTGCCCTAGCCGGGGGCAGAAAAATCCTCCGAAGTCGGCTTTTTGTATGAATTAAATTAGAAGTTTATGGTAATTAAAAAGAATCTAAGAAAACAAGGAGGAAGACCTCCCAAAACAGATCCAGCTAAAATCCGGTATTCGATTTCATTTACTGAAGAAGAACATGCCCGATTTCTAACCCTTTTTGAACAATCAGGTATGCAGGTTAAGGCACATTTTATCACTTCTCAAATATTCGGAAAAGAGATAAAATCTGTTAAAATTGATAAAGGAACCGTTGATTTTTATATGCGATTGACTTCATTTCACAGTCAATTTCGTTCCGTTGGTGTGAATTATAACCAAATTGTAAAACTATTATATAAGAATTTTTCGGAGAAAAAAGCAGCTGCTTATCTATATAAATTGGAAAAACAAACAATTGAAATGGCGGTTTTATGTCGTAAGATCATTCATCTGACAGAAGAATTTGAAGCGAAATATCTTAAAAAAGAAACTCCAAATGATAGCTAAAATTGGAAGAAGCTCAAGTTTATATGGTGCATTAGCATATAATAATCTGAAAGTTGAAAAAGAAAAAGGACAAATTTTGTTTACTAATAAAATAATTGAAACAACAAACGGAACATATTCAATTACACAATTAGCTGATTCTTTTGAACCATACTTGATTGCAAATCGCAATACAGAGAAACATACGTTGCATATTTCGCTGAATCCCAATCCTAAAGATGTGGTGAATGATGATAAGTTTATAGAAATTGCGCAGGAATATATGCAGAAAATGGGTTACAGCGAACAACCTTTTATAGTCTTTAAACATAACGATATAGATCGTAATCACATTCATATCGTTTCGGTTTGTGTCGATGAAAATGGAAGAAAAATTTCGGACAAGTTTGAGAAAATGCGTTCAATGAACGTTTGTAGAGAACTCGAAAAACACCACGGATTAATACCTACAACAGACAAAGAACGCAAAGAAAATGATAAGATTTTCCGCCCTATAAATTACAAAGCAGGCGATGTTAAAAGTCAAATTGCATCTGTCGTTCACCATCTTCAAAACTATTATCAATTTCAAACATTAGGCGAATACAATGCTTTGCTTTCTTTGTTCAATATTACAACAGAGAAAGTTGAGGGCGAATTACGAGGAATGCCACAACAAGGTTTGCTCTATATTCCATTAAGTAAAAAAAGCGAAAGAGTTGGACATCCGTTCAAAGCTTCTTTGTTTGGAAAAAGTGCGGGGCTTTCAGGCTTGGAACTGCATTTCGAAAACAGCAAAACGAAACTAAAGAAGCATCCAGTCAAGCAAACTTTGAAATCTGTCGTCACTATTGCACTTCAATCCACAGATAATGAACAAACATTTAAAAGAAAGTTAGCGGAACAAGGTATCAATGTGGTGGTACGAAGAAACGATACAGACCGTATTTATGGAATTACATTTATAGACCATAATTCAAGAACTGTTTGGAACTGTTCACGCTTAGGAAAAGAACTTTCTGCCAATACTTTTAATGATTATTGGAACAATAATATTAAGCCTGAAATAAAAGAGTCTACCGAATTACAACCCAAATTATCTACATTTAATGATGCCGAACTTCCTGTTGAAGAATCTCATCATTTATTTGATTTCTTAAGTACGGACAATCATGAAGACGGTTTGATAGAGGCACTCGGCGGCTTACTGCCCGAGGCTAAAGGCGAGAATTACGAAGAACAAAGGTTTATAAATCTTATGAAAATAAAGAAAATGAAAAAATAATTTATCTCTTGACTTTACTAAAGATTCTATGTTTGCGAGTAGAAGTTCTTTAAATATTTAATAGCTTTATTACAACAGAAGAAACATAAAGATAAAAGTTAAATTTTGGCATACTAAAGTTTTTAAATACTAATTAAACTATAAAAAATTTAACATTAAATTAAATAAACTTGGTAAAAGTGAACTTTAAAGAATATTTAAATTATTATATTTTTTTTAAATCTTTGTTGGGACTAAAAAGTTTAACTGTTCGTTAAGGTTTGATAAAAAGTGGTTTATTTTTACTTTCAATACTTTTCATTGTTATGTTTATGAACTCACTAAAAAAGTAAGCCCTGAATGCTATGCACAATCAGGGCTTTCAAACTAACTCAAATTTTGGTAAAAGGGGAACAAAATCACTCTAAACAGTAGTGAATTTGTATTATATAAGATTATTGTTTTACCACTTTAAGTGTTTTTTGATTGTTTCCTGATTTTATCTTTAGAATATAATTTCCTTGTGGAAATACAGACAAATCAATTGAAGTTGTATTAGTATTTATTTTCTTATCTACTATTCGCTGTCCTAATAAATTAAAAATTTCAATTCCTGATATTTCTTGTTCAGAAGAAATGTTTAAAATATCTTTTACAGGATTTGGATATGCTTTTACTTCTAATAAATCAAAATCATTTACAGATAGAGGGCTTTCAATAACAGTTATTGTATAATCTCTTGTTTCACCTGAGCCAAAGTTAGTACAAGCATCAGTTGATAAAATTGAACTTCCGTAAGCTCTTGAACGAATTCGCATTTTGAAATCTCCTAAAATATCCGTTGGAATTGTAAAAGATGTCGTGTTTTGAGCATTCATATTGTTGACTAATTCTGTAAATTCATTAGCTTCAAATTCATCATTCTGATTGTAGTCAATCCAAATACATATTATTGCTTCGGAAGAAGTAAATGTGTAAATATCATAGCTTTGTCCTGCAACCAATGTAGCCGTTGTGTTTGATGTAGCCGGGTATTCGTGATAATATTCTGTAGGTTCGTCATAAGTATTATGATCGAATGACGTATCGTTTATCTTTACTGTAATAAATGAAGGTTCTAAACCACCACCCAGATTATCTGTACAAGGAGCAGCTATAGATTCCTGTTCCGTTATCTGAATGGAATCAATAGACCAATAAAGCAAATATATCATTCCTGTTTGAGCAGGAGATTTATATACAAATCGGTATTTTACGGTTTCAAAACCTGATATGTCTGATGCGTTTATTATAGAGGTATAGGATAGGCAAGTGGTCGATTCATCGATGTTGTCCAATGAAATTTCTTCGTGTTCTATCCAGGTTTCAGAATCTCCTTCTGCATATTCCACAAATAATTCAGGTTTTTGAAAAGGATTGCTTACTCCTAAAGCGTGGTATAAGTCTTTGATGCCGTGGGTAAGATTTATTTCAATATCTCCACCATTATAGTCATAGGAAGCTGTTTGAATCCAAAACATAGATTCCTGTTCAAAGATGCTTCCTATCAGTGCATTTTGTTGACATCTTGGATGTATTTCGGCATTACTTATTTCAAAACCTCCCTGCATTGTCCAGTCCGATGGGAATGGCTGTGTATTGAAATCAATATTTACTTGGGCTGATATGGTATTAAGGAATAATACCAATGCTAATGTTATTATTTTTTTCATATGATTTTTATTCTTTTATAATTTCAGAAGCTTTATAGGTGTTTCCGTCCAATAAAGCTTCAATTCTTTTTTGTAATTCTTCTTTTGATTGCTGTGTTTTGTCAAAAGAAATGTAAGCCAGTTTGGTTTCAAAATCTACTTTGGCAGAATCAATACCTTTTGCATTTGCTAATTTGTTTTCTATCATTTTGGCACAACCTAAAGCACAGGTCATTCCGTTTATTTCAAAATTTACCTCTTCTAAATTTTCAGGTAAAACAGCCACTTCTTTTGTTTCTGTTGATTGCGTTTTATCTTTCTGTACTTCTCCTTTACAGGAAACAATCAAAAACATAACTGATAAGCCTACTAATTTGATATAATCTTTCATATTACTACATTTTTAATTTTTTTGAACCATAGAAATCCCATTCAGAGTGGTTTCTGTTTTCCAACTCTGTGTATTTCAATCTCTTAATTTTTTGATTATTTAACTAATATTTACTTGAAATGAATTTTAATATTAATGACCTGTAAACTCTACATCACTCAATGTTTTCATAAATGAAATTAAGATCTCTTTTTCTTGTTCGGTAAGCGGAATTCTATTCCCATTATTTTTGAAAACTGGATCCAGATTATCTGCTCCTAAAACTCCATTGTCGAAATAATCCAAGACGTCTTTCAGTGTTGCAAACTGCCCGAAGCTTCCATAAGGTGAGGTGTATTCTACATTGCGTAAAGACGGTACACGAAAACTCATATATTCGTCCATATTTCCGGTAACTCTCGCTCTTCCTGCCTCGTTAGAATTTGTATTGATAGGAAATCCGATGTTTCGAAATGTTTGGTCGGTAAAGAGTTCCGTACTGTGACAAGTGGCACATTTCTGCTGAAAAACCTGATAGCCTTGCATTTCGTTTTCGGTAAATGTTGCTTCGTTTCGTTTTACTTTATCGTATTTACTATTGGCTGAAATCAAAGTATATTCATATTGGGCAATACTTCTGTAAATTCGTTCAGGTGTAATGTTTTCATCGCCGAATGTTTTCTGAAAAAGCTCTTTATAAGATGCATCGTTTTGGATTTTACCGATAACTTCCAAAATAGAAGAATCCATTTCTTCGTGTGTGATAATCGGAACAATCGGCTGATTTTCTAAACTTAATTTACTTCCGTCCCAGTTATAGAACCTCATAAAAGCAAGATTCTGAATAGGCGGTGTATTACGAAGCCCAATTCTTCCCTCAATTCCGATTGCCTGTACATTATTATCTGCAAATGCACTGGACTGAATATGACAGCTTGCACACGAAATAGTATTGTCTGCACTGAAACGTTTCTCGTGAAATAGTTTTTCTCCTAATGCTACTCCATACTTTGTTGGTTTGTTTGCATAAAATGAATTGTTTAACTTAGGAAAAACAACAGGAATATTTATTGATAATTCGGGATTATCGTATACAATTGGCTCATAGTCATCTTTGCTACAAGATGCCAACAAAAATATAAGAGGTAAAATTTTCTGAAAAACTTTCATTTTCTATGAATTATTTGAAGTGATTTTTTAGATAAAGCCTTCTGATTTAAGAAGGCTCTTGTAAGTCTAAATTAGTTTTCTACGTTAAGGACAGAGAACATTCCTTTATTATCTGTTGTACCGTTTCCTCCTATATTATCTACAAATTTCACCATTTGAACAGCTGTATGAATATTAGGCGTTGCATTATCTCCCATTCCATTTCCGGTTGAAAGCGTAATGGTATTAGAAACACCACTTAATAATTTATCAAAATCTGCTTTGATATTGATTTTAGGTGCTTTGCTTCCTACAACCGCATTTACAGGCAAGTCTAAAACAATGTTTCTGTAAGCATCAACTCCTTGAATGTAAGTGGATTCATCTCCATTTGTTCCTTCAACCGTACTTCCTGTATGGATAGACATTTCTTTGTTATCCGTATCATAAAATCCTTCGATTTTAGTAAAACGATAACCTGTTCCCCATTCCCACATCATTTCCGTGTCATTTGCTCCAGCTGTAGCATAGAAATTCGGGAATCTGGTTTGGTCTAACGTATTTAAATCACTTCGTACACCCAATCCGAATTTTATTTGTTTATATTCACCCGTCGGAATATTATTCATAATGTAACTTAATGAAGATGATTTTGATTGGTCAATAACCATAGCCCCTTTATCTAAATTATTTACATTATAAGGAATCTCGGTTCCATCGGCTTTAATCAAACGAATGTTACTGATCACATACTTCAATTCTGAAAAGCGATGAACTTGTCCTGCATCTGAAGTGTTTACACTTGCTGATGAAGAAGTAGCTCCTCCCAAAATAATTTCGGTATCACCAAAAGTGTTTTTGAAAGACAAGGTTACGTTGTTTGCAACAGCTGATGCATCATCATCACTGCTACATGATACAAATGCCAATGAAACGGCAGATAAAAAAAGGTACTTTTTTAGATTTCTCATTTTTTAAAATTTAGTTATTAGTATTTATTTTATAGTTAAAAATTAATTTTTAAAGACGTAAAAATATTACGTCCCATTCTTGGGATATTTCCCCAATCGGCATAGGTACTGTAATATTCATTCAATATGTTTTCGGCTCCTACCTGAATAGTTGTTCTGAAATTGTTAATATAAAAAGTATAATCGGCAGACAGATTCCAAACTATGTAAGAAGGTGTTTTGTCTTCTCCATATTCAGGACTATAATTTATTTGTTTCAAATCTCCGTTTATAGATGTTTGAAAACCAAAATCTTTGTAATGGTACTGTAGCGAAGTCTGATAACTCAATGGACGGATAAAAGGTAAATTTCCATCTTTATTATCTTTCCCACGGGCATAGGTCAATGTTCCTTTCCAATGCAAATGTTCTATTATATCGTATTTGGCATTGAGTGAAAAATTAAACAAAATTGCATAGTCTAATGAAGTATAGCCTTTGACACCAACCGACTGATAATTCATCGGGCTTCCCATACTTAAAATTCTTCCGATGATGTAATTCTGAATATGGAAATAATTGGCTTTTGCCTGAAGACTAAACTTCTCATTCTTGAAACCTGCACTTGCATTGATTTCATACGAAATTTCATTTTTCAAATCAGGATTTCCGATGTAATCGTAACGGTCAAAACTGTTGTAGATATAATATCCGTAACCTTCCGAAACAGATGGTGCACGATGACCATATCCGCCTCCGACAGAAAAATTAAATTGTTTGACATCTACATTGTAATCTGCATACAGACTTGGCAAAAATCTTGTTTTTTCCTGTGATGCTCCCGGATGAAAAATCCAGTTGAAATCCACATATTTAGAATGATTGTAATTCAACCCTAAAGAGCCTCCGAAATTTACCTGACTCTTTTCTGTAACCTCTAAAGAATTATTTACCGAAAGTCCTGCATATTTGGTTGTAACCCAAGGCCAGCTGTAGGCAAACATTGTTCTTTCGGTTCTGTCCTGCGGATACATTCGCATTTCTGCAATTGACAAATTATCATACGCATTCAGTTGTACTTCAGAAGAATAATTACCTTTCTTTAGGTTGATTTTAGAAACCAATCCGTAAGTGGTACTCCAACCAGGCATATCCATATGTACCAGATTTTCAGGTCGGGTAGTATCATCCATATAATGTTCTATGGCATTGAAATAAATTTTTGAATCCCAAACCCCTATCAAACCCTCTTCAAATAATTGCTTGTACGAAACTGAAGTAATTAAAGCTCTCGAAAGCCACAAATCCATCGGAAGTGCAGGATAACCAACATCGTTCGCTTGGTCAAAAATAGCATCAACGCGCAAAGAAGATAAATCACTTGTTTTGTAAGCCAATCCTAACGAACTATTGAATTTTTTGAATTGAGAATGATTGACTTCATTGTTGTTCCCGTCAGAATAATTTTCTGCTTTTCGATAAGAAATACTTCCGTCTGCTACGAATTTATTACTGGTAAAAGATATATTTCCGAGGTTGAAAAACTGCTTGTTGTTAAACTCAAATCCTGATTGATAAACACCTTTCCATTCTTTTATTTCACTAAATGAAGTATTTTTTCTTTTTAAGTCAATACTTCCTGCTACCGTTGAACCGTGCATACCTCCTTCCTGCCCTGATTTTATATCGATTGTAGAGAGATTATTGCTTTCCACATACGAAGTAATTGGATCCATTTTGTCGGTACAAGCTCCGAAAACGTGCATTCCGTCAATAGTAACGGTTGAACGTTCCGTACTCATATTATTCAACAATGGTTCCCACGCATAAGCTCCGCGCTTAATGAAACTTATTTGGTCAGAAGAAGCAAGAAACTCATCAACCGTAACCGCCATTTTCATTTCGGTTTCGATTTTCTTTTTGACAACCACATCTATTTTAATTTCTTCTAATTCTGTTGTCAATGTATCATTCTCAATGTTTTGAGCATTGGCAAATATTCCCAAAAAGCAAACTATAATTGTAATATATCTCATAGCATCAGAATAAGATATTAATATGAAGTTCACTTTTTGCTCCTTCGATTCCGGGTGTGAAATCGGTTGGTACTTCCGTTCCTTTGATGAGTGCTCCGTTTTGATTTAACATCATAAAATTTAATGTCCAGTTTCCGGTCATCGTGTAATTGACTACTCCATAATACAATCCGTCTGCCTTTTGGGTTAAATCCACGTTGTTAGGAGAAGAATGGTTTCCCATAGATGGTTCGGGCATTCTCGGGTCTAAAAGCAACGTATAGTTTTCTACTTCAGCGTACGAAAATTGCGATGGGTTGGGAAAAGTTCCTGCCGGTTCAGTAGGCTGGCTGTATTTGTAAATTCCTGCTACTAATTCATTTTCGGCAACCTTTGGTTTTTGAGGAGCAACGAGTGCAATAAAATACTGCTCTCCGTCATTACCTGTAAATGAAGTCATATTCAGGTTCATATTAGTTTGATTTTGGACAGTAACCAACTGGCTAACCGTATGTGTTTGATTACTACCTATGAAACTGATATACAAGTCCCAGTTTTCCATTGGGTTGCTTATGCTTGTAAATACTACATACCCCGAATAATATTGTTCTTCAGTATTATAAACCAAATGATACCTGTGCGGACAAGAAATTTTGTTGTTATCGGTATTGGTAAGTATAGGTAAAAAAGTAACATCCGAATTATTCAGAGCCTGATTGGTTTGGGTATTGGTAATGGTTAAACGGATCTCATTATATCCTTTATAAAAAGTACCGTTTAAAGCTTCAATACTGATTTTGAAATTACCACTATTGAATGAAGTAACTTCTTTAAATTCAAAATATTCTATAACGTCCCGGTTGATTTCGGCTTCAAAATCCGTTTTATCAAGCGTGCACGAGGTTGTAACTGCAAGTACTATTGCAATTACAAAATGTTTAAAAAATTTCATTTGTGATGAGTCTTTAATTAAAAACTATTGTGTGTCAACAGGTGCTATATGAGACTACGACGCTATTTGATTTATAAAGCGTTCTTACATTGTAATGCAACTGTTGACAAAATAGATTATTAGTGTTCTTTGCTGAATATTTACCATAATCAGTTTTAGATATTGAAGAAATCAATATCTAATAACAACACTATTTTAAAATTAAACGATTGGAGGTCTAAATACAGAATTTGTCTCTAAATGAGAGTAAGACAAATTATAATTTGAAGTTACTTTTGATTTGTGTAGGTAGAAGAGCTGTTTGAACCCAAAATTCTCTTCTATTTCCTGATAGAAAACAATACTTGTCTCTACAGAAAAATGTTTTTTATCGTTTCCTTTTTCAGTTGAACCGAAAGATTTTGCCAATTCTTTTTTCAAATGACATTTTCCGTTACATTCAAGTTTGGGTTTGTCTTTGTTTTCACAAAGCTCATTTTTAATATAGTCATAAAACACCACGTATTCCAAAACCGGAATCACAGGCTTAAAAAGCATAAACAATGCTAATATGACTATAAGTTTTTTCACTAAAGTAGTTTAATTTGGGACAAAGGTAATTGATACACTAATAACTAATCTATGATTTTAATCATATCAAAAGATATTTTATATCAAAATCAATTTTCACGATGCAAAATTCACTCGTTTTTTATCAATAGCCAAATTTTGGATTGAATGTGTAATTAAATGGAT
>NZ_RQVQ01000034.1:0-201 GCF_003865405.1 Paenimyroides tangerinum
ATTTATTTTAGAAATATTTTTGAAAGTTTTTCTCAGTATTTGTAGAACTTCTGCACCTTTTCTTATTTCAGAATCGGATTGCAAAACTACAACTCTTTTAGTTTATCTTCCAAATTTATTTTTGTTAAAATTTAAATTTGCTTTTCGTGATTTGTATGAACTTCTGTTTTTCAACGGTGCAAATATACCGCCTTATTCTCG
>NZ_RQVQ01000034.1:211-31414 GCF_003865405.1 Paenimyroides tangerinum
ACAAAAAGATTTAAGGATTGAAAAAATTAAAGATTGATAGATTTTTGGTCTGATGATTTGCAAATTTGCTTATTCGAGGATTGGGAAATGAAAATTAAAGAATCATATTATGTAGTGAATAATTTTTTTTTACCGCAGATGCACAGATGAAATTTCAAAATTTAAAATTTAATGAGCGAAAAATGAAATAATAAAGATATTGAATACTTCTTATCTATGTAAACTTTGTTAGATATAAACCTAGAAGGCTTGAAAAATCTCACAGGTTAACGAATAAAGGAAAATAAAACTCCAACAGAGTTTGAAACTCTGTCGGAGTTGAATCAAATACACCACTGATGAACGGATGATATTTTCAATTGGAAAAATTAATATTTTAAAAATGAAAAGACACAGATGATGGAAATTGAGTTTTCTGAATAAGCTCATTTAATAGAAACCTACAAGGTTTGGAAAACCTCGCAGGTTAACATATAAGGAATTTAAAAACTCCAACAGAGTTTTGAATTCTGTTGGAGTTAGTGAAGAATTCATCCTATCGTAAGAATAACAGAAAAAAAATAAACCAACAAGGTTTTGGAAACCTTGCAGCTAAACTTTAAACTTTTATACTTTAGAACTCAGGTTGCGTTAGGGATTGGAGCGGTATCCTTTTTTGTTTAAAAACGAAATGTCATTTAAAATGAGATTCTGAATCAAGTCCTAAATGACATAAAAAGAAAAACCGATAGAAACAAAAAAGATTTAGCGTAAAGCCCGACCGAGCGGTTTCAGTAGAATATCATTTTACTCTTATATATAATGAGCGAGGAACGCCCAGAAAAAGATTATTTACGTATCTATTATATAAGTGAGAATTTATTTAACTTTGTGAAAATTATTTTTGAAAATGTACAGAAGTCATAATTGCGGCGAATTACGTGTTGCCGATGTAAATAAAGAAGTTACTCTTGCGGGATGGGTTCAGAAATCTCGTGATAAAGGTTTTATGATTTGGGTTGATTTACGTGATCGTTACGGAATTACTCAGCTGATTTTTGATGAAGTGCGCACGGATGCTGCTGTTATGGAATTGGCAAAATCGTTAGGTCGTGAATTTGTGGTTCAGGTTAAAGGAACTGTGATTGAACGTGAGGCTAAAAATGATAAATTACCTACTGGGGAAATTGAACTTTTAGTTTCGGAATTAACGATTTTAAACGAATCGCAATTACCTCCGTTTACGATTGAAGACGAGACTGATGGTGGTGAAGATATCCGTATGAAATATCGTTATTTAGATATCCGTCGTAATCCGGTTAAGAATAGTTTGTTGTTCCGCCATAAAGTAACGCAAGAAGTTCGTAACTATTTATCGAATTTAGACTTCTGTGAGGTTGAAACTCCTTATTTAATTAAATCTACGCCAGAAGGCGCACGTGATTTCGTGGTTCCTTCTCGTATGAATCCAGGACAGTTTTATGCTTTACCACAATCACCTCAAACTTTCAAACAATTGTTGATGGTTGGTGGAATGGATAAATATTTTCAAATTGTGAAATGTTTCCGTGATGAAGATTTACGTGCAGACCGTCAGCCTGAGTTTACTCAGATTGATTGTGAGATGTCGTTTATTGAGCAGGAAGATATTTTAAATGTTTTTGAAGGATTAACTCGTCATTTATTACAAAAGATACACAACATCGAAATTGAGAAATTCCCTCGTATGACTTTCGATGAAGCAATGCGTACTTACGGAAACGACAAACCAGACATTCGTTTTGGAATGAAGTTCGGTGAATTAAACGCGGTTGCACAACATAAAGAATTCCCAGTTTTCAACGCAGCTGAATTAGTAGTTGGAATTGCAGTTCCGGGAGCGGCTTCTTACACACGTAAAGAAATTGATGCTTTAATTGATTGGGTAAAACGCCCACAAGTTGGAGCTTCGGGAATGGTTTATGTGAAATGTGAAGCAAACGGACAATACAAATCGTCTGTAGATAAATTCTATGACCAAGCAGATTTAGCAAAATGGGCTGAAGTTACTGGAGCTAACGAAGGTGATTTAATCTTGGTTTTATCTGGACCGGCTAATAAAACACGTGCGCAATTATCTGCTTTACGAATGGAATTAGGAAACCGTATGGGATTACGTAAACCAAATGAGTTTGCTCCTTTATGGGTTGTTGATTTCCCTTTATTGGAATGGGATGAAGATTCTGAAAGATTCCACGCAATGCACCATCCATTCACTTCGCCTAAACCAGAAGATATGCATTTATTAGATACAGATCCAGGTAAAGTACGTGCGAATGCTTATGATTTAGTTTTAAACGGAAACGAAATTGGAGGTGGTTCTATTCGTATTCACGATAAAGATATGCAAGCTTTAATGTTTAAACATTTAGGATTTACTCCAGAGCAAGCACAAGAACAATTTGGTTTCTTAATGAATGCTTTCCAATTTGGAGCACCACCACACGGAGGTTTAGCTTTTGGATTAGACCGTTTAACAGCGATTTTAGGAGGACAAGAAACGATTCGTGATTTTATTGCGTTCCCTAAAAACAACTCAGGTAGAGATGTAATGATTGATGCACCTGCTACTATTGATAACGCACAATTAGATGAGTTATCGATTATGCTGAATGTAAAAGCTTAATTTTTTAAGTTTTAGATATAAACAAAACCGTCCTTTGATTTCTCAACGGACGGTTTTGTTTTTCATTGTAAATAAATAATCTTGTATACATATCCTATTCTTTGTAATCAATATTAATCATTATTAGAATGGATTAATTTATTCATAAATTGATTTATAATAAGGATAATTGATTTGATAGACTTGTTGATTAATTACTTTATTAGTTGTTAGAAAAACCTCTTGTGTATATTTTTCAATTAAATCAACTCTCATTTTGGTAATTTCTTTTTCCTTATCAGATATTACATCATAAGCTTCTTTTAATTTAGTTCTAAATTCCTTTTTAACTTCATCTGAAGAAAAATCAATGTCAGAACTACTTGGATACAACCAAACCTTTTTAAGTTTTTCATAGTTTAAATAATCTTTAGATGTCATAAAAGCAACTACTTCTTTTTCATATTCTTTAAATTCAGGGTCTTTTAAAATATCTTCTTGTGAATAACCAAAAATACTAAAACATAAAGAGCAGATTAATATTAATTTTTTCATAGTGATTGGATTAAGTCTTATTATAATTGATAAAAATATTGCATTTTTATGAACCCGATTCTGGTAAATAAAAACGAGTTTCTTGGTATTTTCCATTTTTATAGAAAAAAAGATTCCCTTCGAAATTTTCCTTATGTTTCTTATCAAGTCCTTTTAATTCGTTTTCAAAGAAGGTTACATATTTTCTAAACCATTTATGACCGTAATAATTACTATCGATTATATAAATTGGTTCATTAATGGGTTCCTTCATTGCTTCTCCTAAATCTAAGTAACTAGTTAAAACAAAGAAAATTTTATATCCGTTTTGTTTCGCGTAGTTTTCATAAATGGTTAAAGGTAAACATGCATCCGAAGAACAACCCCAAGTAAAAACATAAACCATTGCTTTATCATGTTTTTGTAGTTCTTTTAGAAGTATTTCCGCATTTAATGTATAAGCAATTTCTCGACTTGGTTCTAAGTCATTTTTAAAAGGCAAAATAACTTGTTTTTCTTCATCTGATAAATGCTTATAATCATCTCGTAAACCTCTAAGCTGAATACAAGATGATAAAAAGAAACTAAACAATAAGCCAATGAATAAATGTTTTTTCATAACTTTTTTCATAACTTTTTTTATAAAATTATAAACAACTAAAAAACAACATCTTAAATAAATCATAAATTATTCCGAATACAAGACATTTATCTATAAATGACCCTAAAAACCAATCTCAGCAAGTAACTCAAATTACGAAATAAACAAAAAATCAAAAATAATTAGGAAGTTAATAAAATTCTGTTTTATATTTGCAGCATTAAATAATTCATTAACTATTAAAACGAAGAAAAATGTTCAATTCAAGTACATATCAAAATTCAGTTGTTGCAAACGCTTTTGCAAGGACCTTTCTTCGTGCTATCCAATTGTAATATAAAAATTCTTTATATCATAAAAGCTCGAAGATATTCTTCGGGCTTTTTCTTTTTATTCCACATTCTAGACAAAAGAATAACTTTTAAATACTTCCGAAGAAGGAAATAGTTGGCGCCAATTATTTCAAAACTCAATGTATGATTAAAAAATCGATACAATGGAAGATTCAATATTCTTTACCACTCGATTAAAATCCAAACGAAAAAAGAAACGATTAGTTAAAACAGATTTAGAAAAAGAAGTTCGAAAACATTTCAAAAGACAAAGGGAAATATCAAACGAGAAAAACAACATTCCATTGATTCCATTAGAAGTTCCATATCAGAAAGGATATGTGCGTTATTTTGTTTTGCGAGATGACATCAAAAACGAAAAAGACATCGCATTTTTTTCAGAAATCTTATCGAAAATAAATACAGAGCAATTTGCTCCTACGAAGAAATTTACCAAAAAGGAAAAACGCAATCGCAAACGTATCGATGTTCCAATGATTCAGCATTTGAAAATGTTACATCCGTATGAATTTTCTGGTAAAGATTCGAAACTGACCGACCGTGAACGCGATTATTTTATAGAAACACAAGTTTACAATCAGTTTACAAAAACGTTTCAGCTTTTTTATGAATTTATTCAGCCTTGGCGTTTTCGATTAATCGTTAAACCAAATATGATTACGCATTACAAACCACTCGATTTAGAGTTGGAGCGTGAAGAAGCAGAAAATGATAAATTTTGCGACAATCATAGAAATCGTGGTTTGTTTCTAAAAAAAATAGTCGGCAATGGCTATTCGTATGATTCAAAACCGAATTTAAAAAATCCTTTTAAAGGGAAAAAATTTTACAACAATAAAAATTCAGCATTTGAAATTGCTGAAATCCTGATGGAACAAGGCAATCAGGTTTCAAAAAGATATCATTAATGGGAAATAAAATATCAGGAAAAGACTTTATAAAATTAGGCTTTCCGAAAAATAATGCAATAAACATTGCTTTAGGACAAATACAACGTTACAGAAAACGTGAGAAAAAAGAATCGATTTTAAACGAAGCCAAAGAGGTTTTATTAGAGCCCGAAAAATTTGTCGGTCACGGCATTTGGGGAAAAGTAGCCGAAGGTTTAACGAAACCAGTTGAAGTTCGATTACAAGAATTGAAAAAAACGCGCTCGCCCTTCTCTATTTTTGGAGAAAATGAAATTGACGAGCAAGCAAAACTTCAATTATACGACGCGCTTAAATTACCAATTTCGGTAAAAGGTGCTTTGATGCCCGATGCACATTCGGGTTATGGATTACCAATTGGCGGAGTTTTAGCAACGGATAATGCCGTGATTCCGTACGGAGTTGGTGTTGATATTGGATGCAGAATGAGTTTATCGGTTTTTGATTTACCAGCAAGTTTCTTAAAAGGGAAATCGCATCAATTGATTCAGATTTTACAAGAACATACCAAATTTGGAATGAAAGAAGTTCATCGAAACAAAGCCGACCACGAGATTTTTGAACGTTCGATTTTTAATGAAATTCCGATTTTGAAAAACTTAAAATCAAAAGCGTATCAACAATTGGGAACTTCGGGAGGTGGAAATCATTTTGTGGAATTTGGAATCATAAAATTAACCGAAGTAAAACCCGAATGGAATTTACAACCTGGCGAATATCTTGCAGTTTTATCTCACAGTGGTTCACGTGGATTGGGCGCAAACATTGCCAAACATTATACCTATTTAGCAGGTAAACAATGTCCACTTCCAAAGCAAGTTCAGCATTTGGCTTGGCTAGATTTGAACACACACGACGGTCAAGAATATTGGTTGGCAATGAATTTAGCTGGTGATTATGCCAAAGCTTGTCACGATGATATTCACAGACGATTAGCAAAAGCTATAGGAAAACGTGTAGTTTTCACAATTGAGAATCACCACAACTTTGCTTGGAAAGAAATGGTTGATGGCTTTGAACGCATTGTTCACAGAAAAGGTGCAACTCCAGCAAGCGAAGGTGTTTTGGGAATTATTCCTGGTTCAATGACTGCCGATGGTTTTATTGTTGAAGGTTTGGGAAATGAATTGAGTATTAATTCAGCATCGCACGGAGCTGGGCGAAAATTATCACGAGCAAAATGTAAATCGACCATTACCAAAAGTTTTATGAATGCTCAACTTAAAGATGCAGGAATTGAACTGATTGGCGGAAGTGTTGACGAAGCACCATTTGCCTACAAAAACATTAAGACCGTGATGAATTTACAAACTGAATTGGTAAAAGTTTTAGGAACATTCACTCCTAAAATTGTACGAATGGATAAATAATGAAGATGAAAAAATTAATTCAAATTACATCAGGTCGTGGTCCAGCAGAATGCAATTATGTAGTGACTAATGTTTTTAGAAAATTTTCAGAAGCTTGTAAAAATAAAAACATTGAAATGGAAGTTATCGAACGAGAAATCGATTCGGATTTTAATCAAATAACGAACGTGCTCTTAGAAATTGAGGGAGAAAATCTTGATGTGTTTTTAGAAAATTGGGTTGGAACGATTCTTTGGATTGGCAAAAGTCCTTACAGAAAATTTCATCAACGCAAGAATTGGTTTATTGGATTTTTTGAGTTTGAAGTTCCAGAAGAAAATCATCTTCTTACAAAAGAAATTGTTTATCAATCGATGCGAAGTTCTGGAAACGGCGGACAAAATGTAAACAAAGTAAATTCGGCTGTTCGGGCAACTCATAAATCAACAGGTATTTCTGTTGTTTCGATGGATTCTCGTTCACAACATCAAAACAAAAAAATTGCTACAACTCGATTATTGCTTAAATTACAAGAAGCTGAAAACCAAAAACTAAAAGATTTAGCTCAAGAGAAATGGAGCAATCAAACTTCTATTGAAAGAGGAAATCCAGTTAAAACGTTTCGAGGAGAAAAGTTTTTGTAAAAAAAATCGTCCGTTGAAATTTCAACTGACGATTTTCATTTTAATTATTTGTGGTTATAGCTTCAATATCAATCTTACCAGAAGGAAGATAAATGGGTTGCATAAAAACCATATAGGACGAAGAATTTGAGCGATGAATACACTCCTCAAAACTAACTGTTACTCTAACATTTTCAAGTTTGAAATCGTATGTAAATGGAAAACCATAATCATCCAAAAAAAATTGATACAAACGCGAAAATAATATCCCAATATAAAATTATTTCAAAAAAAAGGATTTGAATATTGCGGAATTATTTATGTTGGTGATGGTTCTCCACGAAGAGCTTTTCAGAAAGAAAAATGATTGCAAAAAAAAAACCTTATCAAATGGATAAGGTTTTTTTGTATGATGTGATTAGTGATTAGCTTTTCAAAGCTTCTGCACCACCAACAATTTCCAAAATTTCGTTTGTAATTGCCGCTTGACGCGCTTTGTTGTAAGTTAATTTTAAATCGTCTCTTAAGTCTTTAGCGTTATCGGTAGCTTTATGCATTGCTGTCATACGTGCACCGTGCTCAGAAGCATTAGAATCTAAAACCGCTTTGAATAATTGAGTTTTTAAAGAAGTAGGAATTAAGTTTAAAATAATTTCTTCTTTAGAAGGCTCAAAAATATAATCAGAAGCTGCAGCTTTTTCGTTTACAACTGGTAATAAAGGTAAGAATTGCTCTACCTGTACAATTTGAGTTGCTGCGTTTTTAAATTGGTTGTAAATTACTTCAACTTTATCATAAGTACCTTCAACGAAAGCATCCATAATACGTTGCGCAATTTCAGCTGTATTATTGAAAGTTAATGCGTCATATAAATTACTGTTGTTAGCAATAACATTAGTAGATTTACTAAAAGCATCAAATCCTTTTTTTCCTATCGTAATAACATCAACTTGTTTACCAGCGTAAGTAACATCGATTAAGTTACGAGTTGCTTTAATCACGTTTGCGTTAAAAGCACCACATAAACCTCTGTTAGATGTAACAACAACTAATAAAACTTTATTAACCTCTCTTTGCTCAGCATAAACTCCAGAAGCATCACCTTCTAAAGTTGCGCTAATATTTTGAATTAATTCAGTTAATTTCTCAGCATAAGGACGCATAGCAGTAATTGCATCTTGCGCTTTTTTTAACTTAGCTGCAGAAACCATTTTCATCGCAGATGTAATTTGCATCGTAGATGAAATAGAACCAATTCTTATACGAATTTCTTTAAGATTTGCCATTGGTGTTCTTAGAAATTAAATTTAGAAAGAAGTTAACGAATCAACTTCTTTCTAAATTGATATGATTAATATTTTGAAGAAACTTCTTTAGCAACTTTTTCTAAAGTAGCAGTAGCTTCGTCAGATAAGTTTCCAGCTTTTAAAGCAGCTAAAGTATCTTTGTGAGATAATTTTAATACTTGTAAGTATTCTTTCTCAAATTCTTTAACTTTTTCAACAGGAACGTTTCTTAATAAGTTTTTAGAACCAGCATAGATAATAGCAACTTGGTCTTCAACTGAATAAGGATCATTTACTGATTGCTTTAAGATTTCAACGTTACGTTTACCTTTTTCGATTACGTTTAACGTTGCTGTATCTAAATCAGACCCGAATTTAGAGAAAGCTTCTAATTCACGGAATTGAGCTTGATCTAATTTTAAAGTTCCAGATACTTTTTTCATTGATTTAATCTGAGCGTTACCTCCAACACGAGATACAGAAATACCTACGTTAATTGCTGGACGAACACCTGCGTTGAATAAATCTGATTCTAAGAAGATCTGACCATCAGTAATTGAAATTACGTTTGTTGGGATATATGCAGAAACGTCACCAGCTTGAGTTTCGATAATTGGTAAAGCAGTTAAAGAACCACCACCTTTTACGATACCTTTCATTGATTCTGGTAAATCGTTCATGTTTTTAGCGATTTCGTCATCTCCGATGATTCTAGCAGCACGCTCTAATAAACGAGAGTGAAGGTAGAAAACGTCTCCAGGATACGCTTCACGTCCTGGTGGACGACGTAAGATTAACGACATTTCACGGTAAGCTACCGCTTGTTTTGATAAATCATCATAAATAATTAATGCTGGACGACCTGAGTCACGGAAATACTCTCCGATTGCAGCACCTGCCATTGGAGCATAAACTTGCATTGGAGCAGGATCAGAAGCGTTAGCAGCTACGATGATTGTATAAGCCATTGCACCTTTTTCTTCTAAAGTTTTAGCAATTCCTGCTACTGTAGAAGCTTTTTGTCCGATAGCTACATAGATACAGAAAACTGGTTTCCCTGCATCATAAAATTCTTTTTGATTCAAAATGGTATCGATACAAACTGTAGTTTTTCCAGTTTGACGGTCACCAATTACTAACTCACGTTGTCCACGTCCAACTGGAATCATAGCATCGATAGCTTTGATACCTGTTTGTAATGGTTCTGTAACTGGTTGACGGAAGATAACACCAGGTGCTTTTCTTTCTAAAGGCATTTCGTATAAATCACCTCCGATTGCCCCTTTACCATCGATTGGTTGACCTAAAGTATTAACAATACGTCCTACCATTTGCTCACCTACTTTAAGTGAAGCGATACGACCTGTTCTTTTAACAATAGATCCTTCTCTAACTCCTGTTGAAGTACCTAATAATACAACACCAACGTTGTCTTCTTCTAAGTTTTGTACTAATGCTTCTAATCCATTTTCGAATTGAACCAACTCTCCGTATTGAGCGTTAGCTAATCCGTGAACACGAGCAATACCATCTCCTACTTCAAGTACTGTTCCTACTTCTTCAACTGAAGCCTCAGATCCAAAACCAGATAACTGTTTCTTTAAAATTGCTGAAATTTCAGCAGGTTTAATTTCTGCCATTTTGATTTTTATTTAATCACGCCGAAACGTGTGGTGATTTAATTAGTAAATTCTCTTTTTAATTGACTCAATTTGTCTGCAATAGATCCATTGTATTGTGTATCTCCAATTCTGATGATGAAACCACCAATAATATCTGGATTTACTTGACTTACAATTGTAATTTCTTTTGTAGATAATTCTTTTATTTTAGCTAAAACTTGAGCTTCCATAACTGGAGTTAATTCAGTAGCTGTTGTTACAAAAGCAACCTGAACTCCATTCATTTCATCGTACAATTTTTTAAACTGAACTGTTATAGCTTCTAAAATATCAAATCTTTTATTTTGTAAAAGCACTTGAAATAAAGATTTTGTATCTTCATTCGCAGAGGCAAATACTTCAAGTAAAGCGTTTAATTTTATATTTCCTTTAATAATCGGATTTGATAAAAATAACTTTAATTCTTTACTTTCAGAAATCGCTTTAGCAATGGTTTCCATATCTTGGCTTACTACTGCTGCGTTACCTTTTGCGTTTGACACTTCAAGGATTGCTTTCGCATATCTAATCGCTGCTCTTGTACCTGTCATAACGATTATATTAGTTTAATTTAACGTCTTCTAACATTTTAGAAACTAATTTTTCTTGAGCTTCTTTGTTAGATAATTGGTCTTTTAATAACTTTTCAGCAATATCTAAAGATAATGAAGAAACTTGATTTTTGATTTCAGCCATAGCTGCATTTTTCTCAGCTTGAATTGTAGCTTGAGCTTGTGCAATCATTTTAGCTCCTTGTTCTTGAGCTTCCGTTTTTGCTTCTGCAACCATTTGATCTTTCATAATACGAGCATCATTTAACATTGCATCACGTTCTGCACGCGCTTCTGCTAATAATCTTTCGTTATCTGATTTTAAATTAGCTAAATCTCTTTTAGCGTTTTCTGCTGCAGCTAAAGCATTAGCAATACCTTCTTCACGAGCTTCTAAAGCATTTACGATTGGTTTCCAAGCGAATTTCCCTAAGATGAAAATAATAACAATTAAAATAATTGCTTGCCAGAAGAATAATCCTAAACTAAAATCATGAATTAACTTTTCCATTATATCTATTTATAATTTTAATACTTATTTACTTTTAATTTTCTTGTTTAATTAAACAATATCTGTAACCAACCGTTACAGATATTGTTAATTTTGAATATTAGTTATTACCTAAGATTAAAGCACCGAATGCTAAACCTTCTAATAATGCACCAATAATAATCATAGCAGTTTGGATTTTTCCAGCAGCTTCTGGTTGACGAGCGATAGCGTCCATTGCAGAAGAACCAATTTTTCCTAAACCGTAACCAGCTCCGATTACGATTAAACCTGCACCAATAATAGTTGGGATTGTCATGATAAATGAATTATATATAATTAAACAAAATTTTAATACTCTTTTTTAAATCTGAATCTTAGTGATGATCGTGCTCTTGAACAGCTGAACCAATAAATAATGATGATAACATTGTGAAAATGAAAGCTTGTAAGAAAGCTACTAAAATTTCCAAGAATGTTAAGAACAATGTCAAGAAGAATGAAATACCAATTGCTCCTGGAGTTGATAAAGCTTCTTGCATAACATAAGCTACCGCGATTAATCCCATAACTACCGAGTGACCAGCTGTAATATTAGCAAACAAACGAATTAATAATGAGAATGGTTTTGTGAACATTCCTAATACTTCGATTGGAGCTAATACTATTTTCATTGGAACTGGAACTCCTGGCATCCAGAAAATGTGTTTCCAATAATCTTTGTTTCCGCTTAAGTTTACATATAAGAATGTGAACAAAGCTAAACAAACTGTAACTGAAATATTACCTGTAACGTTTAATCCTAATGGTGTTAAACCCAATAAGTTTAATAAGAAAATCAAGAAGAAAACTGATAATAAATACGGCATAAATTGTTTGTATTTATGACCGATGTTTGGTTTTGCCATTTCATCACGAACATAAATAACCAAAGGTTCCAATCCTCTTGCGATACCTTTTGGTAAAGCGTTTGGTCCGTTTTTGTATGTTTTAGCTAAAGCTGTAAATCCTAAGAATAATAATAATGAAGCTAAAAATAAACCAGCAACGTTTTTAGTAATCGAAAAATCTAAAGGCATTTTGTTTGTTGGGTGGTGTTCTGCATCATACACAATTTCACCATTTGGGCCATCAACTTCGTAGATTTTCCCATGGTAATATTTGAAGTACTGACCTCCGTTTTCAACAACTTTTCCTTTGTAAACGAAATCTTCAGAAGACATAAACACTTTCAATCCATTGTCAATTAAAATAATTGGTAATGCAAATCCGTAGTGTTTGTGTAATTCTTTGTCTCCAAAAAATGAGTAATAGTGATCGTCCATTAAATGGTGGTCAATGTACTCTTTTACAAATTGATCGTTAGATTTTTCAGCGTGTTCTTCGCCGTGAGAAGCTTCATGTTCAGTGGTCTCAACTGCAATTGCAGTTTGTTCTACATGAACAGTATCTCCTTGCTGAACAGGGTCAACATTTGCAGATGATACCGCTGGCATCATAGCAAATAAAACTGCAGCTAATAAATGAAGTGATTTTTTAATAGTCACCATACCGTTACTTATTGAATTTTTATGGTTCAAAAATTTTGTGCAAAAGTACAATTAAATTCCATATACACACGTGTTATTTCGATTTTTTTTCTTTTTAACACCTATTTTGTATTTTCTTGATTTAAAATTCTATAGGCTACATACACATCGAAAATTAAGAAAATTAAAAATACAATTAGAAAATTGTGCTTAATGAATTCGTTCGAATTTTCAGTGTTTAAAACAGGTTGGATAAAAAAGTAGTTTCCGACGCATTTTAATGTTAGAAGAACCAAAAAGACATAACCAAGACTATTTGCGAACGATTTGCTTGAGCCAACTACTACAACTATCATGATTATAGATAAGATCAATTGGAAAACATAAATTAATGTTAGGTTATAACCTGTGTTATTCCAATTCTCTGATATCCCTAAAACTTGTTGCAGTATGTAATGTACTCCAAATACTAAAGCTGCCAATACTACCAATTGTATTGTGAAACTAATGATTTTATTCATTTTTATTAATTTGATTAACCTGATTTATAACTTGGTACAAAGCTACAAAAACTCCTAATAATGTCACTACTTTAGTTGCAATTTCATTATTAAGTAGATATTTATTATCTAACCAAACGCCTAATCTAGAAGCCAAATAAATGGTTACCAACATCTGAATAGGAATCGATGTCAAGGCTAACCATTTATTTCTTTTGTGTTTTTGTTTATTGTTCATTGTTTTGTTTAGAAGGAAGTTGGGTCTTTAAATACTCGTCCCAATTCTTTTTAATCAAGACAACTCCATAATCTTCGGAACTGATTAATGTTGGTGTTTTCTTGATTCCATAATCGTTCGAAATTTCCAAATACATTTGAGCCGATTTGGCTATGTTTCCTGATTTTACTCCGTGTAAAACAAAGAACATTTTGTTTTTTGAATACATATCTGCAGAGAACTTAACTCCCGTATGTGCACGATCATTAGCGTAACGTTGTAACTTATTTCTCAATTCAATGGATTCTTCCGAAAGTGGGTAATCAACTTCGTAAATCATTTTGATGTTTCTCGATAAATCATTTTTAAACGACTTTTGAAGTAACATTGGTATTTCAACATTTAAGATGCGTTTTGCTTCAGCTGCTTCTTTCGAATTTGGATACGTTTGTAAAACATAATTCATCGCTTTTTTATAATCTTCCAATCCATTTAATCTTCCGATTGTCATTGCTTTCAAATATTCATATTTAGAGACAATTCCATCGTTCATAATCTTTGGAATGCGATCTTCTAATAATTCTAAAGTTTCATACAAAGCTCCGTTTTTATATAATGCATAAATACGTTCGTATTCTTGAATTGGTGAATTTTCTAACTCTAATTTTGCATTCGGATCAAGTAAAACTTTTGTGTATTGCGAATTTGGATGATTCGTTTTTAAATCATTTAAAACCAGTTCTGCTTTTGCAGGATTTAATTTCGAATATATTTTATATAAATGATATTTTGTTGGCTCAATTAACTCTGGATTTGGATTCAAAGTCAATAATTTTTCAAGTCGATCTGCCGCAATTTGATATTCTTGTAAACGATCACTATAGATTAATCCCAATTGATAATACGCATTATCACGGTCTTTTTTCATGTCTTTGATATCGGCTGGATCCGTCGGAATTTGAGATAAGAAGAAGTTCGAATTATATCTCATATCTTCTAGATTTTCAGGATTTTTATTTTCCGTTCCTTCCGAGTTATTTTCTGCTAAATCGCTATTCGAATTCGTGTTTGAACTACTACTCGCCATTGATTTCAAACGCCAATTATCTGTCAATGCACGATCGCCCCATTTTTTCTTAAAATCTTGTTTTGCAGATGCAACTGTATTTTGAGAATAGAAATAAAAATTAGAATTACCGCCCAATCCTAAAGTCGATGCAGATGAGCCAACCTTAGCATTTGCAGCTTTTTCTTTTGCTTCCTGTTTAGCATCTGCTATTTTTCGCTCTTCAATAAATTTATCTACTTGAGCTTTTCTTGCATCAGGAGATAATCCAACTAAATATAAAATACTGTCGTTTTCTTTGATAATTGCTTCAAACTTAACAATATCAATTAAGTTGTTTCTTTTGTGTTTTATGGTTAAATATTCACGACTTTCTGGATTCATGTTTACCATGGTACTATCGTAATATTTTCCTGCCATTTCATATACTTTTTGTTTATAGTATAAGTCGGCTAAGCTTCTGTAATTAGAAACTTTTAAATAATTATTATCTTTAATTTTAGATAGCGATTTATTGTAGTTTTCAATTGCTTTTGGAGAAACGCCATACAAATCATAAAGTGTTCCCATTTGATTATAAATCACATCCTGATACGCACGGTTTTCACGATCTTTAAGTAGTTTGTTATATTCTTTTAAGAAAACTAAAGTATCAACCGTTTTGAAATCTTGATTAGAAAATTTCCCTGCATAAGCATTGATCAAATACGATCTTGGAACTTTGTGATTGTAATCGATTATTCGTTGAAAATTTGCAATAGCAGCTTCTTTATCACCAGTTTTTGAATTTAATTGACCTAAAATATAAGTATATCTTGCGCGTTCATCTAGATTGTTTGTTAATTCGATTGCTTCTTTAAGCGGAATTTTTGCACTATCTAAATAATCGCTATAAATATATCCTTGCGCTAAAGTTGCTAAAGCTTCAGATTTTGTTTGATTTTTGAATTTATCATCTCGCAATAATTTCTTTAAATTCTTTATCGCAACATTATAATATTCCAAACGCAAGTTGGTTTTTTCTTTCCAAACTTGAGCATCGTAAAATAAATCACTGTCTGGATATTTCAATAAAATATAATTAAAAGCTTCCAAAGCTGGAACATATCTGTTATCGTGATAACGAGATTTCCCCAACAACATATAAGCTTCGTCCATTTGCGGATTATGTTCTTTACCTGAAATATAAATTGAATGAAGATGCGCTGCTTTAACTGCTTTTTCTTCGGCGCGTTGAAAATTTGGATCGCGTTCTTGTTGAACGATTACAGCATCTTTTTCAGGTTGAATTCTTTCAACAGTTAAGATATTATTGAAATCATCGTGATATTTTGTTTTCAAGGTTTCAATGCCTTCATCATAAGCCAATTGTCCATTGTACAAAATATTGTATTTCGTTGTTGTAGAATGATATGCGCGCGTCATCGCCGTGTTTTTCTTTGTTGAACACGCAATTAGAAACATGACAACAGCAATTACGGCAAAGTATTTATTTATATGTTTTTTCAAGATGGATTGCTTTTTCTTTTTAACTATTTTTTTTAACTTTTAGTATTCAGAATAGTAAAAATACATTACTTTTTAACATAACGAATATTAATCTGTAAAAATAAAAAAATCGTTCCAATGTTTTAGAACGATTTTAGTTATTTTATGGGATAAAATTTTGATTTTCATTTAAAGGTTTTGGATTATAATGTATTCGTTTTTTTTATGTAAATAAAAGATTTATATTTAATAGAAAAAATTTAACGTCTAAAACCATGAAATATTCTTTTTTATTATTTTGTTTGATGTTGCTTTTTAGTTCGTGTGATCCAGGTAATTGGGGAGATCAACCTAATCCTCAATCCGTTGCGTTAAAAAATGAAAGTAATGAAGTATTTAGTGTTTATTTTTATGATCAAAATATTGCAGATCCAATAACAGGCTTAAAGCCACTATTAAGAGAAATCGTTGAAATAAATCCTGATGAATTTGTAATTAAGACAATAAATTATTTTGAATCAGATCCTAAATTTTATTTTTTTAATGATAGCAATAACTTTTCAGATTCATTAGTTATTAAGTTTGCTAATGGTAAAGGATATTATACTTCTAGTTCATCTCGCGAGCCAACTACTGATTATTGGATTAAAGGGAAGTCTTCTTTATTGAAAATCTCACCGTCTGATTTATATAAGATTAACGATGTCTTTTATTATACAATTACCCAAGAAGATTATGAAAATGCTAAAGTTTTAGAATAAATAAAATCAATTAAATTATGAAATATTCTTTTTTCTTATTTTGTTTGATGTTACTTTTTAGTTCGTGTGATCCTGATGATTGGATGGATTTGGATCAACATTCGGTAGCTTTAAAGAATGAAAGTAGTGAAGCATTTAGTGTTTATTTTTATGATCAAAACATCGCAGATCCAATAACAGATTTGAAACCTTTTTTGAGAGAAGTAATTGAAATAAATCCTGAGGATTTTGTTGTAAAAACACATACTTATTTTAAACCAGGACTAGGATTTTATTTTTTCAATGACGTTGATAATTTAGCCGATTCATTAGTTATTAAGTTTGCTAATGGTAAAGGATATTATACTTCTAGTTCATCTGGCGAGCCAACTACTGAATATTGGATTAATGGGAAGTCTTCTTTATTGAAAATTGTACCATCTGATTTGTATAAGATTAACGATGTTTTTTATTATACAATTACCCAAGAAGATTACGAAAACGCATTTGAATTACCCTAAATTTAAAAGACCTTGATTTTCATATCAAGGTCTTTCTTTTTGTAAATATTTTATATCGAAAACAAAGCCTCTAATTCTGCCATAGTATTTTCGTTTGTAATTAAATCTTTTACGATTTTTCCTTTTTCTAAAGCTACAATTCGGTTAGAAACTTCTATGGTGTGTTGTAAATCGTGACTTGAAATTAACATCGTAATTTGTTTTCTATCAGCAATTTCTTTTAATAAATTTTTTAAACGAATTTGCGTTGTTGGGTCAAGGTTTGCAAACGGTTCATCTAAAATTACCACTTCTGGATTTCCGATGAAAGTTGCTGCAATTCCAACTTTTTTCTGATTTCCTTTAGATAAATCTCTGATGTATTTCTTTCCACCTAAAATTTCATCGTTAAAGAAAACTTGAAATGGTTTTACAAAAGCTAACGTTTCTTCTTTAGATAATCCGCGTAATTCGCCAATGAAATTAAAATATTCATCTGGAGTTAAATAGCCAATTAAAAACGATTCGTCTAAAAATGCATTCGTAAACGTTTTCCATTTTTCTGAGGTATGAATTTCAATTCCGTTCGAAACAATGTTTCCTGTCGAAGGTTGAATCAAATCTAACAACAAACTAAAAAAAGTAGTTTTTCCGGCTCCGTTGTTTCCAACTAATCCAAAACTTTCTCCTTTTTGAATTTCTAGATGTTCGATGTTTAAAACTCGGTATCCGTTATATATTTTTGAAAGGTTATTTACTTTTATCATAATTTTTAGATTGAACGTTTATAAGCAGCAATTGTTGAATATTTTTCTTTTTTATATACTTTTTCGATTTGTGAGAAGATGTAGTTTCTAAATGCAAATCCGATAATTCCGGCTAATGAAACCAAAATATATCCCAATGTTGCATCTTTTATGAAAACACCAATTCCGTATAAAAACATAGGTAATAACATTTTAGGAAGTGCTAACAAGATCGATTTTATATTGAAAGCGTTTTTATCTCCCATCAAATTTTTGTTTGTACCTAAATCAATTGGAGTTTTTACGAAAGCTCCGCTTAGCATTACCAAATGTGTGTTTACACCAATATTAAAAATCGCTCCAGCTAAAATCATCAAATAAATATCTAATCCAAATGATAAATAAAACAAAGCTAGAACAACACAAACACATGTTGAGATAACCATTAACCACCATTTTGATTTTAGATAATCGTTATACGTGATTTTCTGCGTCATCATAAACGGATAATAAGACGAATCCCAGCTTGGAATGTAATTTCCGAAATTAAAAATAAATCCTCCGGTAACAAAAATTGATGCAAACATGTGCATTACTGGATTGTTGTACATCGGAACGATATTGGTAAAGAATAGCAATCCATAAAATATAAAGAAGAAACTCATCCACATGGTTGATTTTGAACGTTTATTACGCAACAACATTTTAATATCTAATTTCAAGAAAGTTCCGGTTGTTCCGTATTTGTCTAACCAAGATAAATTGATGTTTTGTACCTCGTTCTGTTTTGCTTCTAAACCTTTGTCTAAATATAAATTTGCTAAATAGTTTTTGTATGCTAGATAAATCATTCCGCCCAAGACAATTGCTAATACGGCAATTAAAAATGGATATTCATAAAACGCATTGTAGAAAGAATAGGTATAATCTGTAATCGTAATCCATTCGTAATATTGAGCGATTCCGGCAACGATTGCGATTCCAAAAATGACATAAAAGAAAATGTCTATTTTGTTTAATAATAAATTAAGGTAATTGTTGAAATATAAGAATAATAGTATTGAAACAGACCAAAGTATTAATGGAAGAGTAATTTCTAAATTAAAAAATAGTGTGCCAATTAAAGGTAAAATATATAATAATCCAAAAAGATTAAAAACAGAAAATACACTTCTACCTAAAATGTTTTTAACGATTTTTGTTTTAGGAATGTTTGTTAGCAATAAAGACCTAATGTTGTTTGTGTTGAATTTTTGAAACATATAACGCAACATCAAATCAGCACCAAAGAAATAAATCATATAACGATTGATTTCCTGAAGTGGATTCATACCTTCTTCTTCAAAAATAAAATAGGTTCCAAATCCAAAAATTAATAAAAAAGCAGCAAACATAACTGCATAAATTCCAACAACTATGGTTAGTATAAGATTTGTAACAAATAATTGTGAACGGAAAAATGCTTTTTTACGTAAATAAAATAGAAGCTTATTCATAGTTTTATAATTTCTTTAACTAATTAGTATCGCTTTTATAAAAATGTTACAATTTTAAAACAAAAAAATCGTTTGATTATCTCAAACGATTTTTCCCTTTTTCATAGCAAAACGAAATAATACTGTTATTAATATTATTTCAAAAAAACCAAATCTAAAATCTATTAACTAACACAAACATATTATTTTTCTTAAACACACTTCAAATATACACAAAAAAACATAAAAACAAGAAAAATATTCATTATTTTGTATTTTTAAATGAATATTTATCTAAATGGCAGTTTTAGGAAATTTGATAACTTTGCTCAATTAAATATAAACGATGAAAAAAGATATAGAAATCCCTAAATCAGAACATGTTTTTGTTGCTGTAATCAATGAATGGAATGATGACTTTCAAGAAAACTGTTGGTATGCTTATTTGGTAAATGAAAATGATTCTCCTCTTGAAATGGCTATAATTGTGTCTAGAGCTTTCGGAACAATTGAAGGCGAACAACGTAAAACAGGAATGTTTAGACATGTTTTTGCAGAAGTTGCTGCAAATGGAGCTATAAAAGTTGAGTTACTTGAAAATAATGTTTTACAATTGAATAATGAATTTGTTGTAACTTATTTTCTAAATGGGGTTTTGTATGATAAAACTTTTTTATTCAGAACCAATACAATAAACATTAATGCAACAACTGATATTTTAAGCATTGACAGAAAAGGAGTCGTAGTAAAATAAAAAAAGGGAAATTTCTTAATTGAAATTTCCCTTTTTTTATTTTATTTATAAATTAATCATTTTTAGGCTTATACATTAACGAAGCAATAATCGAGATTGATAAAACTCCTCCAATAATTGCTAACGAAACTGTTGATTGAAAATGGTAAAATGGCATAATCAACATTTTTGTTCCAATGAAAACTAAAATCACTGCTAAACCATAATGTAATTTTGAGAACATATCCATTGAATTTGCAAGTAAGAAATACAATGAACGAAGTCCTAAAATCGCAAAAATATTTGATGTATAAAGAATAAACGGATCATCTGGAGCAATCGCAAAAATAGCTGGAATACTATCAACTGCGAAAACTAAATCTGTAATTTCGATAACAGCTAAAGCAACGAATAAAGGTGTTACCATTTTGATTCCGTTCTGAATGGTAAAGAATTTATCTCCATCAAAATCAGGTGAAACTTTAAAGAATTTATGAACTAAACGAACACCAATGTTTTTTGACATATTCTCTTCATCTCCTTCTTTTTCAGGTAAAGCTGATTTTATTCCAGCAATAATCAAGAAAATACCAAATATAAAAAGTACAACATTTAACTGTCTTGTATCTCCGGTTTCTGGGTTAATTCCTAAGAAAGGTAATGTTATATAAGTAACTTTAATTAATTGAACTCCAGCAAAAATAAAAATCGCACGGAAAAATAATGCTCCTAAAATTCCCCAGAATAAAACTTTATGCTGATATTCTTTTGGAATTTTGAAAAATTTGAAAACTAAAATAAACACAAATAAGTTATCGACCGAGAGTGCTTTTTCAATCCAGTAAGCGGCTTGATATTTAGAGAAGTTATCTGTGATTCCGTGAGGTTTATCTAAAACAAAATAAACAATACCACTAAAAACCATCGATAATGTAATCCAAACAATACTCCAAGTTAAAGCTTCTTTGTTTGAAATTGTGTGTGATTTTTTGTTAAAAACTCCTAAATCTAGAAGTAACATAATAACAACCGCAATTGCAAATCCGCCAATTAACCACGGATGGTTGATCATGTGATCATCAGGTAAATTTTCCATATATTTTAATCTAATTTTTCTGTTAATTTTTTAAACACTTTTTTCGGCTCTTTGCCATTGTATAATATGTCGTAAACGGCATTAATTATCGGAGTTTTTGCTTTTAATTCTAAGTTCATATCATAAGCACTTTTGGTAGCATAATAACCTTCTGCAATCATGTTCATTTCCATCTGAGCAGATTTTACAGTGTAACCTTTACCAATCATATTTCCGAACATTCTATTTCTAGAAAAAAGCGAATAACCTGTTACTAATAAATCTCCTAAATATGCAGAATCGTTGATATTACGTTTCATCTTGTGAACTTGCTTAATGAATTTTTTCATTTCGCGAATTGCATTACTCATCAATAAAGCTTGGAAGTTATCGCCATATCCTAAACCGTGCGCCATTCCGCAAGCAACTGCATAGATATTTTTTAACATCGAAGCATATTCTGTTCCGATGATGTCATCAGAAATTTTTGCTTTGATGTAATGACTTCTTAAACAATTGGCAACAATTTCGGCTTTGTTTAAATCGCCGCTGGCAATTGTAAGATAAGAAAGACGTTCAAGAGCAACTTCTTCTGCGTGACATGGACCAGCAATTACGGCAATGTTTTCTTGTGGAATATCATACGTTTGCATAAAATATTCTCCAACAATAGAATTTGTTTCAGGAATAATTCCTTTGATTGCTGAAATAATAATTTTATTAGAAATATCAGCTGTTAGTTTCTGCATTTCTTTTCCTAGAAAAGCTGATGGAACTGCAAATATGATATAATCAGCATAAGAAACAGCTTCATTTATATCATTGGTTAAAATTAATTGGTCGATGTCAAATTCAACAGCGCTCAAATAATTTGGATTGTGTTTGTTAAGTTTAATTTCTTCGATTGCAGACTCACTACGCATATACCACGCAATTTCATCAAGGTTGTGGCATAGCATTTTCGCAATAGCTGTTGCCCAACTACCTCCTCCAATTACTGCAAACTTCGGATTTGTATTCATTTTAAATTGTTTGAAAAGCAAAATTAAAAATTTATAATTGTAAACCTATTATTTTAAAGTTAAGCATCAATTAAAGTTTTGGTTTATATCGTTTTAACAAAACATTATGTTTTTGTTACATAACAATCAATTATGATTTTACGTTATTAGCTTGTATTAAGTAATTAATATTTTTTTGTTTTTGTTGAAAACGCTCAAGTTATGGTTCTTGAGCGTTTTCTATTTCATAAAAAAAGAATCAACATTTGTAGTCAATTCTTTTCTGTAATATTTATTTTTTGTAGAATAAATTATGATTGATATATTCCCAAACTTTCGGATGTAACATCGGTTGGATGTTTTTACCTTCTTTAATATTATTACGTATAAAAGTAGAAGAAAGTTCAATAATTGGCGCTTCAACTCTTTTTATTCTTGGATGATTTTCGAATTCTTCTGGAATGCTATTTTCTGATATTCTTGGATAAACATAAATATCATAATTCTGCAAAATAACTTCGTAATTCTTCCATTTATTAAACGATTCCAAATTGTCTTCACCCATGATTAAAGCAAATTCGTGTTTCGGAAATTTCTCTTCTAAATGCACCAATGTATTAATGGTATAATTAGGTTGAGATAATTTAAATTCAATATCCGAAGGTTGAATCTTATCAAAATTTTCGGTAGCTAAATGCACCATGTGTAAACGATGATAATCTTCTAATAAATTGGCTTTTTTCTTTAATGGATTATGCGGTGTTATCACCATCCAAACTTGGTCAATGTCGCTATTTTCTGCCAAATGATTTGCAATAATAATATGTCCAACATGAATGGGATTAAACGTGCCGAAATACAAACCAATTTTCATAATTTATTTATTTAAAAAGTCGGTAATTAATTTAAAAGCATCTTGTTTCGCTGTTTCTAAATCATGATTTTCTAAAATTACATCAAACTTAGGAGCTTCGGCGATTTCTCTTTCTGCTTTATCCAAACGCATTTGAATTTTTTCATCACTTTCAGTCTGACGGAAACGCAAACGACGTTCTAATTCTTCAACTGAAGGCGGACTCACAAAAATAGCTAACGTTTGTTCAGGATATTGTTTTTTGATATTTAAACCACCAATCACATCGATATCAAAAATCACGTTTTTTCCTAAAGCCCAAATACGTTCTAATTCAGTTTTTAAAGTTCCGTAATAATTGTCTTTGTAAACTTCTTCGTATTCAACAAAATCATTGTTTTTAATATGTTTTTGAAAATCCGAAGCCGAAATAAAATAATAATCTTTACCGTTAATTTCTCCTTCTCTTTGATAACGCGAAGTTGCAGAGATCGAAAAATCTAATTGTAATTCAGGTTTTGTTAGTAAGTGTTTTACAATCGTGGTTTTACCAGAACCTGATGGCGCCGAAAAAACAAATAGTTTACCTGTACTCATGTTTTAAAAGTGTGTTGTTATGTAGCTATTAAAGTACGTTTAAAACTTGTTCTTTAATTTTTTCTAATTCGTCTTTCATCTGAACCACTAATTTTTGCATTTCAGAATGATTCGATTTCGAACCCATCGTATTGATTTCTCTTCCCATTTCTTGAGAGATAAATCCTAATTTACGTCCGTTTGCTTCAGAACCTTCAATCGTTTCAATGAAGTAATCTAAGTGATTTGTTAAACGAACTTTTTCTTCGGTAATATCAAGTTTTTCTAAATAATAGATGATTTCTTGCTCGAAACGATTTTCATCAACATTAGCCTGAAGTTCAACTAAATTATTACGTAAACGTTCTTTTACAATAGCAATACGTTCTGGATCTAAAGCAATAGCTTGATTCATAAAATTACGAATGTTTTCGATTCGATTTCTGAATTCGATTTCTAATTTAGCTCCTTCTTGTCTTCTAAATTCGTTGATGTATTGAAGGGCTTCAGTTATTGCAATCTGAATAGATTCCCATTCATTTTCATCAATTTCTTGACGTTCCACTTTTAAAGAATCCGGCATACGAACTGCCATTTTCATTAGTTCAGTAGCATCTGCATCTGGGATTATATTTTTCATTTGCTCAATGTACGAAAGTACAATCGGAGCATTGATTTTACTTGAAGTTTCTTCTGCTGTAACTTCTGAAAAAATTGAGAAATCCACTTTTCCACGCTCTAAATCTTTAGCGATTACATTACGTAATTCCAATTCTTTCTCGCGAAAAGCCTGTGGAAGACGAACATTTAAATCTAAGTTTTTAGAATTTAAAGATTTAACCTCAACAGTTATTTTTTTATTTGGAAGTTGCATAGTTGCTTTTCCAAAACCGGTCATTGAATTTATCATACCATTTAAATAAAGCCACAAAGATAATGATTTTAGTTGATTGATTAAATGAAAATTGAAGGCAAAAGAAAAGTCGGTATATAACCGACTTTCACTTTTTATTATTGATTTACAATTTCTAACATTGATGAAACCGTTTTAGCTGCATTACCTACAAAAATTTGATTGTTGTAAATAATTACTGGACGTGCTAAAAATGTATAATGTTCTAACAAATACTTTTTAAAACCTGCTTCGTCTAAGTTAGCTTCTTTCAAATTTAATTGTTTGTAAAGTTGTGCACGTTTACTAAAAAGTTTTTCGTAACTTTTTGTGTAGTTGTACATTTCTTCAACTTGCGCTTCAGTTAACGGATTGGTTTTTATGTCAATCAATTCAAATTTTGAAATATCGTTAATCTGAGCTAATATTTTTTTGCACGTATCACACGTACTTAAATAATATATTTTATTCATATTCTAAGTTTCTTTAACTACAATAATATTTACGGGACAAGCTTTTGCAGCATTTTCACAAACTTCTAAAATAGAATAATCATGTGATTTTAACGTGAAAAATCCTTTGGCATCTGTAGATTTTAATAGTACAGTTTTTCCATCTTTTTTAGACATCTGAAATTGTGCAGGTGCCATTTCTACACAATAATTACAACCAATGCATTTATTGCGTTGTAAGGTTACGATTACCATTACGCTTCTACAATTTTATACATTTTGTCTGATAATCGAACTCTGAATGGAAGTTTAAAAGTAGCGTCATCTCCTTTAGTGGCTTTTTCTACTTTTTCGCCATTTGCAAAAAGTTCGTCAATAATCAATTCCTGGGCTCCGGTACTTGGTCCGGTAATTAAAATTTTATCACCTACTTTAATATCGTAAGCTTCAACCTTAAATTCCCCGATTGATGCTTTTTGGAAATAATGCATCGCTTTTCCTACATACACTTTTTTCTGAGTTGCAACAGAACCCGGAACATCGCTCCATTCTCCTAATTTCTGACCTAAATAATAACCACTCCAAAAATCACGATTGTAAACGGTACGTAAATCGGACATCCATTTCGTTACATTTTCTTCTGTAAAGTTACCTTCGTAATAAGCATCAATTGCAGAACGATACGTTTTGGTTACCATGGCAACATAATCGGCACCTTTACCGCGACCTTCTAATTTTAAAACTTGAATTCCTGTATCAATCACTTGATCCAAAAAATCTAAAGTACATAAATCTTTAGGAGACATCATATATTCATTATCAATCTCAATTTCAAATCCTGATTCTTGATCGATAACTGTATATTTTTTTCTGCAATTTTGTTTGCAAGCACCACGATTTGCTGATGAATTATGCGAATGTAAACTCAAATAACATTTTCCAGAAACTGCCATACATAAAGCACCGTGACCAAAAATTTCGATTTCAACTAAATTTCCTGACGGTCCTTTGATTTGTTCTTTCTCAATAGCTTCTGTAATTTTAGTAACTTGGCGTAAACTTAATTCGCGAGAAAGTACAATCGTATCAGCAAACAAAGCATAAAACTTAACTGTTTCAATATTAGTTACATTTAACTGCGTAGAAATATGAACTTCTAAACCAATGGTTCTTGCCATAGCAATAACCGCTTGATCTGAAGCTATCACAGCAGTCAAATCTGCATCTTTTGCTTTTTGCAATAACGTTTTTACGATAGATAAATCGTGATCGTAAACAATAGTATTTAACGTTAAATACGTTCTAACATTTTTTTCTTTACAACGACGAGCGATTTCTGGTAAATCTTCTAATGTAAAATTCATGGTCGCACGAGCACGCATATTCAGTTGCTCTACACCAAAATAAACCGAGTCAGCACCATTATCAATAGCAGCTTGCAACGATTCAAAGTTACCTGCTGGCGCCATTAATTCAATTCTACCTGTTGTTGTCATTTTAAAAAAATTAGTCGTTTTTAACTATTGTAAATAATTTATCTGATAAACGAATTCTGAAAGGAACTTCAAAAGTAACTTTGTCTCCAACTACAGCTTTCTCAACGTTTTGTCCGTTAACTTTCATTGCTGTTAAAGTCATACGTTCTTCCCCAGTTGTTGGTCCTTGAATTACAATTTGGTCTCCGATATTTAATTCTTTGTTTTCTATTATAAATTGAGCTACAGAAGCTTTTGTAAAATAATGCTCGCCTTGAGCAACATAGATTTTACGTTCGGCTTTTTTCTTTCTGATTTCTGTAACTTTAGCTACTTTTACAGGAACTATTTCTTCAAAAACATTACGTTCTTTTTTAAACTTTAAGTTTTCTGATTTTCCTTTTTTAAAGATTAAGTTACCTTTTTGTTCGCCTTTGCGTAAACGTCTTTGTTCTTCGATTGGTAATTGAATAATATCAACACATTCATTAGAACAACATCCATGCATCGCCTCATGACATTCATCACATTGAATGAATAATAAATGACATCCTTCGTTTGCACAGTTTACGTGTGTGTCGCAAGGTTTTCCACATTGATGGCAATTTGCAATAATATCATCTGTGATTCGTTCTCCTAAACGGTGGTCGAATACGAAGTTTTTTCCGATGAATTTACTTTCTAGGCCTTCTGCTTTTACTTGGCGTGTGTATTCAATGATTCCACCTTCAAGCTGATATACATTTTTAAAGCCTTGATGTTTGAAGTAAGCCGATGCTTTTTCACAACGAATTCCACCAGTACAATACATTACTAACTTTTTATCTTCTTTATGTTTTTGAAGTTGCTCGTTAATAATAGGTAACGATTCACGGAAAGTGTCCACATCTGGAGTAATTGCTCCTTTGAAATGTCCGACTTCACTTTCGTAGTGATTTCTGAAATCGACTAAAACCACATCTGGGTCATTTAATAATTCGTTAAAATCTTTTGCGCCTAAGTGAATTCCTTTGTTTGTGACATCAAAAGTAGCATCGTCTAAACCGTCAGCAACAATTTTATTACGTACTTTAACGGTAAGTTTAAGGAAAGATAAATCGTCTTGTTCAACAGCAACGTTCAAACGGATTCCTTTCATAAAATCATAAACTTCTAAAGTATCTCTAAAAGCATCAAAATTTTCTGCAGGTACGCTCATTTGTGCATTGATTCCTTCGTGAGCAATATAGGTTCTACCTAAAGCTCCTAAAGCATTCCAAGCTATAAATAAATCGTTACGAAATTGTTCTGGGTTTTCAATTTTAGCATAAGCGTAAAAAGACAAAGTCAATCTTTTTTCTCCGGCTTGCTCAATTAATTGCGCACGTTCTTCGGCGCTTAAAGTATTATACAGTTGCATGCTATATACGTTTTAAGTCTAGTAAATAAATAAAAAACCGAATTCTAGATGGAAGAATTCGGTTGCAAAGTTACTATTAATATTTTATTTGAAAATGACATTTATCATTTTCTAGATTTAGAATTTAATTCGCCATAAATTCTTTCGTTGTCGTCATTGGAGATGTTGACCCTCTGTGACAAGTAGCACAATCAACAGCATTTTTGTATTTATCACCAATCGGGTTAAATGATTTTTCATTTATCTCGTTTGTCATTTGAATCATATGACGTGTAATTTCTTTTGCATAAACATCGTCCGCAGATTTATCTTTACTGTGACAATGATTACATTTTACACCTAATGCCTTGTTGTAAGATTTCATCAGATTCATTAAGCTATCCTTTGAAATATCTTGTGGTAAAACTTTCAGATTTTTGAATCCATCATTATAATTAATGTTTTCATACTCAGGTTCTTCGTAAACTTTGTAAGCCGAAAAAACAAGACCAACACAAGCGATTAAAGCTAATACTAAAATGTTCTTTTTCATATTCAATTTATTTTTTCACTAAAATACATTATTTTATTTAAAAAACAACTATTGCTTTTCAGACATAACTTTGTCTAAAGTTTTTAGAGAATCATTTTTGACTTCTGTATCTTTATTTTTTAGGTAATTGATTCGGATTTCTTGTTGTTTGATAATTTCAGCGATATGAGGTTCTACAACTTCTTTTAGCTGTTCAGTTGTTATTAATGTTGCATTAGGGTCTTTAACTAAATCATTCCAAACACCTTTTTTACCAAAAGCATAATCTCCATATACAATTACCGGTGTTCCTTTTGCAATTTGTGTATTTGCATCTTTCAGAATCCATTGATCACACCAATTATATAAAAATTGCGCATCTGCATCTAGCAAACGCAAACAAGAGTGAGAAGCTGGATAACCTGGCAATGCATATTGATGAAATCCTACGCCACCATGATTGCTAATATTGAAATTCCAATTTAAAATCCATTCACTATTTGAAGTACTTTTTACTTTTCGACCTCTCCAATTTGTAAAAAATAAACCACGAGGAGTCTGGGTCGCTTTTTTTCCCATATTAGTTGGTCCCCATTTAATCAGGTTTCCATTTTCATAAACAGCAAAAGCCTGAATAGGATAAGAAAAAACGATAAATTTCGGAACATCAGTTAATATCTCCATTTGATATGGAAACGGAGAATAATCCAAAAAGTCTTCTTTTATAACTTTGGGAACTATGATTGTATCTCTACCTTTAAGATTTGCTACATCAACACGATTTAAAGCTGCAATGGTGTAAATTTCATCTTTGGAATAGGTTTTAAAGAACTTTTTTGAAAGCGAATCACTTTTTTTAAGAGGCCAATAGTCATATTCAGCCCCTTCTTTTATTCTTAATTCTTCTTTTTTAACAAACTTGTCTTTAATTTCAGTAATAGAATCCTGTTTAAATTTTACGATTGAATCCTGCTTCGCTTTTTCTAAACTGTCTTTTCTAATTTGAAAAGCACGTTCATTATCTGTCTTAGTATCTTCTGTTTGTTTGGAGTTCGGATTTGCCTTATCACAAGCAACAGTAAATATTAATAATCCAACAAATAATATCGAATTAATTATTTTTTTCATAATGCAATTTTTTATTGAAATTATATAAAAAAAAGTAAAGTTCAATGTTTTTTAAAAAAAGATTGAACTTAGTTAAATTGAATTAACCTCTTATTTTGAGATTTTTAGTTTATATTTTTAGATAAAATCGCGTCTAAACTGTATTTACCTGGCCCTAAAAATAAGATAGCTACATATCCAATTAGATATGCCGTTCCTAATTCAGATTCGCCAAAAACATCCCAATTATGCGCACTTAATATCACAATCGCTGTGACAACTAACGGAATTATAGCCCATCTTGTAAGCAATCCGAAAGCTAGTAACACAGAACAAATCAATTCTGAAAAAATAACCAACCCAAGCGAAATTGTTGGACCTAGTCCCATGAAATCCATGAATTTAGTTTGCAAATCTTCAAATTTTAGAAATTTTGCCCAACCATGTGGAATCATTAACATTGCAAAACCAACGCGCAATACCAACAATCCTAAATCTAGTGATTTTGTGTTTTTAGTTGAAAATAAAAGCTGCTTCATAATTATTATTTTTATTACTAATTTACTATAATAATTTTATTTTTTTACAAACATTTCATAAACGACATATCTTGTCGTGTTTATGTGTTAGTTTTGTCCAAGAAATGAAAACAAGAATAAAACTATTTTATTTCAGAATACAAACATTAAATAAAAAAGGGTATTTTTACATATATAATACAAAAGAGATATGAGTGCAGATAGAGAAGCAAAATTAAAAGCGTTACAATTAACTTTAGATAAATTAGACAAAACTTACGGAAAAGGAACAGTAATGAAATTAGGTGACGCGGCTGTTATAGAAGTTGAGTCAATTTCGTCTGGGTCATTAGGTTTGGATTTAGCTTTAGGAGTAATGGGATATCCGAAAGGAAGAATTGTTGAAATTTACGGACCTGAATCTTCTGGTAAAACAACCTTGACTTTACATGCAATTGCAGAAGCTCAAAAAGCTGGTGGAATCGCTGCATTTATTGATGCAGAACATGCTTTTGACCGTTTTTATGCACAGAAATTAGGTGTAGATATTGATAACTTAATCATTTCTCAACCTGACAATGGAGAGCAAGCTTTAGAAATCGCAGAAAACTTGATTCGTTCTGGTGCGATTGATTTAGTGGTAATTGACTCGGTTGCTGCTTTAACACCAAAAAGTGAAATTGAAGGAGAAATGGGCGATTCTAAAATGGGATTACATGCTCGTTTGATGTCTCAAGCATTAAGAAAATTAACAGGAACAATCAATAAAACAAATTGTACGGTTTTCTTCATTAACCAATTGCGTGAAAAGATTGGAGTTATGTTCGGAAATCCAGAAACAACAACTGGTGGTAATGCATTAAAATTCTATGCTTCGGTTCGTTTAGATATTCGTAAATCAACACAAATAAAAGATGGTGATTTAGTGATGGGTAATCGTACAAAAGTAAAAGTCGTAAAAAATAAAGTTGCACCACCATTCCGTACTGCAGAATTTGATATTATGTATGGCGAAGGAATTTCTAAAGTTGGAGAAGTTTTAGATTTAGCTGTTGAATTCGAAATTGTAAAAAAATCAGGTTCATGGTTCAGTTATGGAGAAACGAAATTAGGACAAGGTAGAGATGCTGTTAAAAATTTAATCAAAGACAATCCAGAATTAATGGATGAACTTGAAGTTAAAATCAAAGAATACATCAAAGCTAAAAACGCAGAATAAAATTTTCTAAAATATTTTTTAAGCCTCAATAGACTAAAGTTTATTGAGGTTTTTTAATTTAAATAGAAGACATTACAAACCTGAGTTCGATTAATAAATCAAGAAAAATAGTTGGTAAAAAAAAGAAATAG
>NZ_RQVQ01000035.1 GCF_003865405.1 Paenimyroides tangerinum
AAAAAACTAATTTACCTTTTATTTACAGCTTTGTTAGTACTTAGTTGTAATACGTCAGATGATAATAAGCTGAATAATTCTGACGGTGTTATTGATCAACCAGATGATGATAATCCAAATATTGGATATAATATGCCTTTGAATTTATATGTTGAATTTAAGAATAGTGATGGAGCAAATATTTTTGCTCCTCATAATCCTCTTGAGGATGAAAATTCAATAGAAGTTAATGTATATGGAGAAAACGGATATGAAAATGAATATCCCTATCCAGCAACTCATCAAGGACGTACGTTTATTAGGTTTGATAATGGTACTGCATCTGACGGATCAAAAGTTTATGCTCTTCGATTAGGAGATTATTTATCGAAATATTTTTATAATTCTAGTTTGCAAGAGGTTTTTAATATTAGAAAATGGCTTAAATATAGAATAACTTTTCCGGATGATACTGTTTATGAAGTAAAAGTTGAAGGAGCTTTACTTAACAGTAATTCAATGGGTTATTATCCTACGAGAATTTATGTGAACGATGAGTTAAAATGGGAACAGCCAGAAGGTAATAGGTCAGGTTTTGTTAACTTAACTATTGTAAAATAAATGAAAAAAGGAAATCTCAATATTGCGAGATTTCCTTTTTTGTTATCTTTTTACTTTATAATGTTTCTTTTTACTCTTTAGTTACAATCTGCATGGTTTCTAAGTTTACTTGTTGTAGTAAAACCGTTTTACCATTGATAACCGATTGTGCTGCTTTTTCATCGAAATGGCGAATGGTATAAAGCGAGACATTTTCGTCAAAACTTACATTAAAGTTTTTAGAAAGTTCTTGGTTTAAGGTTTCAAAATTATTGAATTTATCTTCTACACAAACGGTAAAACTAATTGCTGAATTCTGAATTACGTTTACTTTTATATGGTTTTCTCCAAACCATTTAAAAATTTCACTTACTTGAGATTCCATTATAAATGAGAAATCTTTTGATGAAATTGAAATTAGTAACTGGTTTTTCTTTACGATAAAACAAGGTACAAAAGGTTCTAAAATAGCTCCTCTTGAAACCGAAGTTCCTGGTAAAGTTGGATTAACAAACGATTTTACATACAAAGGAATTTCTTTTTTCTGTAAAGGTTGTAAGGTTTTTGGGTGAATTACCGATGCTCCGTAAAATGCCAACTCAATAGCTTCTCTATACGAAATTTGATTTAACAAAGTAGTATCTTCAAAATAACGAGGATCAGCATTTAAAACTCCTGGAACATCTTTCCAAATCGTAACGCTTTTCGCATCTAAACAATAAGCAAAAATCGCAGCCGAATAATCAGAACCTTCTCTTCCTAAAGTAACCGAAAAATGATTTGGGTCTGAACCTATAAATCCTTGCGTGATGTAAAGCTTTTCCGATTGAATTTGATTCTTAATATTATTCTCTGTTTTTGTCCAATCTACTACTGCGTCTCGATAAGTTGTGTCGGTTTTAATTAAATTACGAGAATCGATCCAAACGTTTTCAATATTTTCTTGATTGAAAAAATAACTTAAAATTGTAGTTGATAAAATCTCACCGTAACAAACAATCTGATCATAAACAAAATTGTAATTTGGTGATTTATTATTCGAAAGAAAATATTCCATTTCGCCAAATAATACATTTACTTTATCAAAAACCAAATGATTTTTGTCTTCAAATAAACCATCTATAATTCCAAAATGATAATCCTTGACAACTTGGATGGCCTGTTTTAATTCTTCAGGTTTCTTAAAATAATTGTTGATAACATCTTCTAAAGCATTGGTTGTCTTGCCCATTGCAGAAGCGATGATTAAACTATTGTCAAAACCTACCGTTTGTAAAACGTGCAAAACATTACGAATCGCTTGCGGATCTTTTATCGATGCGCCTCCAAATTTAAATACTCTCATTTTTTTAAATTATAAATAAATCATTTTTAAAATTTTTAATGGTTTTCAGTTTGTTTTTTGAGTTGCTTTTTTTATCTAATGAGTCAGATTAGATGTTTTTTATAGAATTCAAAATTACAAAAAAAGCGAACTAACAAATTTGAAAACTTTGTTAATTAAAAAGAATTAAACATTTTGCTATAAATTGAGGTTAAAATTTTATTTTTAGCGATATTTGCCTACAAAAAACACAACTAAAATACTATAATGGAACAAAGACACATTACATTAGGTGAATTTATTATTAAGCGTCAAGAAGATTTTGGTTACTCTTCTGGTGAGTTATCTCGATTAATAAATTCAATTCGTTTGGCTGCAAAAATTGTTAGTCAGAAAGTAAATCAAGCCGGTTTGGTTGATATAACTGGTTCTTTTGGAAAAGAAAATATACAAGGAGAAGTTCAGCAAAAATTAGATGTTTACGCTAATGATGTGTTTATTGAAACTTTAGTAAATAGAGATATTTTATGTGGAATTGGGTCTGAAGAAAATGATGATTTTATTTCAATTTCTGGAAACGATAAATCAAATACAAACAAATATGTGGTTTTGATGGATCCACTTGACGGATCTTCAAATATTGATGTAAATGTTTCTGTTGGAACGATTTTTTCTATTTTTAGACGAGTAACTCCAATCGGAACTCCAGTTACTTCTGAAGATTTCTTGCAAAAAGGAATTCATCAAGTAGCTGCAGGTTATGTGATTTATGGTTCTTCGACAATGTTGGTTTATACAACTGGTAATGGAGTTAATGGATTTACATTAGATCCAGCTTTAGGAACATTTTTCTTATCTCATCCAAATATGAAAATTACTGATGATGGTTCTATATATTCTGTAAACGAAGGAAACTACAATCAATTTTGCGATGGTGTTAAGGCTTATCTAGAATATTGTAAAGATGATGTTTCTAAAAAACAATATAGTTCTCGTTACATAGGAAGTTTGGTTGCTGATGTTCATAGAAATATGTTGAAAGGCGGTATTTATATGTATCCAGGAATTAAGAAAAATCCGAGTGGAAAATTACGTTTACTTTATGAATGTAATCCATTTGCTTATATCGTTGAACAAGCTGGAGGAAAAGCTTCTGATGGAGTTAATCGTATTATGGAAATTGAACCAACGGATTTACATCAGCGTGTTCCATTTTTCTGTGGAAGTAAAAATATGGTTGAAAAAGCTGAAGAATTTATCAAAGCTAGTAAATAATAAGTTTTTAATATATGAAAAAGAGCAAGTTTTAAACTTGCTCTTTTTTGTTTTCCTCTTTTGTGAATAATTCAATTTCTTTCATGAAACGTTCGCTATCAACTTCAAGTACCAAAAGCGATAAAGCTTTGTCTGTCAGTTTGTTTATGTCTCCAGAAAAACCTAAAGCAGAAGTGAATTTTCTTAAAATATCTTTTTGTTTTGGTCCAAGCATGTGATTTACAAAAACCATTCGTGCCAAATCATACAATCTTTCTATTCGTTGCGTTTGTAAATACGGTGGATTAACAGGGTAATTATTCGGGTTAGCAAGTATCTTTTTGTAGTCTTCGTCAGAAATATCTAATTTAGTTTTCAATTCGTCTATGAAGTGCATTTCCTCTTCATTGAAATCTCCATCAGCTAAAGCTACACGTACAATCGCTGCAAAGTGACCTTTGTTTCTTTCTGTAAAACCTGAGTCGTAAATATCGTAATATGACATATTAGCTTCTTTTTAATAGTTAATTATTAGTTTATGTAATATTAGTGTAAAAATAATGAATATTATATTATTTGCTGGTTTTTTTTATTGTTAAAATAGATAAATAATTTTATTTTCTAGTTTGTTGTTTTTTGAGTGTTAAGTGTTTGTTTGTTAGTGAAATAAGCTTTTGTTTGTTATTTTTGAAAAATTGTTTCTTTTTGTGAAAAATATATTTTTATAACTCAAACTAATTATTACTTTTGTTGCTTGAAATAACGAGTTTTGAAATAGCCGTTTAACAATGCTATTTACTTGTGTTTCGGTGATTTGACTTATGAAAGAAATAGGTTTTTCTAAGAAAGAAAAGTACGATAAAGCTTATTTAAGAATTGCTAGAGAATGGGGGCAATTATCTTATTGCCAACGAAAAAAAGTTGGAGCAATCATCGTTAAAGATAAAATGATTATATCTGATGGATATAATGGAACTCCGTCCGGATTTGAAAATTGTTGTGAAGACGACAATGGTTTGACAAAATGGTATGTGTTACATGCCGAAGCTAATGCGATTCTTAAAGTCGCAAAATCTACTCAAAGTTGTGTGAATGCAACTTTGTATATCACCATGTCTCCGTGTAAAGAATGTAGTAAATTAATTCATCAATCTGGGATAACTCGCGTGGTTTACATGTCTGATTATAAAGATAAAGAAGGAATTGTTTTTCTTGAAAAAGCAGGTGTTGAGATTGTTCATATTTCTGATTTAGATTAATCGACTATGAAACTTAGGAATTTTTTATGGCCCTTACTTTTAGTTATTTCTTTAGCTATTGGTGTAATCATTGGAGGTTATTTTCCTTTTTTTAATAAACCTTTGGGTGATTCTTTTCAGGATAAAGGTCGAGATAAGTTAAATAAATTGATTGATTTAATCGAAAAAGAATATGTTGATAATGTTGATACAGATTCGATTATTGATTTAACAGTAAACAATATTCTTGCACAACTTGATCCACATTCCGTTTATATCGCTAAAAACGAAATGGACGAAGTTCAAGAATCGATGAAGGGTTCATTTGTAGGAATTGGTGTAAATTATTATAATTATAAAGATACATTAACTGTTATTAAACCTGTTTTTGGAGGACCTTCTTATAAAGCTGGATTAAAAAACGGAGATCGAATTTTATTCGCTGATGATTTCAAACTTTTTGGAAATGACATCAAAAATGACTCTCTTGTGAGTATCTTAAAAGGAGATTCGGGTTCAAAAGTTACTCTTAAAGTTTTTAGGAAAAAAGAGAATAAGATTTTTTCTGTTGTTGTAACCCGAGGTGAAATTCCATTAAAAAGTGTTGATGTTGGCTTGATGCTAAAAGATAAAACAGGATTTATTAAAATCAATCGTTTCTCTGAAACTACTTATGCTGAATTTAAAACAGCTTTGGATGAATTGATTAAAAACGGAGCTAAAGAAATAATTCTTGATTTACGTGAAAACGGTGGAGGTTATATGGATCAAGCAGTTCAGATTGTTGATGAATTTCTTTCTGATGGTGATATTATCGTTAAAACAATAAATAAGCAAGGTAAAGAGCGTATTACAAAAGCAACTAATAAAGGTAGTTTTGAAAACGGAAAACTTACTATTCTGATAAATGAAAATTCGGCTTCAGCAAGTGAAATTATTGCAGGAGCAATTCAAGATAATGATCGAGGAACTATTGTTGGTCGTCGTTCATACGGAAAAGGTTTGGTGCAAAGAGAAATGTATTTAGGAGATGGTTCTGCTGTTCGATTAACAACTGCTAGATATTATACACCTTCTGGACGTTCAATTCAGAAACCTTATAATGATGGAATTGATGAATATTCTAATGAGTTATATACTCGATTTGAATCTGGGGAACTTTATGAGCGAGATAGCATTCACTTAGCAGATAGTTTGCAATTCAAGACCAAAGCTGGTAAAATTGTTTATGGCGGCGGTGGAATTGTACCAGATGTTTTTATTCCATTAAAGAATAAAAGCGGGGAAGATGCCATTCAGCTTTTAATGCGTACAAGTTTGGTTAGTAATTTTGTTTTTGTACAAATCGATGAAGATCGCAATGTTTTTGAATCGCTTTCTACTCAAGATTTAATTAAAAAATTGAATACAGATCCAAAGTATTTTAATAACCTAAAAAAGCATTTAACTAGCGAAGGGTTGTTGTTTAATTTAGATAAACATAAAAAAAGCATTATGTTTTATTTAACTGCAGAATATATAAATCAGCTTAAATCTGATCAAGATTATTACGAGTGGATTTTAAAAGAAGATCCGATGTTGAAAGTTTTAAAGAAATAAAAAAAAGCGTTGTGAAAAGTTCACAGCGCTTTTTTCATAAAAACTAACTAAATTAATATTTTTCCTTTTCATAGAAATCGAAATTACATTTTCAAATTCCGTGCCAAAGTTGTTTTTTATTTAATTTTTCTTTCTTCAGAAGTTCTGGTTTCTGATTTTTGTTCGGTGTTTCTATTAGAATTATTTCTGTTAGAAGTATTGTTTTCTCTACTGTTATTTGAATTACTTCCACGATTTGAATCGTTTCTAGAAGTGTTATTTCGTATTGTTGAGTTTTGATTTTGCTGACGATCAACTTCTCTTTGTGGATTGTTATTAAAAGAACCGCAACTTTGTAAACACAATGTAAAAATGAAAACAAGTCCAAATATTTTTATAAGAATAGATTTTTTCATGTTGTAAAATTAAAAAGAGCTAAATCAAAATGAAATAGCTCCTAAATATATGGAAAATTATTTAATCTCTGTCAAGAAAATTTCTTTCGGATGTCTAACTTTTTTCATTCCTTGTAACCAATCTCCTTCAGTTGCACGGTGTCCTAAAGTTAAAATTACGGCACTTTTTAGGCCTTTTTCTTCTAAGCCTAAAAGTTTGTCTAAATCTGCATTTACAAATCCTTCCATTGGAGTTGCGTCAACTTTTAACACTGCTGCAGTTGTCAAAGCAACACCAAAGGCAATATAAGCTTGTTTTGCTGTATGAGCAGCTTGTGCTTCTTCTGGTAAGTTTAAATACGTGTCCTTTAATGATTGAACATAATCTGCTGTTGCTTCACTTGGTAATCCACGTTCTGCATTCATATGGTCATAAATAAAATCAATGCGTTCTGCCGTGTATTTATCCCAAGAAGCAAAAACCAAAACGTGAGAACCGTCAACAATTTGAGATTGTCCGTAAGCAATTGGTTGAATTTTTTCTCTCAATTCTTTATTGCTGATTGAAATGATTTGGAAAGGTTGTAAACCAGATGAGGTTGGCGCTAAATATGCAGCTTCGATAATTTGGTCAACTAATTCTTGTGATACTGGCTCACCGCTCATTTTTTTTGTAGCGTATCTCCAGTTTAATGCGTTTAATATATCCATTTCTATATTTGTTTAAATTTTATAATTCAAAATTAGAATATAATTTTCAGTTTCAACTTAATCTAAATTAATAAATTTTATTGTTCGATTTTAGAATTAAATTCGTAAATCTTATTCGGAGTTACACAGTAATTCAATGCAATGTCGTTTTCAAAAATATCTTCAATTTTTTCTTCAGGGTCAAATAAAGATAACCCAATCTTGATGGTATTTTTTTTACATTTCGAAAGAAACAAATCATAAAAACCTTTTCCGTAACCAACTCGATTTCCGTTTTTGTCATAAGCTAATAGCGGAATAAAAACGACATCAATCATTTCATCTGCTATTGGAATTCCATTCACAGGTTCTGGAATGTTCCATTCGTTTTTTACAATTTTTAAATTATCAGTCAATAAAACGTGATTCATTTTTCTGGTTTCAAAATCTGAACGTGACAAAATCACATTTTTATCCTTTCCAGATAAAATCTGAAGTAAAAATTCGGTATTAACTTCTCGATGTTCTGTAATCGATAAAAACAGATGATAATTTTCGAAATCCCAAATGGGCAATTGCAAACAATTATTAGCAATTGCTAAACTCAAATCTTCTAATTTTTCTGAATCAATGGTTTTACGAAGTTCTTTATATTTTTTACGAAGTTCTTTTTTTTGCATTTTGATGAGGTGAATTTTGAAAGATAAAGTTACTAAATAATGAAAACAAAAGTCTAATTTAGTGGTGTCAATTAAAATTGCTCTAGAAAATAATTCAAAAATATGTTGCCTCAATTAGAACTTCAAATTAAAACTTTACCCAACCAACCTGGTGTTTATCAATATTTCGATAAAGACGATAAAATTTTATATGTTGGAAAAGCTAAAAATTTGAAAAAACGTGTGAGTTCCTATTTTAATAAAATTCACGAAAGTTCTAAAACTAATGTTCTGGTTAAGAAAATTGTTTCCATAAAACATATCGTAGTTCCAACAGAAACCGATGCCTTATTATTGGAAAATAATTTAATTAAAACGCTACAACCTCGTTATAATGTTTTATTAAAAGATGATAAATCGTACCCTTGGATTTGCATCAAACGTGAACGTTTCCCAAGAGTTTTTACTACCAGAAGAATGGTTAAAGATGGTTCGGATTATTTTGGACCTTATACAAATGTGAAAACGGTTTACACACTTTTGGATTTAATTAAAGAATTATATCCGTTACGAACTTGTAATTTCGATTTATCCGTTTCAAACATTAAAGCCGAAAAATTTAAAGTTTGTTTAGAATATCACATCGGAAATTGTAGCGGACCTTGTGATGCTAACGAATCTGAAGTTGAATACGACCAAAAAATTAAAGCGATTAAAGATATTCTGAAAGGTAATTTCAAAGAAAATTTGAAAGAATTTCGTGATTTGATGATGAAATTGGCTTCCGAAATGAAATTTGAAGAAGCACAGAAAATCAAAAATAAAATCGAAATTTTAGAAAATTATCAAGCAAAATCTACGATTGTAAATCCAAAGATTAGCAATGTGGATGTTTTTTCAATTATTTCTGATGAAGCGATGGCTTATGTAAATTTCTTACAGATTTCGCACGGAGCCATTATTCGTTCGCATACTTTAGAATTAAAAAAGAAGCTTGAAGAAACCGACCAAGAATTACTAGAATTAGCAATTGTTGAATTGCGAGAACGTTTTCATTTACTTTCTAAAGAAATTATCGTACCTTTTGACTTGGAATTGGGTGAAGGACTGAATATTACAGTTCCAAAACTTGGAGATAAAAAACAGCTTTTGGATTTGTCTGAACGAAATGCTAAATACTATCGTTTAGACCAGTTAAAACAAATGAAAATTGTAGATCCAGACCGTCACGCTAATCGAATTATGGCTCAGATGAAAAAGGATTTGCGTTTATCAATTGAGCCACGTCATATCGAATGTTTTGATAATTCAAATATTCAAGGAACCAATCCAGTTTCAGCTTGTGTGGTTTTTAAAGATGGAAAACCTAGTAAAAAGGATTACCGTCATTTCAATATCAAAACCGTTGATGGACCAAATGATTTTGCTTCGATGGAAGAAGTTGTTTACAGACGATACAAACGTGTGATGGAAGAAAATGAACCGATTCCGCAATTGATTGTTATTGATGGTGGAAAAGGGCAATTATCTTCAGCTTTGAAAAGTTTAGATGATTTAGGATTGCGAGGAAAAGTTGCTATTATTGGAATTGCAAAACGTTTGGAAGAAATTTATTATCCTGGCGATTCAATTCCGTTATATTTAGATAAAAAATCTGAATCGTTGAAAGTGATTCAACACATACGAAATGAAGCACACCGATTCGGAATTACGTTTCATAGAGACAAACGTAGTAAAAATGCGATTCAATCTGGCCTGACTGTGATTCCTGGAATTGGAGAAAAAACAATGGAAAAATTATTAACCGAATTTAAATCTTTAAAAAGATTAAAAGAAGCACCTGAAACCGAAATTGCCAAAGTAATTGGAAAATCGAAAGCAGAAAAGGTGGTTCAATATTTTAGCACAACTTAAACTTATGAATAATCGAGTATTTTTTCTTTTAATATTAATATGTTTTTCGAGCCTCAGTTTTGCTCAAACAGAACAAGATTCTTTAAAGAAACGACCAAAAGTAGGAGTTGTTCTTAGTGGTGGTGGTGCTAAAGGTTTGGCGCACATTGGTGTTTTGAAAGTATTAGAAGAGAATAATGTTAAAATCGATTATATCGGCGGAACCAGTATGGGAGCGATAATCGGCGGATTGTATGCCGCTGGTTATTCAGCAAATCAATTAGATTCAATTTTTAGAACTGTTGATTCAGATGCATTAATTCAAGATTTTGTCCCTCGAATTTCAAAATCGTTTTACGAAAAACGAAACGATGAAATTTATGCGATTCAATTGCCTTTTGAAAATTTTAAAATCGGGATGCCCGAAGCACTTTCAAAAGGAATGTATAACTACAATTTACTTTCTCGTTTGCTTTCTCATGTTCGATATGAACGTGATTTTAATAATTTACAAATTCCTTTTGTTTGTATTGCAACGGATGTTGAAACGGGAAAACAAGTCATTTTAAACTCAGGAAATCTTACTCAAAATATTTTAGCATCTGGGGCTTTGCCAAGTTTATATACACCTGTAGAAATTAATGGTAGAGTTTTGGTAGATGGCGGTGTTGCTAACAATTATCCAATTGATGAAGTTCGTGCAATGGGAGCTGATATTATTATTGGAGTTGATGTTCAAGATGGTTTAAAATCAAGAGAAGATTTAAAAGGTGCGGCAGACATACTTATGCAAATTAACAATTTTGCAATGTATGAACACATGAATGAAAAAATTAGACAAACAGATTTTTATATTAAACCTGATATCAAAGGGTTTTCTGTAGTTTCGTTTGACCAAGGTGTTGAAATTGTGAAACGTGGTGAAAATGCGGCACGTGAATATCAAGGTGATTTCGTTGCTTTAGGAATGTTGAATTTTGAAGAAAAACGAAATAAAATTGCTATTGTAAAAAAAGATTCATTACATATTTCTAAAATAAAGATTAATAAATTAAACGATTTCACGAGTAATTACGTTTACGGTAAAATTAAAATTAAGCCAGGTTATAGCGTTAGTTACGAGAAATTTAACAGTGGGATTGATAACTTAAATGCAACTCAAAACTTTAAAGCAATATCGTATGAATTTGAATCTGACGAAGAAAATTGCGATGTTTTAGTTATGAATTTAAAAGAGAATGACGTGCGTCGTTATTTAAAATTTGGATTGCATTTCGATAATCTTTATAAAAGTGCAATTCTAATTAATGTAACGCAAAAGAAAATGTTTTTCCGAAATGATGTTGCGTCTTTAGATTTTGGTCTTGGAGATAATTCAAGATACAATTTCAACTATTATATCGATAACGGATATTTATGGAGTGTTGGAATTCAATCTAAAATGACTACTTTGAAACGTAATATTTATGATCCAATTACTTCTGATGCGATTTTTAATTCCGGATTGCCAATTTCTCTAAACCTTGAATATTTAGATTTTACAAATAGAATTTATTTCCAAACTTATTTTGCTGAAAGATTTCAAATCGGTGTTGGATTTGAACATAAATTTAATCAAGTTGATGTTCCTAATTTGAATTTAAATAAGCCTTGGTTGGACAAAAGTCATTATTTAGGTGTTTTTGCGAATGTTTTATTCGATACTTATGATAATAAATACTTTCCAAGAAGTGGTTTTTTGTTTTCAGCAGAATATAAAAACTATTTCCATTCATCAAATTACAATAATAATTTTGAAAATTTTTCTCAGTTTAATGGTGAAATCGGTGTTGTAAAAACCATATTTGGAAAGGTTAGTGCTGAGGTGAAATTTGATATGGGAATTTCGTTTAATAGCGAACCTTCAAGTTTTTTTAAATACTTTTTTGGAGGAAATGGATTTCAACCTACAGCTAATATCAAGCAGTTTTACGGGTATAATTTCCTAAGTGTTTTTGATGATTCTTACATTCGTGGTCAGTTTCGTGTTGATTATGAGATATTTAAACGGAATCATATTAATTTTTCTGGAAATTACGCAAATATCGGAAAAAGTATTTTTGAAACTGGTGATTGGGCAAAAAAACCTCGTTTTACTGGTTATGCTATCGGATATGGATATCAGACCGTAATTGGACCTATTGAGTTGAAATATAGTTGGTCACCAGAAACAAGACAAAATTTCACAAACCTAAGTGTTGGATTTTGGTTTTAGTAGTTTTTTCAACGATTATAATTTTTTCTATAAATTTTAGGTCAAGATTTTAATAATAATAAAATATCTCTATATTTGTTTTTATGAAACACTGGGACGGATTATTAGATTTACTTAAATATTTCATCAAGAGAAATCCTGAATGATTTAAATTAAGAATTGAAAAGAAATTATTAATTTAAATAATTAATCAGTTATGCCATTATATCATAAATTAGGAGAAATTCCACATAAAAGACATACCGTTTTCCGTAAACCTAACGGAGATTTCTATTACGAGCAATTGTTTGGAACAATTGGATTCGATGGAATGTCAACAAATTCATATCACGAACACAGACCAACTCAGGTTAAAGAAATTCGTAAACAATACAGCGTTGCTCCAAAAATCGCAAAAGCTAACAACATTCAATCTTATCGTTTAAGAGGTTTTCAAGTGCCTCCGACTCCAGATTATTTGGAGAGCAGAAAAACGGTTTTGATGAATAGCGATATGGCTATTGTACTTGCTGCACCAACTGATAAAACACAAGATTATTTTTATAAAAATACCGATTCTGATGAGTTGATTTTTATTCATAAAGGAACAGGAACTTTAAGAACCATGTTAGGAAATTTAGATTTCAAATACGGTGATTATTTATTAGTTCCTCGTGGAATTATTTATAAAATCGATTTTGATACAGAAGATAATCGTTTGTTTATTGTAGAATCTCACCGACCTATTTATACACCAAAACGTTACAGAAACTGGTTTGGTCAATTGTTAGAACATTCTCCATTTTGCGAAAGAGATATTCGCAGACCAGAAGTTTTAGAAACGTATAACGAGAAAGGAGATTTTGTAATTAAAGTTAAAAAGCAAAGTGAAATTTTCGAAATGGTTTATGCTACGCATCCGTTTGATGTGATTGGTTATGACGGTTATAATTTTCCTTATGCCTTTTCAATTCACGATTTCGAACCTATTACAGGAAGTATTCATCAACCGCCACCAGTGCACCAAACTTTTGAATCAGATGCATTCGTAGTTTGTTCATTCGTTCCTAGAATGTATGATTATCATCCTGATGCAATTCCTGCTCCTTACAATCATAGTAATATCGACTCAGATGAGGTTCTGTATTATGTAGATGGTGATTTTATGAGTAGAAACGATATCGCTCCAGGACACATTTCATTACATCCTGCCGGGATTCCTCACGGGCCACACCCAGGAACAATGGAGAAAAGTATTGGAAAAGCTAGAACTGAAGAATTAGCTGTAATGGTTGATACTTTTAAACCTTTAATGGTTACAGAAGAGGCAATGAAAATTGCAGATGAAAAATATTACCAATCGTGGTTAGATTAATTTAAACAACAAACAAACACAATATTATTATGGCACAAGAATTAAAATCTGTTGAATACGGATTAGAAAAAATATTTGAAGGAGCACAAGACTTTTTACCAATTTTAGGAACTGATTATGTAGAGTTTTATGTAGGAAATGCAAAGCAAGCTGCACATTTCTATAAAACTGCTTTCGGATTCCAATCTCATGCTTATGCAGGATTAGAAACTGGAAAAAGAGATAGAGCTTCGTACGTTTTAAAACAAGATAAAATTCGTTTGGTTTTAACTACGGCTTTAAATTCTGATTCTCCAATTGGAGAGCACGTGAAAAAACACGGTGACGGAGTTAAAGTGGTTGCAATGTGGGTTGAAGATGCTCGTTATTCTTACGAAGAAACTATCAAGCGTGGTGCAAAATCTTACATGGAACCAACTGTAATTTCTGACGAAAATGGTGAAGTAGTTCAAGCTGGTATTTATGCTTATGGTGAAACTATTTTTATGTTTACAGAACGTAAAAACTACAATGGCATATTCATGCCAGGTTACAAAGAATGGAAATCTGATTATAATCCTACGTCGGTTGGATTGAAATTTGTTGATCACATGGTTGGAAACGTGGGATGGAACAAAATGAACGAATGGGTTAAATGGTTCGAGGATGTAATGGGATTTGTTAACTTCTTATCTTTTGATGATAAACAAATTACTACAGAATATTCTGCATTGATGTCTAAAGTAATGGCGAACGGAAACGGTCGTATTAAATTTCCAATTAACGAACCTGCTGAAGGAAAAAAACGTTCTCAAATCGAAGAATATTTAGATTTCTATGAAGGAGAAGGAGTTCAGCATATTGCTGTTGCAACAGATGATATCATTACTACAGTAGCTGAAATGAAAGCTCGTGGAGTTGAGTTTTTATCTACACCACCTCAAGCTTATTACGATGCTATTCCTGAGCGTTTGAAAGATCACATGGATAAATTCCAAGAAGATATCAAAGAATTACAAAAATTAGGAATCATGATTGATGCTGATGAGGAAGGATATTTATTACAAATTTTCACAAAACCAGTAGAAGATCGTCCAACTTTATTTTTCGAAATTATTCAAAGAATGGGTGCTCGTGGATTTGGAGCAGGGAATTTCAAAGCTTTGTTCGAATCAATCGAGAGAGAGCAAGAGTTGAGAGGAACTTTGTAAAAAGATAGTATATTTCCAACGATTAAGGCTTAAGGTTAAATATTTGTTAAAGATTAAATATTGATTTTTGATAATCAAAAATTGATATACCTTTGCAATCGCAAAAATGAGGTCGTCATAAGCCTCATTTCTGTAATAAATTTTTCATAATTTATAGTTTTTTGGTTGGTTAATAGCATAAAAACTTAGTCATGTAAATGGCTAGGTTTTTTTGTTTTATATTTGGAATAGAAATTGCTTTTCAAGAACTATAAAAAAAATTAATTGTTATGAAAAATACTTTATTTACCATTTTAATACTTTTAACCAGTTGGTTATCATTTGCTCAGGAATCTGCATTTCAAGCAGGTGAATCTTTTAAATTTCAAATTTCTTACGGATTTGTAAATGCTGGCGAAGCCACATTAAATCTTTCTTCTGCAACTTATGATGGCAAAAGTGTTTATCATGCAAAAGGCTATGGCTATACAACAGGTATTACAAAAAAACTTTTCAAAGTTGAAGATGATTATCAAAGTTATTTCGATAAAGTAACAGGAAGACCATATCGTTTTATAAGAAAAATTGATGAAGGTGGTTATAAAAAGAATCAAGAAGGTTTTTTTGATCAAAATATGAAAACTGTTTTGGTCAAAGACTATAAAAATAATTCTCAAAAAACCTTTAATGTAGGTACGAATATTCAAGATATTGTTTCTTCTTTTTACTATTTACGAAATCATGAAAAAATTAAATCACTGAAAAAAGGAGAAACTATTGAAATAGATATGTTTTTTGACGATGAAACCTTTAAATTTAAATTAAAATTTATGGGTAAAGAAGAAATTAAGACTAAATTTGGCAAAATAAACGCATTGAAATTTAGACCTTATGTTCAGTCAGGACGTGTCTTTAAAGAAGATGAAAGTTTAACATTATGGGTCTCAGATGATGAGAACAAAGTTCCGCTTAAAATCCAAGCTAGTTTGATGGTTGGATCTTTAAAAGCAGAATTGATTAAATACAGCGGATTAAAACATAAAATCGTTTTCAAAAAATAATGGAAATAACTACAAAACAACAAGAGAAAATTGATGCTTTAGATCAAAAATTCAAAGCAATTGATCAAAAATTAGATACACATTTAGAAGGTTTACTTTGGCAGAAACCAATCACTTATTGGGATTATATTCAAACGGATGCGTTGTTAAATCTTCAAATTCAACGTTCAACCTTACCTGATGAAATGGTTTTTATCATGTATCATCAAGTGAATGAATTGTTGTTCAAAATGATTTTATGGGAGATGGAACAAATCTGCCATCATGAAAATATCACAACCATTTTCTTTACTGAAAGAATGAATCGTATTACTCGATATTTCGATATGTTAACTACTTCATTCGATATCATGGGTGATGGAATGGAAGTTGAACAATATCTGAAATTCAGAAATACATTAACACCAGCAAGTGGATTTCAAAGTGCACAATATCGTTTAATTGAATTTGCTTCAACTGATCTAATCAATTTAATTGATGCGCGTTACCGTGAAAACATTGACCGAAATACATCTTATGAGCATGCATTCGAACATTTGTATTGGCAAGCTGCTGGTAAAGATTATAAAACAGGTAAAAAATCGTATTTAATTAATGAGTTCGAAAGAAAATACAAAAAAGAGTTTCTTGAATTTATGGAGCAATACAATACCATAAATCTTTGGAGAATTTTCAAAAAGTTACCTGAAGCAGATCAACAAAATCAAGAACTTAGAGCTGCAATGAGACATTACGATAAAACAGTAAATATTACTTGGGTGATGGGACATTTTAATGCAGCAAAAAAATACATTGAGAGCGAATCTGGTCCGCAAGAGGCGACCGGAGGAAGTGATTGGAAAAAATATATGTTACCGCAATATCAAAGAAGGATTTTCTTTCCAGAATTATGGACTCAAGATGAGTTAGATAATTGGGGAAAAGATTGTTTATAATATACAATGAGCTATTTTAAATTTTTATGTGTTCTATCTATTTTTTTATTGTTTTCATGTTCTAAGAATAAAGAACTTGACAATGAAGAAATTATAATTGATACAACTGAAATCGTTAAACCTGAATATGGTTTTGGATTTGAGTTGAATAATTACCGTGTAGAACGCGACACCATTAAACGAGGAGATAATTTGGGTTTGATTTTGGGGCGACATAATTTTGACGCTACCGATATTCATATTATTTCTGAAAAAGTAAAAGATTCGTTCAATATTGCCAAGATTCGTGCAGGAAACGTTTTAACTTTATTAAAAAGCAAATCAGATCCACCAAAATTAGAAGTGTTGATTTACGAACCCGACAAGATGGGTTTTAATGTAATTGATTTCAGAGATTCAACGAAAGCTTATACAGTTAATTATCCAATTACATTTAAGACAAGAACAATTGCAGGTGAAATCGATGGGTCGCTTTCTGCTTCAATTGCTAAAGGCGGTCTTGATGCTGGATTAGCTCATAAACTCGCAAAATCATTTGCTTGGTCAATTGATTTTTTCAAGTTTAAGAAAGGTGATAAGTTCGCTTTATCCGTTAGGGAAAAATATATTAATGATTCAATTTACGTTGGAACAGATGAAATTTTAGGAGCTTATTTCGAATATAAAGGAAAAGATGTTTATGGATTTCCTTATTCTAAATCAGGTGATTCAAATCCAGATTTTTATGATGAAGAAGGTAAGCAAATGCGAACCATGTTCTTGAAAGCACCTTTGAAATATTTTCAGATTACATCAAAATTCTCAAAGAATCGTTTTCATCCTGTTCAGAAGAAGTTTAAAGCACATAACGGAACCGATTATGCTGCACCACAAGGAACACCAATTATGGCAACTGCTTCTGGAACGGTTATTCAAACGGGATATACATCCGGAAATGGAAATTTTGTTAAAATAAAACACGACGGAACTTACACAACTCAATATTTACATATGTCGAAAATATTGGTTCGTAAAGGACAATTTGTGCAACAAGGACAAACCATTGGAAAAGTTGGAAGTACTGGTTTAGCGACTGGTCCGCACGTTTGTTATCGTTTCTGGAAAAATGGTGTTCAAGTTGATCCGCTTAAACAACAATTGCCTGTTTCTGAGCCAATGGATAAAAATGATTTACCAAAATACTTAGAACATATAAAACCAATTAAACAAGATTTAGATACTAAATTGAACCAAAAATTTAAAAAATAACATGCTTGAAAAACTCAATCCTACAGGAACTTTAGCTTGGCAAAATTTGCGAGATCATTTTTTTGATTTACAGTTTGTTAAGATGCAAGATTTGTTTGCAGAAGATTCTGAAAGAGCTCAAAAATTTCATGTGCAATGGAATGATTTTATTTTAGATTTTTCTAAAAATAGAATTACGACAGAAACTCTAAAATTATTGACCGATTTAGCAGATGAAGTTTCTTTAAAAGAAGCTATTGAAGCTATGTTTTCGGGCAAGGAAATTAACGAAACGGAAAATCGTGCGGTTTTACACACGGCTTTGCGAAACCAGAATTTAAACAATGAAGTTTCTGAAACGTTAATTAAAATTGAAACCTTCTCGAATCAAATTATAAGTGGTGAACTAGTTGGTACAACAGGTAAACCTTTTACAGATATTATAAATCTTGGTATTGGAGGTTCTGATTTAGGTCCAAAAATGGTTGTCGAGGCTTTGGTTGATTACAAAAATCATCTGAATTCACATTTTATTTCAAATATCGATAACGATACGATTTCAAGAAAATTAAAAAGCTTAAATCCCGAAACAACATTAGTCATTTTGGTTTCGAAATCTTTTGGGACAATCGAAACTTTGAAAAATGCTGAGATTGTTAGAGACTGGTTGGTTTCAAACGGAATGAATACCGAAAATCATTTGGTTGCTGTTTCATCAAATATTGAAAAATCAATTGCATTTGGAATCAATCCAGAAAATATTTTCCCAATGTGGGACTGGGTAGGTGGACGATTTTCTTTATGGAGCGCCGTTGGTCTGTCAATCAGTTTAAATTTAGGATTTACTAATTTTAAACAATTGTTAGATGGTGCTTATGAAATGGATCAACATTTTAAAACTACTTCATTTGATAAGAATATCCCAGTTGTTTTAGCCCTATTATCCATTTGGTATAATAACTTTTTTGGTTTTGAGACCGAAGCTGTTGTTCCGTATGCAGATTGTATGAAATCGGTTCCTAGTTATTTGCAACAAGTGATTATGGAAAGCAATGGAAAAAATATCAATCGTGAAGGTTTTCCTGTGAATTATGAAACCGGAACGATTATTTGGGGAGAAGTTGGTACAAATTCACAACATGCTTTTTTTCAATTGTTCCATCAAGGAACAAAAATTATTCCTACTGATTTTGTTGGGTTTATTGAACCTTTCGAAAAATCGGAATTACATGATTTGTTAATGGCTAATTTCTTTGCACAAACCGAAGCTTTGATGAATGGAAAAGACGGTGGGATATTTGCTGAAAATAATGCAAATGATCAAAATGCAGCGTTTAAATCTTTTAGAGGAAATCGACCATCAAATACTATTTTAATTCAGAAATTAACTCCCAAAACGCTTGGCTCGTTTTTAGCAATGTACGAGCACAAAACCTTTGTTCAAGGTGTGATTTGGAACATTTACAGCTTTGATCAGTTTGGTGTAGAATACGGAAAAAAATTGGCAGAGAATATTGCTGATGAATTTAAAACTGGAAAAGTTGGTAATCATGATAGTTCAACTAGATTTCTATTAGAAACTTTTTTAAGAAACAAATAAAGTAATAAAAGGAAGCTTCTCGTTAGGTAATGAGAAGCTTCTAATTTATCAACAAGAAGCTTCTCGTGTCATCACAAGAAGCTTCTTGTTTTGTGTTCAGTGCCTGTTGTTTCAATTATTAAAGTCGTCTTGTCAAAGAAAACCTCTCGACCTTTTTTAAGCCCAGTATTTACAAGGCCTTTCAGAGATCAAAAAAACCCAAAAAAACACTCTAAATCCACATAATTTTTATCCTATTGAAATGCTTTTATGAATATTTTCAAATTACCTAATCATTTTAAGACATTAGACTTTCAACTTTATGACTTTCAACTAATAAAAAACTGTAAACACAAAAAAGCAATCCTTAGTGAGATTGCTTTTTAGTTTCGTTATGTTGAGCGATTAAAAATTCTTGAAAATCAGTTGAGGAAGGCAGTTCGAATAATTCTAAATGAAAGAATGGAATTGAAGCTAAGGCGTGATCAAAGATATCAGCCATAATTCCTTCGTAAACTGGCCAATCTGTTGTAGTTGTAAACGCATACAATTCAATAGGTAAACCATGTTCAGTTGGTTGCATGTGGCGAACCATTAAATGAAATTGCTTGTGAATTTTTGGATTGTTTAATAAATAACGTTTCAAATATTCTCTAAACAAACCAATATTGGTCATACGGCGACCGTTTACTAACATCGTTGGGTCGTCAACATGGGTACGATTGAATTCTGCAATTTCTTTTTCACGTTCAATAATATACGATTTTAAAAGTTTGATACGTTTTAAATCATTAATTTCATCTGGCTCTAAAAATCGTATCGAACCCATCTTTATATTTAACGAACGTTTGATTCTTCGACCACCAGATTTTTGCATGGTTCTGAAATTTCGGAACGAATCACTAATCAAAGCATATGTTGGAATCGTAGTTACGGTTTTGTCAAAATTCTGAACTTTAACGGTGTTTAAATTAATCTGAAGAACTGTTCCATCTGCTCCGTATTTAGACATTTCAATCCAATCACCAACACGAACCATATCATTTGACGATACTTGAATACTAGCTACAAAGCCAAGAATTGTATCTTTGAAAACTAAAATTACGATTGCAGAAGCAGCTCCTAAAGCAGTTAATAATCCTGCTGGACTTTTACCAGTGATTTCTGAAAATAAAATGATTGCACAAATCGTATATAGGATTATGGTTACAACCTGAAAATAACTATCTAAAGGTTTGTCTGCAAATCTTTTTTTACTAGCAAGTACATCTTTAAATGTTTTAAAACCTGCATTAATTACTAATGTAATTGTTACCGTTAAAAGTGCATCGATTGTAAGTAATGCAAAATCTGTTGTTTTGTCAAAACCTGTAAAAATGAAAGGAAGTGCTTGACGTGCAATTAATAAAGGAATTAAATGTGTAGCAAATTTTAAAACACCATTCCGAATTAAATAATCATCAACACGTGTTTTACTTCTTCGAATGGATTTGATTAAAACCAACATCAATATTTTTCGCAAAAGAAAATCAATTGCGTACAAAATAATTGCAAGTAGAAATAAAAGAATCAAAGAATTTAAAACATGAGCCATGTTGGAACTAAACCCCAATGATTCGATGAATTGTAATCCGTAAGCGTAAATCTGGCTTTGTAAATTATTATCTATGATGTCCATTTAAAAGTATATTTAGGCAAAAATACATGAAGTGATTTTAAATATTCTTAAATAAAATCTAAGCTTTTGGATTGTTTTTCTTTTTTAATGCTTTTTTATCTAGATAATATTTGTTGACAACAGTAAGTAAAGAAGCTCCTGTACTCAGAGCTAAAGATGATAGTATGTTTTGATCATTAAAATAATAAAATGCTGCGGTCATAATTACAGTTAGACCAAAGAATTCAATGATATATCTTTTATATTTCATAAAAAAAGGAAGCATTTAATTTGCTTCCCTGTAAATATATTAAATTTCGTTTAACATCTTAGATATTTCATCTAACTTTGGAGTTAAAATAACTTCAATTCTTCTGTTTTTAGCTTTTCCTTCGGATGTTGAGTTTGTTGAAATAGGTGCAAATTCACTACGACCCGCAGCCGTTAAATTCTTTTTGTCAATACCAGAATTGGTTTCCAGAATATTTACAATTGCAGTTGCACGTTTGGTAGATAAATCCCAGTTCGATTCGATTCCGCCACCAAGATTCCCAACAATTTTATCGTTATCTGTATGTCCTTCAATTAAAATTGAAATATCAGGATTTTGAGCTAAAACTTTACCTAGTTCTTCAACTGCCGTTTTTCCTTCTTTACTAACAGCCCAACTTCCAGAATTGAAAAGTAATTTGTTTTCCATAGAAACATAAACTTTTCCGTTTTTCATTTCCACGGTTAAACCTTTCCCTTCAAAAGCATACAAAGCTTTAGATAACGAATCTTTCAAGCGTTTTAAGTTTGCATCTTGAGCAGCAAGTTTATTTTCTAATTCATTTACACGAGAAGATTTTTCGTTAAGTTCTGATTTTAGTTTATTTAAGCGATCAATTTCGGCTTTGATTGCAGTATCGCTATTTTTTTCTAATGTTTTATAACTTTCTGCAAGTTGATCATATTCGATTTGTAAACGGTTGCGTTCTGCAATTGCAGTAGCCAACATTCTTTCAGAAGTATTCAATGAATTTTCTAATTCAATTGATTCGTTTCGTAACGATTCTGCTTCGCTTAATAAGCGATTACGTTCTTCTGTGCATTCTTTGAATTGCGCATCAAGTTCATTGTATAAACGGCGTGTTACACAAGAAGAAAATAATGGAATACAAAGTGCAACTAGAATAATTTTTCTTATCATAAGTGGTTGATTTTTATTCAATTTCTAATCCGATTGGACAATGGTCTGAATGTTTTGCTTCAGGTAAAATATAAGCTCTTTTGATTCTATCTTTCATATTTTCTGTAGCTAAAAGATAATCAATTCTCCAACCTTTGTTATTATTTCTCGCATTGGCACGATAACTCCACCAACTGTAATTATGTGGTTCTGAGTTCAACATTCTAAACGTATCTAGAAAACCATTTTTCAAGAAACCATCTAACCATTTACGTTCTTCTGGTAAAAATCCAGAAACTTTCGCATTTCTTATTGGATCGTGAATATCAATTGCTTCGTGACAAATATTGTAATCGCCACCAATAATTAAATTCGGAATTTCTTTTTTAAGATTTGTTACATATTCTTGAAACTCATCCATATATTGAAACTTATAATCCAGACGTTCAATGTTTGTTCCAGAAGGTAAATAAAGTGACATCACCGAAACATTATCAAAATCGGCACGAATATTCCTTCCTTCAAAATCCATGTGTTCGATTCCAGTTCCGAAAACTACATTTTTAGGTTCTGTTTTAGAAAGAATCGCAACTCCGCTATATCCTTTTTTCTGAGCTGGATAATAATATTGAAACGGATATCCAGCTGCAGTTATTTCATCAACTGGTATTTGATTTTCTTGAGCCTTAATTTCTTGTAAACAAATCACATCCGGATCTGCTGCTTGTAACCAATCTAAAAATCCTTTAGTGATTGCTGCTCGAATTCCATTTACGTTATAAGATAGTATTTTCATTTTCGAATTTTAAAATATCAAAATTAAACAATTTAAATTACCTATTTGATTTAATAATATTCAAACAGTCAATTGATATTTATATAAATATGTAAATATGCTTGAAAGTTAATTTCTATTAAAAAACCTTAACATAACTTTTGTATCTTTGCTCTCTAATTATTACATTTTACTCAATGCAAATTGTAAATGCAAAACAAGTCGCGAAAGCCATAAAAGTCGATAAATTCGGAGCGTTTGGAACGTTTATCGGATGGGTTTTTATGAAAGTTACGCGCATTTCTAAGCTTAATAAAATATACACTAAATCATATGATTCAGACACGATTAAATTTTTAGGAAAGTTAGTTAATGAATTTGGTGTTTCTTATGATATTCCTACAGATGACTTAAAACGTTTACCTAAAACGGGACCTTATATAACGGTTTCAAATCATCCTCTTGGTGGTTTGGATGGGATTTTGTTGATGAAAATTATGTTAGAACATGATCCTGAATTCAAGATTATTGGTAATTTTTTACTTCAAGAAATTGAACCATTGAAACCTATCATTATGCCTGTTAATCCATTTGATGACATGAAAGATGTTAAGTCAAGTGTTATGGGGCTGAAAGAAACTTTGCGTCATTTAAGTGACGGAAAACCATTAGGTATTTTTCCTGCTGGTGAAGTTTCGACTATTGAAGATGGCAGTATCATGTTAGATAAACCTTGGGAACCGACTGCAATGAAGATTATTCAAAAAGCAAATGTTCCTGTTGTACCTATATATTTTCATACCAAAAACAGTAAATTATTTTATTGGCTAGCTAAAATTAATCCAATACTTCGTACTCTGAAATTACCCTCAGAATTACTTACACAAAGAAAGAAAGTAATAAAAATTAGAATCGGTAAATCAATTTCTGTTAATGAACAGAATGAGCATAAAGAATCATTAGAACAATACACGGATTTCTTACGTAAGAAAACTTATATTTTGTCAAAATCATTTAATGAACAAGACGAAAAAAAATTGCTAGGTTCGATTAATCTTGATATGTTGACAAAAACTACTGAGACGAAACCAAAACAAATTGCTCGAGCTGCGAATCAAGATAAAATTCTTGAAGAGATTGCAAAACTAAGAGAAAATTTAGCAGAAAATCGTTTTCTTCAAAGTAAAAGCTACGAAGTGTTTTTTGTTCAGGCAGAGAAGATTCCGAATATTTTACATGAAATTGGACGTTTGAGAGAAATCACTTTCCGCGAAATAGGCGAAGGAACTAATGAATCTATTGATTTAGATAAATTTGATAGATATTATTACCACATGTTTTTGTGGGACGAAGATCAGCAACGTGTTGCTGGTGCATACCGAATGGGATTGGGTTCTGAGATATTTCCAAAATATGGTATTGACGGATTTTACATGCAAGAACTTTTCAAATTTGAACCAGAATTACATAAAATGATGTCTGAATCGATAGAAATGGGGCGCGCTTTTATTGTTCCTGATTATCAACTAAAGCCGATGCCTTTGTTCTTATTATGGAAAGGAATTGTTCATACAACTTTACGTTACCCACAACATAAATTTTTAATTGGTGGAGTTAGTATCAGTAATCAATTTACAGATTTCTCAAAATCATTGATGATCGAGTTTATGAAATCTCATTATTACGATCCTTACGTGGCTCAATATATTCGTCCAAAGATGGAATATAAAGTGAAATTGAAAGATGCTGACAAAGATTTTGTTTTCAACGAAACAGAAGCCGATTTGAATAAGTTTGATAAAATTATCGATGAGGTTGAACCAGGAAATTTACGTCTTCCTGTGTTGATTAAGAAATATATCAAGCAAAACGCAAGAGTTGTAGCATTTAACGTTGATCCGTTATTTAATAACTCTGTTGATGGTTTGATGTACATTCGAATTGAAGATTTACCAGAAAGCACTGTTAAGCCAGTTATGGAAGAGTTTCAAGCTGAATTGGAACGAAGAGCAGAAAAATAATAGAATTAAAGCACGAGTTATTCTCGTGTTTTTTTTATGTTTGTTTTTTATCTAGATTTCTATTTTATGAAAGTTAAACTTGCTGAAAATTCAAATATCAATTCAATTATGGAAGTGATTGAATGCGCTAAACAAATCATGATTGATAACAGAAATACCACGCAATGGATTAATGGTTATCCGTCTGAAGACGTTATTTTGAATGATATAGTAAATCAACATGGATTTGTGATAACTAATAATGCTGAAATAGTTGGATATTTTTGCTTTATTCAAGGCAATGATCCAGAAGTGACTTATCAGGTTATAGAAGGCGGAAATTGGCTTAATAATCGCCCATATGGTGTAATTCATCGATTAGCATCAAACGGTAAAATTAAAGGAGTTGCTGATGCGTGTTTTGATTATTGTTTTACACAAATCGATAATATAAAAGTGGATACACACGAAAATAATATCCCAATGCAAAATTATTTCAAAAAAATAGGATTTGAATATTGCGGAATTATTTATGTCGGTGATGGTTCTCCACGTAGAGCTTTTCAGAAATGTAATGTTAGATACTAGTACTGAAAAAACAGAAATTTTTTAATAAAATATAGTAATTAAACGAAGTTGTCTCAAATTTTAATTTGAGACAACTTCGTTTCTGTATAACGTTTATATGATTTCGCTTTTCTTACCACTAAATAATATCCAGCAATTGGGATGATAAAGGATATAAATCTGTAAAAATATTTTTGTTCTTTATCTAACGGAAGTTTTTCAATAATAAATAAAGCTCTTACATATAAAATGAATGATAAACTTACGACTACTAATAAAATAATTTCTTTAATTGACATTGTATGTTATTTTTGGTTGGAACCAAATATAAACAAAAAAACTATTTTTTAATAAATTTCCGGAATGCTTTTCCTGAATTTGTTTTAATTTCAATCAAATAAATACCTGATGTTAGATTAGAAACATCAACTCTTTCGATATTAGATTTTAAAATTTGTTTTCCTTGAAGATTAAAAATAGTAACTTCTAAAATTTCTTCTTCGGTTTGAATGTTCAAATAATCTGAAGTTGGATTTGGATAAACTTTGAATTCTATTTTTTTATTGTTTGGATTTGATAAAGTTTCTGGGGCAACTGCAGGAACAGGAAAAGAAGGCGGTGTTGGTTCAGGAAAAATAAACATCCATCCATAACTGGCGCCGTACCAACGAGTATCTTCCAAAAGTACACCAGATAAACCTGAACCGTTCATTGCCATAGTCTCAAAAGTATCTCCGTTCCATGTACTCCAATAATCATATTCTTGCAAAGAAGTATCGTGTTGATTATAAGAAATATCATTTAAAAAATCTCCCGCATCGATTGTAAGATTTGGATCGGCTTCACCAATTTGATAAAACAAATCAGCGGCTGTTAAACCATCTTCTTCATTAAAACGAAAACCCCAAACATAAGAAGGCGTTTCACTTCCATCATTAAAATCAACAATAAAATAAGCGGTTTCAGTACCTTCTCCAATATAATATTGTACCGTACTATTATCAAATTGTGCAAAAATGGTCTGCGTAAAAAGCAGTAAGAAATACAAAGTAATTCTTTTCATAATATAAAAAATTTAAAGTTTTGTTCCCGAAACTTCACGGAGTTTATACATGAAAGAATTAGGCAAAAAATGCCCGAATAGTTTTCATAGACTTTAACTCCCGAAAGTTGAATTTATTTAAGGTAGGTCTCCTGGCTTGCATCTTATTGTTGGCCTTCCCAGAAAAAATTTCCAGTGGCGAGTAGTTAACAATAAGTTTTATAGCTTACAGTTGCGGGTACAGCTTAAGAATTGATTTTGCATCTCACTTAATTCCCTTTTATTGAACATCGTTCAACCTTAGATTGCAAATGTACGTTATTTTAAAATTAAACATAAAAAAAACCAATACGAATTGCATTGGTTCAATCTGATTTATTATTCAAAAGCTAATTTAATTGGAAAATTATATCGACAACGACTAGGAACACCATCGATTTCACAGACTTGAAATTTTGCCCTTTCAATAACACGGATGGCTTCGGCATCGCAAGATTCACAAAGGCTTTTGATAACTTTTATTTCTGATGGAATACCTGTTTTCTCAACAACGAATTCAATTTTTATATAACCCGAAATTTCATTGTTCAGCGCATCATCTGGAAATTGGTATTTCTCACTAAAATATTGTCTAAAATCCTGACCACTGGAAGTATAAATCAATCCGGAATTATCTGATATCTCACTACTATTAGCAGAATTTTTATAAGCTTTTTTAATTGGTACATCCACAGTTCCCGGAACTTGAACAACAACTTGAGCAAATACTGCTGTATTCATAAACAGAATAAGTATAAAATATATCCCTTTCATATCAATCATTTTTTATTAAAGATACAAAAAAAGATGTCATAAAGACATCTTATAAAAATTATTCAACTGTAAACTCTACGTTTTCAAATAATTGCGGAACTGGCGCTTTGAAATTTAGTTTTACTTTTGTTTTGTTTTCTGAGTTATCAATTTTCAAAGTTCCTTCAGTAATTTTGAAATATCCAGCAGAACCTTTACAATAACAATGACGCCCGAACGTCAATTTTACTTCTTGAAGCTGTTCATTTACATATTCTTTTTTGAATGTTTTAGCAGGAATTTCTATGAAAATTTCCTCTTTATGAAAATCATCTGCGTAACTTCCGTCTGCCTTTTTACGATCAAATTCATATTTGATTAAAATGGTTTCTTCATTAGCTACCATTTTAGGAACTCCTTTGGAATTAGTATCTTCTTTCAAAGCTATTCCCGGTTCACGCGTCGCTGTACAAACTCCATTTTCTGGACAAACAGATTTAATCGTAACCGTTTTTCCCAACCAATTTGTAGAAACAACACCTTTGGTTGAGTTGCAACTTGCCAAAATAGCTAAAGTTGCGATTGCTAACATTTTTTTCATATAATTAATATAATTATTTTCCATTGAAAGCGGTCATCGTATTTCCAAGTCCACCTAAAGCAAATGATTTAACGGCTTCAGCACTTACTGATAACCGTTCTTTTAAAGCTTCTGTTTCTTCGTCTGACCAATTTCCTAATACATAATCTGCTTGTTGTCCTTTTTTGAATTCATCAGAAATTCCGAATCGAAATCTCGGATAATCGGTTGCGCCTAATAAAGCCTGAATACTTTTTAATCCATTATGTCCGCCATCTGAACCTTTTGGTTTGATACGAATGGTTCCGAAAGGTAAATTTAAATCGTCAGTAACAACTAATATATTTTCTTTCTCGATTTTTTCTTTTTCCATCCAATGTTGAACTGCTTTTCCGGATAAATTCATGTAGGTATTTGGTTTTAAAAGCAATAAAGTTCTTCCTTTGATTTTAACCTCTGCCATCGCTCCTAACTTCACTGTTTGGAAATCAACTCCAGCTTCACGAGCAATAAAATCGACAACCTTAAAACCAATATTATGACGTGTATTTATATATTCTGCACCAATATTACCTAAACCAACAATTAAAAATTTCTTCATTTTTTGTATTTCTATTCTGTATTAAAAGTTAAATAACTTCATTACAAATGTATTAGATTTAAGTTGATAACATAAAATCTAAAACTATTTTTTAAAATATTTAACTCTTTAAAAAACAATATTCGTTAATAAATCATTAATTTTATTTGATAATAAATAACGAATAAAATGGGGTTCGAATATATTGAAATTGAACGTGTAAATAAGCTAACTAAAAAAGAGTTTATTGAAAATTATTACAAAAAACAGAAACCTGTTGTAATTACAAATCAGATTGAAGATTGGCCTGCTTTTACGAAATGGAATTTAGAATACATTAGAGAAATAGCTGGTGATAAAATGGTTCCTTTATATGATAGTAGAAAAACGGATTATACTAAGAAAGTAAACGAACCTGATTTTACGATGACCATGTCAGAATATATTGACATCATGCAAAAAGGTCCATCAGATTTACGTATTTTTCTTTATAATTTAATGAAAGACGCACCGTCAATGAAAGACGATATGCGTTGGCCCGATTTAGGTTTACGTTTAATTAAAAGTTTACCATTGGTTTTCTTTGGTGGTGAAGATGCAAAAGTTTTTATGCATTATGATATTGATTTTCCGAATATTTTTCACTTTCATTTTGAGGGGAAAAAACAATGTGTATTAGTTGACCCGAAAGACACAAAGTATATGTATCGTTTACCTTATTCTTGGCTTTGTCATGAAGACATAGATTTTGACAATCCTGATTTTGAGAAGTTTCCAGCATTAAAGAAAATAAATCCATATATAACTCAGTTAAATCATGGTGAAATGCTTTATATGCCTGAAGGTTGGTGGCATTATATGAAGTATCAAACTCCTGGTTTTTCATTGAGTTTACGTTCACTTGCTGGACGTCCAAAAAACTTGATTGGCGGTTTACGAAATGTACTTATCAATAGAATCTATGATAATTTTATGAGAAAACGCAAAGGTCAGGCTTGGCTTGATTATAAAGATGCTGAAGCAATTCGCAGAACAAATGCACAGTTATAAATATAAATAAAAAAATGAGTTAGAAATTAATCTAACTCATTTTTTTTATTCTTTTAAATTTCAAAAACTGTTTTGATAATTGGATATTTTTCGATTGCAGGATTTCTGACTACTTTATCTTTATTTGCTTTGTTTTTAATAATCATAACATTGTTTATGGTTACAAATCTTAAAGTATCTTTAGGAGATTCATAAACAACAACTTCAGCAAACCTGTCACTATCACATTCTGAGATTCTTTGATTTAAAGCTTCGAAATTGTTATTGTTAAATTCTCTAATTAACTTGTCTTTATCATCTACAAACGGAATTATTATCGATTCATTTCTTTTATTCATCCATGTATTATTTACTTCCGAAAACGGTTCTGAAACAACTCCATTTTTTACCATAAAAATTGTAGGTATCAAAACGATTAGAACTTCTGCAAACCAAACAGCCCATAGTAAAATTCCAGAAACCGTGTCGCTACTTTCAATAGAAAATGTTCCAAATTCATTAAAGAACTTAATATCTTCAACTAAGATATTTGGATGCGAGAAAATAAAAATAAAATCTTGTAATAAAATCTTAATATCTTGAGCATCTAAATTAAATGTGAATCCTTTTTCACTCAATATCAATACATCGAAAATTACCCATTGCGTATAAATTGCAAATAATCCAGAAAAAACGGCAATTGATAAAGCAACTTTCATATTTCGGATTTTACCGAATTTCAATCCATAATTAATTGATGAACCAATTGCAAAACCAAAAAAGCCAGCCGTTATTGCAGCAAACCAGATATTTGGAATTACTTTATTGATTACAATATATATTAATGAAAAAGCAACTGCTGATATAATACCCAAAAAAATAGTAGTTATTAATCCTGTAATCGGAACTACACCAGAGGAAATATATTTTTTTTCCATAAATAATTAAACTTCTTTAAATGAATTTATCATTGCGTTCATTTTTTCTTTGTGATCGTTTTCTTTACTATCAAAAGTCCAAGTTAGAATTTGATAATAATTTTCTTTTCCTTGAATGTATGTGAAATGATAATATGCGGTATAACCACTTATTTTTGCTTTTACTGTAAATAAAATTGCTAGTAATCCATTAATTGTAGTTTCTTTTGGGGTCAGAAACATAAGTTACATCAACACTTTCTTTAAAATAATCCACACAAAAAGTAGAATAATCATCTAAATTATTCTTGTAATCTTCAGTTAAATCATTTGACTTTAATATTTGCGAAAAACCAGAAATTGGCTCATCAATTACAGCGATATAAAGCTCTTTTATACCATTCATATACTGAAGTGAAGCATCAACATTCAAGCTTGTGGTTTCAGTTAAATAATCAGGTAAATCCATTGAATATTTATTATCAATGGTCACGGTTTGGTTTTTTACTTCATTATTACATGAAAACAATCCAAAACATACGAATAATATAAATAATTCTTTTTTCACAATACAATAAAATTATTTATATTTTATCATTCAAATATAACACTTTTATTAAAAAATTAACATTTATTGATCAAATACTTTTTCTCCATTGAAATAAAATATGTCGTCTTCTGTTATCAACATCATCGATTTGAATACTTGTAACCTGAATTCGATTATTAATACAAAGCTAACTGACTGGAATTTAGATGTTCAAATTTAATG
>NZ_RQVQ01000036.1 GCF_003865405.1 Paenimyroides tangerinum
CTATAGAACTCGATTTAGCTGGAAACCCGTCTTTGAATTGCCTGAAAATTCAATATTAAATCCATTAACAGATGTAGGAATGAGTATGATCAATGGAGAGTGGGAGCAATTAGATGGAGCAGTTCAACCTTTATCTGATTATGAATGGAGAGCAATGCCTACAAAAATAGGTTTTGTTTATAAGAACCTGAAAGGAGAATTATTTGGAGGGAATTGTGAAATTAATGAAAAGTCGAGTCTTGAAGTTTTTCAAAAAGTTTTTGGAGATGATCCTACTAGCACCAAAGCAGAGTTGGTAATAAAAGTAAATGAAGCAAATAGTTATTTTACGGTGAAGCTAAAAGGAGAAAACGGAAAAGAAGCATTTATAAAAACGGATAATCTAGAAGTTTTTTAAATTTAAAAAATTATGAAAAAAACATATGTATATAATACTGGCAATTATTCAGATCCAAAAGATGAATTAGAAATTGAGGTAGGTGTTTTTTTTGACGGTACTCTTAATAATCTTAAAAATACAGAACTTCGACAAAAGTATAAAGACCATGAAAACAAAATGGAAAGTACTGATACTGACGAAGAGATTTTAAGAAAAGAAAAGGCAATAGAGGCTTCAACAAAAGCACAAGAAAAAGAATATAAAAAATTAAAAAACAAAGACAACCCCGATGTAGGAAACGAGTACGAACAATACCTTAAAGCTATACATAGAAGCTATATGGACAAAATGGGTGTTGACAATAGCTTTAGTAACGATTTTACCAATGTAGCTAGAAAATACATGTTCGCCGATATGGAATTATATTCCATTTATATTGAAGGTATTGGTACAGTAGGTGATGATAAAAAAAATAGAAAAGATGATGGAGCTAGTTTTAAATACGAAAAAACAAAAACCGATAATTTTTTAGATTACAACAATTCGCAAGTGTCGTTTTACGTTTGGCAAATAAAAATTATGCAAAATGAAGTTGAAAAATATTATCATTAAAAGCTTTTATATTTTATTGATTTCATTAATTTATGGATGTGCTGTGTGCAAGGATGCTAACATGAATTTATATAAAAAGAATAATAGCGATTTTACTCCACTTATTGAATTTCTTTCAGGAAACGAAGAGATTAGACTTTTTGGTTCAGGCATTACAAGTGATTATTTTAAAAGTAGATACAAAAAAACAATAGACGGTCAAATTGTAAAAAAATCATTTGACTTATTTGATACAGATAACAAAGGAAATAAATTTATTTATAAAACGTATCCAGAAGAATTATATTCGGCATTTCTTTTTGGAAAATTTCAAAATATCAGCGAACATACTATTGTAGTTTATGGAACAATTGCTGATTCATACATACAAGTACAATATCCAGAAAAAAGTAGAGATACCATCAAAGTTATAAACATAGAAGTTTGTAATAATAATTTTCATGGAAAAATGCAAATAACCGATAAATCAGCTAAAAGCTTATATACAACCAAATTTAAATTAGGTACTGGTTATTGGAAAGACTACCATTTTGTAGAAGAAACGAATGAATACCCAATAAAAGTAGAAGGAAAAGTTAAAAACAATTTCAAATTTGGAGAATGGAAATATTATAACAAAGAAGGCAACATTGACAGCGTCAGAATCTATACATTAAAAGATTCTGTAGATGTGCGTTTTCCCCATTGTATTTTTAATAAAACAGAACCTTGTTATTGAATTAAATCAAATTTTATTCAAAAATTTTAAACGACGTGTCAACTACGCAAGATAAACAACAGAATGCACGAAAGTCACATAAAATTTACAGAAAACATCCAGGTACTTTTAGCAAATGAAAATATAAAAATAAAAAATTTACGCCTCAATATTTTCCAAATGACAATTGTTCTGATGGTGTTTTTCAAAAGAATACTAAGAGATACAACACTATCCTAAGACGAATGAAAAAATCTTTAGAAATTGGATTGATTTATTTGATACTCACAAAGAAATTCCGCCCATTACTGGACCAAAATATTAAAGAAGAAAACAATGAAAAACAAAAAGTATTTTTATTATAGGTAGTATAACAACTATTATTATCGTTATAATCATAGATACATGCCATGATTATAATAATTATAAAATTATCCGTAACCAAAATGTTGAAAATACACCTAATTATTATGTGGAATTTAAGAGAAGTTCAGGAAATCATAAAGACGCCGAAGAAATGGAACATATTGTTGAAGGAGATGGACTGCAATATAAAGGAAGATGTAAATACAATTAACTTGGAGAAAAACAGAAAAAAATAATTGATAATGAGTAAACTACAGTTTTTTTACATTTTGTGTATTATCATTTTAGTTGATCAAAAGATAAGTGCGCAAAATATTACAATTCTAAAAGATTCGGTACATATTTCCAATCAATATTATGTACTTGAAGAAATGAATTTAAGTATTAAAAATAAAAATATTTATAAAATTTTACAGCAAAAATATAATCTTTTTGACGGTAATTATTTTAAAGATCCAATTAATAGACTTACAGCAAAAAAAGAAAAATTAATCAATTTAAGCGAAGATTTAAATAGACATCAATATGGATTCGAATCTTACGAAATTTTATATATTGATTCTAAATATTTAGCATTATCAATTAGCATTCAAGTATTTGGAAGCCCTTGGGAAGATAGTGAATATTATTTTTTCGATTTAGAAAAAGATACAAATATTGGAAATTCTTTATTTAAAAATCGAAAAAAGCTTCTGCTAGAATGTAATAAAAAATTAATAAATCAAGAAAATATTCGTCTAAATTTAGAGACCTCTGATTTATCGAACTACATATTAGTTTTTGATTCAAATAGAAAGTTTAATGAAATTATTTTTGTTTTCAAAGATTTAAATAATTATTCAGTTAGCGGAAATCAAAAATATGAAGTTTCATTTACGAGAATTGAAATCGAGAATTTTATTGCATCAAAATATAGAAATACAAATATTTTTAAATTTTAGTTTTGATGATTTTGAAGAAATAGAAACAACCTATAAAATAATCTTGTTGTATAATGCACTACAGGTTTCTTTATCTTTTATAAAATTCACGAAAAATTTCCAGATAGAGTTGTTGCTTATCTAAATCTTGCGGATAGTTATTGGGAAATAGGACAGGAAGATTTAGCTAAAGATAATTATCAAAAATATATTGAACTAATGAAACTTCAAAAGAAAGATTTGAATAAAATACCTAAATATGTTTGGGGAAGAACTAAGTAACTTTATTTTTATCCTGAATTTTTGGCAATAATAGTTTTAGTCAATAAAAACCCGAAACATGTTAATGAAATTGAAGAAAAAAATTGGCGCAAAAACATCATTATAATATTCGTATTTACCTTTTCATTAGTATCTAGTCAAGCTTTTTACGTTACAGGAAATCTTGATAATGACAATCTAATTGATAGTCTTAATGTTCAAAAAAACGAATAAAAAGTTTTTAATTCAAGATATGAGAATAGCTACAAAACTACTCGTTAATAAACAATCAATTATGAAAATAAATAAAAAACTTCTGTATATTTTATTCTTTTTATGGATTCAAATTGTATCTGCGCAAACTTCGGTTTATTATAAAAATGACGTAATCGGTCAGTTACATAATTCTACTGAAATTTACGAATGTGAAGATTGTTATTATCTAGAAGAAATGATTTTGTTCAATACAAAAATTAATATACAAATTCCTGTTACAGCTCAAAATGAAAAAATTGAAATACTCTATAAATATAATTTAATCGAAAAAGAGAATGAAACGATACTAGAATTTAGTTCTGTTTATACAGGTGATTTTTTCTTGATTTATTTCATGAAATTTGAAAACGAAATTTATATTAATAAGCTACTTCGATTTCAAAGGTCAATTTATAAAAAAGAACTTGCTCCCGACGATTTCGATTATCTTCCTGCAACTGAAATTTGTAAACTGGATTCTATTATTAAAATAAAAGACGTACTTCCTATGTTAGATTTTTTAAATTCAAATTTTGATAATTGCCTTCAATGTCCATTAGAAGTAAGTATTGATGAATGTATTGAAAATGAAAATAAAAAATATGAATGGTGATTTTCTTATTTTAAAAATTTAGGGTAAGTCATTTTATTTAATCTTCGTATTTTTGAAAATTATAAGAAATAATTATGTCACAAAAACGCCTTTTTTTACTAGATGCATACGCATTGATTTTCAGAGGATATTACGCCCTGATAAAAAATCCTAGAATCAATTCAAAAGGAATGGATACTTCTGCTATTCTTGGATTTATGAATTCTCTGTTGGATGTTATCAAAAGAGAGCGTCCAGATTATTTGGCGGTTGCATTTGATAAAGGTGGAAGCGATTTTAGAAACGAACTTTTTCCTGAATATAAAGCCAATCGTGACGAAACGCCAGATGCAATTAAAATTGCAATTCCGTATATTCATCAGTTGTTACAAGCAATGCATATTCCGATTATTGAAGTAGCAGGAATTGAAGCTGATGATTTAATTGGAACTCTATCTAAACAAGCCGAAAAAGAAGGTTTTCAAGTTTTTATGGTTACGCCAGATAAAGATTATGCGCAGTTGGTTTCAGAAAACATCTTTATGTACAAACCAGCTCGTATGGGTAATGGAATTGAAATTTGGGGAATTGAAGAAGTGAAAGCTAAATTCGAAATCGAACGTCCAGAACAAGTGATAGATTACTTGGGAATGATGGGCGATGCTGTGGATAATATTCCTGGATTACCTGGTGTTGGCGAAAAAACAGCTAAGAAATTATTGGCTGAATATGGGTCAATGGAAAATCTTTTAGCGAATACCCACCAGCTAAAAGGAAAAATGAAAGAAAAAATTGAAGCTGCTAAAGAGCAAGGTTTGCTTTCAAAAAAATTAGCTACCATTTTATTAGATTGCCCAGTTACGTTTGATGCTGAAGCTTATAAATTAGATAAACCGGATGTTGAACAAACTGAAGCTTTGTTTATGGAGTTGGAATTCAGACGTATGAAAGAGCAATTCGATAAATTGTTTTCTGATGAGGTTGAAGTTCAAGAAGTGGTTCCGACTTCTGTTGGAAAACCTAAAAAAGCAGACGACCAAATTTCATTGTTTGAAGTTGGTGATTCTGAAGAAAAAATTACAGATGAAGGTTATTATGCGACTTTAGCAACCACTTCACATTTTTATCAATATGTGGAAGGAGCTTTTCCTACCAAACTTTTCGTTAAAACTTTATTAGAACAAAAAGAAGTTTGTTTTGATACCGAAACTACGGGCTTAGATGCGAATAATGCCGAGTTAGTCGGAATCGCATTTTCATATGAAAAAGGAAGTGCATATTATATTCCTTTCCCTGAAAGTCGTGAAGAAGCTCAAGAATTAATTGAAATTTTACGTCCGTTTTTTGAAAGCGAAAACATCGTTAAAATCGGACAAAATTTAAAATACGACATCAAGGTTTTAAAGAAATACAATATAGATGTAAAAGGATTTATTTTCGATACGATGATTGCACATTATTTGATAAATCCTGATATGCGTCATAACATGGATGTTTTGGCAGAAACGTATTTGAAATATAGTCCAAAACCAATTGAAGATTTAATTGGTAAAAAAGGTAAAGGACAAAAAACGATGCGTGAGGTTGCCTTGGAAGATATAAAAGAATACGCAGGTGAAGATGCGGATATTACTTTTCAATTAAAAGAGATTTTCGCTCCAAGGTTAGAACAATCGCAAACTAAAGAATTGTTTGATACGATTGAAGTTCCGTTGGTTTCTGTTTTGGCTGATATGGAAGCAGAAGGAATTCGTTTAGACATTCCTTATTTAAACGCGCTTTCCGAAGAACTAACTATTGAAGCGAACACATTAGAAACTCGAATTTTCGAAACCGCGGGTGAGGTTTTTAACTTAGCTTCTCCAAAACAATTGGGTGAAATCCTTTTTGATAAATTAAAAATTGGAGGTTCAAAACCTAAAAAAACCAAAACGGGACAATATGCAACTGGAGAAGAAATTCTTAGTGACTTGGTAAACGAGCATCAAATTGTAAAAGATATTTTAGAATGGCGTCAGATTGTGAAGTTGAAAAATACGTATGTAGATGCGTTGCCTTTACAGGTTGATGTACGTACAAATCGTGTACATACGGATTATATGCAAGCTGTTGCGGCTACAGGACGTTTGAGTTCAAATAACCCAAACTTGCAAAACATTCCAGTTCGTACTGAACGTGGACAAAAAGTACGTAAAGCGTTTGTTGCACGAGACGAGAATCACGTCTTGGTTTCTGCCGATTATTCTCAAATAGAATTGCGTATTATTGCAGCCTTAAGTGGTGAACCAAATATGATAGAATCGTTTCAGCGTAACGAAGATATTCATAAATCAACCGCTGCAAAAGTTTTCAATGTTACGTTAAATGAGGTTACTCGTGAACAACGTAGCCACGCAAAAACGGTGAACTTTGGAATTATATACGGAGTTTCTGCTTTTGGATTAAGTCAGCAAACGAATTTAACTCGTTCTGAAAGTAAAGAATTAATTGATGCGTATTATGCTACCTATCCAAAATTGAAAAGTTATATTCAAGATCAAATCACTTTTGCTCAAGATTACGGATATGTGCAAACGGTTTCTGGTCGTCGTCGTTATTTAAAAGACATTCATTCGGGTAATGCAATGGTGCGAAGTGGTGCCGAACGAAATGCGGTAAATGCACCAATTCAAGGTTCGGCTGCAGATATTATCAAAATTGCAATGATTAATATTCACAAACGTTTGAAAGCTGAAAATTGGAAATCAAAAATGTTACTTCAAGTACACGATGAGTTGGTATTTGATGTTCCTAAAGATGAATTGGAAGCTATTAAACCAATGATAAAACAAGAAATGGAAAATGCTTTTAAATTGATTGTTCCATTAGAAGTAGAAATAGGTGTAGGAAACGATTGGTTGGCTGCGCATTAAAATATTTATTTTAAAACCTCATGATATTTAGATTTCATCGGGTTTTATTTTGAGCTTGTAAAAATCACTGATTACAGGGGTTTTTTTACATTAAAAAAAGGAGATTTTTGCATCAAAAAAAGTTATGAAAAAGATTTTATTATCAGCTTTAATATTTTCAACATTAGCATTTGTTTCTTGTAATGATTCAGATGACAACAATACAGGAGTTGACACATCAGGAATTTATTTACCAACAAAATTTGAATCGGAAGAAAATGTACAAACTTTTGTATATGATTCAGAAAATCGTTTAATTGAAAGTAAAGACATTGAAGACGACGGCTCTCGTACAAATATAGTAACTTTTGTTTATACTAATGGGCAATTGGTTTCTGCAAAAGAGGTAACCACTGAAGTTGGAAATGATCAAACGTATGTTTCAACTGAAGATTATACCTTTACATATCAGAATAATGAAGTAACAGTTGTAAATGTTTATACATCAAACTGGAGCAATAGTACCCAAACTTCAGTTTATACAATCGATTCGAATGGAAAATTACAGTCAGGTAACGGCTTAACTGTTACATATGATTCTAAAGGAAATGTAACTAAACTTGTTGAAGATGACTTTGAGAATACATACACCTATGATAATCAAAACGGAATGTTTAAAAACGTAAATACTCCACAGTGGGCATTTTATTTAGTGTTAGAGGAGTTTCATATTTTTGATATAAATAATGTAACTAAATTAACGTATAAGGACTCTGAAGATGCAGAAGAAGATTTTTCAAATATTTCCTATCAGTACAATTCGGCTAATTATCCTGTAAAAATGAATGTGATAGGGTCTGAAAACTTTTCGAATTCAATTACAATTGAATATTTAAAAAAATAGTTTTAAAACTCGTCTTTTTTGACGAGTTTTTTAATGCTGATTTTTGAAAATAAAAGTCAATAGGGAGTAAAAGTTAATTTGAGATATAGTTATCAACAAAATAATGAACCAACAAATTTGGTTAGTTAAAATTTATTTGTACTTTTGCACTCCCTTTATTGGGAATGGAATGTTTAATTAAAATATATTTATTGTGGAAAGTTTAAGCTACAAAACAGTATCGACAAACAAAGCAACTGCTCATAAAGAGTGGGTTATTGTTGACGCTGAAGGTCATAACTTAGGACGTCTTGCAACTAAAGTAGCAATGTTACTTAGAGGTAAATACAAGCCAAGTTATACACCTCACGTGGACTGTGGGGATAATGTGATTATTATCAACGCAGAAAAGATCAACTTAACTGGTAACAAATTGGAGGATAAAACTTATATCCGTCACACAGGTTACCCAGGTGGTCAAAGAGAATTAACAGCTAAAGTAATGCAACAAAAAAACCCTGCATTATTAGTAGAAAAAGCTGTAAAAGGAATGTTGCCTAAAAACAAATTAGGAGCACAATTATTCCGTAATTTAAATGTAAATGTAGGTTCTGAGCACAAACATGCTGCACAACAACCTAAAGCCGTTAATTTAAACGATCTTAAGTAATGGGAGTTATTCACAAAATCGGAAGAAGAAAAACTGCAGTAGCTCGTGTTTATGTTACTGAAGGAACTGGTAACATCACAGTTAACAAAAAAGAGTTCACAACTTATTTCCCAACTGCAACTTTACAATACAAAGTAATGCAACCATTAACAATGACTGAAAATGGAGCTAACTTTGACGTTAAAGTAAATGTTTATGGTGGTGGAACAACTGGTCAAGCAGAAGCTGTTCGTATGGCAATTGCTAGAGCAATGTGTGAAGTTGATGCAGAAAACAGAGCAATCTTAAAACCAGAAGGATTATTAACGCGTGACCCTCGTATGGTTGAGCGTAAGAAATTCGGTCAGAAGAAAGCTCGTAAGAGATTCCAATTCTCTAAACGTTAATATTTATTATTATTTATTAAAAAAATCTAAGTTTTTGTTGCACGCCTGCTGAGGCAGGAGGTAGTTTAGCATCTAAATGAAGCCTAATGCATAAAGTTATCAACCTTAAGCTGTGGAACATTGCTAATCACAAGAACGTAAACTATTACAAAAATGGCAAACAAAGTAGAAGTAAAAGAATTACTAGAAGCAGGTGTACATTTCGGACACATGACTAGAAAATGGGATCCAAACATGGCTCCTTACATCTATATGGAACGTAATGGAATTCACATTATCAATCTATATAAAACAGCAGCAAAAATCGAAGAGGCTAATGAGGCTTTAAAGAAAATCGCTGCATCAGGTCGTAAAGTATTATTCGTAGCGACTAAAAAACAAGCAAAAGATATCGTTGCTGAAAAAGCAGCAGCAGCTAACATGCCTTACATCACTGAAAGATGGCCAGGTGGTATGTTAACTAACTTCGTAACTATCCGTAAAGCTGTTAAAAAAATGGCTTCTATTGATCGTATGAAAAAAGACGGTACATTCATGACTCTTTCTAAAAAAGAGCGTTTACAAGTTGACCGTTTACGTGCTAAATTAGAGAAAAACTTAGGTTCTATCGCTGATATGACACGTTTACCAGCTGCATTGTTTGTAGTAGATATCAAAGCTGAACATATCGCAGTAAAAGAAGCTCAAAAATTAAACATTCCAGTGTTTGCAATGGTTGATACTAACTCTGATCCACGTCAGGTTGATTATGTTATTCCAGCAAATGACGATGCTTCTAAATCAATTGATAAAGTATTATCTTTAGTTACTTCTGCTATCGTTGAAGGAAATTCTGAAAGAAAATCTGAGAAAGAAGAAACTGCTAAAGTTGAAGTAAAAGCAACTACTGAGGAGTAATCCTTAACAGTATCTTAAAGTCGTTATGCTGATGGTTTCATATTTTTGAGTCATCCATAACGGCTTTTTTTAATTTATAAATAATCACAATTAAAATCTATATACAATGGCAAATATTAGTGCTGCAGATGTAAATAAATTGAGACAAACTACAGGTGCCGGAATGATGGACTGTAAAAAAGCTTTAGTTGAAGCTGAAGGAGATTTCGATAAAGCAATTGAAGTTTTACGTAAAAAAGGTCAAAAAGTTGCTGCTAACCGTTCAGATAGAGATTCTTCTGAAGGTGCTGCTGTAGCTGTTATTAATGCTGACAAAACTGTTGGTTTAGTAATGACTTTAAACTGTGAAACTGATTTCGTAGGTAAAAACGAAGGTTTCGTTGCTTTAGCTAACGAATTAGCTAACAAAGCAATCAACTTTGCTTCTAAAGACGAATTTTTAGCTTCTGCTTATAATGATGCAATGACTGTTGCTGAAAAATTAGTTGAGCAAACTGGAGTTATCGGTGAGAAAATTGAAATCGGTGGTTTTGAAAAATTAGAAGGAGCTTATATTGGTTCTTACGTTCACGTTAATAAAATCGCTGCAATCACTGCTTTATCTAAAGCATTTGACAAAGCTGAAACTTTAGCGAAAGACGTTTCTATGCAAGTTGCTTCAATGGGTGCTGAGACTTTATCTTACAAAGATTTTGATCCTGCATTCGTTGCTTCTGAAACTGAAGCTCGTATTGCGGCTATCGTTAAAGATAACGAAGAATTATCTCGTTTAGGAAAAACATTGAAAAACGTACCTCAATTTATTTCTTTCTCTCAAATTACTGAAGAGGTTTTAGCTAAAGCTGAAGAAGCTGCTAAAGCTGAATTAAAAGCAGAAGGAAAACCAGAGCAAATTTGGGATAAAATTTTACCAGGTAAAATGGCTCGTTTCATTTCTGACAATACAACATTAGATCAAGAAAAATGTTTATTAGACCAAAATTTTATTAAAGACGAAGCTAAAAAAGTAGCTGATTACGTTAAAGAATTTGGTGTAGAAATCACTGGATTTAAACGTGTTTCTTTAGGTTAATCTTTAGATTCAAAATATTAAAAACCCAAATCTTTTAGATTTGGGTTTTTTGTTTGCAAAAAAAACACATTGTTTATTGTTTTATTGTTAATTTTACTATATTGCTACATCAAAACCTAAACAATTATAATATTATGAAAAAAATTATTTATTCTATCTTAACATTATCATTAATCCTTTCAGGTTCATTGTCTGTAACTTCTTGTGGTGGTGATGATAGCACAACTGAAGTTACTCCAAATCCAAATCCAAACCCTAATCCAGAAGATAATGAACCACAAACTCAAGAATTAGTTGTTACTGCAAGTGCTACTTCTGCTTATCTTGGTGACACTATTACATTATCCGCAACTTTAGATGGTGCAGCGGTTACAAGTGGAGTTACATATTATGTTGATGATGTTGCTATTTCTGGAAATACAATTACTTCAAATACAGCAGCAGTAATGTTAGTTAGCGCAAAATATCAGAACATAACCAGCGATTATGTTTCTGTTTCATTTGCTGAAAATCCTTTTTTAACCATTGAGGGAGAAGGTAATTTTATTTATAACGGCACAACATATGAAATTAACGCCGGATATATTGATTTATTAGGATATCGTCCAGACGGAATCGGTGGCGCAACTATTGTATGGGCACAATATGGTTGGAATGGAAATAATCCCGACTCGGCAACAAATTTTGTAGCTGTTACATTCGATACTCCTGCAACTTTTGTTAATGGGCAAGTTACCGATTATGAGTACCCAAGTGTTGATAATAATATCTATAAATCAATTGGTTTTGCAACTTTAAACGGAGTTGATGTTATTGCTAATGAATATACTGGAGGAGAAGGAACTGTAATTTACAATTCTTTTAATGTAGAAGCTAACCCTGTTACAGCTGATTTTAATATTCAAATAACAGGTACACACAATGTCTCATTTATCTATAGCGGTGATGTATCTACCACTGATAGTGCAAGTGCAAGAATGGCAAAAGTCAGAAAATTTAACACTCCAACGAAAGAACTTAAAACCAATACAGATATAATAACAATATTAAAAAGTAAAGTTTCAAAACAATAATTTATTTCAAACCCAAATCATCCGATTTGGGTTTTTTCTTTTTTAATTTCGTAGCTTTGATAGTATTATTCAATTAATGTATTTTTCATGAAGTTTTTTAACAATCTTCTTTTTCGTGTTATTCTTGCAATTTTATTAGGAATCGTCATTGGAAGTTTTGCTAACGCAACTTTTGTTGGTGTTTTTGTAACTATAAATTCGCTTTTCAGTCAGTTTTTAGGATTTATTATCCCTTTGATAATAGTTGGTTTAATCATTCCTTCAATTGGAAATTTAGGGAGTCAAGCGGGTAAGATGGTTGGAATAACTGCTTTAATTGCTTACGGATCAACATTATTTGCAGGTTTTCTTTCATACGGAACAAGTATGACATTCTTTCCGAGTTTGCTACAAAATCAAACATTAAGTCAAGTTGCAGAAGAAGAAGCTATAAAACCTTTCTTTGAAATTGCGATTCCACCATTTATGGATGTTATGTCGGCGTTAATATTTGCTTTTATTGTTGGAATTGGCCTGGCTAAAATTCATAATTCTGTTTTGCTTCAAGCAAGTTTAGAGTTCGAAAAAATCATTAATATGATTATCGAAAAGGTAATTATTCCTTTTTTACCTATTTTCATTTTCGGAATATTTTTGAATATGACACATTCAGGTCAAGCTTTTGTAATCTTAAATGTATTTGCAAAGATTATCATCGTTATATTTATTCTGCATATTGTAGTGCTTTTAATTCAGTTTATTATTGCAGGCTTAATAGCTGGAAAAAATCCTTTTACAAGCTTAAAATTGATGCTTCCTGCGTATTTTACAGCTTTAGGAACACAATCTTCTGCGGCAACGATTCCGGTAACTTTAAAGCAAGTTCAAAAAATTGGAGTTTCGGATTCTATAGCTAAATTGGTTGTTCCGCTCTGTGCAACGATTCATCTTTCAGGAAGTACTTTGAAAATTGTAGCTTGTTGTATTGCTTTGATGATGATTCAAGGAATGCCTATTGATTTCTTTTCTTTTTCTGGTTTTATTCTGATGTTGGGTGTTGCAATGGTAGCTGCTCCTGGTGTTCCTGGAGGTGCAATTATGGCTGCGATTGGTATTATTGGAACAATGTTGGGTTTTGATGCGCAAAATCAAGCATTAATGATTGCTTTGTATATTGCGATGGATAGTTTTGGAACAGCTGGAAATGTTACCGGTGATGGAGCTATCGCAATTGCAATGGATAAATTTTTTAAAGAGAAATAATTATGAAAAGATGTAGTTGGGTTTCAAATGATGCATTGTATATAAAATATCATGATGAAGAATGGGGAAAACCTGTTTTTGATGATGCTGTGTTGTTTGAGTTTTTATTATTAGAATCATTTCAGGCGGGTTTAAGTTGGATCACGATTCTGAAGAAAAGAGACAATTTCAGACAAGCTTTTGATAGTTTTGATTATAAAAAGATTTCAAAATACAATCAAGAGAAAGTTGAAGAACTACTTTTAAATGAAGGAATAATTCGTCATCGTGGAAAAATCGAAGCAGCAATAAATAACGCAAATTTATTTCAAGATATTCAAATTGAATTTGGAAGTTTTTCCAATTATCTTTGGGCTTTCGTAAATCAAACACCTGTTTTGAACGCTTTTGAAACTTTAAAAGACGTTCCGCCTAAAACAGAATTGTCGGATCAAATTGCGAAAGATTTGAAAAAACGTGGTTTTAAATTTATGGGTTCAACTACGGTTTATGCTTTTATGCAGGCTGTTGGTTTAGTAAATGATCACGTTTCGGATTGTTTTTGTTTTAAAAAGGAATAATTTTGGAATTAACTAAAAAGCAAATTGTTTATATCATTCTTGGTGGTTTGTTTATCACAAACGCTATTGTTGCTGAATTAATTGGAGGTAAACTTATTGAAATTGGACCTTTCATCTTGAGCGTTGGTATTTTACCTTGGCCAATTGTTTTTGTCGCAACAGATTTGATTAATGAACACTTTGGAAAAGCTGGTGTCAAAAAACTTACTTTCCTAACAACCGGATTAATAATCTACAGCTTCATTGTTTTGTTTTTTGCCATGATAATTCCGGCATCTGGAGTTTCTGCTGTTACTAACGATGCTTTTAATCAAGTTTTTGGACAAAGCATGTGGATTATTGTCGCAAGTGTAATTGCATTTGTAATATCTCAGCTTTTGGATGTGAGATTGTTTCATTTTTTCAATCGCTTAACTCAAGGAAAACACATTTGGTTACGTAGCACAGGATCGACTGTTATTTCTCAATTGTTTGATAGTTTTATCGTTTCAGGAATTGCTTTTTGGATGACTGGTAAAGTTTCTACTTTAGACTATATTAATATGGCTGGTACAGGTTATAGTTTTAAATTGGTCTTGGCAATTGCTTTAACTCCACTAATCTATCTCGGTCATCACTTGATTAAGAAGTATTTAAAAGAAGATATTAAATGATATAATCTATTGTTAGCGACCCTTTTTTGAGGTCGTTTTTTTTTAGATGTATCGATTTTGTCTTTTTTTCTGTTTCTTGTCTTCGTAGTCGTTTTATATATTGAATCTTATGTTAATTAGTATTACTTTTGTTTTTAAAAGTGTTATTTTTAAAAAAATATATTTATTTTTTAACATTTTATAATTTTTTTTTATACATTTGAACTCAAATGATAAAAGAAAAAGTTATGAAAAAAATTTTACTATTCTCAATGCTAGGATTTGCATTGAATATGAATGCACAAACTGTTGTTTTTGAAGAGGACTTTGGTGTGGTAACTGCTAATACAAATATTGCGGATCATACTGATTTTGAAAACGGAACACCTATTGTTTTTACAGGAAATGCAACTATTAGAATTTCAACACCTTCAGAAGGATATGTTGGTGCTTCTGGCGAGGGTTGTGTTTTTATTGGAGCAGCAACACCTCAACAAAGTATAACAATCGAAGGAATTAATACCGTTGATTTTACAGACTTAGCATTATCATTAGGTCATTATAAAGGAACAAATGCTGGAAGTAATGAATTGCTGATTGATGTAAGCGAGGATGGAACAGCATGGACTGGACTGACTTACACAAGACCAACTGGAGCAGGTACTTCTAATTGGATTTTAATTGAACCGACTGGAACAATTCCCGCAACAGCTAATTTACGTATCCGTTTCAGCAATCCATCAGATTCAAATGTTGGATTTAGAATTGATGACGTTAAATTAACTGGAGTTGATCCTACTGCGAATACTAAAAATGAGATGAAAGATAAATTTAAAGTTTATCCTAATCCAGTTTCTGATGGTATGGTTTATATCACTAACCAAAACAATGACGACCTTAATGTTAAAATATATGATATTACAGGTAAAATGTTGAAAAACGTAAAAGCTACAGACAAAGTTTCTATCGATGGTTTTGCAACAGGAATATACTTAATGAAAATCGAATCAAACGGACAGTCTATTACTAAAAAAATAGTTGTTAAATAATATTTATTTGGTGGTTAATAATGGTTGAAAAGAGTTAGCGGGTTGGTGCTAACTCTTTTCTTTTTTATCTATATGTTTCTAATATTTCCATAAAAGCTTCACGAGGTGTTTCAAAGAAGCCAAGTTGTTCTAAATATTCGTTATAAACTTGACCATCAACCAAAACAAAATCTTTTGATTTTAAGTAATTAACCAAAAAATCAAAACCTATTTTCGAAGCGTTTGATACTATAGAAAACATACTTTCTCCACAGAAAATCCTACCTACAACAATTCCGTATAAACCACCAACTAATTCTCCATCTTGCCAAACTTCTACAGATAAAGCTTTTCCTAACTTATGTAAATTACTGTAAGCTTCAATGATTTCATCGGTAATCCAAGTGCCGTTTTGTCCTGCACGTTTTATTTGCTGACAATTGAGAATTACCGATTCAAAATCTTGATTAATGCTACAATTGAAGATGTTTCTATTAATAAGATTTCGAACACTTTTCTTTGGTTTATAAACACTTAAAGGTAAAACCATTCGATATTCAGGTGCGTACCAAGTTATAGGTTCGCATTCTTCATACCACGGAAAAATACCGCTGTTATAAGCCAAAAGTAAACGCTCTGTAGATAAGTCGCCTCCAAAAGCTAAAATCCCAGATTCGTGAGCTTCTGAAACGGGTGGAAAATAAATTTCGTTTGATAAAATATACATAAAAAATCCTGATTTGTAAAAATCAGGATAAAGGTATTAATTAAAACGGTAAATCGTCTGGTTCTTCATTGTTTCCAAAATCTGGAGCTGGAGGGAATCCACCTGGATTTTGATTGAAGTTGTTTTGTGGCGCTTGATTAAACCCACCTTGTTGTGGTTGACCATACGCTTGTTGCGGTGCTTGGTTGAATCCACCTTGAGGCTGACCGTACGCTTGTTGTGGTGCTTGGTTATATCCTCCTTGAGGTTGTCCATAACCTTGTGGAGCTCCATAAGCTGGTTGCCCTTGAGGTGCTTGTTGTGATGGACGGTCGATTCTCCAACCTTGAATTGAATTAAAATAACGTGTTTCTCCTTGTGGATTTGTCCATTCTCTTCCTCTCAAATTAATTGAAACACGAACAGGTTCTCCAATTTGGAAACCATTTAATAAATCACATTTATCTTGTGTAAATTCTACCAAAATATGTTGTGGATATTGTTCTTCTGTTGTAACAACAATTTCTCTTTTTCTGAAACTAGCACTCACTTGTTGAGGCTCTCCAATCATTTTTACTCTTCCTGAAACTTCCATCTTCTAATTCTTATTTTGTATTGATACTATTATTTTCCAAGCGTCTAAAACCTTATCGTTATCTAAAAGTTCTTTCGCTTTTTTGTATATTTCTTCTGTGTTGTTGCTATCTAAAAGGGATTTAATCTCTTGATTATCATTTAAAAAAGCAGAAACTTCTTCGATTGTAGGAATGTGTTCAATGTTTCCTAATTTTCCTAAATCGTTTCCTACAAATATATCACTTTTTTTAACTTCATCAGGAACAGAATCAACACCAATTCCTAAAGTTGTTAATGGTTTTTCAACCTCAAACATTCCAGCATTTGCTCTCGTGTACCAATTGCCACCCATACGTGCAACTAAGTCAATTTTTGCTTGGTCGATAGCTCCATTTTCGTTTAAGATATGTTCGTGAATATGTATTTTAACCACTTCGCAAATCACTAAATTTCCTGCACCACCTTCTGTTCCTAACGGTACAATTTGATTTACTTTACATTCTAATTGAACCGGACTTTCGGCAACACGATACGGCTTTATAACATCAGACTTTACTTTTGTTAAACCTGCTTTTACAAATTCGTCAACACCATCACCATATTCCGTACTAGCTAAAGAAATTTGTTGTACAATGTCATAATTAACAATGTTTATCACAACTTCTTTGGTTGCTTCTGCGTTAATTAAAGTATGTTTTATGGTGTTGTTTCTTACTCTTCGTGCAGGAGAAAAAATCAATATCGGCGGATTAGAACTAAAAATATTGAAAAAACTAAAAGGAGATAAATTTGCATTTCCGTCTTCGTCTATTGTACTTGCTAAAGCGATAGGACGCGGACCAACAGCTGCTTGTAAATACGCTTGAACCTGTACAGGAGTTAATTCTTTTGGTGTAATACTTAACATATTTGAGATAATTCGGTTTGTAACAAATATAAAAATATGAATTGAGTTTTTAGTGTTTTTATTCTGAAATAAAATCCACAAAATATACTATCTTTAAATTTTAAATGCCATTTATGTTTTCGAAAAGAAGAATTTATTTACGTTGGTTTATCATTATTAGTTCGTTTCTTATTTTAACGTTGATTCTTTGGAATACCTATTTGTTATTTCAAACATATAAAGAAGAAGAACGAGATAAAATGGAAATTTGGTCTTCAGCTTACCAAGGAATTAATAGCGCTAATGACGAAACCGATATTTCATTTCAATTGATGGTTCTAAGTATGAATACGACTATTCCAATTGTTCAAACTTCTGAGAAGGATAGCATTATGAATGTGTCTAATGTCGAAGATTATGTACAAGGTGATAATGTCGCAAAAAAAGATTTACTAGAACGACTGAAGGCAGAGAACGAACCTATAGTTATTGAGCATCCAAGCGGAAATCAATATTTATATTATGGAAATTCGTCTTTGGTTACCAAATTAAAATATTATCCGTTAGCCTTAATTGCGATTTTGGTTTTGTTTGGCGGAGTTATTTTAAGTTATTTTAAAGCAAGTCGTGTTTCTGCACAGAATAAACTTTGGGCAGGAATGGCTAAAGAAACTGCACATCAAATCGGTACACCTTTGTCGTCTTTGTTGGGCTGGGTTGAAATTATGCGTTTAGATAATGTTGATGAACAAACGATTACTGAAATTGAGAAAGATGTTTACCGCTTACAAACCATTGCTGACCGTTTTTCAAAAATTGGTTCCGACCCTATTTTAGTTCCGCTGAATGTGATTGCTGAAACAGAAAAATCGTATGAGTATTTAAAATCTCGTGCTTCTAAACAAATCGAATTCTATTACCAAACCAATGCAGAAGAAGTGATTATTCCTTTAAACGATGTACTTCATAGTTGGACCATTGAAAACTTAGTCAAAAATGCCATAGATGCGATTAAAGGAAAAGGAGCAATTTTTATTAATATAAAGAATACCGAAAAATATATTTACATCAATGTAATTGATTCAGGAAAAGGGATTCCAAAAAATCTTTTTAGAAAAATCTTTGAACCTGGATTTTCAACTAAAAAACGTGGTTGGGGATTGGGACTTTCATTAACTAAACGAATTGTTGAAGAATATCATAATGGAATAATTCGTGTAGTAAAATCGGAAATCGGAAAAGGAACAACGATTCAAATTGCCTACAAAAAACAAAAATAATGGTTTATTCAGTTAGTTTATATTCATCATTTTGATGTTCAAATAATATTAAATTAAAATCAGGTTCAATTATAATATAATTAGTTTCAACTGTATTCCAACTTTTAAAAACTAATACATTCTTATAAATAGTATTCTTGTAGAGAAAATCTTGTGTGAAATTTAAAAAAGTAGAAACTGAAGAATTATAAGATGCAATTGTTGTTACATCTTGTAGTTCTTGATTTATTAAATAGTAAGATTGGTGGTAATTATTTGCATTGTCAAAAAAATGCACTTCAAATAATCCATTATTCATGCAACTTCTAATATTTAATTTGATTGTTTTATCAGTACCGTCGATATAAATATTATTAGTAGATTGTTCACACCAATCAGAATAACAACCTTCGTCATTGGAAGCTCTAATATCTTCCTGAAAAAGATTTGTGGGTTCAAATGTGAATGTGACTTCAGATGTGTTATTTTTTAAATATTTTTTTTGAACTTGTTCAGAAACCTGATTGATTTTTTTATCTTGAAGTGAAAGGTAATAACTTTCGTCATTTGTTCTCAAACAATTAACGCAGGAAGTTAAGGTTATTGTGAGAATTATTGTAGTTGTAATTAACGATAGGTTTTTAAATAATTGCATGTTTTATTTTTTGTAAAGAAAGAGTTTTTTAAGAACAAAAAAAATAAAAACTACCTACAAAAAAACCTCTAAGTAATTAAATACAAAGAGGTTTTTTTGTTATAAATGCGATGCGATTAATGCTGCTGTTGCAGCAAATTCTTCATTAGATAATGAAACTTTATTTTTAAATTGAATGTCTTGCATTTCTTGTAACGGAATTAAATGTACGTGAACGTGAGGTACTTCTAAACCAATTACAGACATTCCGATGCGTTTTGCAGGAATACTCTTTTCTAACGCTTTGGCTACTTTGTATGAAAACGCCATTAACTTTGCGTAAAGCGCTTCATCCATATCAAAAATCTTATCAATTTCTTGCTTTGGAACACATAAAGTATGTCCTTTAGCATTGGGATTGATGTCTAAAAAAGCAATGAAATTTTCGTCCTCTGCTACTTTGTAACAAGGAATTTCTCCGCTGATTATTTTTGTGAAGATTGATGCCATAACTTAGTCTCTAGAAATTTCTAAAACTTCGAATTTTAAAACTCCATTTGGAACGTTGATTTCTGCAATCTCTCCAAGTGATTTTCCTAATAAACCTTTTCCAATAGGAGAGGTAACTGATATTTTTCCAGATTTTAAATCTGCTTCACTTTCTGCAACTAACGTATAAGTCATTTCCATTCCGTTTGCTTGATTTTTAATCTTTACTTTAGATAAAACTAAAACTTTTGAAACATCTAATTGGCTTTCGTCGATTAAACGCGCATTAGCTAAAATTTCATCCATCTTAGCAATTTTCATTTCTAATAAACCTTGAGCTTCTTTAGCTGCATCATATTCTGCATTCTCAGATAAGTCACCTTTATCTCTAGCATCTGCAATAGCTTGCGACGCTTTTGGACGCTCGATACTTTTTAATTGATCGATTTCGTCACGTAACTTTTTAAGCCCTTCCGCTGTGTAATAAGAAACCTTACTCATAATTTTACGTCATTTTTATAAAATAGAAAAAATCCCAACAAACGGGATTTTGTTTACTTTGATAATATATGTTATTAATTTTCGTTTTTACTCTATAGGTCAAAGTTAATTAATTAAATTTGTTTTCCAAATCTTTAATCATGAAAAAGCTAATTCTTTTCTTTTCAGTAGCTTTATTAATTATAAGTTGTTCGAAAGATGATGTCCGTACAAGAAATCCGTTCCTACCAGATTATGCTGTAAACTTTCAAATTAATATGAATTTACCTTCATATACACAATTGCAATACCCAGGAAATGCCATGATAATTTATGGTTATGGAATCAATGGAATTATTGTTTTGAACACAGGTTCTGGTTATATTGCTTATGAAGCAACGTGTTCTAACCATGAAATTTTAGGCTGTTCTGCGTTAACTTTGAATGGCGTTGAAGCAAGTTGTGGTTGCGACGAATTAGTTTATAATTTGTATCTAGGAATTGCAGATGCTCCTTATCCATTGAAACCGTATCGTGTCGTTACAAACGGTTCGATGTTGACTATTTATAATTAAGGCAAATAAAAAATCCAACTGTGAAGTTGGATTTTTTATAGTTTAAAATTTCAATGAAATTCCACCTAAAATATTAAACATAGCTTGTGGATAATATCCTGCACCTTCAATTGTCTTTGTTGTGTTAGGATTACTCCAATTATCATCATAAGTGTAATAATATCCGTTTGAAATATATTTTACATTAAAGATGTTGTTTACCATCAAATTGAAATCAATTGAAGAAAACCATTTTTTAGTTTTTAGACTATAATTGAATACCAAATCATTTGTGAAATATGAATCAAGTTTTGAATAATCAGAATCGGTATTTCCCATATATTGTTCACCAACAAATTTGGTTAATAAGCTAATTGAAAAATCTTCTTTTACTAAATAAGTAAACGCATTCGAAGCAACTAAGTTTGGAGAAAAAGCAATGTTTGTATTTCCTAAGTTTTGAACTTCACCGTCGATATGTGCTTTAAAATCGATATTCTTGTTTGAGCTTAAAGTAATGCTTGGTGCCCAAATAAATTTATTGGTAATCGCCCAAGATCCGTCAATTTCAATTCCCAAACGATAACTGTCTCCGCTGTTTTCACGCATTGGTGCGCCAACATCATTTAATGCGCCCGTTAAAACCAATTGATTTTTATAGCGCATATAATATCCGTTTATATTTACTTGAAGTTTTTCGTTGCTTAATTTCCAACCCAATTCAAAATCGTTTAAACGTTCTGGTTTTGGAGCTCCAGATTTATAATCGGTTCGGTTTGGTTCGCGATTCGCTCTAGCAAAAGAGAAATACGTTTGCTGACTTTCGTTAATCAAATAGGTTAAACCTGCTTTCGGATTGAAGAAATTAAACGTGTCATCAACAAATCCAGTTTCTTCTCCATTAGCTTTGTAATGTACATTTCGCAATTGTAAATCACCAAATAAAATCCATTTATCCTTTAACGTATAAGTTGCTTTAGCAAATATATTAGCATCTGTTTTTGTTGCTTGGTCAAAATAATATTGTTGCTCATAGCTGTATTTGACAGGCGCATCAACCCAAAGAATTTTTCCATAATGATCACCTTCATACTTATTTGCAGCTCCTCCAAAGATGAAATCTAAATTTCCTTTTCTATAATTTGAAGAAAATGTAAAGCCATAAAAATTATTCTTTAAGAATTTCTGTCTGATGATGTCCGATTTAGAAACTTCCTTATTATCAACAAAAGCATTTTCTAAACCGTAATCCGCTAAATTTTGGTTGACTTTATAATTTTCGTAATATCCAATTCCGGTGGTTAAATGCAATGCAAAATTGGTGTTCCAATGTGTGTTCCAACGTTGATTCCAATGCAATTGATAATGATTCTGATCGTAATTATCGTTTTCATTATCATAAAAGCGAATGTTTCCTTGAGCATCGATATATTCGCCCGAAGTATTATACGTTCTGTCGTTTTCAAGTTTGTCTTTGTCTTCTAAACCGTTCCATGCCTGATACGTTTTCTGTGTTCCACCAAATGCCAAAGCTTTAATTAAGGTTTTGCCATCAATAAAAGCACCTTGTAAAAAATACGATTTTAAATCTGATTTCGCACGATCTATATAACCATCAGAATTGATATTTGATAACCTTCCTGAAATTTCAAAAGCGTTATTCATTAATCCAGTAGAAAATTTAACGGTATGTTTTCGCGTATTATAACTTCCAAAAGAATTTGAAATTTCGCCTGAACTTTTTTCAGAGAATGCATCGGTTAATAAATTTAAACTCGCACCGAAAGCTCCAGATCCATTGGTTGATGTTCCAACACCGCGTTGCAATTGCAGGTTTTCTAACGAAGATGCAAAGTCGGGCATATTTACCCAAAAAGAACCGTGTGATTCAGAATCGTTATACGGAATTCCGTTTAAAGTCACATTAACTTGAGTTGCATCGCTTCCGCGGACGCGAATTCCAGTGTAACCAACTCCATTTCCTGCATCGGTTGTTGTAACTACAGAAGGCATAAAATTCATTAAAACCGGAATGTCTTGACCTAGGTTTTTCTTAGCGATTTCTTCTTTAGATAAATTAGAAAAAGCCATTGGTGTTTTCTTGTTGGCACGAACGGCCTGAATTAAAACTTCATCTAAAGTTTCATAAGAAACCGAATCTTTAGGTTGTTCGGTTTGAGCATTAACATTTGCGGATAATAAAGTTCCAGTAAGTGTAAATAACAAAAAGTTTGTTTTCATTCGTAAAAATTCTTTTACAAATAAAAGGGGCGTTATTTTGTTTGATTAATAATATAGATATATAAATATGCGACCTTTCGCGTGCACTCGAAAAGTCTGTAATTTCCCTTGGCAGCATTACCTGCCCAGGTTCATTGGGTATGATCTCAGCCGTAATTGGCACCCCTTTGAGACGTGGCAAATATAATTCTTTTTTTATAAGAACAGTAGTTGTTTTGTAAATATTAAATTAGGCTACTTTTCGTTTTCTTAATCTGAAATATATTATCCATAAAGCTATTGGAGTCATAATGTATTTAAAAATATCAGTTCCTAAAAAATAGTCAATGATTGCACCAATTCCACCGAGTGCAATTACCACAAAAAACATAATTAAGTATTTGAAAAATGGTAACATAGATTTTGTTATTTTAAAAGTTTAAAACCATTTTTTGATTTTATTTCTTAGTTCATATAAATTGATTTTATGAACACAGAATGTTAAAATTATAAAAAATATTGAATAAATACCAGGAAAAACAAATGATTTTAAATCTGAATAAAAATTTTGAGTAGTCATCAAAAAAGATAAAAATATAAACACAGTTCCAAATGAACTCATGGTTGTTTTGTTCCACCAATTATGTTTTTGAAAATAATAATTAAAAACCAATAAAAGTAATAGCATTGGAATAGCAAATAAAATTCCAATTATTATAAATAAAAAGTAAGCAGTGAAAAAATCTTTGATTTCAAACCGTGTGGCTTCAGTGGATATTAAAAGAAATGTAATTATAATTATCGGACTTAACATCAAAGTTCCAAACCAAGCAAACGTAATTCTCATGTCATTTTTCATTATTCTAAAACTTAAAATTTCTATTTTGCTTTTTCTCCGAATTAACTTTCTTATCGTTTAATCGTTTACGAATTACCGATTTTGGAATTTTAGTCGCAATACGTTTTTTGGCAACAATCAATGCATTTTCTAATAAATAGAAAAAACGTTTGGTTACGAGTTCTTTGTTTTTAAGTTGACTTCGAGTTTCGTCACATTCTAAAATTAAAATTCCTTCTTTATTAATTCGGTTAGCTAATTTTTCACGAATAAGGATTAACTGATTTTCGGATAACCCCGAACTGGTTATGCTGTTCCAATTTAAAATAACTTTGGTTGAAACCTTATTCACGTTTTGCCCGCCAGCACCCGAACTTCGAACGGCTTTAAAATCTAATTCGGTATGTAATTGTGTTTTATTCATTGTTTTCTAATCCATAAACTAAAGTGTAATTTTCAAAACTCTCAAAATGCAAATGGAAATTTTTGTTGAAATTTAATTGCTTTGAATCAATATGAGCCGTAAGTATTTCAGAATTCAAATTGAATGGATACACGTGCATATCTTGTTTAAAACTCAAACTTCGTGAATTACACATTTTATATAAAGCTTCTTTGGCGCCCCAAATTACACTTAACTGCTCAATGTATTGATTTTGTTTATCTAAATAATCAAATTCAGAATCGATAAATTTATCAGCAATTCGAATAATCTTTTCACGATTCATTTCTAAATCAATTCCAACATTTTCATTACTTATAATAATTGCCGAAAACCCAAACGAATGCGTGATTGAAATGTGTTTTCCGTCTTTTAAATTCGGTTTGCCGTTTTCATCATAAATCAAATCAAAATCAGAATATCCAGCTTGTTTCAATAAATGTCGAACACTCAAAAATCCGCACTGATGGGTTTTAGAAAGCATTTTTTCTAATCGTGCTAAACTAACATCTCTAAGCGGAGTTTCTTTAAATATGGTGTCAAAATCTTCAGTGATTTTCCAAACGTAAATATTGGTTGAATTATTTAGTTCAATTTTTTTGTAAAAAGGCATTGTTTTGTTGACTTTGTTGAATGTTAAATCTCTTAACGCTTTATTAAGAATCTAATTTAGTGCAATTAAAAAGGAATTCACTAAATTTGCTTAAAATTTTGTTTACACAAATATAAGATAAACTATGAATAAAGAAGTAATTCCTTACGTTCCTTATAAAGTTAAAGATATTTCATTAGCTGCTTGGGGAAGAAAAGAAATCGAATTAGCTGAAGCTGAAATGCCAGGTTTAATGGCTTTAAGAGCTGAATATAAAGATGAGCAACCTTTAAAAGGAGCTCGTATTGCTGGATGTTTACACATGACGATTCAGACAGCAGTTTTAATTGAAACATTAAAAGCTTTAGGAGCTGAGGTAACTTGGTCTTCTTGTAATATTTTCTCAACTCAAGACCAAGCTGCTGCAGCAATTGCTGAAGCAGGAATTCAAGTTTATGCTTGGAAAGGTTTAGATGAAGAATCTTTTGATTGGTGTATTGAACAAACTTTGTTCTTCGGTGAAGACCGTCAGCCATTAAACATGATTTTAGATGATGGTGGAGATTTAACAAATATGGTTATTGACCGTTATCCAGAATTAGTTGCTGGAATCAAAGGATTATCTGAAGAAACTACAACTGGAGTTCACCGTTTATACGAGCGCGTTAAAGCTGGAACTTTACCAATGCCTGCAATCAATGTAAATGATTCTGTTACAAAATCTAAATTCGATAACAAATACGGATGTAAAGAATCTGCTGTAGATGCAATTCGTCGTGCTACAGATTTAATGTTAGCTGGAAAACGTGTTGTTGTTTGTGGATACGGTGACGTAGGAAAAGGAACTGCTGCTTCTTTCCGTGGAGCTGGTTCTATTGTAACAGTTACAGAAATTGATCCAATTTGTGCTTTACAAGCTGCAATGGACGGTTTCGAAGTTAAAAAATTAGATACTGTTGTTGGAAATGCTGATATCATCATCACAACTACAGGAAATAAAGATATCGTTGTTGGTCGTCACTTCGAGAAAATGAAAGACAAAACCGTTGTTTGTAACATCGGTCACTTCGATAATGAAATCGATATGGCTTGGTTAAACGCAACTTACGGAGCTTCTAAAAAAGAAGTTAAACCACAAGTTGATATTTACAATGTAAACGGAAAAGATATCATTATCTTAGCTGAAGGACGTTTAGTAAACTTAGGTTGTGCTACAGGTCACCCATCTTTTGTAATGTCGAATTCATTTACTAACCAAACATTAGCTCAAATTGAATTATGGAAAAATTCGGCTAATTATGAGAATGATGTTTATATGTTACCAAAACATTTAGATGAAAAAGTTGCTGCTTTACACTTAGCTAAATTAGGTGTTGAATTAGAAACTTTATCTGAAGGACAAGCTGCATATATTGGAGTTGAGGTTCAAGGACCATTCAAACCAGAATATTACAGATACTAATTTTTAGTTTTAAAATATCAAAAGGCAATTCGAAAGAGTTGCCTTTTTTGTTTGAGATATTTTTGTAAAAGTGATATTTTGTTAAGAAAGTTAATTGAAATATATTTGAAACCTAAAAGTTTTCCAACCACTATGTTTAATCTCAAAAAATACTATTTCGATGGAATCGATAAACAAGGAAATGCTTTAATCTTGTATTATGCAGAATTAAAATTATTTGGTTTCAAAATTCCTTATTCATCTTTCATTTTGTCTTTAGATGAAACTACAGAAGAAATAAGTAAACTAAGAAAATCAATTATTGGTTTAAATAATTCATCATTTTCAAATTCAAGCCTAAAAATTTCTGGAAATTGGGATACTCAATCTCATTCGATTTCTGAGGTTTTATGGCAAGAAAATAATTCTAAAATCAATTGGAATTGCATCGTTCCCAAAGCTGAATTTGAAGTAGAAATAAATAATCAAATGTTTTCGGGATTGGGTTATTCTGAGATTTTAGAAATGAATTTTGTTCCGTGGAAAATGCCAATTTCAACTTTAAAATGGGGTAGATTTCTTTCAGAAAACCATACCATTATTTGGATTGAATGGATTGGAAAACAGCCATTAAAAAAAGTATTTTGGAACGGAAAATTAATTGAAGATGTGGACATCAGTGATAATGAAATACATTTCAAAAATCAAAATACAAAATTACTCTTTGAAAATCCTATCTCTATCAAAGACGAAAAACTATTGCAAATTGCAGATTCATATCCATTCTTAAAAATATTTTTCAAGAATAAATTTCTTAATTCTAGAGAAATGAAATTTAAAAGCCAATCAACACTTATAAATCCAGAAAACTCTGAAAATGGTTTTTCGCTTTACGAAACAGTCTTATGGGAAATTTAAAAATATTTCTACAAAAATTCATTTACGCATTTGTTTTTTGTGCGATTCTTCCTGTATTTTTAGTTTTCTGGACTTCAAAAACAGAATCATTAATTCAACTTCCTGTTCCTGATTTTCCAATTCTATCCATCGGATTGTCAATTGTTGGATTTGTTTTGATAATTGGTGCAATGCTTAATCTTTGGTTCAAAGGAAAAGGTTTGCCAATGAATGGATTTCCTCCAAAAAACTATGTAAGTTCGGGATTGTACGGTTTATTTCATCATCCAATTTATGTCGGAGCTGTTTTTGTTTCATTTGGCGTAAGTATGTATTTTCAATCAGCTTCATGCTTTTGGTTGATTTCTCCTATTTTTATTCTTTTGATTTTAGCTTACGTAAATGGATTTGAAAACGAGATAATTTCTAAAAGTTTTAATCATCAAACGCATAGAACATTTTTTGATTTTCCTGAAAACAATCAAAATAAATTAAGTCTAAAAAATAGATTGTTGCTTTATGTTTGGATATTTTTGCCTTGGATTTTAATCTACCAAAGTTTCATATTTCTTGGAACTCCTAATGATGCCATTTCCACTAAAATAGTTTTAGATAATTTCATTCCTTTTTATGATTTTAGCGTAATTCCTTATATTCTCGCTTATCCAATCATCGGATTGATTCCTTTTTTGATTCAAACCAATCAAGTTTGTCGCAAATTTATATTTGACACAATTACTGGTATGTGCATCATTTTCTATTGTTATCTAGTTTTTCCTTTTATTGTAGAATATCATTCTATAGATAACGTAAATCACTTCACAAATTTGATTATTACGGGAAGAACATTAGATGGAGAAACAGCTGCACTTCCGTCTTTTCATGTTTTTTGGGCTTTGATTTTTTTGAAATATTTTTCAATTCGATTTCCAAATTTTAAATTCTTAGGTTGGATTATTTCAATTTTAATTATACTAAGTTGTTTGACAACTTTTAATCATACTATTTTAGATGTTCTTTTTGGAGTTCTTGCTTTTTATATGGTAGATAAACGTATTAAGATTTATCAAAAAGTATTAGCTTTTTGCGAACGAATTTCAAACTCTTGGAAGGAATGGCGAATAGGAAAAATCAGAATTATTAACCATGGGATTTACGCTGCATTGGGTGGAATTGCTGGATTTTTGATAATGGGAATTTGCTTGCCAGATAATCTTTATATTATTTATTTAATTGGAATTTCAGGATTTATTGGGGCTGGACTTTGGGCACAATTTGTTGAAGGTTCACCTGCACTTTTACGTCCTTATGGATATTACGGAAGTATAATTGGTGTTTTTATTACGATTGTTTTTATAGCCATATTTTCGGATTTTAGCTTTTTTTATTTGCTAGGAATCGCTTCTTTGGCAGCTAGTCCGATTCAGTTTTTTGGACGTTTTAGATGTTTGGTTCAAGGTTGTTGTCATGGAAAACCAACTACAAATACTTTAGGAATTTGTTTTAATCATCCAAAATCAAGAGTGAATAAAATTGCTGGTTGGGCAGGTAAGAATTTGTTTCCAACTCAATTTTATTCTATTGCTTCTAATTTCTTGACTTTTTTCATTTTGATTAGATTAGTTAGCTTAGGTTTACCTGTTACTTTTATTACAGGAATATATCTTATTTTAAATGGAAGTTTTCGTTTTGTGGAAGAATCTTTAAGAGGAGAACCTCAAACGCCCTATTTTTCAGGAATGCGAGTTTATCAATGGTTGGCTTTAATCTCTATCGTGGTTGGTATCATTTTTACTTGTTTCGAAAGTGAGCCTTTTCATCTAGTTGCTATGAATTGGAATTTGGTATTGAATTCATTATTTTATGGTTTCATTATTCTGTTTGCTTATGGTATAGATTTTCCTGAAAGTAACAAACGATTTTCAAGATTAACTCAGTAATATGATTTAAAGCCGAAAGAATTTCTTTCGGCTTTTTTTTAATTATTAATAATTTGTTTAATTGACCTTTCGAGCTGTTTTTTTTAAAGTATTATGATTATAATCATCTTTTTAAGTGTTTCAAAGTGTTAAATTTGGTTAAAATTAAATTGATAATTATGAAAAAAGTAATTTTAGCAGTAATCGCTTTAACTGCATTCGCTGCAAACGCACAAGATGGATTTAAAGGTAAATGGTTTTTAATGGGACAAGTAAATTTTTCCTCAACAGTAACCCCAAAAACTGATTTAACAGCAAAAACAACGACTTCTTCTTTTACAGTTCTGCCAGCTGTTGGTACTTTTATAGCTCCGACAACTGCAGTTGGATTAGCAATAGGTTATACTGGTGAATCTGCAAAAGCGGACGGAGGAGATAAAGTAAATGGTGGTACTTTTATTGTACAACCTTTAGCTAGAAAATATTGGGGAGTTACAGATAACTTTTTGTTATTTGGTGAAGCAGCAGTTCCATTAAAATTTGCTAAATACGGTGAAGCTAAAGCTTCTTCAGTTGGTGTAAATGTTGGTGTTGGTATGGATTATTTCATAACTGGTAATTGGTCTGTTGAGGCAAAACTAGGAGTTTTAGGTTGGGAAAGTGCTAAACCTAAAGGTGGAGATGCAACAACAACTTTCGGATTAGATGTTAATTCTGGATTACTTAATGGTCTTTCGTTAGGAGTTAAATACGTATTTTAATTCTCTTTAAATTAAAAAATAAGCTTATACTTTATATTATTATTACAGAATTTAAGTATTTAAAAAGGTTTGACTTTATGAGTTAGACCTTTTTTTGTATATTTAAAACAAAACCATTTGATATGCCAAAATTTATACTTATTTTTTTTACTTTGTTTATTATTCAGATGAATTCTCAAGTTTTGAATGGAAAAATTATTGATTCTAATACAAAGCTACCTTTAGAAAGCGCTTCTG
>NZ_RQVQ01000037.1:0-246 GCF_003865405.1 Paenimyroides tangerinum
AGAATGTATTTCAAGAATGTATTTCAAGAATGTATTTCAAGAATGTATTTCAAGAATGTATTTTAAATAGTTTATAATATTAAATTGATTTAAAATTAAATTGTAATAGAAGTTTTTTTTGATTTTATTTATCAATTCTATGTTTCAATTTTTTAATCTTTCAATCTTTAATTTTTTAAAACGTATTTCAAGAATGTATTTCAAGAATGTATTTCAAGAATGTATTTCAAGAATGTATTTCAAGAA
>NZ_RQVQ01000037.1:256-29492 GCF_003865405.1 Paenimyroides tangerinum
AATTTCAAGAACGAATTTCAAGAACGAATTTCAAGAATGTATTTCAAGAATATATTTCAAGAATGTATTTTAAATAGTTTATAATTTTAAATTGATTTAGTATTAAAATATATTATAAAAACAAAATAGGATAGAAGTGTTTTTGATATTTATTTATCAATTCTATGTTTCAATTTTTTAATCTTTCAATCTTTCAATCTTTAATCTTTCAATCTTTAATTTTTTAAAACGTATTTCAAGAATGTATTTCAAGAACGAATTTCAAGAACGAATTTCAAGAACGAATTTCAAGAACGAATTTCAGATTTTAAGATTTTTAAAATATAAAAGATTTTTACGTTTTGTTATAAACTAAAATATTTCAATCATTGAATAATTAATTTTTTTTAAATGAATATTCCCTTTTATTTAAATAACTCCGTCAGAGTTTTAAACTCTGACGGAGTTATATTTCTTATCATTCTTATTTTTTAAAATGTAGTAGGGAACCTGTTCTAAAAATCTTTTTAAAATTTCTCTATTTCTATTTGAAATTATGTTTAAAAAAATAGTAATTTCGGCATCTTATTCTCGCTAAGAAATATAATTAAAAAGTAAAATGTTTCATTTCAACAAGAAATTCATCGACGTAAAAGACCATTCCATTTCTAAAGAATCTTTTGAATTATTCGAAGATTCAGAATATGAATTATTAAAAACAAATCCATTTCCAGTATTATCTGAACTTGGAAAATATTACGAAAGTGAAGATTATATTTCCCATACAGATGGTTCACGAAATCTTTTCGAAAAGGTTTATCAAACTGTAAAGAAGAAAACCTTAAACGATAAAATTAGTTGGATAAAATCATTTAAGAAAAGTACAATTTCTATTCTTGACATCGGTTGTGGAACTGGTGATTTTTTGTTTCGAACAAAAGAAGAAGGATGGAACGTTTTCGGTTTTGAACCAAATGAAAAAGCAAAAGCAATTTCAAAATCTAAAAATATAAATCTGATTGATGATTTAGATTCTTATCAAAAACATTCGTTCGATGTTATTACCATGTGGCACGTTTTAGAACACGTTCCAGATTTGGATAAACAAATCAAGCAAATCAAAACTTTATTAAAACCAGATGGACTTTTAATAATTGCTGTTCCGAATTATAAATCGTATGATGCGAGTTTTTATAAATCAGATTGGGCTGCGTATGATGTACCTAGACATCTTTGGCATTTTAGTAAAACTTCGATAAAAAAAATATTTCAAAATTATCAAATGCAATTGATACATATCAAGCCGATGTATTTTGATAGTTTTTATGTTTCACTTTTATCTGAAAAATATCGTTCTGGTAAAATGAATCTATTAAGAGCATTTTATATTGGAGTTATTTCAAATTTAAAAGGAAAAAGTACCAAAGAGTATTCTTCTCACGTTTATTTTTTGGAAAACTTAAAATAAGATATTTATTTTTTATAATCTAAGTTTAAAATGTATTTATATATTCAGATTTTTTAAAAGTGTCTTAAATCGCAAATATGAAGGTCGTTTTTAATAGATGATTTATTAGTTTTTTGAAATTTACTATAAGATTTATTTATACATGTGAAATTTTAAAAAATTATTGCTTTTAAAAAAAATGTCATACTTTTACAAAAAAATAATCAAGCTTTTAAAAATGAAAAAAATTTTTTTACTTGTAGGTTTTGCTGCAGCATTAATTTCATGTGGAGATAAATCTGAAACTACTTCAACTAATCCAGAAACAAAAGAAATTTCTGCTGGTTCTCAAAACATCGTTTATATCGATACTGAAAAGTTGATGAAAGAATATAAAGAATCTGTTGATTTCGAATCAAAGTTTAAAGCGATGTCTGAAAAAATGCAGAGCGAGCTTGAAGGAGATATGAGAAGATTCCAAAATGATGTTGCAGATTTACAAAAGAACGCGCAATCAAAAGGAATGGAATGGGCACAACAACGCGAAGCTGAATTAGGAAAACGTCAACAAACTTTAGCTCAGAAAGAACAAAACTACATGCAAAAATTTCAAGAAGAATCTGCTGTTGAACGTGACAGTTTAGTTTCTAAAATGAAAAAATTCATTAAAACATACGGAGCTGAAAAAGGTTTCGATTATGTTCTTGGAACTGGAGATGCTTCAACTGTTTTGTATGCAAAAGAAGGTTCTGATATTACTGCAGAAGTTTTGAAATTAATGAACGAAGCTTATGAAAATAAAGCAACAACTTCAGATTCTAAAACTACAGAAGATAAAAAAGAAACTAAAAAATAAGATTCTTTAAAATATATTAAATGCCACTCGAAATTTGGGTGGCATTTTCATTTTTAGTAAATTCCAAAATAAATTAAATTCAAATGGAAGTTTCACGTGAAGCCGCTTTAACGTTACAATTTATCAACCAAACCAATCGTTCTATTTTTCTTACAGGAAAGGCTGGTACTGGTAAAACGACTTTGTTAAAAGAAATTGTTTCTACAACGCATAAAAATACTGTGGTTGTGGCACCAACTGGAATTGCTGCTTTGAACGCTGGTGGCGTAACAATTCATTCGTTGTTTCAACTTCCGTTTGCAACCTTTTTACCAACGTATGATTTTATAAATTCCGATTCAGAATATTTCCGATTCGAGAATTATTCTACTTTGATTCGCCATTCAAAGATGAACAACATCAAAAAAGCCGTAATAAAAAATATGGAACTTTTGATTGTTGATGAAGTGAGTATGCTTCGTGCAGATGTTCTAGATGCGATGGATTTGATGCTTCGAACTGTTCGTAGAAATGATTCTGTTTTTGGTGGTGTTCAGGTTTTGTTTATTGGTGATTTGTTACAACTTCCGCCTGTTGTGAAAAATGAAGAATGGTATTTTTTAAAAAATTATTACAATGGAATTTATTTTTTCAATGCGAAATGTTTAGATCAATTTCCGCCGTTGTATGTAGAATTGAATAAAATCTATCGTCAATCAGATGATGTTTTTATTTCGATTTTAAATAATCTACGTAATAACAAAATTACCAAGAATGATTTATCGATTTTGAATAAATACGTAAATCCTAAATTCGATTTCAAAAAAGAAAAAGGTTATATTACGTTAACTACGCACAATGCCAAAGCAGATAAAATTAATAACGAAGCTCTTGAAAATTTAAAAGAACAAGAACATATTTATCTTCCTGAGATTGTCGGAGAATTCCCTGAAAAGATTTTTCCGATGGAATATGAGCTGTGTTTAAAAGTCGGCGCTCAAATTATCTTCACTAAAAACGACATATCCTACGAAAAAAAATTCTACAACGGAAAGATGGGAATTATTTCATCTTTATCAGCTCAAGAAATTTTGGTTTATTTTCCTGAAGATAAAAAAACAATTGAAGTTGATAAATACGAATGGCAGAATATTCGTTACAAGATAAATGCTGATTCTAAGCAGGTTGAAGAAGAAGTTTTAGGTACTTTCACCCAATATCCAATCAAACTTGCTTGGGCAATTACGGTTCATAAATCGCAAGGTTTAACTTTTGATAAAGCTGCGCTCGATGTATCGAACGTTTTTGTCGCTGGGCAGGCTTATGTAGCTCTTTCTCGTTTACGTAGCTTAAATGGGCTTATTTTGCTTTCTGAGATAGATTTGAATGGTATTTCTGCGGATGAAGATGTAATTAACTATTCTAAGAACAAAAAAGATGCGGATTCTTTAGAACAAGATTTATCATTTGAAACACAAAATTTCTTAAAAATCAGTTTAATACAAACTTTTTCTTGGTTTGAACCAATGATGGATTGGGTACGTTTGGTTAAAACATTTGAACTTGAATCTGAGAAAAGTAAGAAATATCAGTATTTTTCTTGGGCACAACAGCAGTTAGAGCGTATAAAAACAAATTTTCAACACGCTGAGAATTTCATAAAACAAATTCATTCGATATATTCTTCAAATACGCCAAATTTGACGTACCTACAAGAGCGATTTGAAAAGGCTTATGAATATTTTTATCCGAAATTAGACCAGTTGGCTTTTGAAACATTGTTTACATTAGAAAAAGTTAAGCGTACAAAAAAAATGCGTGGATTTTATGAAGAACTTTTGGATTTGGAAACCATTCAAATTCAGATGGTTTTACAATTAAAAAAGATGAATCGGATTATGCTTGCTATTGCAGATGGTCAACCGATTACAAAGGAAACTTTGAAATTGAATTCATTAGCAGAATATCGAATCAATCATTTGGTTACGATTCAGGATATTATTTCTAAAACGAGTTTGAATTTTGATGATGATGACGCAGCTGATGAAGGTTATTACGAGAAAAAAGTGATTCAAAAATCTGAGAAAAAAGTAACAACTGATGTTACATTTGAATTGTGGTTGAAAAAGAAAACGGTACAAGAAATTGCCGATTTCAGAAAGCTAACACCACAAACTATTTACGGTCATTTAGCTAAATTAATCAGTCAAAAGAAGATTAAAATTTCTGAAATTATTCCAAAAAATAGAATCAAAGATTTAGAAAATGCGTTCAAAGATTACGGTGATAAATCGTTAACTGAAATAAAAGCCGAAGTTGGAGATACCATTTCTTGGGAAGAACTTAGATTATTCAAGGCTACACTTGATGTTTAAACATTATCTTTGTCAAAATTTTTTAAAATGAAAAAAATAACTTTTTTAGTTAGTTTATTACTATCAACATCTTTTTACGCACAAGAAAATACTGAAATTCAAGAATCTACATTGAAAAATATTTTTGAAGTAAATTATAATTTTCTAGGTTTCGGATTTTCATACGAGCATGTTTTAAGTAAGAATATTACTGTAAAAGGGGAACTTAGTTACGAAGGTGGAATTTTTTTTGATGAAGATTCAAGTGATTTTATTTTGGCTCCATCATTATCTGCTGAAGGGCGTTATTATTACAATTTAGCTAAACGTGAGAACAAAGGTTTGAATTTGAAAAACAATTCTGGAAATTTTATTTCATTGAAAGCTCAGTATTTTGGTGATTATGCTACGATTAAAAGTTCTGAAAATATCTCAATTTATAATCAGTTTTATTTGGCTCCGATGTGGAACATAAGTAGAAATTTTGGTAAATCAAATTTTGGTTATGAAGTGGGAATTGGTGCTGGATATGGTTTTAAATGGGATAAGGATTATTCTACTAGTGATTTTATTTTACCACTTAATTTAAAAATTTCTTACAAATTATAATTTAATAAACCGATTTCTATTTGATTTCGGTTTTTTTTTAATCATTTTTCTTATTTTCTTGATAATTTTTTTATCTGTATCTTTATAAAAAATAATAATTTAGTTATGAAAAAATATTTTATAATTGGATGCTTTTTTGCTTCATTTCAAATTTTTGCACAAGATTTTAATCGTACGTTACATGAGGATGTTTATATCATTTCCGATGTCAATTCGATTGAATTAAATTTTAGTAAACCTGGAAAATATCAAGTTTTTGAAGGGTTTTCTCCAACAAATATCAATTGGAAATCTTGTTATGGAATTGACGGTTCTTCGATTTCATTACCAAGAAATTTACCTCGTCCTTTTTATGCTGTAATCACACCTGCTAAAGATACATTAATGGTTGCAGAACGTAAATTGATTATCAATGATTTAGATAATTTTAGAGATTTAGGTGGAATTAAAACTAAAGACGAGCGTTATGTAAATTGGGGTCGTTTTTATCGTTCAGATGCTTTGAATGCATTACTTTCTTCTGAATTTAATTATATTCATGGTTTGGATATTCAACGAGTTTTTGATTTAAGATCTGATTTTGAAATTAAAACAGCGAAAGATAATCTTCCTAAAAACATTAGTTACGAGCATTTTCCAATTTTTGCTGATAACGATAGTGGTATGTTACAAGGTTTGCAAGCTAAAATGGCTAAAGGTTCATTTACAAAAGCTGATGCTGAGCAGCTTTTAATTGATACTTACAAAAGTTTCGCAAATGAAGATGCAGTTAAATTTAATAAATTATTACATCAAATTTTTATTGAATATGATTATCCAAGTATTTTCCATTGTACAGCTGGAAAAGATCGTACAGGTTTTACAGCTGCGATGATTCTTTCTATTCTGAACGTTGATCGTAAGACAATTTTGGATGAATATGAAATGACTAATTTTTATACCAAAGCTAAAATTGAAGATTTGATGAAAAATGTTTCGAAATTAGGTTATGGAGATAAAATTGAACCCGCTGCAATCGAAGCTGTTATGAGTGTAAATAAAAAATATCTACAAGCTTCTTTTGATATTATTGATAACAAATATGGTGGAATTGATGCTTTTATAAAAAATCAATTGGGTTTTTCAGATGCTGAAAGAGCTCAATTAATTCAAAAATTCACCTACAAATTATAATTTAAAAAACCGATTTCATATTGAAATCGGTTTTTTTATTTTCTGTGAATCAATCTTGTAAGTTTGATCGATAAGTCTGTAAATATAATTTTAGGATTTCCGTTGCGTTCCACGTGATACATAGCGTCAGACAGTTCTTGATAAATATCTAAAATGTTTTTATCGTTTACAAACGGAGCAAAATTTTCTAATTTAAATGTTGCATCTTCAGGTTTTATATAAACCAATTCATTCACTTTGTAATTGATTAACAAAGCTTGACGAAACATTTCCATACAATATTCCAAGAATTTCTTTTGTTTTTCTCGTCCAATTGCAGAAATTTCATCGCTCCAATTGATTAAATCAGAAATTACTTTAGCATTTTTATTTGCACGAAAAGCCGCACGAACCCAAGTAATAAACCATTGTTCAAAAGGTAAATCATTTTCTGTATGATTTAATATTTTTAATGCTTTGTTATAATTTCCTTGAGAGGAATTTGCAATAATTGCAGCTTCAGAAACATCACAATTTTCGTAATTTATTAACGCTTCTTGAATATCATTTGCAGCAAGTTTATTGAAATGTAAAACCTGACAACGTGATAAAATCGTTTGTAAAATTGCTTTTTCATCTTCAGCAATTAAGATGAAAACCGTTTTATCTGTTGGTTCTTCAAGTAGTTTTAATAATTTGTTTGAAGCTTCGGTATTCATTTTTTCAGCCATCCAAATAATCATCACTTTGTAGCCACCTTCAAACGATTTTAAAGAAAGTTTTTTTATAATGTTTGTTGCTTCGTGAACACTGATGTTTCCTTGTTTATTTTTAATATCAAGATGTTCGTACCAATCGTTAATGTTTCCGTAAATATCAGTTTTTAGAAACTCAAACCATTGGTCCATAAAATTATCACTTATCGGTTTACTTCCAACAGATTCGTTAGTTGCAACTGGAAAAACATAGTGAATATCTGGATGTTGAAAATTTTCAAATTTTAAATTACAAGCAGCATTTCCACCAGCATTTTCTTCGCCTATATTTTTGCAAATAATATATTGCGCATAAGCGATTGCCATTGGTAAAACACCCGAACCTTCGGGTCCGATAAACAATTGTGCGTGAGGAATTCGGCCAGAACCAGCACTTTGAGTTAAGTGCTTTTTTATGTTTTGTTGACCAATTATTTTAGAAAACTTCATACTTCAAATTTATAAAAAATGCTTGAATTTTCCCAGTAAAATAGCGGGAAATTATCAGTAAAAATAAAATTATTTTTAATAAATAAATCCTTAATTTTATAGAAATGAACATTTTGTGTGTTTTATTCAATTTTTCTTAATCAATTCAAAAAACAAAAAATATGAGAGTAGTTTTAGTTGGAGCTTCTGGTTTTGTGGGCTTAAAGATTTTACAAGAATTAGTTGACCGCGGTCATTCTGTTAAAGCAATTGCTAGAGATATTAGTAAACTTCCAAGAATAAAACACGTCGAATGCGAATCTTTGGACATCAATGAAACCGATAAATTTGTCAATGCTATAAATGCGGCCGATGCTGTTATTAGTTCTTTCAATGCCGGTTGGACAAATCCAAATTTATATGAAGATTTTTTAAAAGGTTCAATAGCTATCGAAAAGGCTGTAATTGCTGCTGGTACCAAACGTTTTATAGTTGTTGGCGGTGCTGGAAGTTTGTATGATAAAGATGGAAATCAATTTGTTGACGGAGCAGATTTTCCTTCTCAAATAAAACCTGGTGCGACTGCAGCTCGTGATTATTTTAATCATTTAAAACAAAATCTAATTCTAAATTGGACGTTTTTTAGTCCAGCTTTAGAAATGCATCCTGGAACTTCTGGTGTTCGTAAAGGCGCTTATAGAACTGGATTGAATGAACCTGTTTTTAACGATGAAGGAAGAAGTATTTTATCTGCTGAAGATGTCGCTGTTGCAATTGTTGATGAATTAGAATTTCCACATTTTGTTAAACAACGTTTTACGGCAGCTTACTAAACATACAAAACAAACATACAAAACTCAGCAGGAATGTTGAGTTTTTTTATGCTTTGTTGTTTATTAAATCAAAACCAAAATCCAAATAGAAATGTAAAATTCCTAGAACGATTAAAATTCCAATTTCTAGTATAAAAATTAGTTTTGCTTTTTTTCTTGATTCGATTTCTAATTGTAGTTTTTTTTGGACAAAAGCTATTGATGTAATGAAGAAAAAAAATATAGCATTTAGAAGATAAAAAACATAAATGTTGATTCTTACACCAACTTTTAGAATCAAATACATCGAAGGAATTAAGATACAAGCAGCCAAAATATTTTGTAAAGAATATATCTTTGTTCCTACAAGTGGTTTAACCATTAATTTTTTTGACACTTGATTTTTATCTTTATCATAAAACAAAAATGTTGCGATGCGAGCAAGGTCTAAAATTAAAATAATTGACAACGCAGAAGTGCTTATGCTGTAAACAAATATTACGATTATATCCATGTTCATGTTTTAAAATTTTATAAAATCTCAACTTTTTTAGGTTGATATTTATTGTTTAATAGCTTCATTATTATGATTTTAAGAATTAATTAACACATGTAAAAATAAGATAAAAAAATAGAAGTTTAATATTTTTCTATATTTGTGGATTATAAACAACTCAACACCATTAATTTTCACAATGAAAACAATTAAAGATTTCAATTTTAAAAACCAAAAAGCGATTGTACGTGTAGATTTTAATGTGCCTTTAGATGCAGATTTTAATGTTACAGACGATAATCGAATTGTTGCCGCAAAACCAACTATTGAAAAAATCACTAACGATGGCGGAATTGCCATTTTGATGTCGCATTTGGGAAGACCAAAAAACGGACCTGAAGATAAATTTTCATTGAAACACATCGTTTCTAAAGTAGAAGAAGTTTTAGGTAAAAAAGTAACTTTTGTTTCTGATTCAGTTGGTGCTGAAGTTGAAGCTGTCGTTGCAAATGCACAACCTGGAGATGTTATTTTGTTAGAAAATCTTCGTTTTTATGCTGAAGAAGAAAAAGGTGACGAAAATTATGCAAAACAATTAGCAAACCTTGGCGATGTTTATGTAAACGATGCCTTTGGAACGGCTCACAGAGCGCATGCTTCTACAACAATTGTAGCACAATTTTTCCCAGAAAATAAATGTTTTGGTTTCTTATTAGCTAAAGAAATCGAAAGTATAGATAAAGTTTTAAACAGTTCAGAAAAACCTGTAACTGCCGTTTTAGGAGGTTCAAAAGTTTCGTCTAAAATCACTATCATCGAGAATATCTTAGATAAAATCGATCACATGATTATTGGTGGAGGAATGACTTTTACGTTTATTAAAGCTTTAGGAGGTAATATTGGTAATTCAATCGTTGAGGACGATAAATTAGATTTAGCTTTGGAAATTATAGAAAAAGCTAAAGCTAAAAATGTTCAGATTCACTTACCAATCGATATGATAATTGCAGATCGTTTTTCAAACGATGCAAATACACAAATTGTTAATGTAAACGAAATTCCTGACGGATGGCAAGGTTTAGATGTTGGTCCAAAAACATTAGAAAGCTTAAAGCCTGTAATTGCTGAATCAAAAATCATTTTATGGAACGGTCCATTAGGTGTTTTTGAATTAGAAAAATTCTCTCAAGGAACCATTTCATTAGGAAATTTCATCGCTGAAGCGACCGCTAACGGAACTTTCTCGTTAGTTGGTGGAGGCGATTCAGTTGCTGCAGTTAAGCAATTTGGTTTAGAACCAAAAATGAGTTACGTTTCTACCGGTGGTGGAGCAATGCTTGAAATGCTTGAAGGAAAAACGCTTCCTGGAATTGCAGCTATTTTAAAATAGTATCAAAAGGCATCTTTTCAATAAAAAAATTGAAAGATGCCTTATTTAATTAATTAAAAACTGAAAAGTTGATAAGCCCTTTTGTATTATGAAACAGACCCTTACCACTTTTCTTTTTGGAGTTTTTTCTTTAACTACTTTTGCACAAGAAACTGAAGTCGAAGTTAAAGTTCTTCCAAAAGAAATTCAAACGCCACAATCTTACCTAGATTCAATTAAGAAAACCTTTGTGAACCACAAAGCTGGAGCAAACATTGACAAAAAATGGGTAAACGAATTATTAAACGACGAAATGTTTGAAAACATGGAATCGGATATTAATAGCGTTTATTTAGACCAAGATGTTGCTTACGATTTATCAACCGATGTTTTAAAAGCTCGATTAGCTCAATTAGACAAAAAGTATCCATTTGACATCAAGTACAGTCCAACGCTAGAAAAAGTAATCAAAAACTTCTTAAAAAACAGATCAAAATCTTTTGAACGTTTAATGGCAGTTTCTGAATACTATTTCCCGATGTTCGAAGAACATTTAGCTAAGAGAAATGTACCTTTGGAAATCAAATATTTGGCGATTGTTGAGTCGGCTTTAAATCCAAAAGCTAAATCAAGAGTTGGTGCAACTGGCCTTTGGCAATTTATGTACCCAACCGGAAAACAATACGGTTTAGAAGTAAATTCGTATGTAGATGAACGTTCTGATCCTTTGAAAGCTACAGATGCAGCATCAAAGTATTTAGCAGATTTATACGAAGTTTTCGGTAACTGGGAAATGGTTCTAGCTTCTTATAATTCAGGACCTGGAACGGTTTCTAAAGCGATTCGTCGTTCGGGTGGTAAAACAAATTATTGGGAAATCAGAGAATATTTACCAAAAGAAACACAAGGTTATGTTCCTGCATTTTTAGCGACTTTGTATATCTACGAATATCACAAAGAACATGGAATAGTTCCTAAAAAGGCAACTTTACCTTTTATCAAAACGGATACTATTCATTTGAAACAAGCTATTGCTTTCACTGAAATTTCTGAATTATTAGATATTTCTGTTGATGAAATAAAGTTATTGAATCCGAAATATAAATTAGATTTTATTCCGAATTATGATCAAGAAAAACATTCGTTGCGTTTGCCAATTGATAAAATTTCGCGTTTTGCATCAAATGAAAAAAAGATTTATGCTTATTTAAATTATCAAAAAAATTACAAACTAGAGAAGAATATTGTTGACGAAATTGTTTCTGAAAAGACTAGTGCAATTGCTTCTAACAGTTCAAAATCAAAAGCTTCAAGCGCAGCTAAAACTTATGTAGTTAAAAAAGGCGATACGTTAAGTTCTATTGCAAAAAAATATGGAAATATTACTGTTGCTCAGTTGATGAAGAAAAACAATATCAAGAATGCAAGTAGTTTAAAACCAGGAATGAAATTAAAAATTTAAACACTAAACCAAGATTCAATTGAAATATTTATATTTAATTTTTATTGTTGTTTGTATAACTTCATGTTCAAAGAAGAATGAAATTACGACAGGAAAATTAAATCCATCTTTTGGATCGCGGAATCATATTACGGTTGTTATCGAAGATGATTTATGGAATGGAGAAGTAGGTGATAGTATTCGAAAAAGATTGGCTCAGACGGGTTTTGGTTTAGATAAAGATGAACCTATTTTTGATTTAGATCAATACAGTCCAGAGATCTTTTCTACTAAAGCTAAAACGTCTCGTAACATTGTAGTGTTTTCAAATTCGGATGATTATTTATTTACATTAGAAAAGAGTTTTTATGCAACTCCGCAAAATTTATTTTTTGTACGAGCTAATTCAAACAAAGAATTGATTCAGAATTTTAATACACATGCTGATTCGATTATTTCAGTTTTTCGAAAATCTGAATTGAATGAAGAACAACATGCTTTAGTTCGTAAAGAACTTTTAGATACCGATATCGTCAAAGAGTTTTTTGCATGTACGATTAAGATTCCGAAAACTTTTCAATTGGTTTTAGAACATGATAATTTTTTGTGGTTTCAGAAAGACTTGCCAACAGGAAATTCCAATTTAGTAATTTATGAAGTTCCGATTTCATCAATTGAAAATTCGAAAGATGATATTGAAGATAATTTAATAAAAGTTCAAGATTCGATTTCTAAACTTTTTATTCAAGGTTCAAACGAGAATTCTTATTTGATAACTGAAACTGGATTTTTTCCATCTTTTAAACCGATTCAAATACAAGAATTTTCTGGTTATGAAATTTCTGGAACTTGGGAAATGGAAAATGATTTTATGAGTGGTCCTTTTTTAAATATTGCATTGAAAGATTCGTATTACGATAGATATTTAATTTTTCAAGCATTTGTAAACTATCCATATAAATCAAAACGCGATTTATTGTTTGAAATGGAAGGAATTATTAAAACAGTAAATTTTTATGATAACGAAAATTGAAATAAAGCGATTTAAAGAACTTTTTTGCATTGGTTGATATAAATCCTTAACTTTTTGAAATAAATCGATTACAATGAATCAAAAAATCACCGATTAAGATTTTAATCGTTACGTTAAAAAAATTTCATGTTTTGATTTATGAAACTGTTTTTTTGAAATGTAACGAATTATTAAATAATAAATTTCTATAATAATGAAAATTGAAATAAAGCGATTTAAAGAACTTTCTCTTCTTGATTTGTATAAATCCTTATCTTTAAGAAATCAAGTCTTTATATTTGAGCAAAATTGTGTTTATCAGGATATTGATGGTTATGATGAAAAAGCAATGCATGTTATGCTGTACGAAAATGATGATTTAGTTGCTTATGCTCGAATTTTTGACAAAGGAATTAAATATGAAACCGCTTCGATTGGTAGAGTTGTAGTTTCGCCAGAAAAACGAAATTTAAATCTTGGTCATGTTTTAGTTAATGCTTCGATTCAAGCAATACATGAAAATTTCGAAACCGAAGAAATAACTATTTCTGCTCAAGAACATTTACAAAAGTTTTATGCGGCTCACGGTTTTGTAACCACTTCAGATATGTATTTAGAAGATGATATTCCACATGTTCAAATGGAAATAAAATAAAGAAATCCAGCTATATAGCTGGATTTCTTGTTATAATCTTCTTTTTAAATCAATTACTGGTTTTGGATGCAAAATCATTGGATAATATTCAATCTTAACCGAACTGTTATCTAAACCAAAAGCTTTTTCTTCAGAAATACTGTTTTTACGAATTAAAGCATAACCATCTAAAACAATCGATTCGTACCAAGGTAATTCGTTATCGTATGTAATTACTTTTTCGATAATCACATATTTGAAATCACCCATAATATCATTTTTCTTTAAAGATTCGTAAGTACTCATTGGGTTTACTTCACCTGAACAAGTTAAATCATCTAGAACTTTCTTAAATAAAACGCTGATTTTTGGAGCAACACGGAATCCTAAATAAAAATCAACACGCATAATTTTGTCAGAAATTCGTTTGGTTTGATATTCCATTCCGTGCGGTTCATCAAGAACGTTTACGTGAATCATCCAGTAATTATCTGCGCGTTTTGGACGTTTATGTAAAATCGAATAAATGATTTTAGATTCGACTTCGTCTTTGTTTTGTGCGTTTGTTAAGTAAATCAAATTCGTTGCGTATTTTGGAATCGTTTCATCTCGACTTAAATCGCAAATAATTTTTTCGTAATCCTTAAGCTTAACGTATTCTGTGTAATTCTTTCTGATTTTCTTACCTAAATACCAAATAGTCATGACGATTACTAGAATTCCGGCAACAATTATTGAAACATATCCTCCGTGAGAAAACTTACTGATGTTTGCAATTAAAAAACAGATTTCTAATCCTAGATAAAAAATAAAGAATGCAATGATAAAAATTTTATTATATCTTTTTAAAATCATATAAAAAGTAAATAAAATTGTCGTTGAAATCATACACATTACAATCGCTAATCCATAAGCTGCTTCCATATTACTAGATTCTTCGAAATAAAGAACAATCAGAATACAACCAATACACAACAACCAGTTGATTGAAGGAATATACAATTGACCTTTGATTAAAGATGGATATTTCACTAAAACTTTTGGCCAGAAATTCAATCGCATCGCTTCGTTTATCATCGTAAAAGAACCCGTGATTAAAGCTTGAGCAGCGATAATTGCTGATAATGTAGCAATACAAATTCCAATTGGTAAAAACCAATCAGGCATAATCAAGAAGAATGGATTTGCTGTTATAGATTTTCCATCAATAATTTGCGTAAGCTTTTCGTTTTCTCGGGTTAATAGATAAGCACCTTGACCGAAATAATTTAGTAATAAAGTTGCTTTTACAAAAATCCAACTGATACGAATATTCTTAATTCCACAATGTCCTAAATCGCTATAAAGAGCTTCAGCACCTGTTGTACATAGGAAAACAAAACCTAGTACATAAAAACCATCGGGATGTACTTTTAAAAGTTCAATCGCATAAACTGGATTTAATGCTTTGAAAATTTCAATGTTCTGAAAAGTGTACATTGCTCCAAGAATTCCCAACATTGAGAACCATGTCAACATCATTGGACCAAAAAACTTTCCAATGGTTTTGGTTCCGTAGCTTTGAAAAAAGAACAGAATAATGATAATTAAAATAACTATCGGAATGGTTTTGATATCAGGCTGATAGATTTGAATACCTTCAATCGCTGACGAAATTGAGATTGGAGGTGTGATAATTCCATCAGCAATCATGGAACTTCCACCGATAATTGCAGGAACAATCAGCCATTTTTTATTGATTTTTTTCACTAAAGTATATAGCGAAAAAATACCACCTTCACCGTTGTTGTCGGCCTTTAAGGTTAAAAAAACGTACTTGATTGTAGTTTGGATAGTTAATGTCCAGAATACTGCAGAAATTGCACCGAGTACAATATCTTTTTTTATAGCAGTTGTGCCAAAAATGGCTTTCATTACATACAATGGTGATGTACCAATGTCTCCGTAAATAATTCCTAAGGTTACTAAAAGTGAACCAAAAGTAATTTTGTTAAAATGCCCTGAATTTTGAGGTTTCAAATCAAATCATTTAAAATAATACTCCGTTAGAATTTATCAAATATTTCAAGAATATAGATAAAAATTTCGAGCAAAGGTAATTAAATATTATATCGAAAATTAAATCTGCTTAAAAAGCTTAATTATCTTAAAATACTTGTGTTATAAAATGATTTGTTTATTTTTTTTAATGTTTTATTAGTTGAATTAACTAAAATTAAAAATTATTTATTGATAGTTTCAACAAACTTTTCAAACAATAATTTCGTTTTTAAGTCAATTTCTGCGTAAGATAGACGTTCTTTAGTTTGATAAAAAAACATCATAGCATAAGGTTGTTTTAAATTTGAATGAAGTAAATCTTTGTTTAAACGATAGGTTTCGCGTAAAACACGTTTGAAATAATTACGGTCAACCGCTTTTTTAAAATACCGCTTTGATACAGAAACTCCGAATTCTAAAGGAACTTCATTTTCTTCCAACGGAGCATAAACCAAACGAAGTGGATATTTAGAAACCGATTTTCCTTCACTAAAAAGTAAATCGATATGTTTCTGTTTTTTTAATTTTTCTGCCTTTGGATATGTTGCGTTCATTTTGTTTTTTAAAAATGCAAATTTACGAAATACTAAGTTTAAACTCGCTTCTTAACATTAGTTTATATTCTGATTATTTTCTAGTCTAGTAAATTTTGCTAATTTTACCGCAAAATAATCCTCTAAATTATGTTAATCAATGTTAAACTAGATTTTTAGTGTAACATTTTTTTAAAATGATTGACCAATTCAATAATAAATTTTTAACATCATGAACATTAACAAATCAATTTACTTATCGGCTGCTTTGGCTTTAGCATTAGCAAGTTGTAGTACTCAAAAAAGTAAACTTCCTAATTTAAGTACTTTACAACCAATCGAAAATGCAGATCATTTACCAACAAGAAAATCTAAATTATCTGAAAACGATTTAAAACGTTGGAGCCATTTAGATATTATTAATGATACAATTCCTGGAATGTCTGTTGATCGTGCTTATGCTGAAATTATCAAGGATAAGAAAGGTAATAAAGTAATTGTTGCTGTTATTGATTCTGGAATTGAGATTGATCATGAAGATTTACAACCTCAGATTTATAACAAAAATACTTCGAAAGCAAACAAGAAGAAAAATAAAAACAGCATTTATGAAGGTGATGTTCATGGTTGGAATTTCTTAGGAAAATCTAATGATGAGAATCTTGAAATGACTCGTATCGTTAAGAAAGGTGATGACGGATCAATGAAATACAAACGTGCTAAAGGAGAATTAGAAGCTAAGATTGCTGAGTTAGAACCGTTAAAAGAACGTATTGAAATTTTAGAAACAACTAATACTACATTAGTAAAATATTTAGGAAAAGAAGTTTATACAAAAGAAGATTTAGAAACGATTCTTGAAACTGCTCCTGAAGATGTAATCAAAGCTAAAAAATTAATGACTAATGTTTTTGCTTCTGGTAGAACACAGTCTTATGTCAATGATATCAAAGACTATTACAATGGTCAAATGAATGCTAACTTAAATGTTAACTTCGACGGTAGAGCTGTTGTTGGTGATAATCCTTACGATATCAATGATGTAAATTACGGTGATGCTGATGTAATGGGTGATCGCGAACATGCAAAACACGGTACTCACGTTGCTGGTATTATTGCTCAATCAAGAAATAACGGTTTAGGTGGAGACGGTGTTGCTTCTGAAGTGTCAGAAATCATGTCTTTAAGAGCTGTTCCAAACGGTGATGAGTACGATAAAGATATTGCTTTAGCTATTCGTTATGCAGCTGATAATGGAGCAAAAGTTATCAACGGAAGTTTTGGTAAATATTTTTCACAAAACAATAAATGGGTTCAAGATGCGATTAAATATGCAGCTTCTAAAGATGTATTAATCGTTGTTGCAGCAGGAAATGATGCATTAGATTTAAATCCATTAACTGGAGATGTAGATCGTTATCCAAACGATAGAAATTTAAATGCTTCAAAAGAATTTGCTGATAACTTTTTGGTTGTTGGTGCTTTAAACCCAAGATTTGGTGAAGGAATGATTGCTAATTTCTCAAACTTTGGAAACAAAGATGTTGATGTATTTGCACCTGGAGTTCAGATTTATGCTACAACTCCAAACGGAAAATACGAATATTTACAAGGAACTTCAATGGCTTCTCCAAACGTAGCTGGTGTTGCTGCTTTAATTCGTTCATATTATCCAAACTTAACAGCTAATCAAGTGAAGCAAATTATCATGGATTCTGGTGTAACTGTGAATCAAGAAGTAATTGTTTCTGGTGATAAAAATGATAAACGTGAATTCGAAAAAATTTCAACTTCTGGAAAATTTGTTAATGCTTACAATGCTTTAATTTTAGCAGATAAAGTTTCAAGAGGAAAATAATTTTAAAAATATTTTAAAACTTTAAATCCACTTATTACTTAGATTTTCTTTGAGTAGTAAGTGGATTTTTTCAAATTATAAACCATGAAAAAACTATTATTCTTTTTCTTAAGTATCAGTTTTGTTGCAAGTGCGCAACATAACAATCCAAATCCCGGTTATTGGCAACAACATGTCGATTATAAAATGGATATAAAGATGGATGTTGATAAATTTCAATATTCAGGAACACAAGAATTAAAATATACCAACAACTCAGCAGATACGTTAAAACGTGTTTATTATCATTTGTATTATAATGCTTTTCAGCCTGGTAGTGAAATGGATGCACGATTAACTTCTATCTCTGACCCTGATAAACGCATGGTAAAGAGTTTTAAGGGTGCAGATGGTAACTTGGTAAAGGAAAGTAAAATATCTAAGCTTAAATCGAACGAAATTGGCTTTTTGAAAGTTAATAACTTAAAACAAGATCGAATCGCACTTCAAACTAAAGTTGTTGGAACTATTTTAGAAGTTGATTTAGCTAAACCATTATTACCTGGAAAATCTACTTTATTAACAATGAATTTTGATGGACAAGTTCCAGTTATGGTTCGTAGAGCTGGTAGAAATTCAGAAGAAGGTGTTGCTTTATCTATGACGCAATGGTTCCCGAAAATGGCTGAATTTGATTTTGAAGGTTGGCATGCTGACCCATATATCGGAAGAGAATTCCACGGTGTTTGGGGAAATTATGATGTAAAACTTACTTTAGATAAATCATATACAGTTGGTGGAACGGGATATTTACAAAATCCAAACGAAATCGGTCACGGATATCAAGATGTAGGTGTTGAGGTTAAAATCCCAAAGAAACAAAAAACATTGACATGGCATTTCGTTGCTCCAAATGTTCACGATTTTGCTTGGGGTGCAGATCCAGATTTTATTCATGATCGCGTAATGGGACCAAACAATGTTGAATTACATTTCTTATACAAAAACAACAAAGAAATCATAGCTAATTGGAAAGCTTTACAACCAAAAACAGTTGAGTTACTTCAATTTTTCAATTCTACTTTAGGTGAATATCCATACAAACAATATTCTGTTATTCAAGGTGGAGATGGAGGAATGGAATACGCAATGTGTACTTTGATTACAGGAAATCGTAGTTTACCAAGCTTAATTGGAGTTACGGCTCACGAATTAGCGCATATGTGGTTTCAACATTTGTTAGCAACTAACGAATCGAAACACGGATGGATGGATGAAGGTTTTACATCGTTTATTGCTGATTTTGCTGTGAATTCAATCATGGAAAAAGAGAATCAAGAAGACGAAAATCCTTTCAAATCTATGTATGATAATTATTATTATATGATTGGAAAAAATGGAGAACAACCGCTTTCAACTCATGCAGATCGTTTTAATGATAATATGAATTACGGAGTTTCTGCTTATAGCAAAGGAGCTGTTTTCATTACACAATTGTCTTATGTTATTGGTTTTGATAATACTATGAAAACCTTAAAACGCTTCTATTACGATTATCGTTTTTCGCATCCAACTCCAAACGATTTCAAACGAACTGCTGAACGTGTAACAGGTGCAAATCTGGATTGGTATTTAGTAGATTGGACGCAAACTGTAAATACGATTGATTATGGAATTAAAGATGTTGAAGCTAACGGTGACAAAACTAAAGTTACTTTAGAACGAATCGGAATGATGCCAATGCCTTTAGATATCGCAGTTTTTTACGAAGATGGAACAACAGAAACATTTTATATTCCAAATACGTTAATGCGTTGGAACAAAGAGAATCCTTATAAAGAAATTCCAAGAACGGTTCTTAATGGTTGGGATTGGGCATATCCAACTTATAGTTTCGAAATAAATAAAAATAAAGGAACTATTAAAACCATTATCATTGATCCTTCTGATTATATGGCAGATATCAAAAAAGAAAATAATGTATATCAAAAAGTGGCTAATTAGTCACTTTTTTTTGTTTTATGATGTTTCTATTTGACTGTTTTTTATCTTCTGTTTAATGTTCGTTTGCACGAATGTTTTAAAAATGCATTATTGCTTGTTTTATTTTTTATGCTAAAAAAAAATAAAATCTTATTATTTCTTATATTTTTTTAATGATATTTTTTTTTATTGTTAATTGATTTTGAATTTTGTTTATATGTTATTTTTGTATTAAATCAGTGTAAAAAGGCTTTTTTGTTATGATATTCTTATAATTTTGCTTCAAATTTTAATAATTTTCAAACAAATCAACAGAAATGAAAAGATTTCAAAGTTTATTAGTTTTAGGAGTTTTATTTACGGGTTCAATGACTTATGCCCAAAATAAAGTTAACGGAGTTATTTATGACTCTTCTACTAAAACAGCGATTGAAGGAGTAGAAATTATAGTTAAAGGTTCATCTGACGGTGCAATTACTGAAAGTAATGGAGTTTTTACTTTAACAACTGAATTCAATCAAGGACAAGCACAAATTTCATATTTAGGTTACGTTACAAAAACAGTAAACTTCAATACGAATGGAGCTAATGAAATTAACTTAGGTACAATTTACATCAATCAAGATGAGCAATCATTAAGCGAAATTGTTGTAATGGCACGTGGAGTAATCGACGTTGCTGACGGAAGAAGAACTCCGATTGCTGTATCAACAATCAAAGGAATTGAAATCGAAGAGAAAGTAGGTACTGGAGATATTACAAAAATGATGGTAAATACGCCATCTGTTTATGTAACTAGTGAATCAAGTGGTTTTGGAGATACACAAATGTACACTCGTGGATTTGATCAATCAAATACTGCTTTCTTATTAAACGGACAACCAATCAACGGAATGGAAGACGGAAACATGTACTGGTCTAACTGGTCTGGAATGTCTGATATTGCTAATGCAATTCAAATTCAACGTGGTTTAGGTTCTTCTAAATTAGCTATTTCTTCTGTTGGAGGAACGATTAACTTCATCACTAAAGCTACTGAAATGAGAGCTGGTGGTTTTGTAAAAGGAATGGTTGCTAATGATAATTATTTCAAAACAACTGTTGGTGGAAACACAGGTTTGTTAGATAATGGTTGGGGTGTTTCTGCGTTGTTTTCTCACTGGCAAGGTGACGGATATAACGACATGACGGCTGGTCAAGGACAAAACTATTTTGTTTCTATCGGTTATAAATTAAACGAAAAGCATAATTTCAATTTCTTAATTACTGGAGCTCCACAATGGCATGATCAAAATTATGCTAAAAAAATTAGTGATTATCAAACACATGGTTTAAAATACAACAACAACTGGGGTATGTTAAACGGGGAGCAATTTAATATTCGTAAAAATTACTACCACAAACCAGTTATGAACTTAAATTGGGATTGGAAAATTAACGAAACTTCTAACTTATCTACTGTTGTTTATGCTTCTTTTGGTAGAGGTGGAGGAACAGGAAATGAAGGTCCTTCTTTCAAATCTTTAGATAATGGAACACTTAATTTACAAAGTGTTTTTGATCAAAATGTGATCGATGGTGCTGGTAAAACTATTTTACGTTCTTCTGTAAATAACCACTCTTGGTTTGGTGTTGTTTCTAACTATCAAAAGAAATTCAATGATAATTTAACTTGGAACGCTGGTATTGATTTACGTACTTACAGTGGTGAGCATTTCAAACAAATGGTTAATGATTTTGGAGCTTCTTATTTTGCAGTAAACAACAATGTTAAATTGGGGCAATATAATGTTACTGATGTTTATTCGACAAATCCATGGAAAGCGTTAAACAATTACGCTAAAGACGGTAATCAACGTATTGGATGGGATTATGCAGAAACAATTAATTATGGTGGAGTTTTCACTCAGTTAGAATACGCTACAAATGATTTCTCTGCTTTCTTCCAAGGTGCGGTTTCAAACCAATCTCATGTTCGTTATGACAATTATCAATATGCAGAAGGAAACGATAAATCTGATAAAGTAAATAATGTTGGTTATAACATCAAAGGAGGAGCTAGTTATAAATTCAATGATAATCATATGGTTTTTGGAAATGCTGGTATCTATTCTCGTCAACCTTTCCATGATAATATCTACTTAAATTTCAAAAATGACGTAAATCCATTTACTAAGAATGAAGATATCGTTGGTTTAGAATTAGGATATAAATTTACTTCTGAATTTGTTGCAGTAAACGTTAATGCTTACCAAACTACATGGGCGAATAGAGTTGAATCTAATTCAAGTTTTGCTAGTGCAAGTCAAATTGCAGAATACGATCCAACAGGTGACTTAGGTTTAACAGAAAACAGTATGTTATATTTTGTGAACCGTGGTGTGAAACAACAACATAGAGGAATCGAAATTGATGTTCAAGCTAAACCACTTTACAATTTAGATATAACTGGATTTGCTTCTATCGGAGACTGGACTTACAAAGGAAGTGCAATCCAAGAGATCAGAGACGAAGACCGTAATTTGTTAGGAACTAAAGTAACTGATTTAGACGGAGGAAAAGTTGGAAATGCTGCTCAAACTGTTTTTGGATTAGGTGCTAAATACAAAATTTTACCTAATTTATCTATTGATGCAAACTATAGATATTACCAAGATTTGTTTGCTGATGTTCAAGCTAAAGATAACTTAGAATTGCCATCTTACCAATTAGTTGATGCAGGTGTTTCTTACCGTTTAAACTTAACCAAAACAAACGCATTAAGTTTTAGAGTAAACGTAAACAACGTATTCGACGCAGAATACATTACGCAATCAAGAACTGCTATTCAAAATGCTGAAGGAGCATCTACTTATAAAGGAATTAACACTGCAAATCAAGTGTATTTCGGATTCGGAAGAACATGGAATGCTTCTGTTAAATTCACTTTCTAATCACTTATATTTACATATATCTTAAAAACCATCTCAATATCGAGATGGTTTTTTCATTTATAAAAATTCTTTATCGTTTCATAAGTTATAAATATGTTATGATGTATGATAAAAATCATATTTTATGGTATCTTTGCAAATGATAAAGTTTAAATCTATAAAATCATGATAAAAGTTTCAGAATCTGCAGCTAAAAGGGTTTCTCTTCTAATGGAAGATGAAGGTTTTGATCCAGTAAACGATTACGTTCGCGTAGGTGTGAAAAGTGGTGGTTGCTCTGGTTTAGAATACGAATTAAAATTCGATAAAGCACTAACTGAGGATGATAAAGTTTTTGAAGATACAGGAGTAAAAATCGCTGTCGATAAAAAAAGCTTTTTGTATTTAGTTGGAACAACTTTAGAATATTCTGGCGGTTTGAACGGAAAAGGATTTGTTTTTAACAATCCAAATGCTGCTAGAACTTGCGGATGTGGTGAAAGTTTTTCGCTTTAATATTAAAATATTTAATAATTAAATGATTTAAAAATGAAAAACTTTGTTGAATTTGAAGTTTATCAAAAAGCTATTGAACTTACAAAGAGCATTTTTAAATTATTACAAGAACCTCAATTTACTAGAGAAACCGCTTTTTCTAACCAGTTAAAAAGAGCAGTAATTTCAATAAGTAATAACATTGCTGAGGGTTCTGAATACAATAACAATAATCAATTTATTAAATATTTAAAAATAGCAAAAGGAAGTTGTGCTGAGGTTAAAAGTATGTTGATTCTAATGGTAGAATTAGAGTTTGTTTCTTATGAAAATGCCAAACCATTACAAGATATGTCAGTTGTAATTTCACAACAGCTTTCCAATTTTATAAGTTATTTAGATCGTAATAGAAAAAAAGATTAAAATTCGAAACCTTTATATAATTAAATTATTGAATTTTTAAATCTTTAAATATTTTAAATATGTCAAAATATACCGAAGAAGAATTAAAAAAAGAATTAGAAACTAAGGAATATGAATACGGATTTTACACTGAGTTAAATGCCGAAACTTTTCCTATAGGTCTAAATGAAGATATTGTTCGTGCAATTTCTCAAAAGAAAGACGAACCACAATGGATGACAGATTGGCGTTTGGAGGCTTTTAGAATTTGGAAAGATATGGTTGAACCAGAATGGGCAAATGTAACTTATGAAAAACCAGATTTTCAAGCTATTTCTTACTATTCTGCACCAAAAGATGTTGATCCAAATAAAACGATTGACGATGTAGATCCTGAGTTATTAGAGATGTACAAAAAGCTTGGTATTTCTTTGGACGAACAAAAACGTATGAACAACATCGCAATGGATATTGTGGTTGATTCGGTTTCTGTGGCTACTACTTTTAAAGAAACATTAAACGAAAAAGGAATTATTTTCTGTTCGATTTCTGAAGCAATTAAAGAACATCCAGAATTGGTTAAGAAATACATTGGATCAGTTGTGCCAACAACAGATAACTTTTATGCAGCGTTGAATTCAGCTGTATTTTCTGATGGTTCTTTCTGTTATATTCCAAAAGGTGTTCGTTGTCCAATGGAGCTTTCAACTTATTTCCGTATCAATCAAGCCGGTACCGGTCAGTTTGAACGTACGTTGTTAATCGCTGACGAAGGTTCTTATGTTTCGTATTTAGAAGGCTGTACAGCACCTTCAAGAGATGAAAACCAGTTACACGCTGCGGTAGTTGAGTTAATCGCTTTAAACGATGCAGAAATCAAATATTCAACGGTTCAAAACTGGTATCCTGGTGACAAGAATGGAAAAGGTGGTGTTTTTAATTTTGTAACAAAACGTGCTTTAGCAGAGAAAAATGCTAAAATATCTTGGACGCAAGTAGAAACAGGTTCTGCTGTAACTTGGAAGTATCCATCTTGTATTCTAAAAGGTGATAATGCTGTTGGAGAATTTTATTCAATTGCAGTAACAAACAATTACCAACAAGCAGACACAGGAACTAAGATGATTCACTTAGGAAAGAATACCAAATCAACGATTATTTCAAAAGGAATTTCTGCTGGTAAATCTCAAAATTCTTATCGTGGTTTAGTTAAGATTGGTTCAAGAGCTGATAATGCACGTAACTTCTCACAATGTGATTCTTTGTTGATGGGTAACGAATGTGGTGCTCATACGTTCCCTTATATTGAATCTCAAAATTCAACTGCAAAGTTAGAACACGAAGCAACGACAAGTAAAATTGGTGAAGATCAAATTTTCTATTGTAACCAACGTGGAATCCCAACTGAAACTGCAATCGCATTAATCGTAAACGGATTCTCAAGAGAAGTTTTAGATAAGTTGCCAATGGAGTTCGCGGTAGAAGCTAAGAAATTATTAGAAATCTCATTGGAGGGTTCTGTTGGTTAAAAAATGTTTCAGGTTTAAAGTTTAAAGTTGTTTATTATGGCTACAATAAAAAGATTTGAAGATTTAGATATCTGGCAAGAAGCTAGAAAATTAAGTAAAGAAATTATTGATATTGCCGTTACAACTGATTTAAAAACAGACTTTAAATTCAAGGAACAAATTAAATCTTCTGCTGGTTCAGTTATGGATAATATTGCTGAAGGTTTTGAACGAAACGGTAATCTAGAATTTAGGCAGTTTCTTTCTATAGCTAAAGGTTCTGCAGGAGAAACAAGATCTCAAATTTATCGCTTGTTTGATTCTAAATATATAGATCAAATTCAAATGGTAAAATTGATTGAAGATTACGAAAAATTAAGTGGAAAAATAAGCAACTTTATTAGTTATTTAAATAAAAATGATTTTAAGGGAACTAAGTTTCAAAACCTTAAACCTTAAACCTTAAACATATAAACAATGTTACAAATAAAAAATTTACATGCCTCTGTTGAGGATAAAGAAATATTAAAAGGGATTAATCTTGAAGTAAAAGCAGGAGAAGTTCACGCAATCATGGGACCAAATGGTGCCGGAAAATCAACTTTATCAGCTGTAATTGCTGGTAATGAAAACTTTGAAGTTACAGAAGGTGAAATCATCTTAGACGGAGAAGATTTAGCTGATTTAGCTCCAGAAGAAAGAGCTCATAAAGGAGTGTTTTTATCTTTTCAATATCCAGTAGAAATCCCTGGTGTTTCTGTTACAAACTTCATGAAAACTGCAATTAACGAATCTCGTAAAGCAAAAGGTTTAGAAGATATGCCAGCTAGCGAGATGTTGAAGTTAATCAAAGAAAAATCTGAATTATTAGAGATTGATCGTAAATTCTTATCACGTTCATTAAACGAAGGTTTTTCTGGAGGAGAAAAGAAACGTAATGAGATTTTTCAAATGGCAATGTTAGACCCGAAAATTGCTATTTTAGACGAAACGGATTCAGGTTTAGATATTGACGCTCTTCGTATAGTTGCTAATGGCGTAAATAAGCTTAAAAACGAAAATAACGCAGTGATTGTTATCACGCACTACCAACGTTTGTTAGATTATATCGTTCCTGACTTTGTACACGTTTTACACGATGGAAAAATCGTTAAAACAGGTGGTAAAGAGTTAGCTCTTGAATTAGAAGAAAAAGGATACGATTGGCTTAAATAAGTCTGAAAGTTCGTAAGTCTAAAGTCTGAAAGTTATGGGATGGAAATCTTTTGAGGAATTAAAATCATGGCAATTATGTAGAAAATTTACTACTAATTTATATGAAATTACTAATCAAAAACCATTTCAAGACATAGATTTACAGCGTCAGATCAGAAGAGCAACAATTTCTGTTTCATCTAATATAGCTGAAGGTTTTGAACGTAATACTGACAGAGAATTTATTCAATTCTTATATATTGCTAAAGGTTCAGCAGGAGAAGTAAGATCGCAATTATACATTGCACTCGATTTAAAATTTATTTCAGAATTTCAGTTTAAAGAATTAAACTCAGAAATAGTTGAAATTTCAATGTTAATCAGTGGATTAATCAAATATCTACAACAGAGTAATACGTCTAAATAGACCTGAATATTGTCATCGATAAAGACATATGGCTTTTATTTTTGACATTATGCATTATGACCTTAGACTTTAAGACTTTAGACATAAAGACTAAATAGAATGGATTTAAAAGAAAAATTATTATCATCTTTCCTAGCTTTCGAACAAAAAATCGATGTAAATTCTGATTTGCACGATGTTCGTACAGAAGCATTAAAGGTGTTTGAAAATAAAGGTTTTCCTACCAAAAAGGAAGAAGCTTGGAAATATACCTCCTTAAATGCGGTTTTAAATAACGATTTTGCGGTTTTACCAAGTAATGAAATTCCAGTTGAATGGAAAGATGTTAAGCAATACTTTTTAAACAATGTAGATACCTATAAATTGGTGTTTATTAATGGTGTATTTTCTTCGCATTTATCATCAACAACACACGATGGTTTAGATGTTTGTTTGATGTCATCGGCATTGACAAAGCCTAAATACAAGATGATTATCGATGCCTATTTTAATAAAATTGCCGATAAAAAGGATAGTTTAACAAACCTAAATACGGCTTATGCAGCTGAAGGAGCGTTTATAAACATCCCAAAATCAACGGTTGTAGCAAAGCCAATCGAGATTTTATATTTCACTACGGGTACGGTTGCAAACTTCATTCAGCCTAGAAATTTGATCATTATTGGTGAGAATTCTCACGTTCAAATTTTAGAACGTCATCAAAGTTTAACCGATGCGCCAATGTTTACCAATTCGGTTACTGAAATTTTTGGGCAAAAACGTGCAATTGTTGATTATTACAAGCTTCAAAACGATAAATTAACCGCTAATTTAGTTGATAATACGTTCATTTCTCAGAAGCAAGAAAGCCGTGTTTCGGTGCATACATTCTCTTTTGGAGGTAATGTTACACGTAACAACCTAAACTTTTATCAACAAGGTGAAAGAATTGATTCTACTTTAAAGGGTATAACTATTATTGGCGAAAAACAACACGTTGACCACTATACTTTAGTGAATCACGAGCAACCAAATTGCGAATCACATCAGAATTACAAAGGTATTTTTGACGATCGCGCAACTGGAGTCTTTAATGGTAAGATTTATGTTGATAAAATTGCACAGAAAACAGATGCTTTCCAGCAAAATAACAACATTTTATTGACAGATAAAGCCACTTTGAACACAAAACCACAGCTAGAAATCTTTGCTGATGACGTTAAATGTTCGCATGGTTGTACGATTGGTCAGTTAGATGAATCTGCTATGTTTTATATGCAACAACGTGGAATTCCTCAAAAAGAAGCTCGTGCATTGTTGATGTATGCGTTTACAGATGAGGTTATTTCTTCAGTAAAAATACCAGATTTAAAGTTAAAATTACAAAAATTAATATCATTAAAGTTGGGTGTAAATATCGGTTTTGATATATAGTTTATTTATAAAAACAATTAAAAAAAGGGCTTGAAATTTCAAGCCCTTTTTTTTTGTTAATTTTTCCGGTTTTAGTAAAATATATTTGTTATTTGTGTTATTTTTATATAAAATACATACTGTTAATTTGGTTTTTTTTATGTTTTTTTAATGATGTTGGTTTTCTGTTTTATCTTGTATAATTGTTGAATGTATAGATTTTACTTTAATTAAATTTTTATTCTTCTTAATAGTATCAAAACTATAGTAAAGACTAATTTATTTCATTAAATTAATTGTTTTATTGACTAAGTTTTAATGTTGTTGTGTTTTTAAAATACTTGATTAAGAGTCTTTAGACGTGATTTATTCTCGATTATACATTGAGATTTATGTTGTCTTAATTTGAATCAAGAATCATTTTGTGCTATTCTTCCCTTTGTTCTTTTTTATGTTTAATAATCGAATTTTAATATCAATAAATATTTTTAGATTAATTATTCTGTTAATTTTTTGTATTTGAAGAAGAGTTTGAATAGCTGCTTTATTAGTTAATTATTTAAACTTGATATATATGAAAAATGTTTTAAAATTTAGTTTGTTTTTTTTCTATTTTATAATCAATCTATTCAATCTCAAACTGTTGAGCAAAGAAATGATATAATTAAGAATTATGATTTGAAAAAATTATTTGAGTTATCAAAAGAGTTCGATTTGGATTATATTAAAGAATTCAATTTAGGTCTTGAGTATATTAAAAAATATAATTTACCCTTTGATGGTATTGATTCCGATAGTTCCTATTTTTCTCTTAAAGGATATGACAGTTCAATAAACGATGTTTTGTATTATAAGATATTAAATAATACCGAAACATTAAGTTCAATTCAAACTGCACGTGTTCAAAATTTGCATAATGGAAATGCGATTAACAGAACTGTACTCGGAGAAAATATGATACTAGGAATTTGGGATGGTGGTCAACCTCTTGCTGATCATTAAAATTTGGGTGTTTCTAGAGTAATTAATAAGGATGGCGAATTTACTACTGGTTCAACAGCTGGAGCTATTCAGAATGGTATTAATCATGCAACTCATGTTTCAGGGACAATGGTTGGTAATGGTACTAATAACCTGAGTTCGATTAATAAATCAAGAAAAATAGTTGGTAAAAAAAAGAAATAGTTGT
>NZ_RQVQ01000038.1 GCF_003865405.1 Paenimyroides tangerinum
CGTTGAAAATAACAAAAGTACAAGCTTTTAAAATATTCAACATGAAAATAATATTTTAATTCAAGTTCTAAATTTTACGCATTTTGATTAAAGATTTAATATCTTAAATTGTAATTAAATTGTAAGCTAAATAATATATTTAATCAGTTTTAAGTTAATTTTAAATTGTGGCAATTTCGTGGCAATTTTATTAAACTAATTGAAAACAGCTGATTTTATTAACTTTAAGAAAATAGGTTCAAATACCTCTTTCTCCGCAAAAGTGATACATCACTAAAATGGCGAGGTAGCTCAGTTGGTTAGAGCGCAGGATTCATAACCCTGAGGTCACGGGTTCAACTCCCGTCTTCGCTACTAGAAAAAGGAAACAAGAAATTGTTTCTTTTTTTTTGCTTAATTTTTTATACAAATCAGTTCACTATAAAAAAGTTATGGAGATAATGAATTTAAGCTCTTATTTCAATTAAACCATAAAACTTTACATTTATCGTTTTCATCAACTAAAGTAATGATTTCATCTTTTAGAATATTGAAACACTTTTTACCTAGTAGTTCCAACTCACTGTTCTATATTTTGAAATAATGTAAATTAAGATTGTTTTTACAACTCATGAGTTCATTTTTTCTTCTGATGTCTTTCTATCTATTTAGAAGGAACTTCATCCAAACTAAGATAGTTTAGATTTCTGGTAATACAACGAAAACCCTTACTTATATTACAAAAAGATTTGCTACGAGCAAAATAACAAAAATAGCACAGATCAGATTACTCCGACCATCAAAGCCTTTGTTATTTTAATCCGTTTAGTGATCTTTTATTAATTTTTTTGAACTTTAAACAATTAAGCCTCTCTATTATTTAAGAAAACAATATTATACTGACCTAAAAGAAAGTGTTTTTTTTTAAAGTAAAACTCAAAATTAATTTGAGATTCAAAAATTCACTCTCTTTACTTGTTTATATTTAACCGTTTAGAATGGATTTTAACCCATAAAAGAAAAAACAGTAGCAACATAAAAGTCACTACTGTTTAATTTATGCATTTTTAATCATTGAAAAACTGTATCGATATTTCAGGACTAGTCGTAAAAAAAAAAAAAACTAAATTATCGCGAATAATTCGGAGCTTCTTTAGTAATGGTAATATTATGTGGATGAGACTCTCCAATTCCTGAAGCTGTTAATTGTACAAAACGAGCCACTTCTTGTAAAGTCGCCACATCTTTTGCACCACAATATCCCATTCCAGCTCTTAAACCTCCAATAAACTGAGTCATTGATTCGATTAATTCACCTTTGTACGGAACACGTCCTTCGATTCCTTCAGGAACTAATTTTTTAACATCGTCTTCCACATCTTGGAAATAACGATCTTTTGAACCGTGTTTCATAGATTCTACAGAACCCATTCCGCGGTATGTTTTAAACTTACGACCTTCAAAAATAACTGTTTCACCGGGAGATTCTTTAGTTCCAGCTAACATTGAACCTAACATCACACAATCAGCTCCAGCTCCTAAAGCTTTAGGAATATCACCTGTATAACGCAAACCGCCATCAGCAATAACAGGAACTCCAGTTCCTTTTAAAGCTGCAGCAACTTCCATTACAGCAGAAAACTGAGGAAAACCAACACCAGCAACTACACGAGTAGTACAAATTGAACCTGGTCCGATACCAACTTTAACTGCATCTGCTCCTGCTTCAGCTAAATACAAAGCAGCTTCTGCAGTAGCAATATTTCCAACAACTACATCGATTTGAGGGAAAGCTGTTTTAACTTCTTTTAAAGTATTTACTACACCTTTTGTGTGTCCGTGAGCCGTATCAATAATCAAAGCATCAACACCAGCACCAACTAAAGCACCAGCACGTTCAACAGCATCTGCAGTAACTCCAAGAGCAGCAGCTACACGTAAACGTCCAAATTTATCTTTGTTTGCGTTTGGTTTTAAAGTTAATTTTGTAATATCACGGAAAGTAATCAAACCTACTAAATTATAAGTTGCATTAACAACAGGTAATTTTTCGATTTTATTTTCTTGAAGAATTTGTTCGGCATCTTGAAGAGTTGTTCCTTCTAAAGCAGTCACTAAATTTTCTTTAGTCATCACTTCTAAAATTGAACGAGATGCAATTTTTTCGAAACGTAAATCTCTATTAGTAACAATTCCTTTTAGAATGTTGTTTTCGTCAACAACTGGAATTCCTCCAATACCAAATTCACGCATTGCAGCTTTAGCATCTCCAACAGTTGCATTCATTTGTAAAGTAACCGGATCGATAATCATTCCTGATTCTGCACGCTTAACTTTACGAACTTCTAACGCTTGTTGTTCAATGGTCATATTTTTGTGTAAAACACCAATTCCACCTTCACGAGCCATTGCTATTGCCATTGCACTTTCTGTTACTGTATCCATAGCAGCAGAAATGATAGGCACATTTAATGTTATGTTTTTTGTAAATCTTGTTTGAATGCTTACTTCTCTTGGTAATACCTCTGAGTAATTAGGTATAAGAAGTACATCGTCGTAGGTTAGACCTTGACCTACTATTTTAGCTGTGTGTGCTTTCATATTGCAATTGTTGTAGAATTGCACGCGAATTTACTCAAAAAACATGAAAAATAAAAATTTATTGTTTAAAAAAACTTTTTGTATAAATGAATTACCACGAAGCTATGCTTGAAGATATCGCATTACTCAAAAGATAACCGTAGCTAATTTTTGTTAAACGGTTTATAAACAGTCATTTTTTTTTCCTTGATTTTAAATATATTTCTGAATCTCATCCTTATTTCCATATTGACCAGCCGTATTTACATAGATATCCACTAGTCAAAAAAAACACCACCCCATAACTCACTTTTAACTTCTGGATGCAAGCGAAAAATTACTTTAGCAGTAATACTTTTTACGGTCTTGATAATATTTTTTACGGAAATCTTAGGTACACTTTGTATCAAAAAATACACATGATTTTCATCTGCTCATATTTCAACAAAATGAATTTAATATCTTTCTAAAATATTTTCACAAACTTCTATCAATCTCATTTCAACTTCCGATAATAAACATATCTTCGATATTTTATTGGACAAACCAAATGACAAAGCAACAAGCTCTTGTTTATGACGTTTCAAAATATGTTCACTCATCAAAAAATATACTATTATTAATCACCCCGAGGCAGAGCCTCGAAGAATTCTTTTGATTAAATTTAAAATCATTTTCTTTAGATATAGAATCAAAAGAAACTATTTTACTTCTTTTTTCACTAATTTTGCACACATAATAATTCATAAAAATGAAGAAGCAACATCTTTTAGCATTTTTTTTAGCTCCTTTTCTATTGACATCATGTATAAAAGAGGAAGAAGAAGATACGAATGCTGATATTTTAGAAGCTTATATTCCTCAAGAATATCTAAAAACCGATCCAATCATCACAAATAATTCTGTTGAGTTTAGAGTAAAATCTAACGTAGATTTAAAAAATCAATCTCCGATTTTTATACTTTCTGAAAACGCAACAATAGATCCAGTAAATGGAACCGTTCGTGATTATACGAATGCGCAAACTGCTGTTGTTACTGCACAAGATTCTAGATGGAAAAAAACGTATACCATTACGTTTAATGTTGATGAATTAAGTACAAAATACGCTTTTGATCATGCTGAACTAACGGACAAAGATCGATATTATCGCTTTTACACAACGGGTTCGAACGGTGATAAAATTTACGATTGGGCAAGTGGAAATTCGGGTTATGTTACAGTTGCAGGAAGCAAATCACCTGATGAATATCCAACAACAATTGCAGAAGGTAGATCTGGAGGTTTGGCCGCTAAAATGCAAACGGTTTACACAAGTAGTTTTGCTGCTGCTACAGGAAATCCAATTGCTGCTGGAAATTTATTTTTAGGAAGTTTTAAAACAAATTTGCTGAATACATTAAAATCTACAAAAATGGGATTGCCTTATTCAGGTGATTTACCAAAATCGGTTAGAACCTATTATAAATACAAAGCTGGTGGCGAAGTTCGCGACCAAGATTTTGATGTTGTTCCTGGAGCTAAAGATACATTCGATATTTATGCAATCATTTTTGAATCTAGAGATAAAGAAAATTATTTATATGGAGATCATGATTTTCAAGACCCAAGAAATGTTGCAATTGCAAGAGTTTCTCCATCTCAACGCATAGAAACTTCAACTTGGAAAGAACTTCAATTTGATTTTGAAATGGTTTCTGGAAAAACATACGATCCAGAAAAAGAATACGTTTTGGCGATTGTAATGTCGTCAAGTATAGATGGAGCTCGTTTTACGGGAGCAATCGGAAGTACTTTGATTGTTGATGAAATTGAATTAATTTTTAATTAAACTATGAAAAATAAACTAAAAGTATTTACTACAACTGTCTTGTTTTCTACTTGTTTAATTTCAAATGCACAAGAATCAGAAAAAAGCGAATCTAAATTTAAATCGTTTTTTACAGACAATATCGAATATCAAGCAAAACTTCAATTGACTTTGGGCGGCGCATCACCACTAGGAATTCCAGCTCAGATTCGAAAAATCGAAAGTTTTAAACCTACGAATGTAGTCGGACTTGAAGCAAACGCAACCAAATGGTTAAATGACGAACAAAAATATGGAATCCGAGTTGGATTGAAAATCGAAAGTCGTGCAATGAAAACCCAAGCAGAAGTTAAGAATTATTTCACTCAAATCGAGGATGATTCAGGTGCAAGAACTACAGGTTATTTCACAGGTCATGTTGTGACGAGAGCAAATAATTCATATCTAACTTTACCCGTTTCATTTGTTTGGAATATCTCTGAAAAATGGAATTTCTATGGTGGATTTTACATCTCTGCTGCTGTTAATAAATCATTTGACGGCTACATTTACGATGGTGTTTTCAGAGAAGGAACTCCAATCGGAGAAACGGCAACTTTTGAAGGAACTGCAATTGGGATTTATGATTTTTCTGAAGATATTCGTTCGTTTCAATTTGGAGAACAAATTGGTTTTGAGTATAAAATCAATCCACAATTTAGTATTTCATTAGATGGAAGTTTCGCTAATACATCAGTTTTCCAAAAAGATTTTGAAGCTATTTCATTTAAAATGTATAACATATTTGGTAATCTGGGTTTTGCTTATAAATTCTAAACTATTTTACACAATTAACGACCTGAATATTTCAGGTCGTTTTTGTTTAAACTATTTATCGTAAACCATTTGAATCACTAGATAATTAAGTTATTTTTGCACTGATAAATTTTTTACAAAACTTAAATTAGAACATGAATAAAATACAACAAAAAATCGAAAACGGTTATAATATTGACGGAAACCAAATTTATGATGATACTTTCAATATCTTTAAAAAAATGGCCATTCCTGCCGGAGCGATTATTTTTTTGCTTTTAATACTTTTTGGTGGAATTTACACTCTTACATTATTTACCGTTTTTGGAAATCCAACAGAAATTCAAACGTTTTTTGAATCGTTAGCTTTATTACAATTAAGCCCAGATATATTGGCTTATTACATTCTTGGTAGCGCAACGATAAATGGAATTATGGCTATTTTTGGAGCTGGATTTATTAAAATGGCACGAGATGTTTACCATAACGAATTACCAAAGTTCAGCACACCATTTATCTATTTTACCAAAGTTGAAGGATTAAAAGTATTTGCTTTTACAATATTAGTTCAAGTAATTTATAACGCAATTTCATTAGGATTAGAATCAATCGGACTTTCAATGGTTGGTCTTTTCGTTATGATTTTAATCAATTTACTTACACTTTTAGTTGTTCCGTTTATCATTTTCGATAAGATGCCAATATTTAAAGCTTTAGGAGCAAGTGTTTCGTTAATAAACCAAAAACCTTTTAAAATTTTAATGTATTTAATTTTATTAGGATTATTATCACTTTCGGGAATTCTTATATTCTTCATTGGTTTAATTGTTACTTTACCAATTATCTATTGTTTCAATTATAGTATTTACGAAAACATTGTAAATAAAAATTAACCCAACCAACCGTCACGATCTAAACTTCGATATTGAATAGCCTCGGCAATATGCTGGGGCTTTATATTTTCTGAAAAATCCAAATCTGCAATTGTTCTAGAAACCTTTAAAATCCGATCATAAGCCCGAGCCGATAAATTTAACCGATCCATTGCAGTTTTTAAAAGTTGAAGTGAATCTGCATCCAAATCACAAAATTCACGAAGTAACTTCGTTGTCATTTGTGCATTATAATGAACTCCTTTTACATCTCGAAAACGCTCGCTTTGAATTTTTCGTGCAGCAACTACCCTATTTCTAATGTCTTCACTTTTTTCAGAAGTAGATTTTTCAGAAAGCTTTTCGAACGGAACTGGATTTACTTCGATATGAATATCAATTCGATCTAAAAGCGGTCCAGAAATCTTACTTAAATACCTCTGCATTTCTTGAGGCGAAGAAGTCATTGGCGAATTCGGATCATTAAAATAACCACTTGGACTCGGATTCATACTTGCCACCAACATAAAAGACGATGGATAAGAAACAGTGAATTTTGCTCTAGAAATGGTTACTTCACGATCTTCTAATGGTTGACGCATCACTTCCAAAACTTCACGTTTAAACTCGGGTAACTCATCCAAAAACAAAACACCATTGTGTGCCAACGAAATTTCTCCTGGTTGCGGATAACTTCCACCGCCAACTAAAGAAACCGATGAAGCGGTATGATGTGGTGAACGAAACGGACGACGTTTGATTAATCCAACATTTTTAACTTTACCAACAATACTATGAATCTTTGTTGTTTCTAGCGATTCATCAATGGTCATTGGAGGTAAAATACTTGGTAAACGTTTTGCTAACATCGTTTTCCCTGAACCTGGTGGACCAATCAAAATAATATTATGTCCACCAGCTGCTGCAATTTCCATTGCACGTTTTATACTTTCCTGCCCTTTTACTTCAGAAAAATCAAACAGAAAAGCATCGTGTTCTTCAGCAAATAATTCTTCTTCTGATAAAATAGTCGGTTGGAGAAATACTTTTTCTTGAAAATGATTAATAATTTCATTCAAATGTGAAACACCATAAACATTTAATCCAGCGACAATAGCAGCTTCTTTTTCGTTTTCTTTCGGAATAAAAATCGATTCAAAACCATCTTCCTTAGCTTTAATCGCCATCGGTAAGGTTCCTTTAATTGGTTGCACACTTCCATCTAACGAAAGTTCACCCATAATTAAAACCTTATTTAAATCTAAATTCGTTTTGATTTGAGAAGAAGCGATCAAAATTCCAACGGCCAAAGGTAAATCATAAGCAGCACCTTCTTTACGCAAATCGGCAGGAGCCATATTTATCGTAATCTTTTTACCGGGAAGTTGGTAATTGATATTTTTAAGGGCAGCAGCGATACGATAACTACTTTCTTTTATCGCATTATCAGGCAAACCGACCAAATGATAACCGATTCCTTGATCGATATTCACTTCGATGGTTATGGTTTGTGCTTCAATTCCGAAAACGGCGCTTCCAAAAATTTTAACTAACATAGATTCATATAAATAGTTGATAACTAAATATATGAAAAAAATCGCTCAGTTGAGCGATTTTACTATTCTATTTTTGAAGATAATTCAAACCAACGTTCTTCTTTCTCTTCTAATGTTTTTATTATTTTTTGAAGTTCATTTGCTTTTGTTTCGATTTTATCATCAGCAACTTTACCTTCTGCAAATTCGTTTTCAATTTGTTTTTTGTTATATTCTAAATCTTTGATTTCTCTTTCGATTTTGGAAAACTCTTTTTGTTCATTAAAGTTTAAACCCGCTTTTTTAGGTTGATTGTCTTTCCAATTCACTTTTTCCTTTGGTTCTTCTTTAACAGGCTCAGCAGAATCTTCATAAGCACGGAAATCTGAATAATTTCCAGGAAAATCTTCTACTTCACCTTCTCCACGGAAAACAAATAAGTGATCTACGATTTTATCCATAAAATAACGGTCGTGCGAAACCACTAACAAACATCCTGGATAATCTAATAAGAAACTTTCCAAAACATTTAAGGTTACGATATCTAAATCGTTTGTTGGCTCATCCAAAATCAAAAAGTTTGGATTCTGAATTAAAACCGTACATAAATACAAACGCTTTAATTCTCCTCCACTTAATTTCTCAACAAAATCATATTGCTTTTTACGATCGAAAAGAAAACGCTCCAATAATTGAGCTGCCGAAATCAAACGCCCTTTTGTCAAAGGTATATATTCTCCGTATTCTTTTATGATATCGATAACTTTTTGTTCAGGTTTTGGATTAATCCCACTTTGTGTGTAATATCCCATTTTAATGGTATCTCCAACCACAACTTTTCCTGAATCTGGTTGTGTAGTTTGTGTAAGAATATTTAAAAAAGACGATTTACCAGTTCCGTTTTTACCGATGATTCCAATTCGTTCACCACGATTGAAATTATAATTGAAGTTATCTAAAATAATTTTATCTCCAAATTTCTTAGAAACACTATGAAGTTCTACGATTTTACTCCCCATACGTTCCATATTGATTTCTAATTCAACGGTATGTTCTTTTCTTCGCGAAGTTGCTTTTTCTTTAATTACATAAAAATCGTCTTGACGTGATTTAGATTTTGTTGTACGCGCTTTTGGTTGACGACGCATCCAATCTAGTTCTTTCACAAAAAGGTTTTTAGCTTTGTCAATCGAAGCATTTTCTGCTGCAATTCGTTCTTCTTTCTTTTGTAAATAATACGAATAATTACCTTTATATTGATAAATTTTACCGTTATCAAGTTCAATGATTTCATTACAAACACGTTCCAAAAAGAAACGGTCGTGCGTAACCATAAACAAAGTAATATTTTCTTTTGCGAAATAACTTTCTAACCATTCAATCATTTCTAAATCTAAATGGTTGGTTGGCTCATCTAAAATCAATAAATCAGGTTTATTAATTAAGATTATCGCTAAAGCCAAACGTTTTTTCTGTCCACCAGAAAGATTTTTTACTTTAAGTTTTAAATCTTCTAATTTAAGTTTATAAAGAATTTGTTTGTATTGCGTTTCAAAATCCCAAGCATTATACAAATCCATTTGATCGAAAGCCGCTTGATAAGCATCTTCTTCTTCAGGATTTTCCAGCGCTTTTTCGTAACGCTCAATAACTTTAAGAATTTCGTTATCAGATGCAAAAATACTTTCTTCGATAGTTAGTTCATCTTGAAGATAAGGTTCTTGAGATAGAAATTCAACACGAATTCCTTTACGAGTAACAACCTGTCCAGAATCTGGAGCATCGTTACCTGTTATAATTTTAAGAATTGAAGTTTTTCCTGAACCGTTTTTTGCTACAAAAGCAACTTTTTGATCTTTATTTATTCCGAACGAAACATCTTCGAACAAGGTTCTTGCTCCGAATGATTTCGATATATTTTCTACTGATAAGTAATTCATTATAAATTTATCTTGATAATTTCTATTAAAAGAAATTTTATTTTAATAATTAAGGTGTCGCAAATATACCATTTATATATGCAGTTTAACTTAATCCTAAAAAATAAAAGCTAGCTGAAAGACAACTGCCATACTAATTTAGTAACTAAAAGCCAAAAATTTTTTTTTGCTTTATACATTATTTCAATTTACTATTTTTTGTCAATATTACTACATTTATAAATAGAAAATAGTGTTGAGAATAAAACTATAGGATATGCAATTTTGGAATATCAAGTTTTTTTATATGAATTTAGATCATTTATAACCAAACAAAATCATATTTAACAAGATAAATCTTAAATAAAGTTAAAAAACGAAAATAATTACAAATCAAAATACATTTTAATATTATGAAAACATGATAAAAAGTAATTTTTAACATGAATAATACACAACTAAATCTTACCAATACAAAATGAGTCCGATACAACATCGAACTCATTTATAAAAAAATAATTTTTAAACGTCCAGAAAAATCTTATTTATTTTACTCAATTTCTTCTTGTGTATTATTTATATTTTGAAGTTGTTCTTTAGCAGCTTCGTACGTGTTTTTATTGTCTATTTTAAGTACAAACTCATTCGAATCAAAAACCATTTTCCCGTTTTTATAAATTCCTTTACCATCTAGATTTAAGATAATACTTTTATCAGAATTTGGTAGAAAAAGTTCTGTTTTTTCTTTGTCTTCATCAAAAATAACAAACGCACTCATAACAGCTTCATCTGCATTTATTTGTGTTGGATTTAAACGATATCCAATTTCAAAAACGCGAATACAATCATTTTTTAAAATACTCCAAGTATAACCAGCAGAACTTACACAACCATTTTCATCTTTGTCAGTACCGACTGCATATACACGAGTTGTAATTTCACTGTCTTGCGAATCGTATTTATCTTTTAATATTTTATCACAAGAAATTAAACTGATAAAAATAAAGTTAAGCAAGAAAATTTTTTTCATTAGTAAGTTGTGTTTTGTATAACTTTAAACGTTGTGAATTCGTTTGGATCAAAAGTATATTCAATTAACATTTCTCCGATTTCTGAATCGTTAGAATAATCTAAAATAATCCATTGGTGATTTAAAACATTTGCCTTTCTAATCACAGTTTTACTACCATCAGTTGCTGGTGGTAATAAAGGATTTCCGCCTTCTTGTGTGTTTAATGTAGTTAAATCCATCAACACTTTTTTCATCACATCTTCATAATTATAATCGCCAAATTTTTCTTGAGCATTTTTATTTTCATCAATTGAAAAATAACTTGCTTCTTTAAACATGTTCTTATAAATCTTTAAAGAATCATTTAATGTTTTGGCTTTTTCAATTTCCTTATCCTTTGCTTCTAAAATATTAGAATCATTTACATATTGAAAAACATTAATTAGTAATGAAAAGATGAAAAGATATAAATAAAGTTGTCTCATTTTAAATAGTTAATTGTAAATTATCATATGCCAAATATACGTCTTTTGGTAAACTTTTTTGAACTTCATCGTGAAAACCTAATTGAAATCCAATATGAGTAAGATAAGCTTTTTTAGGTTTTATGATTTTTATAAAATTTAATGCTTCTTCAAGATTATTATGAGTTGGATGTTCATTTATTCTTAACGCATTAATTACTAAAACATCAAGATCTTGCAATTTAAATAAATTTTCTTCTGTAATATATTTCACATCTGTTAAATATGTAAAATTTTGAAAACGATAACCAAGAATAGGTAAATCACCATGCAAAACAGTTATTGGAATAATGTCCTTACCATCTATTTGAAAAGATTTGTTTTCTTCAATTACATTAATATCAACAGAAGGAGCGCCTGGATATCTATTTTCAGTTTCGAAAATGTATTCAAAACGTTTCTTCAATTCGTTGATAACACGTTCCTGACCATAAATTGGAATTGGAGCTTTTTGCATAAAACAAAACGGACGAATATCATCAAACCCTGCTGTATGATCAGCATGTTCGTGTGTAAATAGAAGTGCATCTATTTTTGGACATTTTGAAACCAACATTTGTTGTCTAAAATCTGGTCCACAATCAATTTGAAAGACAGAAGTATCCCATTCTACAAAAATAGAAGTACGCAATCTTTTATCTTTAGAATCAGAACTTAAACAAACAGGAGAATCATTTCCAATAACTGGAATTCCTTGGGATGTACCTGTTCCTAAAAAATATATTTTCACTAAAATGTTTTTTACAAAAATAAAAAATCTATCTCATTAACAACAAATGAATATGTTAATGATTTACTCTTTTTAAGAAAAAAGCAAAAAAAAAGGAAAGGAGATTAATCCTTTCCTCGAAATTTAAATTTCATTTTTTATTTAGCGGGTGTAGCAGCTGTTGCCATTTCTTGAGCAACTTGTTGCATATACTCAGATAAAAGTTTTGAATCTTCTGGAGTCATTTTAGCCATTGAAGTTCCAAGTTTTGTTGCCCACTCCTGCGATTTTTTTGTTAAATCTGCAATTTTTGTAGCATCACCAGATTTATAAACCTCCATATATTCTTTAATAAATGCACCGTACTCATCAGCAACTTTTTGAGCTTCAGGGTTGCTTAATTTTACAGTAGAAGTATTAGCAGGAGTTTCTGCTGGTGCTGGTGTTTCTGCAGCTGGAGTTTCAGTTGTTGGAGTTTCTGGAGCTGGAGAATCTGTTGTTTCCGCTTTTTTATCACATGCAACTAAACTACCTACTAAAACAGCAGTCAATAAAATTTTTTTCATAAACTTAAATTTTTTAAAATTAATATAACTAAATTAGGTAATGTTTTTAAGATAAAAAAATTTATTAAACATTATTTTTGAAAAATTATATTTTTTTAACATAAAAAAACAGATAAAATTTTAGATTTTATATTAAATATGATTTGTTAATTCAATTTAAAATCTATAAATTATATTCAATTATATACCAAATTTTAAAATTATCTACTGTATTAATTTCTAAGAAAAAAAAAGTAATTAAAAATCTAAAAAAAAGATAGTTCAATTCGAAATTTTTAAAATATTTATTTGTCTTTAATAGAAATATAAACACCTAAAAAATAATCACATTGTAAAATACATTACATGTAATGTAACTAAAATAAAAAAAAAGAAATAAACTAAAACAAAAAAAGTCTAAACTAATGTTTAGACTTTTATATGAAATGCTTTAGGAAAATTAACCTAAAACTTCTTTAACTTTTTTACCAATTTCAGCAGGTGAATCAACAACGTGAATTCCACATTCGCTCATGATACGTTTTTTAGCTTCAGCTGTATCATCAGCACCACCAACAATAGCACCAGCATGACCCATAGTTCTACCTTTAGGAGCTGTTTCACCAGCGATAAATCCGATAACAGGTTTTTTGTTTCCGTTTTCTTTAATCCAACGAGCAGCATCAGCTTCTAATTGTCCACCGATTTCACCAATCATAATGATAGCTTCAGTTTCTGGATCGTTCATTAATAATTCAACAGCCTCTTTAGTTGTAGTTCCAATAATTGGATCTCCACCAATACCGATAGCAGTTGTGATTCCTAAACCTTGTTTAACAACTTGGTCAGCAGCTTCATATGTTAATGTACCTGATTTTGAAACAATTCCGATAGTTCCTTTTTTGAAAACGAAACCTGGCATAATTCCAACTTTTGCTTCTCCTGGAGTGATTACTCCTGGACAGTTTGGACCAACTAAAGTACAATTTCTTGATTTAATATAATCGTAAGCTTTTACCATATCAGCAACAGGAATTCCTTCAGTAATACAGATAATAACTTTGATTCCAGCTTCAGCAGCTTCCATAATTGCATCTGCAGCAAATGCTGGCGGAACAAAAATAATTGATGTATCAGCTTGTGCTTGTTCAACAGCATCTTTAACTGTGTTGAAAACAGGACGCTCTAAATGTAAAGTTCCTCCTTTTCCTGGAGTAACACCACCAACAACATTAGTTCCGTACTCAATCATTTGAGAAGCATGGAATGTACCTTCACTACCTGTGAATCCTTGAACAATTATCTTTGAATCTTTATTTACTAAAACACTCATAATTTTTATTATTGTTTTTTGATTTATAAAACAAAAATAGGGTTTTGAAATTGATTATAAAATTTTTTTGCCTTAAAAAAATAGTAAATCTGCATTATTCTATTAATTGACTCATTTGACAACCTTTAAAAAGAAGATTATCTTTAATTTGCCAAGTTGTAAAGAAAACTGCTAAAACCAATTCTTCATCTGTATTCTCGAATGTTCTAACAAAATAAACATAACGAATCATTATTCTATCATCTTCCTCCATCAATTCTTGGACTTCGGCACGTAAAGAATAATAATTATGTCTTAATTCTTTTGATAAAGCCAGAATATCATTCAAATCTAAATTTAGTAAACCTTTAGAACTATACCATTCCAAAGTTACATCTGGATGCATAATCTCTTTGCAATAATTTTTACTCAAAATCCCTGCAGATTCATAAAATTTCAATACTAAATCTCTTTGGCTCATAATCAAATTATTAAAATGTTATTTTGTCAATCTTTTTAAATAAGCTATCTGTTTCAGTTTTTCACGACTTTCTTCAGCAGGCGTTCCAAAGTAAACTTTATTTTGTTCTAAATTTTTACTTACACCTGATTGCGCTAAAATAGAAACTTTTTCACCAATAGTTACACCACTTGTAATTCCAACTTGTCCCCAAATTGTAACATGATTTTTAATTACAACACAACCCGCAATTCCAACTTGTGAAGCAATAAGACACATTTTTCCAACAACAGTATCGTGTCCAATTTGAATTTGATTATCTAATTTTGATCCTTCTCCAATTGTTGTATCTCCGGTAACTCCTCTATCAATAGTACATGATGCTCCAATAGTTACATTATCTTCGATTATAACTCTACCACAAGAAATCAAAGGGTCAAAATACGTCTCTCTCTTTTTAAAATAAAAAGCATCTGCGCCTAACACTGTTCCTGAATGAATAATTACATTGTCTCCAATGATTGTATTATCATATATTACAACATTAGCATGAATCAAACAATTCTTACCAATCGTTACATTATTTCCTAAAATAACATTTGGTTGCAATATAGTTCCTTCTCCAACGATAGCTGAATGTGAAATTAAATTATCTGATTTTTGAAATGGTCTAAAATAAGTAGAAATTTTATTAAAATCTCTGAATGGATCATCTGAAATCAAAAGTGCTTTTCCTTCCGGGCAAGGTACTTCTTTATTAATTAATATCACAGAAGCATTTGAATTTAAAGCTTTGTCATAATATTTAGGATGATCCACGAAAACAATCTCTCCGGGTTGAACGACATGAATTTCATTTGAACCGAAAACTTCAAAATTTGGATCACCAATAAATTCGCATCCAATAATTTGAGCGATTGTTTCTAAATTATATGTTTTAGGAAAACGCATTAATTATTCTTTAATTCTTTCCATATAAGCACCAGAAGCTGTATCAATTTTGATTTTATCACCTTCATTGATAAATAATGGTACATTTACTGAAGCTCCTGTTTCAACAGTTGCAGGTTTTGTTGCGTTTGTAGCAGTATTTCCTTTAACTCCAGGTTCAGCATAAGTTACTTCAAGAATTACAGAAGCAGGCATATCTACAGATAATGGAGAATCAGTTTCTGTATTGATTTGAATCATTACATTAGTTCCTTCTTTTAATAAATCTGGAGCGTCTAATGCACTTCTATCTAAAGTAATTTGTTCAAAAGTTTCAACATTCATGAAATGGAAATCATTTCCTTCTGGATATAAGAATTGGAATGTATGCGTTTCTACACGAACTACATCAATTTTGTGACCTGCAGAAAAAGTATTTTCTAAAATTCTACCGTTAGAAACACTTCTCATTTTAGTTCTCACAAAAGCTGGTCCTTTTCCTGGTTTAACGTGTAAGAATTCTACAATTTTATAAATATCGTTATTATATTTAATACATAATCCGTTTCTAATATCTGATGTACTTGCCATAATATTTTTTATTTTTTTATTATTTTTAATGAATTAATTAATATGCTCCAGTATAACCTTTCATGATTCCACGAGAAGAACTTCTAATAAATTGAATAATTTCATCTCTTTCTGAAGTAGCTTCTAAGTCAGCTTCGATAATACTAAGAGCTTGTGTAGTATTATAATTTTTTTGATATAAAATTCTGTAAATATCTTGTATCTCACGTATTTTATCAGTTGAATATCCTCTTCTTCTTAATCCAACAGAATTAATTCCAATATAAGAAAGTGGTTCTTTAGCAGCTTTTGTATATGGAGGAACATCTTTTCTTACTAAAGATCCGCCAGATATCATTGCATGATCACCAATTGTTATAAATTGATGAACGGCAGCTAAACCACCAATTACAGCAAAATTACCGATTTTAACATGTCCTGCAAGAGCAACACCGTTAACAATAATAGCATTGTTTCCAATTTCACAATCGTGTGCAATATGAGCATATGCCATGATTAAACAATTGTTTCCAATAATTGTTTTTCCCGACGCAATTGTTCCTCTATTTATAGTAACACATTCGCGAATTGTTGTATTATCACCAATTATTGCTAAGCTTTCTTCACCTCCAAATTTTAAATCTTGAGGAACAGCAGATATAACAGCACCTGGGAAAATTGTGCAATTTTTTCCAATTCTTGCACCTTCCATAATAGTTACGTTAGATCCAATCCAAGTTCCCTCTCCAATCTCAACATTATTATGAATTGTTGTAAATGGTTCAATAACAACATTTTTTGCTATTTTTGCTCCAGGATGAACATATGCTAAAGGTTGATTCATCTTTATATTATTATTGTTAGTTTGTCTTTTTTACGATTTGAGCCATTAGCTCTGCTTCTGCTGCTACTTTTCCGTTTGCGTACGCAATAGCTTGCATATGACAAATCCCTCTTCTAATTGGAGATAACAAATCCAATTTGAATATTAAAGTATCTCCAGGTGAAACTTTATTTTTAAATCTTACATTATCAATTTTCATAAAGTAAGTTAAATAGTTTTCAGGATCAGGTACTGTACTTAAAATTAGAATACCGCCCGTTTGTGCCATTGCTTCAACTATTAAAACGCCTGGCATAACCGGAGCTCCAGGAAAATGTCCTTGAAAAAAATCTTCATTCATAGTAACATTTTTCAAACCTACTACTTGTGTTTCACTTAATTCAAGAATTTTATCAACCAACAACATTGGATATCTATGTGGAAGCATAGCCATTATTTTGGTAACATCCATCAAAGGTTCCTTATTTAAATCATATGTAGGAATTTGATTTCTTTTTTCATTTTTAATGATTTTTGCCATTTTCTTAGCAAACATCGTATTTACAAAATGACCAGGTTTATTTGCAATAACTTTTCCTCTAATTCTAGTTCCAATTAATGCTAAATCTCCGATAACATCTAGTAATTTATGACGTGCAGCTTCATTAGGATAATGCAATGTAAGATTATCTAAAACACCGTTAGATTTAACAGTAATTTCATCTTTACCAAATGCCATTTTTAGATTTTGTAAAGTTTCTGGAGAGATTTCTTTATCAACATAAACAATTGCATTATTTAAATCTCCACCTTTAATTAGACCATGTGCTAATAAAGTTTCTAATTCGTGCAAAAAGCTAAACGTACGTGCTTCTGAAATTTCAGATTTAAAATCAGACATTGATTTTAGAGTTGCATTTTGCGTTCCCAAAACTTTAGTACCAAAATCAACCATTGCTGTTACCTGATATTCATCTGCAGGCATGATGATAATTTCACTTCCTGTTCTTTCATCAGCAAACGAAATTACTTCTTTAACGATATATTCATAACGTTCTGCATCTTGTTCTACGCAACCAGCTTTTTCAACCGCTTCAACAAAATATTTAGAAGAACCATCCATAATTGGCGGTTCAGATGCATTTAATTCAATGATTACATTGTCTAAATCACATCCAACTAAAGCTGCTAAAACGTGTTCTGTAGTATGTAAGTTTACACCTTTGTGTTCTAAATTTGTGCCGCGTTCGGTAGATACTACTAAATTTGCATCAGCTTGAATGATAGGACTTCCTTCCAAATCTACACGAACGAAAGTAAAACCGTTATTAATAGGTGCAGGTTTTAAAGTCATTGTAACTTGCTGACCAGTATGTAAACCTACTCCTTGAATAGTAACTTCTTGTACAATAGTCTTTTGCTTAGCCATATTCTTGATTCAATTTTTTTATACGAATATATCGTTTATTTGATTGTTTTTTTTAATTCATTAAATTCATTTACAATTTTTGGTAAATTTTTAAAGTGAACATAAGATTTAGCAAAATCATTATACCCCAATGCTGGCGAACCTTGAACCGTTTCTCCATCTTTTAAACTTTTACCAACACCTGTTTGAGCTTGAATTTTCACATTATTACCTATTGTAATATGTCCAACAATTCCTACTTGCCCACCAATAATACAGTATTTTCCAATTTTAGTAGAACCTGCAACTCCAGTTTGAGATGCAATAACCGTATGTTCACCAATTTCAACATTATGTGCAATTTGAATTTGATTATCTAACTTAACACCTTTGTGAATAATTGTTGAACCTAAAGTAGCACGATCAATAGTTGTACATGCACCAATCTCAACATCATCTTCTATGATAACATTTCCGATTTGTGGTACTTTTGAGTAAGAGCCATCTTCAGCAGGAGCAAATCCAAAACCATCAGAACCGATAATAGTTCCAGAATGAATGATGCAATTTTTTCCGATTATACTTTCTGAATAAATACGAGATCCCGCAAATAAAATAGTATTATCACCAATAATAACATTATCACCAATAAATGAATTTGGGTATATTTTTACATTTTCTCCAATAGTAGTATTTTTACCTACATAGCAAAAACTACCTAAATATAGATCCTCTCCATAAGTTACTCCTTCAGAAATAACACTTGGTTGTTCTATACCAGATTTCATAAGTTTCACTTGATTGTAATATTCTAAAATTTTAGAAAATGATTTATATGCATCATCAACTTTAATTAATGTTGCAGAAATAGGATGTTCGGCTACAAAAGTTTTATTTACTATTACAATTGAAGACTTTGTATCGTAAATAAACGATGTGTATTTTGGATTAGCCAAGAATGTTATTGACCCAGGTTTCCCTTCTTCAATTTTAGCCAAAGTAGAAACAGAAACATTTTCATCTCCTAAAACATCTCCTTGTAAAACCTCTGCTATTTGGGCTGCTGTTATTTTCATCTTTACAAAAATAATAAAATTATTGGATATTTTTAAGTGTTATATTTTTAGGAAAACACACAAAATATTTCTTAACTGGCACAGACAAAGCTGCCAAATTTGATTGATCTGATGCTTGTAAAACATCTATAATTTGTTTGTTCTTAGTTAAAATTCGAATTGGTTCAGCATTTTTGTCGTATGCTTTATTTTTCATCATTCCACCAAAAACAAAATAATCTAATTCATTCATATCAAGCTGAAGTTCAGAATTTATTTGCTTTCTATATAAATCTAACAACTCATTTTGTTGATTTTTTTCGACATTTAAAATATGAAATAAATTTCTATTTATAATACTATTACTCAATGAGGATAATATAAAATCTTCATGAAATTGCCAATTTTTTAAAGCTCCTATAATATCTGAATCATCTAAAAGCGCGAATTTTTTTAATGCTTCTTTATTAAAGTCCGCCTTCTCGATATGATTTGTAAGAAAAAAATGCAAGGAATCTGAACACCATAAATGAACACCTTTTTCAGTAAGTTCCTTCGCACGTTTAAGAATTTTTGTCAAAATCATTTCGGCCATTACACTTGTTTTATGCAAATAACACTGCCAATACATCAAACGGCGACCTACTAAAAACTTTTCTACAGAATAAATACCTTTTTCTTCAACTACCAAATAATCATCATGAACATTAATCATTTGAACTAAACGTTCAGAATTAATATTCCCTTCTGCTACTCCACTATAAAAACTATCACGTTTTAAATAATCCATCCTATCCATATCCATTTGACTAGATATCAATTGCAATAAAAATTTACGATGATAATTTCCTTTAAAAATTTCGATAGCTAAACTCAATTGTCCATTGAATTCATCATTTAAAGCATTCATAAAAAACAAAGAAATTTCTTCGTGATGCACATTTTCTACAATACTATTTTCCATAGCGTGAGAAAACGGTCCATGTCCGATATCGTGTAAAAGAATTGCAATGTAAAGAGCGTTTTCTTCTTCTTGAGAAATTTCTACATTTTTGCTTTTTAAAACTTGAACTGCTTTTTGCATCATGTGCATACAACCTAATGCATGATGAAAACGAGTATGTGTAGCTCCAGGATATACCAAATAAGAAAGTCCCATTTGATTGATTCTGCGAAGTCGTTGAAAATACGGATGTTCGATCAAATCATAAAGTAATGAATTGGGTATCGATATAAATCCGTAAATGGGATCGTTAAGTATTTTTAATTTGTTATAAGTAACCAAATTTTTTTTTCTTAGAAATAACGAACAAAGATAATGATAAAATAAAAACAGCACTTAAAAAAAAACTTAAAAGTGCTGTTTTCTTAATATATAAATAATAAATATTTTATTCGAAATCTATTTGAAATGAATTAATGAAACGTATCGATTTTTCGATATCGTAATGTAAAATACGATCAACCTCCACAAAAGAAACTTCATCGCGATAAGCTCCAACAAAACTTTCAATAAATGGACTAGATTTTAAAGGACGTCTAAATTCTAAAGCTTGAGAAGCATTCATTAATTCGATAGCCAAAATGCGCTCTAAATTATCGACTATTCTCAAAGTTTTTGTAGCCGCATTTGCTCCCATACTTACGTGATCTTCTTGTCCATTACTTGAAACAATACTATCAATTGAAGCTGGAGTCGCCAATTGTTTATTTTGACTTACTATACTTGCAGCTGTATATTGAGGAATCATAAACCCAGAATTCAATCCTGGTTCTTTAACTAAAAATGGTGGTAAGCCACGCAATCCTGAAATTAATTGGTAAGTTCTTCTTTCTGAAATATTACCTAATTCTGCCATTGCAATCCCTAGAAAATCAAGAGCCAAAGCTAAAGGTTGCCCGTGAAAATTACCGCCAGAAATAATAATATCTTCTTTATAGAAAACATTTGGATTATCAGTAACCGAATTGATTTCTGTTCTGAAAACTTTTTTCACATAATCTAAAGCATCTTTAGAAGCACCATGAACTTGTGGAATACAACGGAATGAATATGGATCTTGAACGTGTTCTTTCTTTTGAGCAATTAATTCACTTCCTTCCAAAACTTGATTATAAAATTCAGCTGTTACAATTTGCCCTTTATGTGGTCGTACTAGATGAATCAATTCATTAAATGGTTCAATTCTACCATCAAAACCTTCTAAAGAAACCGCTCCAATTAAATCAGCTAAATACGAAAGTTTCATAGATTTAATTACTACGAAAGTACCGTAAGCACTCATAAATTGAGTACCGTTTAATAAAGCTAAACCTTCCTTAGATTGTAGAACGATTGGTTCCCAGCCAAATTTTTCTAAAACTTTAGAAGCTGGTTGTCTGTAACCATCATAAAAAACTTCACCTTCACCTAATAAAGGTAAACTCAAATGTGCTAAAGGAGATAAATCACCAGATGCTCCTAACGAACCTTGTTCGAAAACAATTGGTAAAATATCATTATTATAAAATTCAATTAAACGCTCAACTGTTTTTAATTGAACCGCAGAATTTCCAAAACTTAACGACTTAATTTTAAGAAAAAGCATGATTTTCACAATCTCATGCGGAACTTCAGGTCCTGTTCCACAAGCATGTGATTTAACAAGATTTTCTTGAAGTTTAGAAAGATTTTCATTAGAAATCTTAACATTACATAAAGATCCAAAACCGGTATTAATTCCATAAATAGGATCTTCTGAGTTTGCCATTTTGTTATCTAAATATTTTCTACAATTTTCGATATTTGCAGAAGCTTCTTCAGACAGAGCAACTTTTTTGTTTTCAATTAAAATAGTATTTAATTCTTCTATTGTAATAATATCGGAACATATATAATGAAAATTTTCCATTTCAGTTTAAAGTTTGTTTGTTCCTCAAAAGTCATTAATAAAAAAATGAAATACAAACAAAAATTATAAATAGTAATAAAAATTATATTTATTTTACTATTTTAATGATTTTACTGAAAATTATCTAGTAAATATATATTTATCATTAGTTGAAAGTGATTCATCAAATGCGTAACCTTCAACATTAAACATCTTTAAATCCTCAACTGAATCTATGTTATTATCAACGATATAACGCGCCATTAATCCCCTCGCCTTTTTAGCAAAAAAACTAATAATTTTCAGTTTATCATCTTTGTAATCTTTAAATTCTGGAGTAATAATTTTAGATTTTAATAATTTTGTATCAACTGCGGAAAAATATTCTGTACTAGCTAAATTGATCAGAACTTCATTTTCATTCATTTCTTTATTTAAAAAATCCGCCACCAAAGGTTTCCAAATCTGATAAAGATTTTCATTCATTCCGACTTTTAATTTTTTTCCCATCTCCAATCGATACGGTTCAATAATATCAAAAGGTTTTAAAATTCCATATAATCCAGAAAGTATTCGTACTTTATCATTCAATACTTCAAAGTTTTCGGAAGGAATTGAATAAGCATCTAATCCAGTATAAACTTCACCATTAAAAGCAAAAACAGCTTGACGAGCTTGAGCAGAAATTGCATTTGTTTCAAAGTTTCTATCTTGATTTCTCTGCCAATTTAATTCAGCTAACTTATCAGAAATAGCCATTAAATCGGATAATTCTTTAGGAGAAAGTTTTTTTAATGATTTATTAATGATTTTTGATTTTTCAATAAAAAAAGGATTTGTAAAAACTTCGGTTGGTACTTGAGTTTCAAAATCCAAAGATTTCGCAGGAGATATAACTAGTTTCATATTTTTTATTTCCAAAATTAAACGATTATCGTCGATTCAAAAAGAAAAAATGAATGAAAAAAATTGATATTTCAAAATTGAAAATAAGAGAAATATATTCTACTCTATTAAATGAATCATAGTTTAAATGAAATACTAAATATTGCAATATAAAATATCGTAATGTAAAAACGATAAACACAAATAAGAATAAAGTAATATAACGTTTCATAATTCTAATTTTTTAATATAATAAAAGCCTCCAGAATTTGGAAGCTTTTTCAATTTTATTCTGTTGGATTATCAGCTTCAGGAAAAAGTATAATTTGACCATCGTCATCTAATCCTAAATTATTTGCATCTATTTCATCTAAAACAATTTCCTTTACTTCTTCTTCTGGAAGTTCGTAAGGTAACGATTCAAGTAAATTAATTATCTTTATTTTTTCAGCCGTTAATTGATTTCCAATTGCTTTAATTCCTTTTACCGAAATAAATTCTTCAAAATTCAATTCTAAATTCTCTTTCTGAATTCCTTTATTTTTAGCGAAAATAACTTCTGCCATCGGACGGTAATCGGTCGAAACAATTTCTAATTTAGAATACGGATGTTCAGTGATTACATTTTCTTCTTTATTTTCATTTTCGATTAAAAAACGTTTTACAAAATATTTTGATTTCTCTCCGTCGTAATACACGATTGAAATCGGTTTATTTGGAATCCACTTTTCCAAAACAATCATATCTTCATCGAAATGAGTCGTAAGTTCAGGAACAATCGTTTTTACTTTTGCACTTTGAGTAATTACAAGCAAACGGTCTTCTGGCTTGAATTCGCCAAGCAATTCACCTCGTCCGTCAACATTTAATCGACTAACTGTATCATCAAACCAAATCTTACGCGGACGTAAAGTTGAAATTCCTTTTTCTTTTAAATCAATTTTTTTAATTGAATACTTAGTTACTAGGTTTCCTTTCGATGAACGACCTTTGATTAAAAGCTCTGCAAAATCTAAATCAAATTTTAATTTCTTTACATTCGAAAGCTGACGTAATAAAATAGTTACAACCTCGGCTTCACCATTCGGATTCCAAGAGAAATATAGTACTTGCGAACCAGGTTTTTCTTGGGTTAAATGGTATTCTTTATCACGAGTAACTCCAGAAACATTGAAACGTTTTACGTAAGAAGGACCGGATTTTCCATCTCGATAAATCATATTGTAAATCGTACGTTTATCATTTTTGTCAAAAACAGCAATATGAATGATGTCTTTACCAATGAATTTTTTATCATCAACTTTGGTAACCATCATTACACCACTTCGTAAAAAGACAATAACGTCATCGATATCCGAACAATCAGCAACATATTCGTCACGTTTTAGACCTGTTCCGATGAAACCTTCTTCACGATTTACGTAAAGTTTGGTATTTCGTAAAACAACTTTTGTAGCTTCGATGGTATCAAAACTTCTTAATTCCGTTTTACGTTCACGCCCTTTACCATATTTTTCTTTTAAACGTGTAAAGAAGTCAATAGTGAAATCGATAATATGTTCTAAATTGTATTTTACTTGTTCGATATCACCTTCTAAAGATTCGATTTTTTCTTGAGCTTTGTCAATATCAAATTTTGAAATACGTTTAATTTTAATTTCTGTTAAACGCGTGATATCATCAACAGTTACATCACGTTTTAAATGTTTAATGAAAGGTTTTAAACCTTCGTCAATGGTAGAAATAACACCATCCCACGTTTCTTCTTCTTCAATTCTACGATAGATTCGTTCTTCGATGAAAATTCGTTCTAACGATAAATAATGCCATTGTTCTTCTAACTCACCAAGCTCAATTTCTAATTCGCGTTTTAGTAGTTGTACCGTACGCTCAGTAGAAACACGAAGCATATTACTTACTCCAGTAAACAAAGGTAAATTGTTTTCAATTACACAACCAAGAGGTGCTAATGAAGTTTCGCAACCTGTAAAAGCATAAAGTGCATCAATGGTTTTATCAGGAGAAACACCAGCCGGAAGATGAATTAAAATTTCAACTTCAGCAGCTGTATTATCTTCAATTTTCTTGATTTTGATTTTCCCTTTTTCATTTGCCTTTAAAATACTATCAATTAAACTAGTAGTTGTAGTAGAAAAAGGAATTTGCGTAATAACTAATGAATTTTTATCTAATTGTGTAATTTTAGCACGAACACGTACACGTCCGCCTCGCATGCCATCGTTATAATTAGATACATCAGCTATACCTTGAGTTGGAAAATCAGGATAAATGGTAAATGGTTTTCCTTTTAAATGTTTGATTGAAGCATCAATCAATTCATTAAAATTATGAGGAAGAATTTTTGTCGATAAACCAACCGCAATACCTTCACCACCTTGAGCTAATAACAATGGAAATTTTACTGGTAAATTTACCGGTTCATTTCTACGTCCATCATAAGATGATTGCCAGGTTGTGATTTTTGGTGAATATAAAACATCTAAAGCAAATTTACTTAAACGTGCTTCAATGTAACGAGATGCCGCAGCTTCGTCACCTGTTAAAATATTTCCCCAGTTTCCTTGCGTATCAATTAATAAATCTTTCTGACCAAGTTGTACCATTGCATCACCAATACTTTGATCACCGTGTGGGTGATATTGCATCGTATGTCCAACGATATTTGCTACTTTATTATAACGACCATCATCCAACTCTTTTATAGAGTGCATAATACGTCGTTGAACTGGCTTAAAACCATCTTCAATTGCAGGAACAGCACGTTCTAAAATTACATAAGAAGCGTATTCTAGAAACCAATCTTTATACATCCCAGTAACCTTTTTGATGGTTTCACTAGATGTATCTTCTTGATTATCATAAAACTGCGCAGATGTTTCGTTAGAATCTGGTTGTTCGTTATAAATTGGTTCTAAATTTTCTTCTTCGTCCATTTATTTTCTTAGAAATAAAAGTTTAAATTTTACTCTATAATATTTTATTCTGATTCGATTAAATCAGCTTTCTTTTTATCTTCAACTACATCCAATTCCACTTTTAGATTTTTGATAATAAATCCTTGGCGGTCTGGTGTATTTTTTCCCATATAGAATTCTAAAAGTTGTTCTATTGAGCTAGCTTTATCTAGCATTACAGGATCTAAACGAATATCTTGACCGATGAAATTTACAAATTCATCTGGTGATATTTCTCCCAAACCTTTAAATCGTGTGATTTCTGGTTTCGGTTTTAATTCTTCAATTGCTGCAACACGTTCTTCTTCAGAATAACAATAAATCGTTTTCTTTTTATTTCTAACCCTAAAAAGCGGCGTTTGTAAAATATACAAATGTCCTTCCTTAATTAATTCAGGGAAAAATTGTAAGAAAAACGTAATCATCAACAAACGAATGTGCATACCATCGACATCGGCATCGGTTGCTAAAACGATATTGTTATATCTCAAGTTTTCGTAATCTTCTTCGATATCTAAAGCCGCTTGAAGCAAGTTGAACTCTTCGTTTTCATAAACAATTTTCTTGCTCATTCCGTAAGAATTTAAAGGTTTTCCTCGTAATGAAAAAACTGCTTGCGTATTCACATCACGTGATTTTGTGATTGAACCAGATGCTGAATTTCCTTCGGTTATAAACAAAGTACTTTCTAAATAACGTGGGTTTTTAATATCGGTAAGATGCACACGACAATCACGTAATTTTTTGTTATGAAGACTTGCTTTTTTTGCACGGTCTTTTGCTAATTTACGAATTCCAGATAATTCTTTACGTTCACGTTCAGCTTGTAGAATCTTCTTTAAAAGGGCTTCAGCTACTTCTGGATTTTTATGTAAAAAATTATCAAGATTATTTTTTATAAAATCGTTAATATACGTTCGAACTGTTGGTGCATCCAGTCCCATATCTGTTGAACCAAGTTTCGTTTTAGTTTGCGATTCAAAAACAGGTTCTTCAACTTTTATAGAAATTGCAGCGACGATTGATTTACGAATATCAGAAGCTTCAAAATTTTTATTGTAAAATTCTTTTATCGTACGTACAACACCTTCTCTGAAAGCTCCTAAATGCGTTCCTCCTTGAGTTGTATTTTGTCCATTAACAAACGAATAATATTCTTCTGAATATTGAGATTTACTATGCGTTATTGCAATTTCGATATCATTACCAAGTAAATGAATGATTGGATAAACCATATCTTCTTGGTCGATATTTTCTTCTAATAAATCTTTTAAACCATTATCTGAATAAAATTTTTCTCCATTAAAAATGATTGTTAAACCTGTATTTAGGTAACAATAATTTTTAAGCATTTTCTCAATATATTCTTTACGGAATTTATAATTTTTGAAGATAGTTTCATCAGCGGTAAATGAAACTTTAGTTCCTTTACGACGCGTAGTTTCAACAACATCTTCTTCTAGCATTAAGTTCCCAGCTGAAAATTCGGCAACTTTTAATTGACCATCACGAACGGATTCAACTCGAAAAAAATTAGAAAGTGCGTTTACTGCTTTGGTTCCGACACCGTTTAAACCAACTGATTTTTTAAAAGCTTTGGAATCGTACTTTCCACCAGTATTCATTTTTGAAACAACGTCAACAACTTTTCCTAATGGAATACCACGACCATAATCACGAATGGTAACCATTCTGTCTTTGATTGTAACTTCAATGGTTTTACCAGTTCCCATAACAAACTCATCGATACTATTATCGATAACTTCTTTAATAAGAATGTAAATACCGTCATCTGGAGTAGAACCATCACCCAATTTCCCAATGTACATTCCAGGTCGCATACGAATATGTTCCTTCCAATCTAACGAGCGTATATTATCTTCGGTATATTGTGTTTGTTCTTGCATAAAAAGATTTTGGATTTTGTGCTAATTTAGTGAATTTTCGGGACTTTTAAAAGTCAGAAAACGTTTAAATATACAGTTTTTATTTAATATAAAATACTAATCTTTAAATTCAGAAAATTCATTTGGAGTGATTGGCGTACCGTATAGAAGTGCATAATTTTTTGTAAAAACAGCACCGAAGTAGAGAATAATAGCCGAATAATAAACCCAAAGTAACAATATTAAAATTGATCCAGCTGTTCCGTATAGTGTTAACTTATTCGAATTTTCTAAGTAAATACCAATAGCATATTTACCTAACATAAACAAGACAGCGGTAAAAAGAGCACCAATAAAAGCATCTTTTAATCGGATTTTCACATCTGGTAATTCTTTGAAAACGTACGTAATAATTAAACTAATTACTATAAAAACTAAGAAGGAATCGAAATAATTTGCAATCTCTAGAGTTTCTAAATTGGTGAAATTTGAAACTTTATCATACAAAACTTCGATAAAAGAATCAATTAATAACGAAATAGCCAATATTAAACCAAAAACAGCAATCATCGAAAATGAAAATAATTGATCGATTAAAGCACGTAGAAAACCCTTTTTGTTTTTAGCTTTAATTTTCCAAATATCATTTATTGAACTTTGAATTTCTCCAAACATTCCAGAAGCTGAAAGTAATAATGTAATTAAACCAATACTAGTTTCTAGAATAGACGTTTTATTTAATTGGGAATTTTTAACAATTTCTTGAATTTGATCCGAAGCTTGATTTCCAACCATTCTGTTAATTTGTCGGAATAAACTTCCTGAAACTTCTTCTTCACCTAGAAAATAACCAATAAAAGTAATTAGAATAATAGCAAAAGAAGGCAATGCAAAAATAGTATAATATGAAAGTGAAGCACTGAATTTTAAACATTCATCTTCAAAAAAGTCTCTAAATGATTTTATATATAATTGAAAAAAACGAGTTTCTAGAAGTTTCATTGCTACTTTTTAAGACAATAAAATTACGTATTTATTTTATAAAAACTTAACCTTACAGAATAGTTACAAAAAAAGTATTAAAATATAGATGACTAATTCTGAAATAGCGATACAGTTGTAATTAGACACTGGAATAACTTAAAATTTGAGACGATTAAGGAATTAGAACTACCAGAGAACAGACACTTAAATATTCTAAAAGATGAAATTATCACTTTAGCTAATGAAAAATCAAAACAACTGTATCCTAATAAATTAAGACGTGTAGCGGTATGGGATCAAGGAAACAAGCAAGTAATAGAGCTTATTACTAACCAATTTACTTGGACTGCAAACACCATTAGTGAGCTTTATAAAAGTAGA
>NZ_RQVQ01000039.1 GCF_003865405.1 Paenimyroides tangerinum
TCGCCCACGACGAACCATCGCCAGTACCAGTAGCACCTTGTTTTACAAAAAGTACATTGTTTGAATCAGGAACATATTGTTGTGCCTGTACAATTAAACTAGTAAAAACTAGAAAAATAAGTTGGTAGATTTTATTCATGATATTTGATTATAAGTGGATTCTAAGTTGTTGTTGTATTATTTGTAGATGTGATTAATTAATAAATGCAACATAATTAATCGTATTTTATGTTAAAAAAAAATGTAAATATAAAAAAATATAAATAAAAATAGTTTTATCATGTTTTTTTTTGTTAAAATAAAAATTTTAATTTATAGATTTAATAAATACAACAGTATTAAAAAAGAGGAAGTCATAATATCTATGAAGCTTCCTCTTTCTTTTTTTATTATTGTTTTATTATTTTAATAAACTGCTGTTTAGTTTCAGTTTGTAGTTGAATCATATAGGTTGCAGCACTTAATTCAGACAAATCAATTTCAACATTTCTATTATTAGTATTTATTGACTTTATTTTTCTACCTAATAAATCATATACATCAACCTGAACAATATTTTCAAAATATTCGATTTGTAATTTATCATCAACTGGATTTGGATAATATTTCAACTTATCTTTTTCAAATTCATTGTTTGATAGATAAACATCCACTGTAATAGGCAAAGGTAAACTCGGACATCCATTTGTTCCAATCACAACCGCATAATATGTTGTTCCGTTTACAAGTGGCATATTCAGAGACAAAGGATTTGTACTTGTTCTTGCGTCTTCTTCAGTAATATAATAAACCGCAGTTGTTGGATTTATTATAATTTGATTTAAAACAGATCCTTCAATAAAAATTTGCGGAGAAACTCCAGTCGGACTATCAGGTAAATCTTTGATTAAAACAGAAACTTGTGCTCTTAATGATTCACAACCAAATTGAACTCTTGATACAAAATAATTTCCTGTATTTAAAGGAGTTGTTGATGTTAATTGATTTGTACTTGATGGTGAATTATACCATTTATAAGTAACGCCAGTAGGAACAGGAATATATAAGTCGGCAACAGTTGCACTACCGCAAAATTCAAACGCGTTTAAATTTGGTGCAGCTTGATTGGTAACTCTAACTGTAATAGCTTTTCTATCAGAAGTACAAGCTCCAACTTTTTGAGTAACATAATATGTAGCATTAGTTAAAATGGTATTTATTGGTAACGGATTCAATGAAATAGATGAAGCATACCATAAAATCTCTGCACCATTTACTCCAGAAACTTCTAAATCAGCAATAGTTGCAAATCCGCAAAATTCTTGAATCGTATTTGCTGTTGGTATTTGTGGTACATTGTTAATAGTTACAGTAATTGCAGTTCTATTAGCACTTTCACAACCGTTTAATGTTTGCGAAGCATAATATATTAAGCCATTTGCTAGTAAAGTATTATTATTTAGTGGTGTTGTTGCAGTTGCAGAGCTATACCATTTTATATCTGTTCCATTAATCACCAAACTTGAAAGATTTGGATTTGTGTTCGAACAAAATTCTTGTGTTTGATTTACAGTAGTTGGTGCTGCAATATTTCCAATCGTAACAGTTATTTGTATTCTTAAGCTTTCGCAATTATTTACAGTTTGCGAAGCAAAATAATTACCTGAGACCAATGCTGTTGTTGGAGTTAATGATGTTGTTGAATTTGCTGAACTATACCATTTTATATTACTTCCAGTAGCAACTAAATTAGCAATTGTTGCATTCTGATTTGCACAAAACGATTGATTTGATGCAGTCGGTGCAGCCGTATTTGTAATAGTTACTGTAATTTGTGTTCTAGTACTTTCGCAATTATTTATAGTTTGTGTAACAAAATAATTTCCAGAAACTATCGCTGTTGTTGGAGTTAATGGTGTTGTTGAATTTGCTGAACTATACCATTTTATATTACTTCCGTTAGCAACTAAATTAGCAACTGTTGCATTTTGATTTGTACAAAACGTTTGATTCAATGCAGTCGGTGCAGTCGGATTTGTAATCGTTACCGTAATTTGTGTTCTAGTACTTTCGCAATTATTTTGAGTCTGTGAAGCAAAATAATTTCCAGAAACTAATGCTGTTGTTGCGGCTAACGGACTTGTTGCAGTTGCAGAACTATACCATTTTATTGTCGTTCCAGTTACAACCAAATTTGCAACAGTTGCATTCTGATTTGTACAAAACGTTTGATTTGATGCAGTCGGAGCAGCTGTATTTGTAATTGTTACTGTAATTTGTGTTCTATTACTTTCACAGTTATTCAAAGTTTGTGTAGCAAAATAATTTCCTGAAACCAAAGCTGTTGTTGTAGATAACGGTGTTGTAGATGTTGCAGAACTATACCATTTTATTGCAGTTCCTGTTGCAACTAAATTCGCAACCGTTGCATTCTGATTTGCACAAAATGTTTGATTTGATGCAGTCGGAGCAGCTGTATTTGTAATTGTTACTGTAATTTGTGTTCTAGTACTTTCACAATTATTCAAAGTTTGTGTAGCAAAATAACTTCCAGAAGTTAATGCTATTGTTCCTGCTAATGGTGTTGTTGCAGTTGCAGAACTATACCATTTTATTGCGGTTCCAGTTGCAACTAAATTCGCAACCGTTGCATTTTGATTTGCACAAAATGTTTGATTTGATGCAGTCGGTGCAGCTGTATTTGTTATTGTTACCGTTATTTGTTTTCTAGTTGTACTTTCACAGTTATTTAAAGTTTGAGACGCAAAATAATTTCCTGCTACTAAAGGTGTTGTTGCAGCTAACTCAGTTGTTGCTGTCGCAGAATTATACCATTTAATAGCCGTTCCAGTTGCAATCAAATTAGCTACCGTTGGATTTGAACTTGCGCAAAATGTTTGATTAGATCCAGTTGGTGCAGCTGTATTTGTTATTGTTACCGTTACTTGTTTTCTAGTTGTACTTTCACAATTATTAATAGTTTGTGTAGCAAAATAATTTCCAGATACTAATGCTGTTGTTACAGCTAATGGAGTTGTTGCAGTTGCAGAACTATACCATTTTATTGCTGTTCCAGTTGCAACTAAATTTCCAACCGTTGCATTTTGATTTGGACAAAACGATTGATTAACTGCAGTCGGAGCTGCTGTATTTGCGATAGTAACCGTTATTTGAGTTCGTGTACTTTCACAATTATTTACTGTTTGAGTTGCGAAATAATTTCCAGAAACTAATACTATTGTTGCAGTTAATGGAGTTGTTGCAGTTTCAGAATTATACCATTTTATTGCGTTTCCTGTTGCAACTAAATTCGCAACTGTTGCATTTTGATTTGGACAAAAAGATTGATTAACTGCCGTTGGTGCAGCCGAATTTGTGATAGTAACCGTTATTTGAGTACGAGTACTTTCACAATTATTAATAGTTTGTGTAGTAAAATAACTTCCAGAAGCTAATGCTGTAGTTAGAGTTAAAGGTGTTGTTGCAGTTGCAGAACTATACCATTTGATAGTCGTTCCTGTTGCAACTAAATTCGCAACCGTTGCATTTTGATTTGCACAAAACGTTTGATTAACTGCAGTTGGTGCAGCTGTATTTGTTATTGTTACCGTTATTTGTTTCCTTGTTGTACTTTCACAATTATTTACAGTTTGTGATGCAAAATAATTTCCAGATACTAATGCAGTTGTTGCAGCTAATGGAGTTGTTGCTGTTGCTGAGTTATACCATTTAATAGCCGTTCCGGTTGCAATCAAATTAGCTACCGTTGGATTTGAACTTGCACAAAATGTTTGATTAGATCCAGTTGGTGCAGCTGTATTTGAGATAGTAACCGTTATTTGAGTTCGTGTACTTTCACAATTATTTACTGTTTGAGTTGCGAAATAATTTCCAGAAGCTAAAGCTGTTGTTACAGCTAATGGAGTTGTTGTAGTTGCAGAACTATACCATTTTATTGCGGTTCCAGTTACAACCAAACTAGCAACCGTTGCATTTTGATTTGGACAAAATGTTTGATTATTTGTTGTTGGAGCAGGAGTATTTGTGATAGTAACTAATATTTGGGTTCTCAAAATACTTTCTATACCGTTAATAGTTTGTGTCGCAAAATAATTTCCAGTAGTTAATGGTGTTGTCGTTGTTAATGGATTTGTCGAAGTTGCCGAATTATACCATTTAATATTACTACCTGTAGCAACTAAATTTGCAACTGTAGCATTTAAATTTGAACAAAATGTTTGATTAGTGGCTGTTGGAGCAGGAGTTTCAGGTAAACTTTGGTTTTCGTAAGCACCAAGATCAACAGTTGAATTAACTATACGAGAATTTCCTTCAATATCGGTTGTAGTTGTAGATGGTAGGTAAATATTATTTCCAATATTTATCGCAGGACTATTATTCTGTAATCTAAAATTATTTTGAGACGGATCTACAAATAATGGATTTGCATTTATTAAATTATTTATGTTTGAAGGATTGGTAGTTAAAGCTGAACTATTGGTCATACAATTTGCAAAAAGTATATTCACAAATTTTGAAAAATTGTTACCATAAAACAAGACTTCATTGGCTGGTGAATCAATAATACAATTTTTAAAAGCAGGTGCAGGACCTGTTTGATCAGTATAATAGTTTATTAATCCACCTTGATTATAGGCTGTATTATTTGCAAATGTACAGTTTATAAATTCCAATCTGTTACTATTAGGTGGTCCATCTTCGAAGAAAAGAACACAACCAGAACCGCTTACAAAGTTGTTAGAAAAAACACAATTTACTATTTTGCCATATTGACCAGTATAAGTGTCGTTTAAAGTGTTTATACAAGCTCCTTCAGTTGCTGTATTATTATTAAAAACTGAATTTGTAATATTCATTGGACTATTTATTAAATAAATTCCACTTCCATATTCAGAATTTAGCTCTTCGAAAGTCGTGTAGTCAATAGTCATTGAGGTGTTTCTGTTATAAACACCAGCTCCAGCAAAATTACTTACATTTGTACTATTAACATTGAAGTTCCCAGATTGATTTGCGTTTCCTTTTGTGACAGTAAATCCATTTAATGTAGCTGAACCAACATTTCCAACTGCAATAACAACATGTAAACAATTATCACTTGTATTGTTTAAAATTCCAATATCTCCAGATAAAATTGATTTATTAGCCGTTAAATTTAAATTTCTAGAACTTAATGAAGTCTCTGTTCCAGCAAATCCTCCATACAGTTTTACGTTGTTTACCATCAAAAAGCTGTTTTTTCTATTTTGATTTGTACCAAAAGTTGAACCATCTTCAGGTGAATATTTTGGTGTGTATGTTCCGCCTGCAACCCATATTTGTAATGGATTATTAACGAAATTTGCTCTATTGGTATGCGCCCATTTTAACGCATTAGCTAAATCAGGAACAGCGTTATTCCATGACGACCCGTTTCCTGAACCTGTTGCATTCTGTTTCACATAGAGAATGTTATTAGTTCCAGGAACATATTGCGCACGAACAATATGAGCTGTAAAGAATAGAAATATAATAATTAAGCAGATTTTTTTCATAATTTTTTTGATTATAAGTGGTTTGTTTTGTTAAAAATATTAAAATTAAGTATAAAAATAAACATAATAAATTAACAAATACTAGTTTTTTTAACTAAAAAGTATAACATTCTAACAAAAGGTGATATTTCTAAATGGGTATATTTTCTGTTTTTGGAAATTATTTTATATTATTTTTCCCAGTTTATCTTTTTAATTGGAACTATGACTTTAAAAGTATATTTTAATTAGGTAAATTTTATTTCATTTTTTTTACATTAAAACATTTATACTAAATCCAAAAAATATTTTCTTAACGATTTAAATTTATATAGTTGATTTTATTATTTCTTAATCTAGATTATTTCTAAATAATGTTATTAGCTCTAAATTTGTATTATAAAATTCAAGATTATGAAAACAAGAAATGTAGAAATAGTAGTTAGTCCTAGAGAACCTCATTTTGTTGGTGATGGATTTAGAGTTCATAATTTCATTCCTAGCGCATACCGAATGGATATGCAAAGTATGGACCCGTTTATAATGTTTGATTACAATTCTAAATATAATTTCCCTCCTTCAGAAATTCCTCGTGGAGTTGGAGTTCATCCACATAAAGGTTTTGAAACTGTAACTATTGCTTACAAAGGTCGAGTTGAACACGGAGATAGTAGTGGTGGAGGTGGAATTATCGGCGAAGGTGATGTACAATGGATGACCGCAGCTTCTGGAGTTTTACATAAAGAATTTCACGAAACGGAATGGAGTAAAACGGGCGGAATTTTCCAAATGGTTCAACTTTGGGTTAATCTTCCTGCAGTTGCAAAAAAAACAAATGCAAAATATCAAGCCATTGAAAATAAAGATATTCCAAGGGTTACATTAAGTAATGATTTAGGTTTAATTGAAATTATTGCTGGAAATTATGAAGGAATTCAAGGTTCGGCTTCTACTTTTACACCGATTCATATGTATAATTTAAAAGCGAAATCGGGAGCTGAAACTACATTTTCATTTCCAGAACATTATACAACAATGTTATTGGTCTTAGAAGGAAATATCACGATAAATAATAATGAAAATGTACCAACCGATCATTTGGCTTTAATGGAAAAATCTGGCGAAAATTTTACAGTAAAAGTGAATGATGATGCAATTGTTTTGGTTTTATCAGGTGAACCAATTAATGAACCGATTGCACATTATGGTCCGTTTGTTATGAATACACAACAAGAATTGATGGAAGCGGTTAATGATTTTAACGCTGGAAAATTCGGAACTTTATAAGTTTAATTTACATTGCGATTGTTACCAAATTCGATTATGAGTTTGGTAACAATTTTTTTATATCGGATGGTTTTATAATATGATTTCCGTTGGATAAATGTTTAACAGATTGAATCATTGCTTTAGCTAAATCTGTAACATGCAAAGGTTCAAAACTTTTGAATATTCCAAAATTATTAAAAAAACGAATTACCTTCATTCCAATAATTTCTCCATTTCTATCTGAATTTGGACGTATTAAACTTGGCGGCTGAAAAATAATTGTACGATTAAAATCAAGTTTCAAAACTTGAGCTTCTAATTTTCCTTTCATTTTTGAGTAAAATATTTTTGAATCTTTATTTGCTCCAAAAGAAGAAATCAAAACAAATGTAGAAACATGATTTTCTTTTGAAATCTGAGCAAAATGATATTGGTAATCGTAATCAATAATCCATTGTGCTTCTTTACTTCCAGCTAATTTTAAAGTTGTTCCCAAACAAGAAAAAGCCACATCACCAATTATTTCATTTTGGTAATCATAGATTTTATCGAAATCAATAATTATTTCTTTTAGTTTCGGATGATTTAAATTTGATTTTCTTCTAACAAAACTCTTTATTTCCGAATAAGAATCATCCATAATCAATTGATTAATCAATTCTTTTCCTGTTGCTCCTGAACCTCCAATAACAATTGCTTTCATATTTTTTGAATAAAAAAGCAAGTGAAAAACACTCGCTTTAGTTATATTAATTTTTTTGTTTTAATGATTTTAAGAAAAAATATCCTACCGTTCCTGCAATGATTGACGTTAATAAAATAGATAATTTAGCTTCGGCAACAAACAATGGATCTTTGTAAGAAAGAAGCGAAACAAAAATTGACATCGTAAAACCAATTCCTGCTAAAAATCCAACACCAATAATATGACTCCAACTACTACCTTCTGGTAAAGAACTAATTTTTAGTTTCGTACAAATAAATGAAGTTAGTAAGATTCCAATTGGTTTTCCAAAGAATAAACCTAATGAAATACCTAATCCAATAGGTGAAGTAAGTCCGTGAAGCATTTCTTGTTGAAATGTAATATTAGTATTAGCAAATGCAAACAACGGAATAATTAACAAGTTTACAGGTCTTGCGATTGCGTGTTCTAAACGTTCTAAAGGCGATTCGATATCTGTATCATTCGTTGGGATTGTCATTGCAACTAAAACTCCAGCAATCGTAGCGTGAATTCCAGAATGATGAATAAAATACCAAATAAAAATTCCAGGAATTAAATATAAATACGGATTCTGAACGTTAAATCGATTCATAGCAATTAAAATAATCATTCCAATTCCAGCGTACATTAAATAGGTAGTTTCAATACCGCTCGAATAGAAAAATGCTATTACAAGAATTGCAATTAAATCATCAACAATAGCTAAAGCAGCTAAAAATACTTTAATACTCGGTGGCACATTCTTTCCTAATAATGAAATTACAGCTAAGGCAAATGCAATATCGGTTGCCATTGGAATTCCCCAGCCCGAAGCTGTTACTGTTCCAGCGTTTAATGAAAGATAAATAATTGCAGGTACGATTGCTCCACCAATTGCACATAAAATAGGTAAAGAAGCTTTTTTAGGTGATGATAATTCACCTTCAACAACTTCACGTTTGATTTCTAATCCAACTAAAAGAAAGAAAATAGCCATTAATCCATCATTTATCCACATTATAACGGAATAATTTAAATGAATGGAATTGTTTTCATAACCGAATTTGGTATCTAAAATATTTTTTAATCCTTCGGCTAAAGGGCTGTTTGCAATTATTAAGGAAAATATTACACAAATGAATAAAAGAATCCCTCCGAAATTACTTGATTTTACAAATTCTTTAAATACGGTTAAGTTAATTTTTTGAGACATTATATAGAATTTTCAACCTTAAGTTTTAAGGTTCGTTTAATTAAGAAAAGTAAATTTAGTGAACTTTATTAAGTTGGACTTTGATTTTAAAATTTTAACTGTTTATTTAAAATTAATTCATTTTTTTTTCTGAATTCATATTTATAAAGAATTGCACGATTATAGAAAGTAAAATAACTCCAAGTGTTCCGATTAAATTTAACCATAAATAACCAACAATATCTAAAAGAAAAATATAGATTACAGAAATCTGTACAAATAATCCTGTCCAAAAAATAGCTTTCGCTTTTACGTATTTTACAAAAAGAGCAACTAAGAAAATTCCTAAAACGGTTCCATAGAAAATTGAACCAATTATGTTAACCAATTGAATTAAATTTTCAAAAAGGTTAATTACACAAGCAGTTAAAATACAAACGATTCCCCAAAAAATAACAGAATATTTAGTAACTTTCAAATATTGTTCATCCGTTTTATCTTTAACGTGCGAACGATATAAATCCATTGCCGACGCTGATGCAATTGCATATAAACCTGAAGCTGAAGATGACATTGCTGCAGAGAAAATCACTGCTAATAACAATCCAATTAATCCGTGCGGTAGATAATTTAATATAAAATAAATAAACACATAATCTTTGTCATTTGTTTCTGCAGATGGATTTGCTTTTTTGATTAATTCTGAACCTTGTTTTCTAATTTCACGTTCTTTTTCATTTAAATTAATCATTTTTTCTTCCAAAATCGGATTGTCATAATCTTGATTTAATTGGCCAGAATACAACAGTGTGATTTCATTTTTTTCTTCTAAAACCACATCCAATTCATTTTCTAATTCTTGATATTGTGTTTTATATGCTGAGTTTTCAATCATTCTTGTGTTATTCGGATTGAAATGCAAAGGTGATTTATTGAATTGGAAAAAGATAAAAACCATAACTCCGACCAAAAGGATGAAAAATTGCATCGGAACTTTTAAAGCTCCGTTCATAATCAATCCCATTTGAATTTCTTTGATTGATTTACCAGATAAATAACGTCCAACTTGCGATTGGTCTGTTCCAAAATAAGCCAACATTAAGAAAAAACCACCTGTAATTCCACTCCAAACTGTGTATTTTTCAGACGGGTCAGTAGAAAAATTCAGTATGTCCATTTTACCATTTATCGAAGCAATATCTAATGAATTACTAAACGTAATTTCTGTCGGGAATTTATAAATAATCAATAAAAAGGTAATAAACATACCAAACATAATTACAAAAGCTTGTTGTTTTTGAGTGACATTTAATGCTTTTGTTCCACCGAAATAGGTATAAATTATAATCAATATTCCGATTGTAATCGTAATGTAAGTAAGATTCCAACCTAAAATAGATGATAAAATAATTGATGGTGCATAAATGGTTAAACCGGTTCCAACACTTCTTTGAATTAAGAAAATAACTGCTGCTAAAGTTCTTGTTTTTAAATCGAAACGATTTTCAAGAAATTCATAAGCCGTATAAACTTTTAAGCGATGATAAACAGGAATAAATGCGATACAAATGACAATCATTGCTAATGGTAATCCAAAATAAAATTGAACAAAGCCCAAACCATCGTGAAACGCTTGACCAGGTGTTGAAAGAAACGTAATTGCGCTCGCTTGGGTTGCCATAACAGAAAGTCCAACCGTCCACCAATTCGTATTTTGGTCAGCTAAAATATATTCCTCAACATTCTTACTTCCTTTTGATTTTAAAGTTCCGTAAATAACAATAAATAAAAGTGTTGAGCTTAAAATAATCCAATCTATGTAATTCATCTTATGAATATAAACGCATTAAAAAATAGAAAAAAGCCAAATAAAGTACATTTAAGAAAAGTACAACGCTATAGCTTCTTCGCCATTTAAAATTATTATTTTGTTTCATTTTTTAAAGCTATTAAATTAGCAAAAAGCTTGTAAGCGCCAGGAACTCCAGCTGGTAATTGTCTAAAGAAACTCAAACCAGTGTAAACGTAATATCCTTTTCCATAAGGCGCAATTAATAAAATACCTTGTGTTTTTGGGTCGTTAAAATCTTTTGATTCCAATATAGGTATAAATTTTGAATCGTATTCGCTTGCATAATACAAACCTTGCTCTTGAACCCAACCTGTAAAATCTTGTTTTGTAATTTTATTCGGATAATTTAAAACTTGATGATTTGGTTTCAAGAAAGTTACTTCAGCATCTTCGTTTGTGATTCTATCTCTAGAAAGTTGTAATTTATAAGGTGCAATTTTATCCGTAACCAAAGAATGATTTGTATTGTATTGATTGATAATTATTCCGCCATTATTTACAAAATCAAACAGAATTTCGTTTTTATAAGTCAATTCTTTAATGGTATTAAAAGCACGAATTCCTAAAATAACCGCGTCAAAATTTGCTAAATTAGCTTTAGTAATTTGGTCAACAGAAATTAAACTTACATCATAACCAATGTTTTGTAAATTCATTGGAATATCATCACCAGCTCCCATCAAATAAGCAATTTTAGAATTTGTTTTTGCAATTTCTATTTTTTTGATTTCGGTTTGAGTATCTTTTAAAAGTACTTGAGTAGGGATGTGGTTGTAACTTATGATTTGAACTTCTTTATTAAAAGTTTCATTGTTTGAAACTACTTCCAATTCAAAAATTTCTTCTAAAAGATTGTCAGAAATAGAAACATCAAAATCTAAATTTATTTCTTGGTATAAACTTAAGCCAGTGATTTCTTTCCAATCCGATTTGTTTTTTGGATTTGTTTTTGAAATCAATCGTGCTTTACCAGAAAATGTATCAACATAAGATTTAATTGAAGTTGAAATTTTTTGTTCTTTTTGATTTTCAATTATATAGATATTGTTTTTTATTGCTGTACTAATTTTCGGAACAACTAAAACATTATCATAAACTTCACCTTTAACTTCATCTTTAAATTTATAAACAATTTTCTTATCAAAAGTAATATTTATATCATTGAATTTTAATTGAATATGATATATTAATTCATCTGAAGGTTTAAATTGATTATAAAATGATTCTTGGGGATTTTCTAAATATTCTGCTTTTGAAAGTTTTAAATTATTTGGAACTTTTAGACTAAATGTTTCAATTTTAGCTTCATTATTTGATAATAAAACTGAATTTATATTTTTTAATTGCTCACCAAAAATATTAACTTGTCTGAATTCGATTGGATAATTGCTTCTATTAGTAAGTTCAAATTTAAAATAGGCAGTTTCATTTGGTGAAATAAATTGAGAATCGCTACTAACTTCGATGAATAAACCAGTACAAAATAAAATGCATTCTTTTACTTCATTCAATTTGCGTTCTTTCCAAATTGAATCATCTAAATTTTCAATTAAGCTGTAAATTTCAACTAATGCATTTACATTATTCTCAGGAGTTTTGAAATCGAAATTTTCTAATAATTGAGAAATTTTATTACCAATTGGTTTTCCATTTTCAATTCGATTCCACGAAGTATCGATTCCCTCAAACAGATTTTGCTGATTGTTTAATTTTGAACCATAAATAAGTTCTAAATAATCAATATCCGAACCACGTGAAGACATATCTCCAAAACCTTGAGATTGATGTTGGCTTCGACTCAACGAAGCAATTTCTTGATTTGACTTTCCTAAAAGTGGATAATAAACGCCAGTTTCCAACGGAATATATTTTGATTTATCAGCTTTCGCAAATTGTTCTTTTCCTCCAAAAAACCACCAAGACGCATTAAAAAATAAACGTTTTGGTTCAAATGTTTTTAACGTTTTTAATTGATTAGAAAACTTATTTTTATTTCCAGCATCTTTAAAAGCTAATTCAGATAATTGTGCAGAAGCTGTATGATGTCCGTGTGTTGTTCCTTCAGTTCTGTGGTCAAAACGATTGACAATAATATCGGGTTGTAATTTTCGAATTGTGTAAACAACTTGTCCCAAAATACTTTCTTTTTGCCATTTATCATAAGCTTCACCAGGACGTTTTGAATAACCAAAATCGTTAGCTGTAGAAAAATACTGAACTCCACCATCAACTTTTCGAGCATTCAAAAGCTCTTGAGTTCTAATAATTCCTAAAACATCGCCTAATTCGTTACTTATTAAATTTTGACCACCATTTCCTCGAGTTAATGATAAATAGGAAGTTTCTGCGTGTTCTTTATTTGATAAATACGTAATCAGCCTTGTATTTTCATCATCTGGATGTGCTGCAATATATAGAGCCGAAGCTAAAGTGTTCAATTTTTCGACCTTGTGATAAATTTCAGAAGGTGTTAATTTCACTGGTTTTTGAGCCGAACAAGGTAAAGTAACGGCTAATAATATTAAGTATTTTAGGCGATTGAACATTAGCTTGATTTTACGATTACAACTGCTTTTTGTAAGAAAAGATTATTTGGATATGTTACTTTTGTACCTTCACTTGTAATTAAAATGGTATGAAAAGCTTTGATATCTTCGATTTGTGCTTCGATAGGAAAATCTTTATCTTCAATCTTTATGGTGTCTCCAATTTTGTATGGAAAAGAAAAAAACATTACAATTCCTGCTGTAATATTACTTAAAACAGACCATTGAGCAAATAGCGCAACTCCAATAAATGCAAGGATTGAAGTGATATAAGTAACTACATTTTTAGTATCAATTCCCCAAATTCCTAGTAAAGAAACAATAAACAGTGTATAAATCATCCAATCAATATATTTGGTGATGATTCTTCGTCTATTTTCTGCTTTCTCAGAAACTTCAGAAAGTTTAGAAATAATTCCTTTGCTTGCGTATTTGATGATTATGGTTATTATTATCGCCAAAATTGTTGCGATAATTTGCGGATAAAATTCGTTGATATTAAAATTCATTACTGTAAAAATTCAATAAGTTCGTGATATAATTTTTCCATTGGTAAACCAACGACGTTCGTATAAGAACCTTTGATTTCTTTGACTCCAATTAATCCAATCCATTCTTGAATTCCGTAAGCGCCAGCTTTATCAAAAGGTTTATAATTTTCGATATAATACCAAATTTCTTCTTCTGTAAGTTCAGAAAAAGTCACAAATGTTATGGCATTAAAAAGATGTGTTTTGTGTTTAGATTTTAAACAAACAGAAGAAATAACTTCGTGTGTTTTGTTTGATAAACTTTTGATAATCTGAAAAGCTTGTTCTTTATTTTCAGGTTTTCCTAGAATTATTCCATTATTCCAAACCAAAGTATCTGAAGTTATTACGATTTCGTTTTCTGCTAAATCAATAAAAAAATCGGCTTTGGCTTTGGCAATATAATCTGTAATTTGAGAATGAATTAAATTTTCTGGATATGATTCATCTGCGTTAGAAGGTTTTACTTCAAACGAAAGTCCTAAATCAGTTAAAAATTGTTTTCTTCTTGGAGAATTTGAGGCTAATATGAGTTTTTTATCTTCTAATAATTTATGAAGCAACATAGTATTTTATATTAAAAAATAAAAATACTATAGAAATAATCGCTAACCAAATTATTGCGTTAAGAATATTGTTTGAAGTATTAAATTGTTTGATTTCTTTGGCTTTGTTTAGCTGAAAGAACGAATATAATAAAGGTAGAGCTATTGCAACTAAACAATAAATTGAAAATATTTGTAATTTGTTATAATATTGAAGTACAAAAAACAAAATCATCAAGATTGGAATAAAAATCAAATAAGAAGTACGAATCGCTCCTTTTTCAGTTCCATGCATCGTTGCTAATGTTTTTTTGTTATGATAACGGTCATCATCTATATGTTTTAAATCAAGAACTAATGTTTTTATGAAAAATAATAATGTCGTTAATATTGAATATGAAAACAAAATAGTAAACAAATCCATATAAGGATAAATAGGATTTTGCATTTCTATTTTAGGAACCAAATCTAAAATAATTCCAGTAAAAATAGGGTAGGCAGCAATGCAAGCAAAGATAATATTACTTAACAACGGAATTTTTATCCATTGTGTAATATATAAATAAAGTAAAGCAGCTAAACCAATAAAAAAACCAAAATAACCAACATTTCCAATTTCGTTAGCTAAAAAAAAGCTTATTCCAATACCAATAGAATTTAATCCTAGGTATGTGTAATAAGCTCTATCAATATTTTTTACAATGTTTTTTTCTGGGTGTTTTTCTTGCCTTAAAATTGCAAATAATAACAAACCTCCAGAATAAATAAATCCGAATGAAACTATAAAAAGGATAAATTCAAAATCAGTTAGGGCGACTTCCAACCCCAATGTTTTAAATAATCCGTACCGAATTAGTAATACTATTACTAAAAGTTGAACGCCTATTTGTAACTGATCTTTTCTTAAAATTTTCATAGCTCATAGTTTAAATGTTAGTCAAATTTTGCATTGAAATGTTCAAACCATTTGTTTTGAACTTTCATTACTTGTTCGATAACATCTCTAACTGCACCACGACCACCGTTTATATGAGAAATGTATTTACTGATTTTCTTGATTTCTGGAACGGCATCTTGTGGGCAAGTTGGTAATCCTACTTCTTGCATTATCCAATAATCGGGAATATCATCTCCCATATATAGTATTCGCTCAGTTTTGATGTTATTTATATCTGTATATTTTTTTAAAATTTCTACTTTGTCAGAAACTCCTAAATGAATATCATTGATTCCTAAATTTTTTAATCTGGTTCGAACGCCATCATTGCTTCCTCCAGAAATGATACATACATTGTATCCGTTTTCAACTGCCGCTTTCATTGCGTAACCATCTCTGATAAACATATTGCGTAATAATTCTCCATTTGCAGCAATATGAATTGACCCATCAGTTAAAACGCCATCGATATCGAAAATAAATGTATCGATGTCATTCATTAACTCTTTATAACTTTTTGACATTATAATTTTTAATTGATTCTGTAATATTTAAATATAGTGATTTTATTTTTTCATTTGAAATTAAATCCAAATGTTTTTTTATGGTATTTGTATCATCTCGAACAGCTGGTCCAGTTTGTGCTAAAACTGGTTCTAAATCTGCAATTTTATTGACGGTTTCCTGAATCAAAGGTTTGAAAATTTCGAATGGAATTTCATTTTCTTTACAAATTTCATTCCCGATTGCAAACATATGATTGGTGAAGTTGCTCACAAAAACCGCCGTAACATGAATATATTTTCGTTGTTCAGATGAAATTTGATAAACTTTTGTAGAAAATTTTTGAGCAAAATTCTGAATATTTTGAAAATCAGATTCAAATTCGGTTTCCAAACAAAATGGAATTTCACTAAAATCTACTTTTTTATTTTTTGAAAAAGTTTGTAAAGGATACAAAACGCCTCTTCTGTTTTTGGAATTTAGGGTTGTAAGTTCTGCAGAACCCGATGTATGAACAACTAAACGATTTTCAAAAGGAAGTTTTTCAGATACTTCTGCAATCGAATTATCAGAAACGGCAATAATATAAATATCAGCTTCTCTAATTTGTTTGAAATCATTAGTAATTAAAGATTTATCAATCGAAATATTAACATTATTCGAGTTTCTTGCGTAAATTTGAACTAAATTCAAATCGTTACTTGCTTCAATAAACGAAATCAAGTGTGAAGCGACATTTCCCGAGCCTAAAACAATTACATTTTTCATAAAGTAAAAGTAATCTAAACCTTGATTTTAAGCAATTGTTTTTCGAGAAACTATTTTAAAGTGATATGAAAAAAGACATTCAAAATTTAGACGACATCAAACTAATGGTTGATACGTTTTATGATAAAGTACAAAATGATGATTTAATTGGTCCGATTTTTAATGGCGTTATTCAAAATCGTTGGGACGAACATTTGGAAAAAATGTATCGCTTTTGGCAAACAATTCTTTTAGAAGATTATACTTATTCTGGACGACCGTTTCCTCCACATGCACATTTACCAGTTGATGAATTACATTTTAAGCGTTGGAAAGAATTATTTTCAGATGTTGTTTACACTCATTTTGAAGGAAAAAAAGCCGATGAAGCTATTTGGCGTGCCGATAAAATGGCGACCATGTTTCTTTCTAAAATTTTGTATTTCAGAGAAAATAATTTGAATCCGCTAACTTAAATTTATAATTTTTCTTCGAAATCTTCATCAAAAATATTAGCAAAAACTTCTTTTATTGAACCGTCTTTGTTTAAAATGATAGTACGATTTAATCTATTTACAATCCATAAATCTTTAAGATTTGTGAAATCTTTAGCTTGTAAATCAACAGTATTTGGATTGTTTCTTAGGTTGATAAGTTTTGACCAATAATCGTAATCGTGGTCAATATTTATTGAAACAAAATCATAATCAGGATGTGTTTGCGCAAGCTCGTTGATTTTTTTCTGAGAAGCGTTGTAATGATTTATTGCATTTTTTGTCCAGAAAACAACAATTGTATTCTTTTTTATATTCGAATTTAAATCAAAGGGATTGTTTTTAACATCGACTAATTCAACTTTTGGTAATCTATTATTATCATTTAGATTTTTAATAGATTTTTTGATTTTTAAAATCTCATTTTGTTGTGTGGAATCTGTAGAAATTTCGAAATATTGTTTTAAAAATTCATTATTATTTACAATATTTTGATCTTCAAGTAAATAAACAAATGCGATGTTATTAAGGATTTTATTTTTTACCTTTTGATTCGAAATTAATGAATCAACAATTTTAAGCTTTGCAATGTTTTTATCAAAATCTGACTCAATATTTTTTTCAGATACAATTGAATTTAGCATTATAGCTAAATATCTTGTAAAAGGAGCAAACTCACTTAATTTTTCATTATTAAAATTTATCTTTTTTCTAAAATCGTAATAATTTTCTGGTAAACTATCCTTTATGTTTTTATTTGTATATTCTGAATGTGCTAATGGATAAATTTCCAATCTAGTAAAATATTCTAAATCAATAATTGCTTTAGCATATAAATCAAAATCATGATTCCAACCAATTTCGGTTTTTCTTCTCAAGTAAAATGCAGTTCTGGCATCTTTTAATGAGTCATTACTTCTTTTGAATTTTTTGTAATCTTTGCCGTAATGAAAATCTAAATTGTTTTTGTTATCAATATTCGAAGCGAAAATTTCAAGTAAAAAATTGTTTTTGTTTTTTCCTGTTCCATAGAAAGATGAAGCGTGTTCAAAGTCCTTTGTATTTATTCTCAAATTCAAACTATCATTCTTATCAAAGAACACATATTTTGTTTTATCTCCATGTTTAATTATGTACATTCCAGGAGTTAAAGAATCAAATTTCTTTGAAAATTTATTAAAATTATCAATATGCAATGTATCGATAACTTTGTTGTCTTTGCAAAATAGGATGTAAGATGCGTTCGGATTAATTATTTCTCCGCCAAAATATGCATGAAAATCATTTTTATCAATTTCTTTTTTGCTACAAGAGCATAATAAAGTTGTAATTGATAAAAAAAGGCATTTATATATTGAATTTTGACCGAACATTAGAATTTGAAGTTTGTTTTATCAGCAAAAATAGCTTTTTAGCTTTTTAATATTTGTTAAAAGCTAGTTAAACTAATTATAAATATTTAAAAGTTCTTAAATATAGTAAAAATCGATAATATTTACTAATTTTGCACTTCCAAAACAAATAAAGAATCATGTTAACAGTTTCAAATTTATCAGTACAATTTGGTAAACGTATATTGTTCGATGAAGTAAATGCAACTTTCACACAAGGAAATTGCTACGGAATTATCGGTGCAAACGGTGCAGGAAAATCTACTTTCTTGAAAATTATAGCAGGTGACAATGACCCAACTTCAGGGCATGTAATTTTAGAACCTGGAAAACGTATGTCGGTTTTAAACCAAAACCACAATATGTTTGATGAATATACAGTTCTTGAAACTGTATTAATGGGGAATAAAGTTTTATACGCTGTTAAAAAAGAAATGGATGATCTTTATGCAGATTATAAAGATGAAAATGCAGATCGTATCGGCGAATTACAAATTCAGTTTGATGAAATGAATGGTTGGAATGCAGATTCTGATGCAGCTTCTTTATTATCAAATTTAGGTATTTCTGAGGATTTCCATTATATGTTGATGTCGGATATGGAAGCTAAATTAAAAGTTCGTGTGTTATTAGCACAAGCTTTGTTTGGTAATCCTGACGTATTGATTATGGATGAGCCTACCAATGATTTGGATTTTGAAACGATTGGTTGGTTAGAAAATTTCTTGGCTAATTATGAAAATACAGTTTTAGTTGTTTCTCACGACCGTCACTTTTTAGATGCAGTTTGTACACATATTTCAGATATCGATTACGGAAAAATTAACCATTATTCTGGTAACTATACTTTTTGGTACGAATCATCTCAATTAGCTGCAAAACAACGTGCTCAGCAAAACAAAAAAGCTGAAGAGAAAAAAGCAGAATTAGAAGAATTTATTCGTCGTTTCTCTGCAAACGTTGCAAAATCTAAGCAAGCAACTTCTCGTAAAAAGATGATCGAGAAATTGAATGTTAATGATATTAAACCTTCGTCACGTAGATATCCAGCAATTATTTTTGAACAAGAGCGTGAAGCTGGTGATCAAATCTTAAATGTGGTTAATTTAGCTACATCTGTTGACGGTGAAGTTATTTTTAAGAACGTTGATTTAAATGTTAATAAAGGAGATAAGATTGTTGTTTTCTCTAAAGATTCTCGTGCGACAACTGCTTTTTATGAAATTTTAAATGGTTATTTAAAAGCTGATTCAGGTACTTACGAATGGGGGATTACTACAAATCAATCTTATTTGCCATTCGATAATCATAGTTTCTTTAAAGATGATTTAACTCTGGTAGATTGGTTACGTCAATGGGCTAAAACAGAAGAAGAAAGAGATGAAGTTTATGTTCGTGGTTTCTTAGGTAAAATGATTTTCTCTGGAGAAGAAGCTTTGAAAAAAGGTTCTGTTCTTTCTGGAGGAGAAAAAGTACGTTGTATGGTTTCTCGTATGATGATGCTTCGTGCTAACGTTTTAATGTTAGATGAACCAACAAGCCACTTAGATCTTGAGTCGATTACAGCTTTCAATAACTCATTAAAGAATTTTAAAGGAACGGTTTTACTTACAACAAGTGATCATGAATTCGCTCAAACTGTTGGTAATCGAATTTTAGAATTAACACCAAACGGAGTTATTGATCGTTACATGACTTTTGATGATTATTTAGATGATCCAAAAATTAAAGAATTACGTGCAAAAATGTACACAGTATAAATAACTAAAGCTCGATTCGTTAGAATCGAGCTTTTTATTTTAAGTTGTATCTCGTCTATGAAATAACGATTCAGATTTTTAATAAATAAAATACTTAAATGAAACAATCCCGTAAAGAGTGTATTTATTATTTAAATCTAGCATTTCAAAAAAAATCTATTTAAGACTTTGTTAATAGCTTCAATTACAAGTTCATCTTTTGGTAAATTTCCAGTTCCAGAACTTGAACTTCTTTTGTTTCTGAAGGTTCCTCACCAAGCAAGGTTTCTTTTGTCACCGTTCTCTTTTCCATATCAAAAAAAGAAAGGATGTAATTTCATTTAATTGTATTTCTAACTTTAGTTCCGCTGCTATTTACATATTTTCCTTAAATTGAGGTTTGGTTTACTGCTAAATTTTATATCTATATATAAAACAAAAAAACTCCCGAAGGAGTTTCTTTTAATAGCCTATAGAACTAATTTGTTCTAAAGTTAAAAAATCGTTTCCTGTCCATTTATATTGAGAAACTGATTTTTCTCCAAATGCAAATAACACATCGTTATAAACAACAACATCTTTAAAATTTGTATTAAAAGATTTGGCTAAAATTGGTTCTGCAGGATCTGTAATATCAAATATTTTTAGTTCATCATCACAAACGATTAAATAATTTTCGTGTAAAGCTAAACCTCTAGGAAAACTTAAATTTCTTTGATGGATTAAAATTGGATTTCTTGGATCAGCAATATCATAAACCATTAAAGTATTTAAATTATTTCCGCAATTTGTGTTAGAATGAAGTGTTACAAAAGCATGAGTTTGATTTGCAACAACGGGATCACAAGCTGTAAAATGTCGTGCTTCTGAAAGTAAATTTGGATTTTCAGGATTAGTAATATCATAGATAAACATGCCGTTTCTAGATCCAATAAATAAGTAATTATCTAAAGAATATAAGGTTTCGATATTAAAACCGACATCTTTTTGATTCACTTTTACAGGATTTTCTTTGTTTTGAATACTAAAAACATTTAGTTTTTGATAATCAACAGTATAAAGGTAATTTCCTTTTAAGGCAAATGTCGCCAAAGAGCCACCTTTTCCATCTGATTGTGATGGCGCACCAGAATCTTGACTTCCAGAGTTATCGCTAGAACAACTTATTGTTACTAAAACAAAAAAGATGCACAATAAAGTATAAGATATTTTTTTCATTTTTTTTCGTTTTAGTTCCAATCTACTACAATTTGATCTTGTCCAACGTTTTGCACATAACCATCTGGCGAAACCAATTCTGGAAAAGTATTTGGAATTCGTTTAACAATTTGAACTTGTTGATTTTCAACATTTAATTTAAAAGCAATCAAATCAACTGCCTGATTTGCATAAAAAATATCATCGCGAATGGCAATATCTGTCACTCCAGGAATTTCAATAAATGCAATTAATACTGGATTTTCGGGATTATCATTTTTATAAATATGAAAACCACGATTTGAATCTCCAATAAACATATAGTTATCTTTAAGATAAATTTTTCCAGCCTTTTTCATCGTTTGAGGCGCACTCATTTTGATTGAATTTTCAAAGTCTGCTCTAGACATTGTCGTCGGTTTATAATTAGAACGGCTTCTCCAATCATCTTCTCCTTCACATGTCATCGAACTTAAAGTGAAAACAAGTAAAAAAAGAATTGTAATTTGTTTAGTTAATTTAAGCATATGTATGTATTTTAAAATATTATTTAAAAATAGTGTTTTTTCTTAAAATTTAAAATATTTATTATTTTGCAGGTTCATAGTAAATCGAGCTTATTTGTCTTAAACTAGAAAAATCATTACGCGTCCATTTGAATTGATTGATAGTTTTTTCACCAAACGCAAATAGTACATCATCATAAACGACAACATCTTTAAAATTTGCATTAAAAGATGAAACTAAAAAGGGTTCTGAAGGATTTTTTACATTAAAGATTTTCAATTCATCATCACAAACAATTAAATAATCTTCGTGAAGTGCTAAACCTCTTGGGAAATTCAAGTTTCTTTGATGAATTAATTCTGGATTTATAGGATCTTTGATATCATAAATTAATAAAACATTTGTATTATTTCCACAATTTGTGTTAGAATGTAAGGTTACAAATGCGTGAGTTTTGTTTGCTACAACTGGGTCACAGGCCTTAAAATGTTGCGTTTCTGATAATTTCTTCGGATTCTCAGGATTTGTTATATCATATATAAACATTCCATTTCGAGAACCAACAAATAGATAATTATCTAATGAATATAAGGTTTCAATGTTAAAACCAATATCTGTTTGATTAACTTTTACGGGATTTTCAATTTGTTTAACATTGAAAATGTTTAGTTTTTGATTATCAACTGTATATAAATAATCATCTTTAAGCGCGAAAGTTGCCAAAGATCCTCCTTTTCCATCTGATGAACCATTTCCAGTTTGACTATTTGATGAACCAGATTTAGAACAACTCATTGTTAATAAAACAACGAAGATGCTCAATAAGATATATTTAATTTTTTTCATCACTTTTACCTTTTTCGTTCCAATCTACAATTACTTCATCGTCTTTTACATATCCATCAAAACGGTCTGGGGATTCAAGTTCTGGAAATGTATTTTTTATACGTTTTAATATTTGAACTTGTTTTTTGTCAATATCCAGTTTAAAGGCAATTAAGTCGACTGCCTGATTCGCATAAAAGACATCATTTCTAATTGCAATATCTGTAACTCCAGGCATTTCTAAAAATGCTATTAATACTGGTTTTTCTGGATTTGAATTGTCATAAATATGAAAACCTCTGTTTGTATCGCCAATAAAAAGATAATTATCTTTGATATAGATTTTACCTGCTTTTTTCATTTTAACAGGAGATGTAATTTTTACAGCATTTTCAAAATCTGTACGAGACATTTTAATTACTTCATAAGAAGATTCATAGTGGTGTTCAGGTCTGCTACAGCTTAATAAGAAAATTAAGGAGACAATAAAGGTAATTAAAATAAAAAAATAAAATTTTACATTCATAGTGATTGGTTTTAATTATACTATAAATGTAAATTAAATTTAATAATATGATATTTATTTAACAAAATTATAATAAAAAAAAGAATCTACTAATTAGTAGATTCTTTTTCTTGTTTTGCAACTGAAGCAGCTAAAGCTTCCTCATTTTCTATTTTATCTATGATGATATGATCGCCTTCTGAAATTTTGTTATTAATAATTTCTTCAGCTAACAAATCTTCTACATATTTTTGAATTGCTCGTTTTAAAGGTCGCGCACCATATTGTTTATCAAAACCTTTATCGGCAATAAAATCTAAAGCTTGTTCTGTTAATTCAACTTCATAACCTAAATCTTTAACACGCTGATATAATTTTGAAATTTCAATATTAATGATTTGATGAATGTGTTCTTTTTCTAATGCATTAAACACAACAACATCGTCAATTCTGTTCAAAAATTCAGGAGCAAAAGCTTTTTTAAGTGCATTCTCGATTATAGACTTTGTATTATCATCAACTTGATCTTGTTTTGCTTTGGTACCGAAGCCAACTCCTTGACCAAAATCTTTTAATTGACGTGCACCAACATTAGAAGTCATTATGATGATTGTGTTTCTGAAATCAACTTTACGGCCTAAACTATCAGTTAAATGACCATCATCTAAAACTTGAAGCATCATGTTAAATACATCTGGATGCGCTTTTTCAACCTCATCTAAAAGAACAACGCTATACGGTTTTCTTCTAACTTTTTCGGTTAACTGACCACCTTCTTCATATCCAACATAACCTGGAGGTGCGCCAACTAATCTTGAAATTGCGAATTTCTCCATGTATTCACTCATGTCAATTCGAATTAAAGCATCTTCTGAATCAAAAATTTCTTTTGCAATAACTTTTGCTAATTGAGTTTTTCCAACTCCAGTTTGCCCTAAGAAAATGAAAGAACCAATTGGTTTATTAGGATCTTTTAATCCGGCTCTATTTCTTTGAATAGATTTTGCAATTTTGGCAACCGCTTCATCCTGACCAATTACTTTTCCTTTAATCGCATCTGGAAGATTAGCTAATTTTTTAATTTCTGTTTGAGCAACTTTGTTTACAGGAATCCCTGTCATCATCGAAACAACATCTGCAACATTATCTTCTGTAACAGTAATTTTATTGTTTCGAGCTTCTTCTTCCCAGCGTTCTTGAGCAATTGCTAAATCTTTTTCTACGCGTTTTTCGTCATCACGTAAACTCGCAGCTTCTTCATATTTCTGAAGTTTTACAGCCGCAGATTTACTATCACGAACTTTTTCTAATTCAGCTTCAAGATCAAGGATGTCTTGAGGAACTTCGATATTAGTTATGTGAACTCGTGATCCAGATTCATCAAGTGCATCAATAGCTTTGTCTGGTAAAAAACGGTCAGTCATGTAACGATTTGTTAACTTTACACAAGCTTCAATCGCTTCTTGTGAATAAATTACATTATGATGATCTTCGTATTTTGCTTTGATGTTATTTAAAATCGTAATAGTTTCATCAACTGATGTTGGTTCAACAATAACTTTTTGAAAACGACGTTCTAATGCACCATCTTTTTCAATATATTGACGGAATTCGTCTAAAGTGGTTGCTCCAACACATTGAATTTCTCCACGAGCTAAAGCTGGTTTAAACATATTTGAAGCGTCTAATGAGCCAGTTGCACCTCCAGCTCCAACAATAGTGTGAATTTCATCTATGAATAAAATGATATCGGTGTTTTTTTCCAACTCATTCATAACTGCTTTCATACGTTCTTCAAACTGACCACGATATTTAGTTCCTGCAACTAAACTTGCAAGATCTAAGGTAATTACGCGTTTGTTGAAAAGAATACGAGAAACTTTTTTCTGTACAATTCGCAAAGCTAAACCTTCTGCGATTGCAGATTTCCCAACTCCAGGTTCTCCAATTAAAAGCGGATTATTTTTCTTTCTTCTACTTAAGATTTGAGAAACGCGTTCAATTTCTTTTTCACGTCCAACAATTGGATCTAGTTTTCCAAGTTCAGCCATTTCTGTTAAATCACGTCCAAAATTATCTAATACAGGTGTATTTGATTTTTTTGTTGATTTGTTTGCAGGTGAATTTGCACCAGAAAAACTGTCATTTTGTCTGTCTTCGTCACCATCATTATCGAAAGCATCATTTTTAGGAAACTCAGTTTCGTTTTGATTGTCGTTTTCGTTATCAGATAGAATTGAAATAAATTGATCTTTACAAACTTCATAATCAATTTTACAACGATTTAAAAGTATTGTAGTTGGATCATCTGAATTTCTTAAAATAGACATTAAAATGTGACCAGTGTTGATTACATCTGTTTTATATAGTTTTTTTTCTAAAAATGCTCTTTTCAAGGCATTTTCAGCTTGTCTAGTCAAATGAATGTTTTTCTTTTCAGCATTGAAAGCTGCGTTTGGATTTTCTGGAACCAACGCTTCAAAACGATTTCTAAGAAATGCCAAATCAATATCAAGATTTAACAAAATTGTAATCGCTTCTCCTTGTCCTTCACGTAAAAGTCCAAGCATTATATGTTCTGTACCAATATAATCGTGCCCTAAACGTAGTGCTTCATCACGACTGAAAGTTATGACTTCCTTTACTCTTGGTGAAAAATTATCGTCCATTATAAATTTTTTTAGGGTGTATATTTATTTCTAAGCAATTTTAGTACCATTTTTTTTGATGTCAAAAAGTACTAGAATAAATAGACGAAAAAATAACGAGATTAAAAAATGTTTTGTTAACTATTTTTTTTCATTATTGAATTTAGAAATGATTTGTTTTAATTTCTCTTTTCTTGTTTCTTGTGAATTTTTTTCTTTTTCCTTCTTATTATCTACTTTCTTTTTAAAAGCCAATCGATTGGTTTCATTACGTCTTCCCATTTAATTCTCTTTTTATGTCTTGAAATGATTTATTAGAATATAACAATTCGTTTAACATTAGTTCTTCTAATTTTTCAAAATCTGTGTGTTTAATATATTTACTCCAATTTCCTGTTTCTAATACTTCGTTTATTAGTTTAATACGTTTTGAAGTTTCTAAAGCTGTACGTAAAACATCGGTTTCTGTAAATATATTTTCGTATTTGTGATGAAATGTTGGTTCGAAATCGGAATTTATTCGAATAAAATATAATTTTTCAGTTTCGTTATTTGGATAAAAATCGGTCCATTTTGCAAAAGCTACAATTTCATTCTGAGATTTATAGGTTGTAGAAATTAATTTCCAACGGCAATTTGCGGCTCGTCCCCAATGATTCGATTTTCTAAAAACTCCTTCATCAGTAAAATAGTACGAACTTTTTGATTTACTGACATAATCAGGCTTTTCTTTTGGAAGTTGATTTGGATCAACCTCATCAAAAACACAAAAAGTATGTTTGAAAAAATTTGTTCGATTATAGGATTTCATTGTAAGTATTTATTTTATGGTAGTAATTGGAAATATACTTTGTAGAAAAATTTGTCTTTCCCAAACATAATTCTAAAATCAATTTTAAAAAATTTAAATTCAAAAAAAGTAATTTCCAAAAAATAATTTCCAAAAAATAATTTAAAGATACTAATCACTATTAAAAAAATGAGGAGCTAGTTCGCAAAGTTAAGAAAAGTTGAATTAGAGAACTATCTTTTATACTATTTCTAAATATTAATAGAATATATTCAAGTTGATTTGATTGAGATGATGTTTTTTAAAAGTGTTGTTTATTATCAAAAACGTAAAATAATTATTAAATAAATACATATAATAAAATTTTAATTACTATTTTTATTTAACCAACAGATTTTTAAATAAGCTAATAATTAAAATCACTTATATGAAATTTTTTACTTTTCTTTTTGCATTTATTTTAATTTCGTTTAAAATGAATGCCACTGAAACTATTATTGTCAATCAAAATCAATTTTTTATTGATGTTACAAATAGTTTAGTCGTTACAAATATGGATGTTGCCAATATCAATTCTACTTGGCCTGGTTCTAAAACGAATATCAGTATTGGTGAATTGTGTTCGTTTATAACTCCAGTTACAACAATTGAAATCGGAACACCTTATACTATTTTTATTCCTTCAAAGAACTCTAACTTCACTTTATATTTTACAGATTTCCCAATAATTTCGATTTCAACAACTAATACAATTGTTGATGAACCAGATGTTTGGGCAAATTTTAAAATGATTGAAAAAAATCAAACTTTTTTAGAATCTAATATTGGCATTCAATATCGTGGTGGTTATAGTCAAGAATTGCCTAAAAAATCAATGGAAATTAAATTTTGGACAGATACTTTAGGAACCGACACAGAAGATCACACGTTACTTAATATGGTTAATGATGATAGTTGGAATTTACAAGCAATGGCAAATGAACCTTTGAGAATTCGAAATAAAACTAATTTTGATTTATGGAGAATGATTAATGAATTGCATTATATTTCGGATGAACCAGATGCGATAAATGCAGTTCGAATGAATTATGTTGAACTTTTTGTAAATAACGAATATCGAGGAATTTATTGTTTAGGTGAAAAAATTAAAAGAAAACAATTAAAATTAAAGAAACATAACGGCTCAATTCGTGGTGAATTATACAAAGGTGATCATTGGGGAAATACAACTTTTTATACCTTGCCTCCATTCGATAACAATTCTGATATTTGGGATGGTTTTGAATATAAACATCCAGATGAAGAAATTAATTGGCAAAATTTATATGATTTGAGCGATTTTATAATCAATTCATCTGATGTTGATTTTTATGCAAATTATAGTTCTAAATTTGATATAGATAATTTAGTTGATTATTATATTTTCTTAAACTTATTACGTGCTACGGACAATACTGGCAAAAATATCTACATTGCAAAATACGATGCAAATACGCCTTATTTTTACGTTCCTTGGGATTTAGATGGAACTTTTGGAACCATGTGGACAGGTTCTAATGATGAAATTACGAATGATATTTTAACTAATGGATTTTATGATCGCTTGATTGATGATTGCAGTACCAATGGTTTTCGTGAAAAATTACGTACAAAATGGATGTTATTAAGACTAAACGTAATTACTCATACTTCGATTATGAATATGTTCAATGCTAATTATAATCTGTTACTTTCTAATGGAATTTATGAAAGAGAAACATTAGTTTGGGACGATTTTGATTATTATACAGGAAATCTAACATATATGTCTAATTGGATTTCTGACAGAATTACATATTTAGATACTGTTTTTGAAGAAGAATGTCCACCACTTTCGACCGATAATCCAACCAAAACTAAATATCAATTTACAATTTATCCAAACCCAACTTCAGATTTTGTACATATTGATTCTAATCTAGAAAGCAATTTCAATTTAGAAGTTTACAATAATTTAGGACAAATAGTTTTATCACAAAATTTCAATGGAGCTGAAAAACAAATTGATTTATCAAATTTGAGTAATGGTATTTATATTTTCAAAATTAAAAATACAGACTTTCAAGAAATACATAAAGTTGTTGTGAACAGATAATTCAATTGATAAAATCGTATTTTTCTTTACACTACCTAAAGTGGATAGAACGGATAAAGTGAACCACTCGCAGCGGATGAAAGTGAGCATAGCAAAGC
>NZ_RQVQ01000004.1 GCF_003865405.1 Paenimyroides tangerinum
AACTCAAGCTCAAAAGGCTTGAGTTTTTTTGTTATAGGAGCAGCGTGTCCCTTTGGTCGAACCGCTGCCTTTTTTTATTAACTCAAGCTCAAAAGGCTTGAGTTTTTTTGTTATAGGAGCAGCGTGTCCCTTTGGTCGAACCACTGCCTTTTTTTTATTAACTCAAGCTCAAAAGGCTTGAGTTTTTTTGTTTTATTATAATTGTGTAAACAAATAACAAAACGCACTACTTCTTGGTAGTGTGTTCTTGTTTCTATAAAACAAAGAGCTGACTTTACAGCCAGCTTTAATGTTTTTATTTAAAGCACGAATTTAATGTGTAAATCCGCGCTATCGTGTATCGGGGTTGAGTTTTTTTGTTTTATTATAATTATGTAAACAAAACCATTTTAGTTCAACAGCAGTAGTTTTTATAATAAAACAAGCCGACTTTTTACGGTTAGCTTACTTTGGTTAATTGGTTTTAAAGCACGGATTGCAAATCCGTGCTATCGGTGTTTATTTTAAAGTTTAAAAATCTTACTATTTAAGTATCCAACTAATTATTAATGAAATTCCAAGTATTAATAAGCCCTAAAAGATAAATAATATCTCATTGCTGCTGTATAGCCAAGTCCGTTTTGATATTTAGGAAATTTATTTTTTATTATTCCTACTAAACCAATTAAAAGTAATATTAAACCTATTATTAGATTAATCATAATATTGAAGTTATTTAATAAACGGAAATGAGGTATACTTATAACAATAATTTAGATTTGGATAATTTGCATAAAATTGTTCTCTCAAATTTTGTTTCAATAAACTAGTCAAAATTACTTGAGAACCATCCAATAATTGAATTTTAATATAGTAATAATTATCAAAAGTAGAAAATCTAATATTGTATTTTTCAAAATTATTTTTTAAACCGACGAAGCTTATAAAATCTATTTCTTCAATTGAAATAGTTTGATGATTTAAATTATTATAAGATATTTCAATTTTATCTTTATCTAATTGTAAAATTAAAGTTTGATTTTTTAGATAATAATTCCAAGTTAAAATTAATGTTGGTAGAATAGAGTAAAATGATAGAAACAAATATGTAATAATTAATATATAAGTATAATCTTTAAACATATAATTAAGTAAAATAATTCCAAAGAAATTTATAATAATCGTAGGAGCTATGTTTAGTATAATTTTTTGAAATGTAATTTTCATAATTTTATTTTTTAAATCTGAATTATATATACAAAAAAAGCTTCGCAATAGGGATGGAAGCTTTGTTTGAGCTCTTTTGCAAATTTTAAATTTGCGAAAAGCGAGTGCGGACAGCCCGACCTGTAATGAAATGGAAGGGATTGCTATAATTTAATTAATCGTTGTATAAATCGTTTTTAGCTAACAATTCTTTTGCTGCTTCTAAAACATCTTGCTCAACGAAAATATGTGTAGCTTTATCTGCCATTCCGAAACCTGCTGCGATTGCTGAATTAATGTCGTTTCTTTCAACAAATTCGATATTGTTTTGTTCTAAAATATTTTTTACCGCTAACGCTGTTGTAGGTGTTCCAACGAATAATTCTACGTGATTTTCCATATTGTTTATATTTTTTATAAAAGTACATATATTTTAAACTAAAAAAAAACGCCTAACTTAAAAAAATTAGGCGTTTTTCTACATTAAAAAAAAATAACTATGAAAATTCTCTTATTCTTGGTTTCTGAAAACCAATTTGCCGTCGAAACTATCAAGTAAAATGATACTGTCTGTTGCGATTTTTCCGGCTAATATTTGTTTTGAAAGTTCATTTAGAACTTCTCTTTGAATAACTCTTTTTACTGGACGTGCACCAAAATGTGGATCGTAACCTTTTTCTGCTAAGTAATTTATAGCTTCTGGTGTTGCATCCATTGTGATGTGTTGTTGTGCTAACATTTTAATCACGCTCTTTAATTGTATCGAAACAATTTGATTTATATTGCTCTGTGACAATGGCGTAAATAATACGATTTCGTCGATACGGTTGATAAACTCTGGTCGTACAGTTTGTTTCAATAAATTTAAAACTTCGTTTTTTGCATCTTCAACTCCTTCTTCTGTAGGATTATTTTCGAATTGTTCTTGAATAATCTGACTTCCCATGTTTGAAGTCATGATGATGATGGTGTTTTTGAAATCAGCCAAACGACCTTTGTTGTCTGTCAAACGACCTTCGTCCAAAACTTGTAACAAGATGTTAAACGTATCTGGATGAGCTTTTTCAATTTCATCCAAAAGAATAACCGAATATGGACGACGACGTACTGCTTCTGTTAATTGACCACCTTCATCGTAACCAACGTATCCTGGAGGCGCTCCAACTAAACGGCTTACACTATGTCGTTCTGAATATTCACTCATGTCGATACGTGTCATTGCATTTTCGTCATCGAATAAATAATCGGCCAATGCTTTTGCAAGTTCGGTTTTACCAACTCCGGTTGTTCCTAAGAATAAGAACGATCCGATTGGTTTTTTAGGATCTTGTAATCCGGCACGACTTCTGCGAACTGCATCTGAAATGGCAACGATTGCTTCTTCTTGTCCAACCACACGTTTGTGTAATTCTCCTTCCAAATTCAATAGTTTTTCTCTTTCAGATTGTAACATTTTAGTTACTGGAACTCCTGTCCATTTTGCTACAATTTCGGCAATATCATCGTAAGTAACTTCTTCTTTAATTAAAGAATTTCCTTTTTGATTTTCTGTTAATTCTTGTTGTAAATCAGCTAATCGTTGTTCTGCTTCTTGAATTTTTCCGTAACGAATTTCAGCTACTTTACCGTAATCACCGTTTCTTTCTGCACGTTCTGCTTCAAGTTTGAAATTTTCAATGTCTGTTTTTACATTCTGAATATTGTCAACAACATCTTTTTCTGATTTCCAACGGGTGTAAACATCGTTTCTTTCTTCTTTAAGATTTGCTAAATCAATACCTAAAATTTTTAATTTATTCTCATCGTTTTCACGTTTAATTGCTTCAATTTCAATTTCAAGCTGCATTATTTTACGGTCCAAAACATCCAATTCTTCTGGTTTAGAATTGATTTCCATACGTAATTTAGAAGCAGCTTCGTCCATTAAATCGATGGCTTTGTCTGGTAAAAAACGATTGGTAATATAACGTTGTGATAATTCAACCGCTCCGATAATTGCTTCGTCTTTAATACGAACTTTATGGTGCGTTTCGTATTTTTCTTTGATTCCACGTAAGATCGAAATAGCACTTTCTGTATCTGGTTCATCGACCAAAACTTTTTGGAAACGACGTTCTAACGCTTTATCTTTTTCGAAATATTTTTGATATTCATCTAAAGTTGTTGCTCCGATGGCTCTAAGTTCTCCACGCGCTAATGCTGGTTTTAAGATGTTTGCTGCATCCATAGCACCTTCGCCACCTCCGGCTCCAACTAACGTGTGAATTTCGTCAATGAAAAGAATGATGTTTCCTTCTGATGAAGTTACTTCTTTTACAACTGATTTTAAACGTTCTTCAAATTCTCCTTTATATTTCGCTCCAGCAATCAACGCTCCCATATCTAAAGAGAAAACCATTTTGTCTTTTAAGTTTTCTGGAACGTCGCCTTGAACAATTCTGTGTGCTAAACCTTCAGCGATTGCTGTTTTACCAACTCCAGGTTCACCAACCAACATTGGGTTGTTTTTTGAACGTCGAGATAAGATTTGTAACACACGACGAATTTCTTCATCACGACCAATAACTGGGTCTAATTTTCCGTCATTAGCCATTTGATTTAAATTCTTCGCGTATTTGTTCAACGAGTTATATGTTTCTTCTGCCGAAGCTGAAGTTACACGTTCGCCTTTTCTGATTTCTTTTATCGCAGCTTCTAAATCTTTTTCGGTTACACCTTGGTCTTTTAAGATTTGCGCAACTTTTGATTTTGATTTGAATATGGCTAAAATTAAATGTTCTACAGAAACGTATTCGTCGTTCATTTTTTGAGCGATTGCTTGAGCATCTGTTAATGCGTTTGATGCTTCTCTAGAAAGTGAAATTTGTCCGCCTGAAACTTTTGGATAATTCTCAATCGTTGCAGTTAGTAATTGTTTGAATAATTCAACATTTACGTTTACTTTCTTTAATATAAATGGAGTTACATTTTCATCAACTTCTAGAATTGCTTTAAAAATGTGTTCGTTTTCAATTTGTTGTTGACCATAACTTTGCACTAAAATCTGTGCTTGTTGAATAGCCTCTTGTGATTTAATTGTGAAATTATTAAAATTCATAGTCGTTATATATTTTTTAAATTAAATATCAATTTTATGCTTATCTAATTTACAAAATATATTCCATTTGATTGTATCGGAAAAAATGTCAGCTTTTTAACTTTTTAAAATAGTTCTCTGTGTCAATTTGACAGGTTACGTTGTGCGGTATTTGAATTTGTATGTTGTTTTGACAGTTGTTACTTTATAAGTATCTTTGAAGAAATATAAAAAAAATGAATTGGATAGCCTTAACAGATATAAATCAATTAGATTTAATTATTGAAGAATCAAATTCAAAACCTGTAGTTATTTTTAAACACAGCACACGTTGTATTATTAGCAAAATGGCTTTACGTGGATTTGAAAGTGATTATAATTTTGGAGATGATTTTCTATGTTATTATTTGGATTTAATTGCAAATAGAGATATTTCGAATGAAATTGCAAATCGTTTTGGAATTGAACACCAATCGCCTCAGATTTTAATTATCAAGAATGGAGTAGTGGTTTATAACGAATCGCACGAAGGAATCGATGCGAATGTTTTGAAATCTTATTTATAGAAACAAAGAATCCACTCGTAAAAGTGGATTTTTTTTGTTTAGTAATATATGTATTGCGCTTGGTCTTCCAAATCTGCAATACCAGGTGTCATTTGATATGAAATAGGATAACTGTTTTCGTTGTAAAAATATGTGAATGACAAGAAAATTTCAGAAGAGTTTCCACTAGTTAAAGTGTTGTTTTTATTGATTTGATTCATCCGAATATATGCTAATGGATATAAATCATAAAAAGGATTTTTATTATTATCATAAGTATAAATAATACCATTATCTTGTACTAAGTTTCCATTTGAATATGTTTGATTACCATAAGTTAAATATCCATCTGAATTGTAACTATAATTTGCTGTTCGAATAAGACTATTATTTTCATCGAAAGTTTTCTTTATTGAAATTAAATTTTCAGTATTGTATTCATAAATGTCGTTTTCATACAATGATTCTTCGTGAATTACTATTTGAATCCAACGTTCCGTTGAAACTAATTTGTTTTCAGAATTAAAATGAAACTTGGTTTGAATGTTTGTTGGCAACATTCCACCTCCAATTACTGAAATAGAATCTACAAAACCATTTTGATTATAATAATAAGTTTTATAATCCATACCTCGATATTCTTTTAGTTTCAAAATTTGATTATTATCAGATGGGTTTTGGCTATTGTCATCATTATTACAAGAAATTGCGATAATTGATAATATTGTAAGAAGTATAGCTTTTTTCATAATTAGATGATTTTTTATAAAAATAAAAAAAAATCACTAAATTAATTAGTGATTTTAATGAAATGTTGAATTATGTTACAATTTTATTTTGTAAGGTATAGTTCGAAAACTAAATCAGTGTTAGGTGGAATTGCACTTCCTGCACCAGCTTCTCCGTAACCTAAATGAGAAGGAATAAAAATTAAAGCTTTGTCACCGTAATTCATATTTTCAAAACCTTCGATAAATCCTGGGATTAAACCAACTTTATTACCGAATTGAAACGGAATAGGAGTATACTGATTTGCATCTTTTCTGCGTTGATCCAATTTATTGTATTTTGTTGCAATCTCTTCAATTCCAGTGTCAAATAAGATTCCGTTTTCAAAATAGCCAGCGTAATCAATTAAAATGTTATCTCCCATTTGAGGTTTTTCACCAGTTCCTTTTTCAAAAATATAAACGCTTAAGCCAGATTTTGTTTTAGTTGCTTTTGCTTTAGCATCTGCGAATCTAGTTGCGTTTTCTTGGATTATGCCTTCAATAGCTTTGTTTGCTTCAGCTTGTGCTTTTTGAGTATTTTCGATACCATCTTTAAATACTTTAGGTGCATCAAATTTCTTTGCATCTTCCCCTGAGCGAATGATTTTTACTTTTTTAATCACATCGTCTTGAGAAATTGTGTTCACGATTTCTAACCCTTTAATTACGTGTCCAAAAACCGTATGCATTCCATCTAAATGTGGTGTTTCATTATGTGTGATGAAGAACTGAGAACCGTTTGTTCCTGGTCCAGCATTTGCCATAGAAAGAATTCCAGCTTTGTCATGTTTTAAATCAGCAACAATTTCGTCTGGGAAATTATAACCTGGTCCTCCAGAACCATTTCCTAGTGGATCTCCTCCTTGTATCATAAAATTAGGAATCACACGATGAAATTTTAATCCATCATAAAAAGGTTTTCCTTTGTATTGTTCTTCAACAAAACCGTGGTTTCCTTCTGCTAATGCAACGAAGTTAGCAACAGTCATTGGTGTTTTCTGATATTCAAGTTCTAAAAGAATATTACCTTTTGAAGTTTCTATTTCGGCATACATTCCGTTTGGAAGTGAATCTTCTTGTTTTTTGTTACAAGATATTATACTAACTGTCGTTAATATTAATAAAAGAACTTTTTTCATTTTTATTTGTTTTTAATGTGCATTTCAAAAATTAAATCAGAATTTGGTGGAATTATATTTCCAGCTCCTCTTTCGCCATATCCTAAACTAGATGGAATAAAAACTAATGCTTTGTCACCGTAGTTTAAGTTTTCAATTCCTTCGATAAATCCAGGAATCATTCCTGTTTTATTTCCATACGTAAATGGGATAGGAGTATAAGCGTTTGCAGCTTTTCTTCTTGCATCGAATTTATTAAATTTAGTTGCGATTTCTTCAATTCCAGAATCAAACAAAGAACCATTTGGTAAGTAACCTGCATAGTCGATTAAAACTTCTTCACCTTCAACTGGTTTTCCTCCTTTTCCTTTTTCAAAAATATAAACGGCTAAACCACTTGGTAAAACGATTGCTTGTTCACGAGCTTTATTGATTCGGTCTAAGTTCTCTTTTGTAGCTTTTTCTACTGATTTGTTAGCTTCTAATTCTTTATTTTTTATGTCTTCTAAGCTTTTCTTGAAAACTTTATCAGCATCAAATTTTTTTGCTTCTTTTCCTTGACGGATGATTTTTACAGATTTAATATCATCGCCTTGTGCAATTGCATTTACGATATCTTGTCCTTCAACGACATGTCCAAAAACAGTGTGTTTTCCATCTAAATGTGGAGTTGGAACGTGCGTGATAAAAAATTGTGAACCATTTGTTCCAGCTCCTGCATTTGCCATTGATAAGATTCCTGGTTTATCGTGTTTTAAATCAGCTACGATTTCGTCCGGAAATTTATATCCTGGATTTCCAGAACCGTTACCGTTTGGGTCACCACCTTGAATCATAAAGTCAGCGATTACTCGATGAAATTTTAAACCATCATAAAATTTTTTTCCTGTAAATTTTTTGTCAACAGAAGTGCTTGTTCCTTCTGCTAAAGAAACAAAATTTGCAACAGTCATTGGTGTTTTTTGATATTCTAATTCTACAATAATGTTTCCTTTAGAAGTTTCAAAATTTGCATACATTCCGTCTTCCAACTTTTGTGCTTGTGTTGAAAGTGAAACTACGCAAAAAAGAGTTAATAGCAGTTTTTTCATAAATTTTAAGGATTAGTTTTAATATCTTTTAATGTAACTACACAAATTAAAGGTTCGTTTAAACCAATTTTTTCTTTATCTCCTAAATAGCCATATCCCATGTGTGAAGGGAAAATAAAAGAAATGGTTTCTCCTTTTCGCATCAATTTGATTCCATGACGTAAACCAACCATAATTTCTTGTTTATCTACTTGATAAAGGCTAGGAGTTGTTTCTTCTTTGTTATAAATAACGTTTCCGTCAATATCTTGAATTTCAAAAATCAAATCTACCATTTGTCCTGTTTTAGGTGTAATGGTATCGTGAACGTTTGCTTTTAAATATTTATACCAAAATCCATGTGAAGATTGATAATATTTATGAGTAGAATCATTCTTTATCACATTTTGAATTTGTTCTTCTTCCGAACCTACCAAAGCTTTGTTTCTTTGAACTGATTCTTTTAGAAATTCGCCACGTGAATTTGAAATTGGATATCTTGGACCTTCTTTTTCACAAGAAGTAAATTGGATTGCAACGATAAATAAACCGAAAAGTACGATTGATTTTTTCATAATTATTGTTTGTTTTCTTCAGCTAATATACTAACAAATTGATTAACAGTTTCAGATAACGAAACTAAAGATTTTCCTCCAGCTGCATTGATATGTCCTCCACCATTGAAGTGTTTTCTCGCGAATTCGTTTACATCAAAATTACCTTCAGAACGGAATGATATTTTGATTATTCCTTCATCTTTGTTTTCGATAAAAATAGCAGCAAAATCAATACCTTTAATTGATAAACCGTAATTTACGATTCCTTCTGAATCTCCTTTTTGGAAATTGAATTCGTAAAGTTCTTTTTGAGTAAGTGTTGTATAAGCTGTTTTATGTTCAGGTAAAACTTTTAAATTTTCAAGCGCTCGACCTAATAGTTGAAGACGACTATATGAATTTGTACTAAACAATTCTGCATGAACCATCGGGTTATCAACTCCAAGGTCAATTAAATCAGCAACAACACGATGTGTATTTCCTGTGGTTTTTTTGAATTTAAAAGACCCAGAATCGGTTACAATTCCCGTATAAATACAAGTTGCAGCATCTTTATTAATCAAATGATTTAACTCTAAATTGGATAAGAAATTGTACAACAATTCACATGTTGAACCGAAATTCACATCAGAAATAGTAACAAGTGCATAATCATCAGGCATTTGATGATGGTCAATCATGATAAATGGTGCCGAAAGTTTGCTAAGCGTTTCAGCCATTAAATCACCAGTTCTATGAAGTGCATTGAAATCAAGAGTGAAAATAAGTTCGCAAGATTCTAAAAACTGAGTAGTTTTTTCTTTGTTTTTTTCAAATATTTCAACGGTTTCAGAACCTGGTAGCCAAGCGATAAAATCTGGAAAATCATTTGGTGAAATTACCTTTACTTCGTGGTTAAGTTGTTTTAAAACATGATATAATCCTAAAGTTGACCCTAAAGCATCTCCATCAGGATTTCTGTGCGGAATAATCGCTATTTTTTTTGGAGTTGATAATAAGTTTTGTACCAACTCTTTCTCATTTGTTTGCATCATAATGCGAAAATAAACTATTTTTTAATTTTTTCAATATTTATAATTTATAATCTTGTGCATTTAATTCGGAAATTAATTTTCTGAATTACTAAGGCGTTGCAAACCTTTAATGTCTTTTAAAACGATTTTTTTTCCGACTAAATCTATTAAGTTAGATTTTTTTAAATCAGCCAATAAACGAATGCAGCTTTCTGTAGCAGTTCCTACCATTCCGGCAATTTCTTCTCTCGAAAGTTGAATACATAATTCGCCATTATTAGTAGTTCCTGCAATATCATTTAAATGAAGTAGGGCAGAAGCCAAGCGTTCTTTTACGTTTTTATTAGAATGATTTGAAGTCGCTTCATTTGCTTCTTTTAGTTCATGGCAAATTTCTTTGGTGATTTCCAATGAAAATTTATTATTATGGTTAAAGAATCCCATAATTTCAGTTTTAGGTATGAAACAAACTTCCATATCTTCAACTGCAATTGCGCTTAAACTTGATTTTTCTTCACTAATGACCGCATGTTGTCCTAGGATTTTTCCTTTATTTACAAGTTTTAAAACGCTATCTTTTCCGTTAGAACCTAGTTTAACAATTTTACATGTTCCTTGTTTAACGCAAAAAACACCATTTACAACATCTCCTTCGTTAAAAATGGCTTGTCCTTTTTTGATTGTGAATGCGGTTTTTGTTTCCGACATTTTGATTAGTTCTTCCTTATTAAGCGCTTTTACAGAGCTTAATTCTCTAACGATACATTGTTCACATTTACCCATGACGAAAAATTTTAAGCGACTATCAAATATACAATTTTTTTATGACAATTATCATTTTTTTTAATCTATGTATTAGAGAATTTTACAGAAAATATTAAAGAAAATTCTAAAATATGGCAAATTGTTTTCACTGCGGGAATGATATCGTTGAAACTGAACGAGTTTTGTTCGATAATAAAAAATTCTGTTGTAACGGTTGCAAAACAGTTTATGAGATTTTCTCTACCAATGGATTGGAATGTTACTACGATTTTGAAAAAATGCCTGGTACAACTCCAAGTAAGGTTTCTGACAAATATAATTTTTTAGATAATCAAGATATTGTAAACAAGCTTTTAGATTTTCAAGAAGATTCCATTCATATTGTTCGTTTGTATATTCCGCAAGTTCATTGTAGTTCGTGTATTTGGATTTTGGAAAACTTAAATAAATTAAACGAAGGAATCTCTACTTCACAAGTTAATTTTTCTCAGAAAAAAGTAACCGTAAATTTCAATCCTTTAAAAACGAATCTAAAAGAGATTGTTCTTCTACTTTCTAGCATTGGTTACGAACCTTATATCAGTTTAGAAAATTACGATGCAAAACCTAAACTGATTGACCGTAGTTTGATATTTAAAATCGGTGTTGCCTTTTTTGGTTTTGGAAATATAATGTTGCTTTCTTTTCCTGAATATTTCAATGTTGATGATTATTGGATGCAAGAATATAAAGATTTTTTTAGATATGTGATTCTTTTAATCGCACTTCCAGTTTTCTTATATTCTGCTACACCTTATTATAAATCGGCTTGGAATAGTATCAAACTAAAAACATTTAATATTGATATTCCTATGGCATTAGGAATTATTGTGATGTTTGTTCGAAGTGTGGTCGATATTTTCTTTCAAGATGGTCAAGGATTTTTAGATAGTATGTGTGGTTTGGTTTTTTTCATGCTTTCAGGGAAATTAATTCAACAAACAACATTTAACTTCCTTTCTTTTGAGCGCGATTATAAATCATACTTTCCGATTGCTGTTACCAAATTAGTAGATGAAAAAGAAGTTCCGATTCAGGTTTATGAAATCGAAAAACAAAATAAGCTTTTGATTAGAAATCAAGAATTAATACCTGTTGATTCAATTTTAATTTCGGAGCACGCTTATATCGATTATAGCTTTGTTTCAGGAGAAGCAATTCCTGTTGAAAAGAAATCTGGAGATAAAATTTTTGCAGGTGGAAAACAAATGGGAGAAGCCATTGTCATTGAATCTATCAATACCGTTTCTCAGAGTTATTTGACCCAATTGTGGAGTAACGATGTTTTCCAAAAGAAAAGCGAATTCAAGTTCCGTTCAATTACAGATAGAGCAAGTCAACTTTTTACTCCAGCATTGTTATTTATTGCTTTTGCAGGATTGATTTATTGGGGATTCATCAATTGGAATAGTGCGTTTAATGTTTTTACTGCCGTTTTGATTGTAGCTTGTCCGTGTGCATTGGCTTTAACTGCTCCTTATACTTGGGGAAATGTTATTCGTATTATGGGAAATAAGAAGTTTTATCTAAAAAACACCATTGTTATAGAACAATTGTCAAATGTTAATGCGATTGTTTTTGATAAAACAGGAACGATTACTTCAAATGATTCAAATAGTATAAAATATATAGGAAACGATTTATCTAAAGAAGAAATAATTGCTATTCGAAATATCGTCCGAGGTTCCAATCATCCATTGAGTAGAAGATTGTATAATTTTTTACCTGAAGGAAAAATAGATAAACCAACGATGTTTGAAGAAATTGCTGGGGCTGGAATAGTTGGTTTTATTAATGATAAAACATTTAAAATCGGTTCTACAAAATTAGTTGGTCTTACAGAAGAACAAATTTCTATTAAGGAAACTCGAGTTTATATTCAGATTAACGAAATGAATAAAGGCTATTTTGTTTTTGAAAATCAATATCGTGAAGGATTAGGTGATTTGTTTAAAAGTTTAATAGCAAATAAATATAAATTATTTGTGCTTTCTGGTGATAATGATGGCGAGCGAAAAAATCTAGAAAGAATGTTACCAGAAGGTGTTTCTTTAGTTTTTAATCAAAAACCCGAACAAAAATTAGAATTCATAAAAAATCTTCAGGACCAAGGTTTAAATGTAATGATGGTCGGCGATGGATTAAATGATGCTGGTGCTTTGGCTCAAAGTAATGTTGGAGTTTCAATCTCTGAAAATGTCAATGTTTTTACACCTGCAAGTGATGCGATTTTAGATGCTAGTAACTTCTCTAAAATTCTTTATTTTTTGAATTATGCAAAAAATGCAATGAAAACAATTAAGATGAGTTACGGTTTGGCTTTAACTTATAATGTTGTCGGAATTTCATTTGCTTTAACAAATAATTTATCTCCTTTGGTTGCGGCAATCATTATGCCTTTGAGTACTGCGACTATCATTGGTTTTGTTACTTTAATGACGCATTTTTATGCAAATAACAAAAGTTAAAAAAAACCTAAAAAAAAGAACACAACCTGATAATTATCAGGTTTTAAAATGGAATCAAGCGGTATTTTTGATACAAATAAATTAGTTATGGGAGTCATATATATTTTAATATGCATCAGCATATTTGTAGCCGCAGTTTTCCTCTTTTTGTTTATAAAATCAGTAAAAAGCGGTCAGTTCGATGACGATTATACTCCGTCTGTACGGATGCTTTTCGAAGACGAACTCAAATCAAAAACAGATTCAAAAATAATTTCAAATACAGATAAAAACAAGAACAACTCAAATTAATTAACTATGGAAATGCAACAGTTTTACTACGATAACAAAATTGTTAAGAAATTCCTATATGCATCTTTACTTTATGGAGTAATTGGTATGTTAGTAGGATTGGTTTTGGCATTGATGTTTATTATTCCTGGGCTAAATCAAGATATACCTTGGTTGAGTTTTGGTAGAATTAGACCTTTACATACAAACGCAGTAATTTTTGCCTTTGTTGGTAATGCCATTTTTGGAGGGATTTATTATTCACTTCAACGACTATTAAAAACAAGAATGTACAGCGATGTACTAAGTAATATAAATTTCTGGGGATGGCAGTTGATTATTCTGTCTGCAGTTGTTACCCTTCCGTTAGGAATCACATCTTCAAAAGAATACGCTGAATTAGAATGGCCAATAGATATTGCTATTGCTTTAGTTTGGGTAATTTTTGGTTTGAATATGATTATGACGATTTTAAGAAGAAGAGAACGTCATTTATATGTTGCAATTTGGTTCTATTTAGCAACTTTCGTTACTGTAGCTGTGTTGCACATTTTCAACAGTTTAGCTTTACCAGTTAGTTTCTTAAAATCTTATTCTGTTTATGCGGGTGTTCAAGATGCTTTAGTACAATGGTGGTACGGACATAATGCGGTTGCATTCTTCCTGACAACACCTTTCTTAGGATTGATGTACTATTTCTTACCTAAAATCGCAAACAGACCGATTTATTCATACAGATTATCAATCATTCACTTCTGGTCTTTAATTTTCTTATACATTTGGGCAGGACCTCACCATTTATTATATACTGCTTTACCAGAATGGGCTCAGAATTTAGGTGTTGTTTTCTCAGTAATGTTGATTGCTCCATCTTGGGGAGGTATGATTAATGGTTTATTAACTCTTAGAGGAGCTTGGGATAAAGTAAGAACAGAACCAGTTTTAAAATTCTTTGTTGTAGCGGTAACAGGTTATGGTATGGCAACGTTCGAAGGACCGATGTTATCTCTTAAAAACGTAAATGCTATTGCCCATTATACAGATTGGATTATTGCTCACGTTCACGTTGGTGCTTTAGCTTGGAATGGATTTATGGTATTTGCAATTGCTTATTGGTTATTACCAAGAATGGCTAAAACCGAATTATACTCTAAATCATTAGCAAATTTCCATTTCTGGATTGGTACTTTAGGTATTATTTTATATGCAATTCCAATGTATGTTGCAGGTTTTCAACAACATTTAATGTGGAAAGATTTTAATCCAGATGGAACTTTAAAATACGGAAATTTCCTTGAAACAGTTACTGCAATTATGCCGATGTATTATATGCGTGCAATTGGAGGTACATTATTTATCATCGGAATTTTAGTAATGGTTTATAATTTAATCCGTACTATGGCTCCTGTTCCAGCTATTCAAGATGAATTAGCAGAGGCTCCAGCTTTAGTTAAGATTTCTCCAAATCGTGTAAAAGGTGAAGCGTTCCACTCTTGGTTAGAGCGTAAACCAATTCAATTAACATTATTAGCAACGGTTGCTATTTTAATTGGTGGTATCATACAGATTGTTCCTACGATAGTTGTGGATTCAAATATCCAAACAATTGAAAGCGTTAAACCATATACTCCATTAGAGTTACAAGGACGTGATTTATATATTAGAGAAGGTTGTGTTGGATGTCACTCACAAATGATTCGTCCGTTCCGTTCTGAAGTTGAACGTTATGGAGAATATTCTAAATCAGGAGAATATGTTTATGATCATCCATTCTTATGGGGTTCTAAACGTACAGGTCCAGATTTACATAGATTAGGTGGTAAATATTCAGATAACTGGCATTTTAACCACATGTATGATCCAGAAAGTACTTCAGCAGGTTCAATTATGCCAGCATACAAATGGTTATTTGAAAATAAACCAATGGATCACACAGAAATCGAAACTAAAATGCGTGTGATGGCTAAGTTAGGTGTTCCTTATACTGAAGAAGATATTACGAATGCTAAGGCTAATTTAAAAGCTCAAGCAATGCAAATTGAACAAAACTTAATGAATGATCCTGATTTTGTTAAGTCTTATGAAGCAAGTAAAAAAGACGCAGCAGCTAATGGTAAAGAATTTACTCCAATGAGTGATAGAGAAATTACTGCAATGATTGCTTATTTACAACGTTTAGGTACAGATATTAAAGTAAAAAATAAATAGTTTGAATTATGTTAAAGTTCATAAAACATAATTTGGATCATATTTCTGGGATAGAAATTTATCCAATGATCGCTTTACTAATCTTTTTCTTCTTCTTTTTGGGATTATATATTTGGGTGTTTACCTACAAAAAAGAAAAAATTAATGAATTGAGTAATCTTCCTTTCGAGGAAGGTACTCAAAACTCTAAAAACGAATAGTTATGAAAAGATTTTTTCCAGTTTACGTAAGAGTACCGCTTCTTTTCGCAATATTTTTTGGATTTGTTGAATATTTTGTTGACTCTGGTGATAAGCCTGCTTTTATAGAATATCCTTCTGTTTTGTTGTTATTAGGTTTATTCTTGTTTGTGCAAATTGCAGTTGAAATTGTCTCTGCTTCTGTAAATAAAGTTGTTAAAGCTTTAATGACTCCAGAAGAACGAGCTGAAAAAGAGCGTTTAGATGATTTGCCATTGACTGAAACGCCTGGTTATAAAAAATTAATGAAGGCATTAACACGTTCAAAATCTGAAGAAGAAGAACCAAATCTTGTTTTAGATCATGAATATGATGGTATTAAAGAATTAGATAATGAATTACCACCTTGGTGGGTGTATTTATTCTATGCAACTATTATTTTTGGAGTAATTTATCTAGCAAAATATCAAATTTTTGGAGGTGATAATCAAGTTCAAGAATTTGATAAGCAAATGGCTGCTGCTAAAATACAAATTGAAGAATACAAGAAAACTGCTCCAGATTTATTAACTGCTGATCAAGTTACTTTACTTACTGATCCTGCTGATTTAGCTTCAGGTAAAAATATATATGATACAAAATGTGCAGTATGTCACAGAGCAGATGGAGGTGGAGGTATTGGTCCGAACTTAACAGATGAGCATTGGATTTTAGGAGGTGATATCAAAGATGTGTTTAATACCATTATGGAAGGTGGTAGAGATGGAAAAGGAATGGTGCCTTGGAAAGCAGAAATAAAACCTTCTGATATACAAAAAGTTGCGAGCTATGTTTTGTCATTACAAGGAACTAATCCACCAGAAGCTAAAGCGCCAGAAGGAGATTTGTTTACACCAACTCAAACAAACACTACCGAAGTTGCAACCGATACTTTACAAAGTCCAGCTGCCGAGGTAACCCAAAATTAAGGTTCGAAAAGAGCTATATTTAGTTTTATTTTTTTTATCGACCACAGCTATTTCTATGGTTGTGGTCGATTTTATTTATTTAAATCGCTAATCAAATTAACATAAATACGGTATATAATGTCAAAAGAAATAGATGATAGTTTTAGAGACAGTATCGGAACTATAAACGAAGATGGTAAGAGAAAATGGATTTATCCAAAAAAGCCATCTGGTAAGTTTTATAATAAACGAAAATACGTTAGTTATTTTCTGATACTTTTTTTACTGAGCGCCCCTTTCATTAAAATAAATGGAAATCAGTTTTTACTTTTTAATGTTTTTGATAGAAAGTTTAATATTTTTAGTGTTCAATTCTGGCCGCAAGATTTTTATTTGGTGGTAATTTCATTAATTATAGGAATAGTTTTTGTATCTTTATTTACAGTCGCTTTTGGAAGAATTTTCTGTGGATGGATTTGTCCGCAAACTATTTTTCTAGAAATGGTTTTCCGAAGAATCGAATATTGGATTGATGGAGATCGTGGAGCCCAAATTCGATTAGATAAACAAGAATGGAATTCAGAAAAAATAAGAAAACGAATCACGAAATGGTTTATCTTTTTCTTGATTTCTTTTGTTATTGCAAATGTATTTCTTTCATATTTATTAGGTAGTGATGAGGTTCTAAAAATGGTTCATGAAGGACCAGCTAATAATTTATCGACATTAATTGCACTATTGATTTTTACTGGAGTTTTCTACTTTATTTTTGTTTGGTTTAGAGAACAAGTTTGTATTATTGCTTGTCCGTACGGAAGATTACAAGGGGTACTTTTAGATGATAAATCAATTATTGTAGCTTATGATTATGTTCGTGGAGAAGGAGATAATGGAAGAGCAAAATTCAAGAAAAATGAAGATCGTAAGCTTACTGGATTCGGAGATTGTATCGATTGTAAACAATGTGTAAACGTTTGTCCAACTGGTATTGATATTCGTAACGGAACACAATTAGAATGTACCAATTGTACGGCTTGTATCGATGAATGTGATACAATGATGGAATCGGTAAATCTTCCAAAAGGTTTGATTCGTTATGCATCTGAATCAGAAATTTCTAAAAAAGAAAAGTTCAAATTCACACCAAGATTGAAAGGATATTCTGCTGTCTTGTTTATTTTAATCGGAGTTTTAACTGGAATGTTATTTTTAAGAAGTGATGTTGAAGCTCGAATTCTTAGACTTCCAGGTCAACTTTTTGAACATAAAGGAGATAATATAAGTAATGTTTATACTTTTAAAATTATTAATAAAACAGCTAAAGATTACGATAATGTCACAATAAAATTAGTTAAACCAGAAGGAAAAGTTATTTTAGTTTCGAAAGACAAGATCAAATTAGAAAAAGAAGGAATGGCTCAAGGTACATTTTTTATTGAAATTCCTTCATCTTCAATCGAAAGTGACAAAACAAAATTGGAAATTGATATTTTAAACGGAGAAGAAGTAATTGACAAAACAACAACTACTTTCTTAGGACCAAGAAGTTTTAATTAAAAAAAGACAACTATGAAATTTAATTGGGGAACTGGTATAACCATCGGAATCATATTATTTATGGCATTTATTTTACAATATGTCATTCGTGTTCAAGTTGATTCAAGTTATGATAATGAACTTGTAACTGAAGATTATTATCAAGCAGAATCTTTAATCGATTCAAAATATGAGAAAAAACAAAATGCTAATAATTTATCAGTAAAATTATTAATAAAAAATGTTGCGGATGGTGTGGTGATTGAATTTCCTTCAGATTTTGATTTTACAAAAATAACTGGAGAAATTTTTTTATATCGTCCGTCAAATGAAAAATTAGATCAAACATTACCACTTAAATTGACATCCAATTCCTTATTGATTCCCAAAGCTGAATTGGTAAACGGTCGATGGGATGTCTCTGTAGATTGGACTTATGATGGGATTTCATATTTAAGTAGCGAGTCGTTTAATTTAAATTAAATACATGATATCAGCTTTATTGTTTGGTTTGTTAAGTAGTTTGCATTGCGTGGGAATGTGCGGTCCAATTGCTTTAATGTTGCCCGTAAACCGATCTAATACAGCTTTAAGAATTATTCAAACATTATTGTATCATTTAGGAAGAATTTGTTCGTATGCTACATTAGGATTTGTTTTTGGAATTTTTGGAAAAGGTCTTTTTATTGCTGGATTACAACAACGTTTTTCGATTATTATTGGAGTTCTAATGATTGTTTATGTTGTATTACCTAAAAATGATTTAGAGAAAGTTCGATTTTTGAATCCGGCTTTTAAAATAATTTCAAAAATTAAAAGTAAGCTAGGTAAGTTGCTTTCTAATAAGTCAAAAGTAAGTTTCTTATTGATTGGAATTTTGAACGGTTTTTTGCCTTGCGCTATGATTTATGTTGCATTATTTGGAGCATTGGCAACGCAAGATCCAATTCAAGGAAGTTTTTATATGATGCTTTTTGGATTAGGAACTGTTCCTTTAATGAGTTTTGTGGTTTTGATTTCAAATAAAATAACAGTTGCAACACGAAATAAAATTTTGAAATTAGTTCCAGTATTGGTTGTTATTCTTGGGGTTTTATTTATTCTAAGAGGATTGGGATTAAGTATTCCGTTTGTTTCACCTGGTACATTGAATTTATTTGTAAGTTCAAATCCAGAATGTTTTTAAAAATAGATTTAGTTTTTATAAATAATAATAAATTAAACAGTAGTAGCTTCAATGTTACTGCTGTTTTTTTGTGTAAATGAAATACTCCAGAAACTCGAATTCTCTACAATGTATATTTCTAAAATCGAACTGACTCATTATGGTCAGCTTGTTTCATTATAAAAATGTTTCGCCTTTACAAAAAGGAAAAAGTTGTATATTTATAAACATGTTTTGGGTTAAAGCACAAAGGATATAACGATATTTCTAATAGTTGTAGAAATGAAGAAGCTGAAAAATATAAATACAACGGAAAAGAATTTCAAGATGAACTCGGTTTAGATTGGTACGATTATCACGCACGTAATTATGACCCCGCAATAGGTAGATTTATGAATGTGGATCCGCTGGCGGAGAATTCAAGAAGATGGACACCGTATAACTATGCATACAACAACCCTGTTTATTTTATAGATCCTGATGGGATGCAGGCTGTAGCAGGCTTAAAAACCGATGAGTTGGAGGATATAATAAATATTAATGTAGAAACAAAAGAAATTGAAGTAATTAAAGCAGAAGGTGATGATGTTGTTAATTTCATAGATGGTGAAGGAAAGCTTAAAGGTCAATATAAATATGGAGAAAATGGTAGTTTTAGAAAAGATTTTAGAACGAATAATGGCAATTTAAAAGCAAATAATGCTAAATATTCATCTTTGATTACAACAAACAATAAAAAAGCAGGAGAATTATTTGATTTTATTGCACAGCATTCTGAAGTAGAGTTTGAATATATGAGATTAAATTCTACAAACGCAGATAGAACTACTGATGTTTCTGTAATTGGAACTACTTTTGACGAATCTACTTCTAGTTATGGAAGTTCTATGTTGAAATATTTTGAAGGTGAAGGTCTTTTTTTAAAAAATCACAATCATAATCATCCAGGAGGTACTTCACGTCCCTCAGGATATAATAGAGATAATACCGTAAATTATAATCAAGATGGAGATGCAGCATTCGCTAGAAAAAGAATTGAACGATATAAAAAAGCTGGCTTAGAAGAACCTCGATTTTATATAACCCCGAGAGGAAAAAATACGACTACAGAATACAACGGAATAGACCCATATATAATTCATAATAGATTTTAAAAATGCGATATTTATTAATTTATATTTCAGCTTTATTTTTTGTAAACTGTATTAAACAAAATGATAAAAACTATAATCATACTTTAGAATCCATAATTGATATTTACAAGAACGATATAGGCTATAAAGATGAGGATCTATTTTATTTACAAATTGAAAAAATTGATCATAAAAAAATAACATTAAATCTGAAGAATATTAGTAAAAACAATAATATGTTGAATTACTTAGAGTCTTATTATGTAGCTAAATATAATGATATTTATATAGTTATTAATGATAATGATATTAAAAATATAGAAAAATCAATTCCTAATAAATTAGATTTTATTCATAAAGATAATAATAATTATAATCCAAAGTATGAAGGTTCAATCGTCGATTACAAAGAATTATTTTTCAATTATAATATTAAAAATAAAAAAATCGAAAATATTGAGTATGATGGATTAGATTTAAAAATAATTGACACAAAAGAATTTCCTTTTTTTAAAGTTGAAAAAAATATTGAATTCTATAATTAAAATGATAAAACATTAGTTTTATAATATAAGTAAAACAACTCAAGCTGACCGTAAAAAGTCGGCTTGTTTTAGTATAAAAACTACTGCTGTTGCACTAAAATGGTTTCGACTTTACAATGGACGCAGTAGTTTATTATGTTTTACAAAGGTAAAATACCTCAAAGCAACCCAAACAAATAACCGTTTAAAAATAAAAAATGGTCAAAATTTCTTCTGACCATTATCTAGCTAAATGCTTTATTCGTTACAATATTTTATCGTTCTAGAAACTTTGTAAGTTGGAACTTTATTAAAACTTACTTCTTTAGAAATCCAATTTCCTTTTTCATCAAAAGTGTAAACAAACGTCTTTGAAAAGTTTTCCTTGTTATTGAAATTATTCACAGTATAACTAACGATATTGTTTTTATCGTCATATTTATAGGTAGTGCTAATCAAAACAGTTCCATTTAATTTGGTTTCTGATTTTTCGATTTTGTTATTTTTGTTGTACACATTTTGTTCTTCGTAAGTTGAATTATCCGAGACTGTAAAACTGTATTTATACGTTAAATCGTTATTTTGGTTGTACTTAAATTCTTCAACAGCTTCTTCTTTTCCTGATGCACCTAAATAAACTACTGAAGCGATGTTTTTACCGTCATATGTAAAAAGTTGCGTAGAAGTTATTTGTTTATTGGCATTGTAATGTGTTTCTTTAATGATATCGTGTTTATCATAAACATAAACAATCGAATCTAATATTTTACGAGTTTGAGAAAGTATCACTTTACTTTTCATAACATCGCCATTTCTAACAATTTTAACTACTTTAGAAGGAGTTGCGCTTCCGCTTGTGTAATAATCTTCACGAACAATATAATCATCTGATAATGTGTTACGTTGTTCTTCAATAATTTGTTTATTCGGAGTTGATTTTTTAAAATGCGCAATGTTTTTTACCGAATCATAAAGTGTTTCGCTCAAAATAAAATTATCTGTCGAAATAAATAGCTTTTTAGTTAACGGAAATTTCAATTTTTCGAATGTATTTGTTTCAATCAAAACATTTTCATTGTTGTAAATCGAATCCGTTACTAAATATCCAAATGAATTAAATATATAAGTAGCATTTTGCTCTTCAATTGTAAAGTTAGATTTTTCCAAAATCGTAATTTTTTGATTTATTTCGCAAACGCGATCTTTTAAATCAAAAAAGGCATAATCGTTATCTTTTGCCAATTCTGGTAATTCAACTTTTTTCTTACATTGAATCAAGAAAAGAGAAATAGATGCTAATAATAGTATTTTTTTCATTTGTTGTTTTTATAAGTTAATATTATTAGTACATAAAATTTGATTTGTTATCTCAAAACTATCCGAGCCATTTGTAAAAGTAGCATTTTTTAGAACATAAGTTTGGGTATAACCTGAAATGGCTTCAGGATTTTCAACCGTAGAATTTGCAGTAGTTACAACTTCAATAGTTCCTTGTTTTGCAGTCCATTCTTCTGTAATTTTATTTTCTGGATCTGTGAAAATCATATCGCAATATTCATTAGCGTTAACTGATTGTTCTAAAAGATAAAACTTGATCTTTGTCGTTTCATTCAGATTTATCAATTGTGTACCTGTTTCTGGATTGAATTGAATATCAGAACCTAAAATCTTAAAAGCTTGAGTACTTTTATAAATTATAATATCTGAGTTTGGACAAATCGATAATGTTCCTAAACTAAAATCTATAATTGCATTTGAATTTGAAAATTCTCCAAAATTATAATTTTCATATTTTAATTCAGATTTACCATTAGATAAAATCATATTTTGAAGATTAAACGAAATTACATAATTAATCGTTACTCTTGGATCATCTACTTTTTGTTCGATTTTTCGAATACGTTGATAAGTTATTTTTCCACCTGTATTTCCAAATTCATCAACTACTTGTGGATAAGCAGGAGCAATTAAACTACAGATTGAACCTGCAATTGCTTTATCGCTATATTGACGGTAAAGAATCATGTTTTGAGAGGCTTCAGTTTCATATTCCTGATTTAATATCAAAGTATTCGGATCATCAAATTTACCAGTCATGTTTAGTACTAGCATTTCATTACCGTTTAATTTATAAAAGATATTTTTTTCGGTACATTTTTGAACGTCTTGATTAAAATTCAATTCATCAAAAACCAAATCTCCATCATTACAACTTGCGAAAATTCCACCGATAAACAATAGTAAAGCTAACTTTTTCATGTCAATTATTTTCAACAAAAATAACTTATTTCTATAAACTTTAGCAAACTTATTTAAACATTCATTCGATTTCTTATATTTGAACATAAATAAAAATAGAATGACAAATAACGTTCAAAAAACTAATTATCCTGCGCTTTATACGCTTATTGTAGTTTTCTTCTTTTGGGGATTCATCGCTGCTGGGAACAATATATTTATTCCTTTTTGCAAAGAATATTTTCACCTTGACCAATTTCAATCGCAATTGATTGACTTTTCGTTTTATACCGCTTATTATCTTGGCGGACTTTTACTTTTTACATTCGGAATGCTTCGTGGTAAAGATTTGGTAACTTTTTGGGGTTATCGCAAAAGTATTATTTTCGGATTGTTGTTTTCTGCGTTAGGAGCCGGAGCAATGATTTTAGCCGTTGAAGCAAATGTTTACATCGGAATGTTATGCGGATTGTTCATCATGGCGCTTGGTTTTTCATTACAACAAACAGCTGCAAATCCGTTTGCAATTTTATTGGGCGATCCAAAAACAGGTGCAAGTCGTGTAAATCTTGGAGGAGGAATTAATTCGTTAGGAACTACAATTGGTCCGTTAATTGTTGCTTTTGCTTTGTTTGGAACAACCGCTGCTGTTAACGACGAACAAATAAAAACCTTGAGTTTGGATAAAGTGGTTTTGCTTTATTCTTGTGTTGGGTTTCTATTTATTGCTGCGGCTTGTTTATTTTATTTTTCTAAGAAATTACCAGACGGAAAATCTACAGAACCAATTGAAAAATCTACAAAAGCATTAACAACATTAATCATAATGACCGTTTTGCTATTTTTGAGTTTGGTTCCAGTTTTTCAAACCTATAAAAGTGTTGAAAATGACAAAGTGATTCAAATTGAAAAACAAATCAATTCAAAAAATGAAGAAGTTAAATCATTATCTTATGTAGATAGTATTAAATTAGAAAATTTACAATCTGAAATAGCAACTTTAAAAACGGATTTACAAACCATCAAAGTTCCGTTAGAAAACAAACGAATGATGTGGTTGGCAATCGCTTTATTTGTTGTTTTAGGAAGTTTAGCAAGTGCCTATTTCCGTTCAAGAAATAAAACAGAAGGTTGGGGAGCAATGCAATATCCACAACTTTTATTGGGAATGATTGCTTTGTTTATGTATGTTGGAGTAGAAGTTGCCATTGGAAGTAATCTTGGAGAACTTCTTAAAACACCTGATTTTGGAAGTTTACAAGCTTCAGAAATTACACCCTATGTTTCGATGTATTGGGGAAGTATGATGATTGGACGTTGGGCTGGAGCTATTAGTGCTTTTCAGTTTTCAGCAAACAAAAAACGTTTATTAACCATTTTAATGCCGTTTATCGCATTTTCGGTAATCATTGCTGCAAACACTTTGGCAAATTACGATATGTCGCAATTGTATTTTTATGTGATTTGCGTTGTAATACAAATTGTTGCATTTTTTGTAAGTAAAGATAAGCCCGTTCGTACATTGGTTGTTTTTAGTGCTTTTGGAATTTTAGCGTTATTAGTTGGATTAAACACAACTGGAACTGTTGCCATTTATGCTTTCCTTTCTGGTGGATTGGCTTGTAGTATTATGTGGCCATCGATTTTTAATTTAGCGTTGATGGGATTAGGAAAATATACAGCTCAAGGTTCTGCTTTCTTGGTAATGATGATTTTGGGTGGTGGAATTATTCCTCCAATTCAAGGGAAATTAGCCGATATGATTGGAATTCATTGGTCGTATTTAATTTCTTTAGTTTGTTTTATTTATATTTTATTTTACGCAATTATCGTTAAGAAAGTTTTGCAAAAGCAAGGAATTTCTGTTGAAGAATCTAATAACTAATTTATGTCTGAATTTTATAATCTAAAAGCAGAAACCTTACAAGGAAAAGATTTTCCGTTTGAAACCTTAAAAGGAAAAACAGTTATCATTGTAAATACAGCAAGTAAATGTGGATTTACGCCGCAATATGATGGTTTAGAAAAATTATACGAAAAGTATAAAAATCTAGGCTTAGTCATTTTGGGATTTCCTTGTAATCAATTTTTAAAACAAGAACCAGGTGATTCAAAATCGATTGATGGATGTTTGATGAATTATGGTGTTTCTTTTCAGATGTTTGATAAAATTGATGTAAATGGTTCAAATGCACATCCTGTATTTAAATATTTGAAGAAAAAACTTCCTGGAATTTTTGGTAATTTTATCAAATGGAATTTTACTAAATTCGTAATAGATAAAAATGGAAAACCTTTAAAACGTTTTGCTCCAATCACAAAACCTGAAGAAATGGAATCTTTTATTAAATCGATTTTATAAGTATGATTAAAGACGATAACCAATTTACAACGGAAGAATTGGAATTAATCAATGCATTTGATGCTGATGTTCCTTTTCGAGTTTTACAAACCACTAATTCAGAAGATTTAAAAATATTAAAAACGCAATCAACAGAAATAAATTCTATAAATCTCGATTTGGCTCACTTGATTCAGCGAATGCACGAAACGGTTACTAATGAAAATTCAAAAGGAGTTGGAATTGCGGCTCCTCAAGTTGGAATAAATCGTCAAGTAATTTTGGTTCAACGTGTAGATAAAGAAGACAGACCTTTTGAATTTTATATCAATCCAAAAATCATTTGGCAATCTGAAATTTTACGAGAAGGTGACGAAGGTTGTTTATCAATTCCTGATGTTTACAAATCCGTAAAACGAAGTTTGGTTATTACGATTGAGTTTCAAAATTTAGAAAATGAAATCTTTTCAGAAACACTTGAAGGATTCGTTGCTGTAATTTTTCAACATGAAATTGACCATTTAAACGGAATTTTATTTACTGACCTAATTGAATCTCAATTCCAATCCCAATTTATAGAAGCTTCAACGAAGGTGAATTTATATTATGAAAATTGATTAATCAATAATTATTTTATCACCTAAAAATTTCGGTTCTGTTCGTCTTAGAATATCTAAAAAAACTTTTAAACGAGCAAAATATTCTCGTATTTGAGTTTTAGAAATATTATTGGAATTAACATCTTTTGCATTATAACCAAATGCTTCAATTCCATATTTTTCTGCAATATAAATTGCACGCTGATTATGAAATTTCTGCGAAATGATAATAATATCATCTTGGTTAAAAATTTCATTTGAACGGACAACCGAATCTAAAGTTCTAAAACCAGCAAAATCTAAAAAAATATTTTCTTCAGGAATTCCTTTTGCAATCAATTCCTCTTTAATTTGTTCAGGTTCGTTATAACCTGGTAAACTATTATCACCTGAAGCAATGATATACTTAATTTTTCCTGCATTGTAAAGTTCTACTGCAGCATCAATTCTATTGTAAAAATATTTATTAGGATTACCGTTTGAATAATTTTTATTGGTTCCTAAAAGTAAACCTACTTTTTTATTCGGTACATTTTCGATTTTATCAGAATGTTTATCATTCGTACAGTTAATAATACTTCTATTAGCTAAGAAAATTGTGATGAACATCACAATTAAAAATATACCAATAACTTTTATGAATCTTTTCATTTTATCTAAATTTTCAAAATTCAATATACGTATTATTTTTAAACTATTAAAAAGCTAACTATATTTGCATCTTAACAACACAATTGAAATTATGCTTACAGAATTAAATGCTATTTCACCAATCGATGGTCGTTATAGAAGTAAAACACAAGCTTTAGCACCTTATTTTTCTGAGGAAGCTTTAATTAAATATCGCGTTTTAGTAGAGGTTGAATATTTTATTGCACTTTGCGAATTACCTTTACCTCAATTACAAAATGTTGATAAAGCTATTTATCCATCTTTACGAAATATCTATGAAAATTTTTCTACAGAAGATGCTTTATGGATTAAAGAAACAGAGAAAACTACAAATCATGATGTAAAAGCAGTTGAATATTTCATTAAGCAAGCTTTTGATAAATTAGGATTAGAAGAACATAAAGAGTTTATCCATTTCGGATTAACGTCTCAAGATATAAATAATACGGCGATTCCATTATCTACTAAAGATGCGTTTTCGAGTGTTTATATGCCAACTTTAATTAACGTAATCAATAAATTAAAAGAGTTGAGTATCGAATGGAAAGACGTGCCAATGTTAGCAAGAACACACGGACAACCAGCTTCGCCAACACGTTTAGGAAAAGAAATTCATGTTTTTGTAGTTCGTTTAGAAGAGCAATTACGTTTGTTAAATAACATTCCGTTTGCTGCAAAATTTGGTGGAGCAACTGGAAACTTTAATGCGCACTTTGTTGCTTATCCAAAAAACGATTGGAGACAATTTGGAGAGGATTTTGTTGAAGGAATTTTAGGTTTAAAGCATTCTTTTCCAACAACTCAGATTGAGCATTATGATCATTTTGCTGCTTTCTTTGACTCATTAAAACGTATTAATACCATTTTGATTGATTTAGATCGTGACATTTGGACCTATGTTTCAATGGAATATTTCAAACAAAAAATCAAAGCAGGAGAGATTGGTTCATCTGCAATGCCACATAAAGTGAATCCAATTGATTTTGAAAATTCTGAAGGTAATTTAGGAATTGCAAATGCTATTTTCGAACACTTATCTGCAAAACTTCCAATTTCTCGTCAACAAAGAGATTTAACGGATAGCACAGTTTTAAGAAATATTGGTGTTCCAATTGGACATACAATTATAGCATTTGAAGCTACATTAAAAGGATTGAATAAATTGTTGTTAAACGAATCTAAATTTGCTCAAGATTTAGAAAATAATTGGGCGGTTGTTGCAGAAGCAATTCAAACGATTTTGAGAAGAGAAGCTTATCCAAATCCGTATGAGGCTTTAAAAGATTTAACTCGTACAAATGCTGCAATTACTAGAGAATCAATTCAAGAATTTATTTCTAATTTGAATGTTTCTGGTGAAATCAAAGCTGAATTGAGACAAATCACTCCAAGTACATATTTAGGAATACAATTCTAAAAATAGATATATAAAAACGAGAACCCGAAAGTTCTCGTTTTTTAATTTACCAGTCAGTAACTAATAGATTTCTAGCTGCTTTTAAACTACATTTTTGATATTTTGAATAGGCTTGGGCTGCTCGATTTCGTATTTCTTCGTTTGTTTCATTATTGAGATAACCAGTAATAGCATCATGAATAATATATGCTTCAGGAGCCATTAAATTACTAGTCCACACAATTGGGTTTACATTGTTTTCTTGCATTAACGGACCAAAAAAACGTTTGCTAAAACATGCTAAAATAATGACATCGCGTTGTTTTTTATCTTTATTTCTAAAATTACTTTCAATTTCAAAATCCATCAATCCATCATGTCCGATGTAAGCAATTAATTCGGAATTTCCATTGATACCAATTATTTTGTTATCGATATGTAATGTGTCTTTAAATTGACCAGAACTACTTTTTAAAAATTCAATAGTTGTTTGTTTTATTTCTTTACCGTCATATGCATCAGCAATCAAATAAACATTTTTCGTTTTGTGTTTGTAAACCACACGTTCTAAGATTACATCGTTTTGTTTTTTCTGCCGTATGAGTTTCCAATCTTTACTATTTTTAAAATGATTTCGAACACCGTACATCGCACCCCAATAAAGATTTTGATTTGGGTCTTGTCCATTTCCAATTTTGGTTGGAACAGGTACAATTCCTTGATATTTATTATCACAAAGAGCTACTAAAATGTGAATTGTTTTTACAGAATCATCAAAAAGTAATGAATCTTGTTTTATATTTTTTTCATTATTATTATCTTTAGTTTCGCTTAATATTGTCGTGTTTTCAACTTTAGATTGACAATTAAAGATAAAAAACAAAATAGGAAAGAAGTAAGTCATTTTTTTCATTTGTGAATTTTAATTAAAGAAATAATGAAATTTTATAAAATAACTTTTATTGTTTTATAGCGTTATGTATTTTTCCGCAATTAAGTAAAATTTAATGTTTTTTGGAGAACTAATAATTCCTTCAAATAGTTCAATTTTAATAGAAATTATATTTTTAGGTAGTTTAATTTTTTCTTCTTTTGAATAATTATAATAGCAAATATTATCGTATTCTTTTCTGTTAATTTCCTTTATTTCAACGAAGTGTTTGATGTATAAAATTTCTTTTGAAATCTCTTTTTTTGTTTTTACTTGTTTTATTGATTTTTGAAAAGTTTTATCAGATTCTATTATCCCTTTTAAAATGTAATTGATTCGTTCTTCATTTAATGAAATGATATCTATTTTACAATTTTCTTTTTCTTGATGAGGTATAAATTCGTTTTCATCTGTCATTAGATCATTTTTAATAAAATCATTTATTAAAATCGTAGATATTTTAATCTGTTTATCAGAATTAAATAATGAAAAAATCCCTTGTAACATCTTTGTTGGTTTTAACAGTTGATTTATTTACTTCAAAAAGTTAATTTCGTAGGTAATTTTTCTAAATTGAACCTATAAAAACAATAATTCTTAAAAATAAACAATTGTTCTTGTTTAAAATATCCCTGATTTCATTGATTTTTAGAATGAAATATTTTTTAACAGAATTTAATTTTTATTAAGAAAAATACTAAAAAAACAATTATTAATTATGATTAATGAAATTAATATTGATGTATTTATTATATTTTTTTATAAGCTTTTCTTGAATTTAAGGATTCTTTTTTTAACTCTCAAAAATTGATTCTCATCATTGCTGTATGGTTATCAAACAACTAATTAGAATTCATTTTTTCTACTATTTCAATAGCTTCTTCTTTAGTTTGCGGTTTCTGTATTATTTGTGTTAATTAATTCTAATCCAATAAGCTTCCAATATTTTTCAGGAAAAAGAACTTTGTTTTGTTTTACATCAACATGAAAAGAAAAATTTAATTTTTTAGAGTTGTTATTTTTTGTAAAGCTATTTATTATATTTTGTTTGCGATCGATTTCTATTAGTTTGTTATTTTGCTTTTTAATTTTAAAGAGTGGTTTGTATTCATTTTCTGAATAATAAAAACAGAAAACTAAATATTCATTTTGATTACTTTCCTTTTTAATATCGATATATGGATAATCAAAATCAGGTTCAAAATCTCCACCTACTTTATTGGCTTGATTTTGAATTTTTAAATTCATGTTTTCAAGTAAAAAATCAGCTACTTCAAGATGACTGTTTATTTTTTTTGGCGCAGTAGTAATAATATTAATATTTTCATCGAAAAATAAAGTAGAATCTTTTTTTTCTAGTGCATAAATTAAATTTTTTGTTTCTTCATTTATATAAAAATTCAAATCAACAATTTTCTGATTTGACAGTTTGATTTCATATTCTTTCAAGTCAATAATATCAACAGATTCTTCAATTTCAGCCTTATTATGCCAATCAACTCTATCCTCATAATAACCAATTAGATATAATCCTATTTGCTCTACGCTTTTATATTTTTTTGAAAGAGATTTACGTAATTCGGGTTGCTCAATATTTAATAAAAAAATGTCGTTCCCTTTATAACCATAATAATAACTATTGTCGTTAATAAATATACGCCTTTCATAAAATAAAAAATCTAATTTTTCAAATTCACCAGTTTTATTATCAAATAGTAAAAACTTATTTTTCTTACTCCTAAAATAATTTGAGATGATTTTATATTTGGATAGTTTATTTTAGTTTCATAAGATGGTGCAATTATTTCATGTAAGTCATATTTTACAATTCCATAAGAATTATTCCAAAAAAATGCATAGTAATTTTGATTTTGTGCATAGACAGTTAAGCTTATGACTAAAAAAAGTATTGATAGTTTTATTTTCATAAATATTTATTTAAAGGGTTGGATACATTTTATACAATTAAACTAACTTGATTAACTCTCGAAAAAATTTAGATTTTTTTTTAATATCAATCAGAAATACTTTTGGGTGGTAAATCGATAATAAATTCAATTTTTTCTGTTATTAAAATTGAATACGGATTCATCATTTCTTCAGAATTTAACAAACCAAGTTTTTCAAATTTCTCAAAATAAACGTGATTGCTTTTTGCTGTTTTAATTTTCATTTTAGGATGCCAGATTTTATATCGACCAATTTTTTTATCACTACGAAAAAAATATCCTGTTATTGGATGAGTTAAAATAAGTTCAGCTTCATTTATATCTTTAAAATCTTGATAATTAAATTTTGGAATTGATTCTTCCGTAATATCAATAAAAGCATTAGAATTTTTTGCTTCTATTTTTATTTTATAAACATCATATTTATTAACGAAGTTAAATTCTGTCTGATATTTTGAATAAAACCAAGGCATTTTCCATAAGTATCTTGGAATATTAACCAATTTAGAACCAATTCCTGTTCCAAAAAACCAAGCGCAATTTTCACCTGTTTGTTTATCAATAATATAAGCTCGATAATTAGTTTGTGGAAAACTTACTTTTAGAAATGGAAATAGATTCATAAAATGAAAATCCTTATCAATAAATGTTACAGCACTAACGAGACCGATTTTTTTAGAATTTTTTGTAATTGTAAAAATTTCAAACTTATCAGGAATATGAATTCTAAGTTTTTCTATTTCTACTAAATATGTGATTATTGAAAAATGCTCTAAAAATGTTGATACATTAAGTATTTTATTTTTAGGTTTATTTTCTATGCGGTAATCGATTTCTTTAAAAACTTCCATTTTTTAAAATAACGAATTAGCGATTTGTGATTTTGTTTTATTGAAATTTGTCATAAAATAACTCTTTAATTTAAGTACAAATTCATTTAATCTGTTCTTAAAAAGCTGTTTTACAATACTAAAGATAATGTTTTTTTAACAAAAAAATACCTTCAAAAAATAATTATTTTTTGAAGGTATTTATCATTTATTTGAAAGAGATTAATTAATGTTGATACATTTTATTGTATTCATTAATGTACTTTTCTTTAATATGTTTACGTTTAAATTTCATTGTTGGGGTTAAATGTCCAGCTTCTGTACTCCAAATTTCTGGTGTCAAATGAAATACTTTTATCTGTTCCCAATTTCCGAAACCTTTATTGATTTCATTAATTACAGCTTGAATTCTAGAAATTACTTCTTTGTTCTCTACTAAATCTTTGTTTGTAGTTCCAATATTAAGTTTTTTACGTTTTGCCCATTCTCGAACAAAATTGAAATCGGGCTGAATCAAAGCTCCTGGCATTTTTTCACCATCACCTACCACCATAATTTGTTCAATAAAACGTGACGCTTTCATAGCATTTTCTAAAGCTTGAGGTGCAATGTATTTACCTCCTGACGTTTTAAACATTTCTTTTTTACGGTCTGTAATTTTCAAAAAGCCTTCAGTATCAATTTCTCCAATATCTTCAGTATGAAAATATCCATTTTTGATTACTTCAGCTGTTTTTTCAGGGTCTTTATAATAACCAAGCATTACAGAATCGCTTTTTGTAAGTATTTCACCGTCTTCAGCAATTTTGACTTGAACATCATCAATTGGTTTTCCAACGGTTCCGTATTTTAAATTGCCATTACGTAAGTCATTAACAGCAATAACTGGGGAAGTTTCTGTTAGACCATAACCTTCCATACAAACCATTTCTGCAGCCGTAAAAGCTCTGCCTAAACGCGGTTGCAAAGCTGCACTTCCACACACAACTGTATTTAAATTACCGCCTAAAGCTTGTTTCCATTTAGAAAGAACTAATTTTCGGGCAATTTTTAATTTGAACTCATACCAAAAACCATTTTTTCCATAAGCTTCAAATTCTTCAGCTAACTCAACAGACCAAAAGAAAATATTTCTTTTAAAACCTGTTAATGCCGCCCCTTTTTCAATAATTTTATCGTATACTTTTTCAAGTAAACGTGGAACAACGCACATTACATGAGGTTTAACTTCAACAATGTTTTCACCAATTTTTTCAATTGATTCAGCAAAATAAATTGATAATCCACCATATTGATATAAATATAAAAGCATTCTTTCATAAACATGGCAACATGGTAAAAAACTCAAAGCGGTATCTTTGCCATAAATAAAAGGAACCCGATTTTGGCAAGCCATAAAATTTGAAATGATATTTTTATGTGATAACATAACACCTTTTGGTTTTCCGGTTGTTCCTGAAGTGTAAATTATTGTTGCTAAATCATCTGTTTTTACATTGTTTTTTCTATCTTCAACTTCTGCTTCATTATTTAATGAATTTCCTAAATCAATTAAATCTTGTAAGTTTTTACAATTTTCAAGCTTATCAAATGAATATAAATCTTTTACTAAAGGAATTTTTTCTTCAATTGCTTTGATTTTATTATATAAAACTTCATCAGAAACAAAACATAAATTTACTTCGGAATGATTAAAAATATATTCAAATTCTTCAGCTGAAACTGTCGGATAAATTGGTACATTCTGTGCTCCAACTTGTAGAATAGCAATGTCTAAAATATTCCATTCTGTACGATTTGCAGTTGTAATTACAGCAATTTTATCATTGGGCTGAACTCCTAAATGAATCAAAGCTTTAGAAATTGCATTTGCTTTATCTAAATATTCTTGATTAGATGTTTTTACCCATTTCCCGTTATATTTTGTTGCAAAAATTACAGGTAAATTATATTTTTGATGGGCGTAATACGCTACATCAAATAGTCTTTCTACTTTAATCATCTTAACTTTTTCTCTATTAACAAATATCTAAAAAAAACAATATAAAATACACAAAATATTTTTATTGCAAATAATTATATTAAAACGATAATTTTGTAATAAAAGAAAAAAGAATCCTAATGAAAGGATTCTTAATACCATCTTTTTTTGTTTTTCTTAGAAGAATCTGATTTTCTTGAATTCGAGTTGTTGTTAGAATTTGATTTTCCTTGGCTCGAGTTTGTATTTGTTTTCTTTTTATTACGGAAATCAGGTTTTGCATTCGGATTTTTTTCTTTCCAAGGATAGGGATGGTCTTGAATTTCTTTAGCTACAATTCGAGTTAATTTCTTAATTGCATCCCAATATACTTTTTCATCTTTTCCACAAAACGCAATCGAAGTTCCTTCCATTCCAGCTCTTCCAGTTCTTCCAATTCTGTGGACATACGTTTCTGGAACATTTGGTAAATCGTAATTGATAACGTAAGGTAACGCATCAATATCAATTCCGCGTGAAGCAACATCTGTAGCAACTAAAATATCTAATTCTTTATCCTTAAAACTTTTTAAAATTTCTTCTCGTTTATTTTGTGATTTATCACCGTGAATTCCATCTGCATTTAAACCATTTTTTTGAAGATATTCTACAACCGAATCAACACCTTGTTTGGTTCTTACAAAAAGTAAAATATTTTTTAATTGTTGTGTAGAAATGATATGAAACAATAATTTCTTTTTATCTTCTTTCTCTACAAAATAAATGCGTTGCTTTATTTGAATAGATGCACTAGAAATCGGGTCAACTGAAACAAAAGCTGCATTAGTTAAAAAATCATCTGCTAACTCACGAACGGCCATTGGCATAGTTGCAGAAAACAACAATGTTTGACGATTATCTGGAGTTAATTTAATTACTTTTCGAACATCGGCAATGAAACCCATATCTAACATCAAATCCGCTTCATCAATAACCAATTGATGTACATGGTCAACATTGATATGTTGTTGTTTATACAAATCTAAAAAACGACCTGGTGTGGTAACCAAAACATCAACACCTTGTTTTAAAGCATCAACCTGTGGAACTTGGTTTACACCCCCATAAAGAACTAACGTTTTAATGCTCGTAAACTGTGAATATTTTGCGAAATTTTCTTCAATTTGAATTGCTAATTCGCGTGTTGGAGTTAAGACAACTGTTCGAATTAGCTTTCTTTTTTTTGCAGAACCAACAATTTTATGAATATCATTAATGATTGGAATGGCAAATGCTGCCGTTTTCCCAGTTCCAGTTTGAGCGCATCCAACCAAGTCTCTTCCTTCTAAAATTAAAGGAATTGCCTTTTCTTGAATTGGAGTAGGAGCTTCATAACCAACATCTTTAATTGCTTCTAAAACGTTATTGTTTAATTTAAAATCTGTAAACTGCATAAATTTGTATTTGTTGCAAAATTACGTTTTTTTAACCGAAGCTTTTAATTTGATGGAAATAAATAATCATATTCTAAAAGTTTTACTATTTTTATGATTCTCTAAAGTTCATTTATGAAAAAAATATTACTTCCTGTATTCTTTATTATAACTCAAATAGCTGTTGCTCAAAAACAAAATCAAGTTGATTTTATAAAAGCTAATGCATCTATAGATTTCGATATTTCTCAACGAAAAATATTAGGAAATGTTTCTTATAATTTTGATGTAAAATCTGAAATAGATACCATTAGAATTGATGCTAAAAATATGCAAATTCAATCGGTTTTAATTGATGGTAAACCTGCTGGATTCAAATACGATAACAAGCAAATAAAGCTTTATTCGGGGTATAAAATCGGTGATAATAATTTATCGATTAAATACAATACCATTCCTAAACAGACTGTCTATTTCATTGGAACAGGAAATCAAATGCAAATTTGGACGCAAGGTCAAGGAAAATATACTTCTCATTGGTTGCCAAGTTTTGATGATTACAATGAGAAAGTAATTTATAATATGTCGATTACGTTTGATAAAAATTATCAAGTTGTTTCAAACGGAGTTTTAGCAAATAAAAAAGTAAACGGAAATAATATCACTTGGAATTATCAAATGGAACAACCGATGTCTTCTTATTTGTTGATGTTTGCTATCGGTAAATATGATGTAACTATCCATAAAAGTGCTTCAGGAATTCCAATTGAATCGTATTTAAAACCTTCAGACAAAGCGAAAAACGAAACTACATATCAACATACGAAACAAATGTTTGATTTTTTGGAAAAAGAAATCGGTTACAATTATCCTTGGAAAATTTATAGAAACATTCCTGTTGAAGATTTTTTATATTCGGGAATGGAAAATACAACATCAACAATTTTTAATCAAGATTTTGTAGTTGATAAAATAGGTGCGGTTGACAGAAGTTATGTAAACGTAAATGCACACGAATTGGCGCATCAATGGTTTGGTGATTTGATAACTGCGAAAACACCAAAAGACCATTGGCTACAAGAAGGTTTTGCAACTTTTTATGCTTTGCTTGCAGAACGAGATATTTATGGTGACGATTATTTTTATTGGGAACTTTACGAAATGGCTGAGAAAATCCAGAAAGAAAGTAAAACTGCTAAAAATACGGTTGTTTATAGTGAAGGTGCTACGTCTTTGACATATTATGAAAAAGGAGCTTGGGCCTTATTTGTTTTACGAAATCAGATTGGAGATGCCAATTTTCAGACTGCTGTAAAAAATTATTTAGATAAATATGGTTTTAAAAACGTTTCTACAGATGAGTTTCTGAAGGAAGTTGAAAGTGTTTATTCGTTTAATTCTGATAAGTTCAAAAAGGAATGGCTAACAAATCAATCTTTTGATATAAAACAAGCTGTTTTTCTGTTGAAAAACAATCCGATGATTCAACAATATTTAGAATTGGTTGATAAGCAAGCATTGCCATTTTCTACGAAAAAAGAATATTTATTTAATGTATTAACTACAAGTCCTTACGAAAAAGTAAAACAAGAAGTCATTTATCAAATTCATAATGTTCCGTATGAAGAAGCAAAAGAATTTTATGATTATGTTGCAAATTCGGATAACGTAAAGGTACGTCAAGCAATGGTTCAAGTGCTAAAGGAAATCCCGAATGAATATGTAGAAACGTATAAAACGTTCTTGGATGACGGTTCGTATTTGACACAAGAAATGGCTTTGAAAAACATTTGGTATCAACGTCCAGATTTGAAACATCAGGTTTTAGATAAATCAAAAAACTGGGAAGGTTTTAACGATAAAAATTTACGAATCACTTGGTTAATGTTAGCTTTAGCTACGGATAATTATTATCCTGAAAAAAAGGCAAATTGGTATAAAGAATTGGAAGGTTATGCGTATTCTAAATACAATAGTAATGTTCGAATGAATGCGATTTCAGCAATGTGGTTTTTAAATCAATACGATAGTAATACACTGCCACATCTTGTAAATGCATTGGTCAGTCACAAACCGCAGTTTAGAAAATTTGGTCGTGATGCAATTATCGAATTGTGTACAAAGAAAGAATTCAAAAAGCATTTCAATGATTTAATTCCTTACTTACCAGAAGATGAACATATAGCTTTGAAAAAATTAATGGATGAAATTAGTAATCCGGAATAAAAAATAAACCCATTAGAATTTAACTAATGGGTTTATTTTTTATCTAATCACAATTCACGTCAACAAAATAATAACCTTCTAAATCGTATTGAGAGCAATATCCTTCTCGAGTTCCAATCAATTCGTAAGTTATAATTCCTTCATCATCGGTTAAAATGTTATAAACTTCACAACCACAATCACCTTTGGTATCACAAGCGAAAAATAGGAGTGGACTTAATAGTATAAATATCTTTTTCATAATCTTAACATTTAATTTTTCTTTAAGATACAAATATCATTCCTAAAATTACATCATTTCAGTTACTTCTTTTCTCAGACGTGTTTTTGCTAAATCAACAACATTATTATTATCAGATTTGGTTAAAAGTTTCATTCTTAGGTCATCAGCGTTAATTACTTTTTCATCTAAAGACGTTTTTAATACATCTTGAATAACTGTATTTTTAGCAGTTAAAACTAATGCCCAACTTTCTTCTGAAACATATAATTGTTGCGATAAATTAAAATCAAATTCTTGTTCAATATTTTGTATTAAGTAATTTGCATAATCTTGTTTTAAGCTTGAAATAGGCTGTACACGAGATAATAATTTAGGTAAATCGATACGTTCCATTAAAATAGTTAAACGTTCATAAGCTTGTAAAACTTGTGGTGTAGCTTGACGTTTTGGTTTGCTTTCTTCCTGATAAAAAACAGGAGGTTGAGCATATTTAGGTTTTCTATTTTTATTGATAGCTTTATCTAAGAAATAATAAATCACTACAATTAAAACAAGTCCGAAAAAAAGTAATGCCAATTCTTTAATATCTAGTTCCATTTATTTTTTTTTCGAAATTAGTAAATCTGAAAGACTAAACAAATATTAATTTACGATTATTAAAAAACTTGTAATAACCATTATGTAGTAGTAAATTTGAGCTTTTGAAATTAGAAACTATGGAAGCATTAATAAATCAATTAAATGAAGCTCAACGAGCACCTGTTTTACAGAAAGATGGCGCAATGATTGTAATCGCTGGAGCTGGTTCTGGGAAAACCCGTGTTCTAACACTTCGAATTGCTTATTTGATGCATCAAGGAGTTGATGCGTTTAACATTTTATCGTTGACTTTTACTAACAAGGCAGCACGTGAAATGAAAGAACGTATTTCTAAAATCGTTGGTCATACCGAAGCTAAAAATCTTTGGATGGGAACGTTTCACTCGGTTTTTGCTAAAATACTACGTTCAGAAGCTGATAAATTAGGCTATCCATCTAATTTCACGATTTATGATTCTCAAGATAGTCAACGATTAATCGGACAGATTATCAAAGAAATGCAACTTGACCGTGATATTTATAAACCGAATCAGGTTTTAAGTAGAATTTCATCTTATAAAAATAGTTTAATTACTGTAAAAGCGTATTTCAATAATCCAGAATTAATGGAAGCTGATGCGATGGCTAAAAAACCTCGTATTGGTGATATTTACCAACATTATGTTGAGCGTTGTTTTAAATCTGGAGCTATGGATTTCGACGATTTATTATTGAAAACGAATGAACTTTTAACGCTTCATCCTGACGTTTTATTAAAATATCAAAACCGTTTTAGATATATTTTGGTTGATGAGTACCAAGATACCAACCATTCACAATATTTAATTGTTAAGGCGCTTTCAGACCGTTTTCAGAATATTTGTGTTGTAGGTGATGATGCACAGTCTATTTACGCGTTTCGTGGTGCAAACATCAATAATATTCTAAATTTTCAAAAAGATTATAAAGGAGTTCAAACCTATCGTTTGGAACAAAATTATCGTTCTTCTAGAAATATTGTTGAAGCCGCAAATACAATTATCGACCACAACAAAACAAAATTAGATAAAGTGGTTTGGACAGCTAATCCGGATGGACCAAAAATAAAAGTTCATCGTTCGATTACAGATGCAGAAGAAGGACGTTTCGTCGCAAGTACCATTTTCGAACAAAAAATGTTGCATCAGAAAATGAATGGCGAATTTGCAATTCTATATCGTACCAATGCGCAATCTCGTGCCATGGAAGATGCCTTGCGTAAACGCGATATTCCGTATCGAATTTATGGTGGATTATCGTTTTATCAACGTAAAGAAATCAAAGATGTTTTGGGATATTTACGAATGGTAATCAATCCAAAAGATGAAGAAGCATTGGTTCGAATTATAAATTTCCCAACTCGTGGAATTGGAAATACAACCGTTGAAAAATTAAATATTGCAGCAAATCATTACAAACGAAGTATTTTCGAAGTAATGGAACATATCGATAAAATCGATTTGAAATTAACGGCTGGAACTAAAAATAAAATCAATGATTTTGTAACTATGATTAAAAATTTTCAGGTTATAAATGAAACTCAAGATGCTTATTATTTAGCCGATTATGTGGTTAAAAAAACAGGATTGGTTCAAGAATTAAAAAAAGATGGAACTCCAGAAGGAATTGCAAAATTAGAGAATATTGAAGAATTATTAAACGGTATTAAAGATTTTACAGAAGGTCAAAAAGAAGTTGATGGCGCTCGTGGTGCATTGGCTGAATTTATGGAAGATGTCGCTTTAGCAACCGATTTAGATAATGATAAAGGTGACGATGACCGTGTCGCTTTAATGACCATTCATTTGGCAAAAGGACTGGAATTCCCGACGGTTTTCTGTGTTGGAATGGAAGAAGATTTGTTTCCAAGTGCAATGAGTATGAGTACAAGAAGTGAGTTAGAGGAGGAGCGAAGATTGTTTTACGTTGCGTTGACGCGTGCAGAGCATCAAGCGTATTTAACTTATGCGCAATCGCGTTATCGTTGGGGAAAACTTACAGATTGTGACCCATCTCGTTTTATAGAAGAAATTGCCCCACAATATTTAGAATTTCTGACTCCGCCAGAAACGAATTATCGTTATAAATCAGGAATCAATTCTGATATTTTTGGTGATGTTGATAAATCAAAATTTAGACAAACAAAACCTGTTTCAGGAACGCCTCCAAAGACACTTTCTGAAATCAATAATAAAGAAGAAGGTCCGCAAATTCGTAAGTTGAAAGAACTTTCAAAAGCGATTTCATCTACTAAAGGTCAAGCTGATACTTCTGGTTTAGAACAAGGTCAAGTGGTGATGCATGAACGTTTTGGTAAAGGAAAAATATTGAATTTAGAAGGAGTGGGAGCTGATAGAAAAGCTGAAATTCACTTTGAAGTTGGCGGAATTAAAAAATTATTACTTCGATTTGCGAAGTTGAATGTAATTTCGTAATTTTTAATAAAAAAAGTGCTATGAGTCAATTTATTAAAATTTATCCAGAAAATCCAAATCAAAAAGAAATTGATAAGGTGGTCAAAGTCTTAAAAGACGGCGGTTTAATTATATATCCGACCGATACTGTTTATGGTTTAGGTTGCGATATTACGAATACAAAAGCGTTAGAAAAAATTGCTAAAATAAAAGGAATCAAACTAGAAAAAGCTAATTTCTCTTTTGTTTGTAGTGATTTAAGTAACATTTCTGATTATATCAAGCAGATTGACACAAGTACGTTTAAGATTTTAAAACGTGCTTTGCCAGGACCATATACTTTTATTTTACCAGGAAATAACAATCTTCCGAAGGAATTTAAAAAGAAAACTACCGTTGGTATTCGTGTTCCGGATAACAATATTGTAATTGATATTGTGAAAAAACTTGGAAACCCAATTGTTTCGACTTCGATTTATGACGAAGATGAATTATTAGAATACACAACTGACCCAGAATTGATTTTTGAGAAATGGCAAAATATTGTTGATTTGGTAATCGATGGTGGTTATGGCGATAATTTTGCTTCAACGGTTATTGATTTATCAGGTCACGAACCCGTTGTTATCCGTGAAGGAAAAGGTAGTTTAGATGTTTTATAAAATTTAGCTTCTATTTTAGAAGCTTTTTTTATTTCATCCAATTAGAAATCAATTCGTTATTTTCAGAAAGATTTCCAATCATAAAAGATTTACTACTTCTCAATGCTTTTGAATAATCAATTTCTTCTTTAATTACACCTTCGTTATCAATGTAATTTGAATGTAAAAAATAGATTTTTTCATTAGCTTTTAGAACATAACCTGTATGAAAATCTAAACCAATTATAAAAACACTATGATTTGGTTGTTTTTCGATATATTCTTTTAATTTATTAAAATCTCCAAAACGTTTTACATTCACACAAAGTTCATTTATCATTTTTGAAGAAACATCTTGAGCCAATTTTACCCGTTGGATTTTAAATCCTAAATCTGCTAAAACATTGGTTACAAAATAACCACAAGCAATGGTTCCCTCGTTTGGATTTCTTGTTGTTCCATTAAAATCCCATTTTGTTCCTATCCAATATTTAGAAATTTTTTCGTTATAAATATCAAATAAATATTTTTTAGCATCATCACTTTTTAAAAATTCCGTTTTTTTATTTTTAACATCAATCAAAAAATTAGTATAAGAAATTGAATCTTCAACTACGTCAGAAGATAACAATGTTTTACCAACATCTAAATTTAATTCGGTTTTTGTTTTTTTGATTATGAAAATAGAACCAATTCCAATAAAGAGAATTGAGAAAATAAATAAGGTTTTGTTTTTCATAGAAAGTTGGAAAAAAAAATATTATTATGAAGTTAAGAAATACATCAAAGTAACTAATGCAATCACAACAATTAAGATGATAACAAGCTTTCCAGTATTATCATTTTAACAGTTATAGGATTTACATTCTGATTCGTTATCGAATTTTCTTTATAATATGCATCTTCATATTCTTTGATTTTCAAACTATCATGCATAATTCTTTTTACGTTTTTCCATAATATATGGTCTGGATTTACGAGTGTTTCGATTCCTTGGTCGTCACAATATCGAACTTCGATCGTATTTTTCAGTGTTTTAATTTGTACACCTTCTTTCTTAGGGAAATTCAAATTTGAGTCTTGCTCAATATTTTCAGGGTCGTAATTATCAACAAAATTTTTAGCATCTCTTAGACCTACATTACAGTGATCAACAATGTATTTAATTGCCTCTATTTTTTGATTCTTGTTCAGAAAATTATCTAATATTACTAAATCAACAGGAACATTGTTTATAGTTATTGCTTTTTGATACATATCTAAAAGTTTGATATTATGTTAAATACAGTGAGATTTAATGAAAGAAAAAGATGAATTATAAATTCACCTTTAAAATTTTATGATTCAATTTGTAATGAAATCGTAATTTGACCTTCTTTGTTCTGGTAAAGTTCAATTCCACTTAATCCTAAATCAGACAAATCGTGTCCCCAAATTCCATATTTCCCATCTGTTTGATTTCTATTGATTAAACCAGTTCGTTGTTGTAATGGAATGGTTTTAGTTTTAGCGGATGCTTCTTCTTCTTTATATATGTCTTTATATTTTTCACTTATTAATAATATCAAATCCTTTCTTGAAAACCCATTTGGATTATTAATTTCAATAATAGCTGGGTTATTTAGAGGATAATCAATAATTAATTTTGCTGAGGTTTGTTCAATCAGAATTTCATTCGGATTGATTAGTTGGTTTATTTGAGATTTTGCGTTTTCTATGTTAATCCACGGTATCAATTCATTGCCAAAATTTTTTGCTTGTTCCTGATTTGGTTTTAATTCAATGGAATAATCAGCGATAATTTCGCCTGCATTAGCATACGTTTTGTCGTAGTTTTCAATTTCTCTTTTTTGAATTGATTCAATTGTATCTATTTCATTTTCAGCAGCCTTTTTATTGCAACTGATTAAGAAAAAAATAAATAGTAAACCAAAGGATATCGTAGTTTTCATAATTCATTCTATTTTGTTTTTCAAATGTATATTTTTTTTACGATTAAAATCTACTTTTAAAAAAAAACTCGCATTTACAAAATACGAGTTTTTAATTTTATTTCCATTTCAATTGATGATGTAACGAAATCATAAATTGCTGATTCGAAGAATTTTCTAACATTTGATTCATCCATCCAGCCTGAAAAGCTAATTTTTTATTCAGTTTAACTCCAGCTCCAATAAACAATCGATTTCTATCGAATAGTCCAGATGTTTCTGTTTTTTCACCGTTTATAAAAATTTCGTTATAAGCTGTTGCATAAAAATTCTTTCCACAATCTGTATTATAAACAGGAATATCTAATCCCAACTGATAACGAAAACGTGTTTTAAAATCGGTGTTTTCAATAAATCGTTGTTCATATCGAAAACGATGTTTGAAGTTTAATTTAGAAACGTTTTGTTGCATTAAAGCTTCTTGATAAATTCTATTTTCACGAACTGGTAAATCAGGTGTAAATTCTTTTTCTGTTTGAATGAATCCGTATCCAGCTCCAAATGTAATTTCATTTTTAAAATTGTATTGAAGTGCGCCACGAACTAATATTTGGTTTAAATCTGTACCTATATTATGATTTCTATCTTGTATTTCGTAATGAACTTTGAGTGGAGTTTCTTTTACAGAAACATTTCCAAAATACATTAACCATAAGCCATTTCCATTTGATGCAAAACTTGAAGCTTGATAAAGTAAAGTAATTGCAACTAAAATCTTTTTCATAATTATTCTAAAATACTATGTTTTTTACTACTATCTAAAATTAATGAGAATTGAATTCCGTATAAAATAGCTGCTAAAACCAAGTGTGCAGCTTGAGAACCAAACGGAAATCCGAAATAATTCATAGCAATTCCTGTTCCGATTTCTAATAATAATAAAAGCATTACCCAATTTAAATTCGTAAATCCAAGATTTAATCTTTTGTTTCTTAAATATAAATATAAATTGACTAGTAAAACAATGATTGAAAAGGTTCTATGAACGTAAAATGTTACATCTGGATTCTGTAACCATAAAAATTCATTACCAATTCCAGCTTTTACTTGATGGTCAACAAATTCACGAACTTGAGTTCCGATTCCAACTTGAATCAAAGTTAAAATCATAGAAATCCATAAAAAGAATTTAAATGTAGGATTGTATTTTTTGTAATTATGATTTTCTTTAGCTAAATGAATTACATAAATCAATGCCGCAACATTTAATAAAGCAGCAATCATATGAGTTGTGATTTTAACCGGACTTAAAACTGAATACACAACTGTTGCGCCAAGCCAAGCATTAAAGCCAAGTAAGAAAACAACAATCCAAGACCAAGCAACTACAGATTTTTTAGTTTTCCAAAAACGGAAAGACATAATTCCTAAAATAAAACAAGCAACTCCTGCTAATGCTCCGAATAAACGATTGATATATTCCACCCAAGTATGCATTGGATTAAACTCAGCATAATCGTGTTTGGTATATTCCTTCCAATATTCTGGATGGTACATCTCATCAGAAGTAAAAGTTTCTTTCGCTACAAATAATTTTTCATCTTTCATAATTACTTGACCTTTTTCATATTCGTGATAAGCTTCCCAAGTTAATTCTTGAACGTCGGTTGGTGGAATGTAATAACCAAAACATTTTGGCCAATCTGGACAACCCATTCCAGAACCTGTCATTCTAACTGTTGCTCCAGCAATAATTACTAAATAAACTAAAACCAATGAAGTTTTAGCCATCTTAAGAAATGCAGTGTTTTTCATATTTTACATTTTCGGATTCACAACTTGTAATCCCATTATTGTAGCTTTTTTCATCATAAAATCGTAAGCAGCTTCATATTCATTCGGAATCTCTCCTTCAAGAATAGCTTCTTTAATCGATTCTTTTAATTGGCCAATTTCACGTGAAGGCGGAAGATTGAAAATTTCCATAATCTCTTCTCCAGTAATTGGTGGTTGAAAATTTCGAACGTGGTCGCGTTCTTCAACTTCAACTATTTTTTTTCTAACAATCGTAAAATTGTTATGGTATTTTTTAAATTTCTTTGGATTTTTTGTAGTGATATCAGCTTCACATAAAGTCATTAAATTTTCTACATCTTCACCTGCATCAAAAACTAATCTACGAACTGCCGAATCGGTAACCGCTTCTTCTGATAAAACAATCGGTCTTGAACTCATAATAACCATTTTTTGAACAAAACGCATTTTATGGTTTAATGGCATATGTAATCTTTGGAAGATTTTCTTTACCATTTTCCCACCTAAAAATTCGTGTCCGTGAAACGTCCATCCTTGTTTTTTGTTATATCTTTTGGTTGGAGCTTTTCCAATATCGTGTAATAATGCCGACCATCGCAACCAAACATCATCTGTGTTTTTACAGATGTTATCTACAACTTCTAACGTATGATAAAAGTTATTTTTATGAGTTTGTCCTTCAATTTCTTCGACGCTATTTAGAGCCGTTAATTCAGGTAAAATACGTTCTAAAAGATTGGTTTTATATAAAAGTAAAAAACCTTTTGAAGGTGTATCACACATCAAAATCTTATTCAATTCTTCAACGATTCGTTCGCCAGAAATGATATCAATTCTTTCTGAATTTTCAGTGATAGATTTTAATGAAGTTTCGTCAATTGTAAAATTCAATTGATTTGCAAAACGAATGGCACGCATCATTCGCAACGGGTCGTCAGAATACGTAATATTTGGTTCTAGTGGAGTTACAATACGTTTGTCTTTTAAATCTTGAATTCCGTTAAATGGGTCAACTAAATCTCCATAAGTTTCTTTGTTTAAAGAAAAAGCTAATGCATTTATTGTAAAATCTCTTCGGTTTTGGTCGTCCTCTAAAGTTCCATCTTCCACCATTGGATTTCTGCTATCTGCTTGATACGATTCTTTTCTTGCGCCAACAAATTCAATATCAATATCTTCAAAACGTAACATTGCCGTTCCATAATTCTTGAAAACTTGAACTTTTGGTTTGTTTGGTAATAATTCTGAAACCTGTAAAGCCAATTCAATTCCGCTTCCAACAGCAACAATATCAATGTCTTTTTTCGAGTTTCGTTCTAATATATAATCTCTTACAAAACCTCCAATCACATAACTTTGAACGTTTAATTGTTCGGCAGCTTTTGAAATGATTTCAAAAATAGGATTTTGAAGAGCTTCTTTATAATTATTTGATTCAATCATTTATTATTTCTTTTCGGAAATTATTTTCTTAAAATAGTAACTTTACTATCGCTTGTTAATTTAATTACAGTTGATGATTTAGAACGTTTTACATCTTTATCTAATCCAACAATATAATCAACTCCATTTTTAATTTCATCGCTAATTTCTGCAAAAGAAGTTGGAGTAGGAGCGCCGCTGATATTTGCAGAAGTCGAAACTAAAGGTTTTTTCATTCGTTCAATTAATCGGAAACAAAAAGGCGTTTCAACAATTCTTATTCCTAACGAATTGTCAGGTGCAATTATGTTTTTAGCAACATTTCTCGGATTGTCTAAAACCAAAGTAGTTGGCTTTTCTGAACAATCTAAAATATCAAAAGCAACTTCAGGAATCTGACTAAATACATTGTAAAGTAAACGGTCGCCGTTAACCAAAACAATCATACTTTTAGATTCGGTACGTTTTTTTAAATCGTATATTTTTTTTACAGCTTCTTCATTTGTTGCGTCACAACCAATTCCCCAAACGGTATCCGTTGGATATAAGATAATACCGCCGTTTTTGATAACTTCAAAAGCTTCAAAAACTTCTTTATTTAAATCTTCCATTATAGAAATATTCACTTTTTTATTAATCAACAAAAATACTACTTTTTAATCAAACAGAAATGCTTTTGCATAACGAATGCCTATACTTTAGTAGATTTAATTTATTGACATAGATTAAGTATTATCCATAATATTTTTAGTAATTTTATTTTCTATTCTGATAAAAATTAGATTTTTATAACTATTTGAAATGGATGATATTACAAAAAATAAAATTTTAGAAAGTTGCGCTAAATATTCTAAAAACACATTGATGGAAACACTTTCTATTGAATATATTGATGTTGGTGATGGTTTTTTAAAGGCGAAAATGCCTGTGAATTCTAAAGTACATCAACCAATGGGATTGCTTCATGGTGGAGCGAGTGTTGCTTTGGCTGAAAGTGTCGGAAGTGCAGCTTCAATGTTATTTTCAAATCCAGAAACGGATGAAATTCGTGGTATAGAAATTTCTGCAAATCATTTAAAAAGTAAACGTGAAGGTGAAGTTTTTGCAACTGCGAAAATTATTCATAAAGGTAAAACTTTGCATTTATGGGAAATCAAAATAGAAGATGAAGAAGGTAATTTGATTTCACTTTGTAAATTGACGAATATTGTAATGCCAAAACAAAAATAAATGGATGTTTTTTTTGAAAGTATTCAACAGCAATTTGATAAAAATTTTCCTTTTGTAATATATAATAAACCCAACTCCGATAAAATAATTGCTTTTTTATCTCTTGACGATTCGTTAAGTTTCAATGAAAAATTAGATAAAAAAGGATTTGTTTTTGCTCCGTTTGATGGTGATGATTTTATTTTTTTTGATGAACAAAATTCTGAAATAATAAAAAAAGCAAGTTTTAATTTTGATGAAAGCTTAACTGAATTTATAGATATTTTACCTTCGAATAATGTAAAAACGTTTCATATTAATTTAGTTGAAAAAGGAGTAGAAGCAATTAAACTAAATCAATTTTCAAAAGTTGTACTTTCTCGTAAAGAATCAGTTCCTGCAAATCAATCCGATTTTATTTCTTATTTTAAGAAGTTGATACAAACTTACAAATCTGCTTTTTGTTATTGTTTTTATCATCCAAAAGTAGGAATGTGGTTAGGTGCAACTCCAGAACAGTTGGTTAAAATTAACGAAAATATTATTTCAACAGTCGCTTTAGCTGGAACTCAGCTTTTTATTGAAAATCAAAAAGTTACTTGGGGTGATAAAGAAAAAGAAGAGCAATTGTTTGTTACTCAGTTTATTGAAGAGAGCTTAAAACCTTTTGTGAAAAATATTACAAAAACGAAACCTTTTACAGCGCAAGCTGGAAATTTATTACATATAAAAACTGATGTTTCTGCCGAAATAAAATCTGAAGTTATGCTATCGGATATTGTTTTAGCTTTGCATCCAACTCCAGCTTTATGCGGTTTGCCAAAGAAGGAAGCCAAGGAATTTATAATAAAAAACGAAGGTTATAATCGTAAATTTTATTCAGGTTTTTTAGGTGAAATAAATAAAGATTTTGAAAATAATGAAGATAATAAATCCGATATATTTGTAAATCTTCGTTGTATGGAATTAGAAAAAGAAATTGCAAACTTATTTATTGGAGGCGGAATTACAAAAGATAGTGTTCCAGAAAATGAATTTATTGAAACGATAAATAAATCAAAAACAATAAAAAAAATATTAGGATAATGAAATTAGATATATTGGCTTTTGGTGCGCATCCAGATGATGTTGAATTAGGTTGCGGTGCAACTGTTGCAAAAGAAATTAGTTTAGGTAAAAAAGTTGGAATAGTTGATTTAACACGTGGTGAATTAGGAACTCGTGGTTCCGCAGAAATTCGTGATAAAGAAGCTGCCGAAGCTGCACAAATATTAGGAGTTTCTGTTCGTGAAAATTTACGTTTCAGAGATGGTTTCTTTGTAAATGATGAAAAGCATCAATTTGAAATTATCAAAATGATTCGTAAATACAAACCTGAAATTGTTTTATGTAATGCGATTGATGACCGTCATATTGACCACGGAAAGGGAAGTAAATTGGTTTCTGATGCTTGTTTTCTTTCAGGATTGAGAAGAATTGAGACGGTATTAGATGGTGAGCGTCAAGAAGCTTGGCGTCCAAAAATTGTTTACCATTACATTCAGTGGAAAAACATTGAACCAGATTTTGTTGTTGATGTATCTGGTTTTATGGAAATCAAAGAAAAAGCTGTTATGGCTTACAGTTCGCAATTTTATGACCCAAATTCAAAAGAACCTGTATCGCCGATTGCAACAAAAAACTTCACAGATAGCATAAATTATCGTGCTCGTGACCTTGGAAGACTAGTTTTTGTTGATTATGCTGAAGGATTCACAACAGAAAGATATTTGGCAGTCAATAGCTTAGATAATTTACTGTAAAATTCAATAAAAAAACTTTGTGAGGTATTGATTTCTTGCTATATTTGCACTCGTTAAACAAACACGGTGATTGTAGCTCAGTTGGTTAGAGCGTCGGATTGTGGTTCCGAAGGTCGCGGGTTCGAGACCCGTCTTTCACCCAAAAAGTTCAGAGTTGACTTTTCAAATAAAACTCCCAAACGGTGATTGTAGCTCAGTTGGTTAGAGCGTCGGATTGTGGTTCCGAAGGTCGCGGGTTCGAGACCCGTCTTTCACCCTAAAAAGCGGTTCCTGCGAACCGCTTTTTTTTGCTTGTATTTTAAGTGTTTTGATTATGAAAGTGAAAAATGGAAATCGTGTAATTGAAAAAGAAGAAGTAAATTACGACTTTGATATTTGTGAGGAATTACAATTTGAGCTTTTTGAATTGACTCAAGAGGAAAGTCAAGTTATTGTGCATTTTAAAATTCATTCCTCAGAAGAAGAGGATGCTGCGCGAATTTGGAAGACAACTTTTTTAATTGATGCTAGTACTGGAGTTAGGTATCCAATGGTGCATTCAGAAGGGATTTCAATTGCTCCAGATTGGACAAGAATACCTGCGAATAAACCATTGAATTTTACGTTGTTTTTTAAAGGATTGCCAAAAAAATGTACTGTTTTTCATTTGGTTGAAATGATTCCGGAGCCCGGAGGTTTTGAGTTTACAAATATAAAACGTAATTCATCTGATATTTATTTAGTTGAAATGTAATAGAAAAGAGAATCTTAATTTATTTTAAGGTTCTTTTTTTGTGTTTTTTAAACATTTTGATGTTAATAAGAATTCAAAATCAGGTTGCTAATAAGCTTAAAATTGCGTATATTAGCCGTTAATTATTGATAAAAATAAACTTATATAAATTATGATGTCTGAAGGAGAAAAGTTAATTCCTATTAACATCGAAGACGAAATGAAATCTTCATACATAGATTATTCTATGTCGGTTATTGTTTCTAGAGCGCTTCCAGATGTTAGAGATGGTTTAAAACCTGTTCACCGAAGAGTTTTATTCGGAATGCATGAACTAGGAGTAACTGCAACTAAACCATATAAAAAGTCTGCTAGAATTGTTGGAGAAGTATTAGGTAAGTTTCACCCACATGGGGATTCTTCTGTTTACGACGCAATGGTTCGTATGGCTCAAGATTGGAGTTTAAGATATCTTTTAGTTGATGGACAAGGTAACTTTGGTTCTGTTGATGGTGATAGCCCCGCAGCAATGCGTTATACTGAGGCTAGAATGAAGAAAATAGCTGAAGAAATTATCGCAGATTTAGAAAAAGAAACTGTTGATTTTCAGCCAAATTTTGATGATACTTTAGAAGAACCAAAAGTTATGCCTACAAAAGTTCCTGTTTTATTAATAAATGGAGCTTCTGGAATTGCAGTTGGTATGGCTACAAATATGGCACCTCATAACTTAAATGAAGTTATTGATGGAACTTTAGCTTATATTGATAATAATGATATTGAGATTGATGAGTTAATGCAACACATCAAAGCTCCAGATTTCCCTACTGGTGGAGTTATTTACGGATATGAAGGTGTTCGCGAAGCTTTTAAAACTGGTCGTGGACGTATTGTAATGCGTGCTAAGGCTGCTTTTGAAACGGTAGATGGAAGAGATTGTATTATCGTAACAGAAATTCCTTACCAAGTTAATAAGGCAGATATGATTAAAAAAACTGCTGAATTAGTTAATGACCATAAAATTGAAGGGATTTCTAATATTCGTGATGAATCGGATAGAAAAGGTATGCGTATCGTTTATATTTTAAAGCGTGATGCAATTCCAAATATTGTTTTAAACACACTTTATAAATATACACAGTTACAATCTTCTTTCAGTGTAAATAATATTGCATTGGTTAACGGACGTCCTGAGATGTTGAATCTAAAAGATTTGATTCTTCATTTTGTTAACCACCGTTTTGAAGTTGTAACTAGAAGAACACAATACGAATTAAGAAAAGCTCAAGAAAGAGCTCATATTCTTGAAGGTTTAATCATTGCTTCTGATAATATTGATGAAGTTATTGCAATCATTCGTGGTTCTAAAAACGCAGATGAAGCTCGTGAACGTTTAATTGAACGTTTTTCGTTATCTGAAATTCAAGCTCGTGCTATTGTTGAAATGCGTTTACGTCAATTAACTGGACTAGAGCAAGATAAACTACGTGCTGAATACGATGATATTATGAAATTAATCGAATATTTAGAATCGTTATTAGCAAGTAAAGAATTACTTATGGGAGTGATTAAGGATGAGCTTGCTGAAATCCGTGATAAATATGGTGATGCTCGTCGTTCTCAAATTGAGTATGCTGGTGGAGAAATGAATATCGAAGATTTAATTCCAGATGAGCAAGTTGTAATCACAATTTCTCACGCAGGTTATATCAAACGTACACCACTTTCTGAATACAAAACACAGAATAGAGGTGGAGTTGGACAAAAATCTGCTGGGACAAGAGACCAAGATTTCTTAGAACATATGTATGTGGCAACAAATCACCAATACATGTTGTTCTTTACACAAAAAGGAAAATGTTTCTGGATGCGTGTTTACGAAATTCCAGAAGGAAGTAAACAAGCAAAAGGTCGTGCAATTCAAAATATCATCAACATTGAAAATGATGATAAAGTAAAAGCATTCATTTGTACACAAGATTTAAAAGACGAAGAATACATCAATAATCATTATGTGATAATGGTTACAAAACAAGGTCAGGTTAAGAAAACGCCTCTTGAACAATATTCTCGTCCACGTTTAAATGGTATTAATGCGATTACAATTAAAGAAGATGACGAATTATTCGAAGCTAAATTAACTGACGGAAATTCTAAAGTTTTAGTTGCTGCTCGTTCAGGAAAATTAGTTCGTTTTGATGAAGCTAAAACACGTCCGATGGGAAGAACAGCTTCTGGAGTTCGTGGAATTACTTTAGCTCACGATAAAGATGAAGTTATTGGAATGGTTGCTGTTAGCGATATGAATAGCGAAATTTTAGTTGTTTCTGAAAATGGTTATGGTAAACGTTCTTCTTTAGATGAATATCGTGAAACAAATCGTGGAGGAAAAGGTGTTAAAACAATGAATATCACTGAGAAAACAGGTTTATTAGTTTCGTTAAATTCAGTTACAGATAATGATGATTTAATGATTATTAACAAATCAGGTTTAACGATTCGTATTCGTGTTTCTGATTTACGTGTGATGGGACGTGCAACTCAAGGTGTTCGTTTGATTAATATCAAAGGAAACGATTCGATTGCTGCTGTTGCTAAAGTAATGAAAGATGAAGAAGAAGAGGTTGATACTACTAATTTAGTAGCTCCTGAAGATGCTGAAATTTTACCTCCAGTTGAAGACGAAATCGAAGAGGATGAAATCATCGAAGAAGATGATACAGATGTAGAACAAGAAAATTCTGAAGAATAATGAAAAATAAATTTTTTGCAATTTCTATTGCTTTAGTTTCTTTATCAGCAACAGCTCAAAAAGCAGAGTTAAAAGAAGCTTCAAAATTAGTGGATAAAAAAAACTTCTCTGAGGCTCGTGTAGCTTTGGAGAAAGTTGAACCTTTATTAGGTTCTGCAAATGATGAGCAAAAAGCAGAATATTATTTTTTAATTGGTCAAACAGCATTGAATTTAGCTGCAACTCAAGACCAAGAAAAAAATGTAGTTAAAGCTGTTGAAGCATTTAAAAAAGTAACTGAAATTGAAAAAGCTTCTAAGAATAATAAATATTCAGCTAAAGCAGAGCCAATAACGACATTGCTTTTAGCTCAAATTGTAAATGAAGCCGTTGCAGATAATACAAAAGGTAAATTTAAAGATGCATCTCGTAAATTTGATTTAGGATATCAATTAAGTCCAAAAGATACGGTTTATCTTTATTATGCAGCCTCAACAGCAATTAGTGCTAATGATTACGATTTTGCTGAGAGTAAATACAAAGAGTTAGTAAATCTGAATTATGATGGAAAAACTGTTTATTACACTGCAGTAGAAAAAGCAAATGGAGCAGTTCAATCGTTTGGAAATGATAAAAAAATGCGTGATTTATTAGTTCGTCAAGGAACTCACGTTCAGCCAAAAACGGTTACAGAGCCAAGTCAACGTGGTGAAATCCTGAAAAACCTTTCTTTAATTTTAATGAATAAAGAAAATTATTCTGAAGCTGAACAATATATTACAAAAGCATATCAAAACAATCCGGATGATAATGACGTTTTAATGAGTTTGTTGAATTTATATAGCCAAACGAATAGAAATGATAAATTTGTAGAAATTGCAAATGCAGCTTTAGCTAAAAATCCAATTAACGCATTGTTGAATTATAACTTGGGGATTATTGCATCAAATGAAAACAAAGATGATGTAGCTAAAAATTATTTTCAAAAAGCTATTCAAATTGATCCAAAACTCGAAAATGCTTATTTAGGTTTAGCGAATTTAACTTTGAAAAAAGACACTGAGATTACCAATGAAATGAATAATACAGGTACTTCTAATGCAGGTCAACAAAAATTCAAAGCATTGAAACAACAAAAAATTGGGATTTATAAAGAAGCTTTAGAATTTTTAAAGCAAGCTAAAAGTATAAATAGTCAGAATGAATCAATTAATAGTTTAATGGACGAAATTCAGCTTTATTTAGATTCAGAAAAATAGATTTTTTAAAGAATTTCAATCATAAAAAAAACGTATATAACATTCAAGTTATATACGTTTTTTTTGTTTTGAGGTTATAAGCGAATCCAATTTTCCTAATTATATTGAGGGATTTTTGAATATGAATATTCTATTAAAAAAATGTAATTGCTATAAATATACTTCTTTCAAACAATAAAAAAACGGAGTAGAAAATATATTCTACTCCGTTTTTTTAATGTTTGATGAATTCAATTTATTTCTTGTAATGAATTCTGTATTTATAATAAGCAAGTGCGCCTAAAGTAGAAACAAAAGCAACTGACCACCAAATAAATGTTGGAGTTACAACTTGATCTCCTTTTGCGTATGAATGTAATCCAGATAAGTAGAAGTTTACACCGAAATAAGTCATTGTAATTGCATAGAACGCAATTACTGACATAAAGTTATAAATCCATGTTCCACGTAAAGAAGGAACAAAACGCATGTGAATTACAAAAGCATAAACCATAATACTGACTAATGCCCAAGTTTCTTTTGGATCCCATCCCCAATAGCGTCCCCAACTTTCGTTAGCCCATTGACCACCTAAGAAGTTTCCGATCGTTAACATAACCAAACCACAAGTTAAAGCCATTTCGTTGATGTAAGTAATCTCTTTTATGTTTAAATCCATCTTAGCTTTGTTTTTCTTAGTAGTAAATACCATTAAAAATAAAGCTACAATTCCTAGAATCATTCCTAAAGCAAGTGGTCCATAACTACCTACAATTATAGAAACGTGAATCATTAACCAATATGAATTTAGTACAGGTTGTAAGTTTGCAATTGCTGGATCCATCCAACTCCAATGTGCAATCATTAAAATCATACCAACAACAAAAGCTGTAGAAGCAATTGTAAGTTCGGATTTTCTTCCGAATATTAATCCAAATAACATGGTTGCCCAACCAACGTAAATCATCGATTCATAAGCGTCAGACCATGGTGCGTGACCAGAAATGTACCAACGTGCTGCTAAGCCCGCAGTATGTAATAAAAACATTGTAATAATTAAACCAATAAAGATATTTGTAATTAATTTTAATACCTTATTATCTTTAAAAATACGAATGATTACTACTGTGAATAATAGCACAAAAGCATAGATATACCATGAATATAATCTCTTGAAGATATCATATTTGTTGTATAAAATTTCAGCTTCAACATGTTGATCAGATGGAATTACTTCAGCACCAAATTTGTGTTGGTATTGACTAATATTTTCTAAGAACTCATCTGCTTTTGTATAATCTTTTGTTTCTAATCCTTTTAATAAAGAATTTAAATAAGCAGGTAAAATAATTTTTGTAAACTGTAAATCTTCTCCTTTAATTTCAGATTCGTTTAATTCTAAGTAGTTTACCCATTTATTTCCTTTATCATACGGAACAGGAAAAATAGTTAAAATTTGACCAGTAATTGCTGAATATAATAAGTTTACTCTTTTATCAGCTTCAATAAAATCTGTTTGAAATGCATTTTTTACAGAAGCATGATTTGCATCTTCTAATTGTTCAACTAATTTATAGTTTCCTTGTTCATCGAAGAAATTAATTAAGGCTGCAAATTTTTGATCTGCTGGAATTCCAATTACTTTACGAATACTATCGTTTTCTTTTTTAAGATTAATAATCGGAACAGTGTACCATAATTGTGGAAATTGCGTTATTGAGAGTAAAACCTGATCAGAATCCATACCTTTATATGTGTCAGATTTACTTACTTTTCTTAATAATTCAGATGAGAAAGTGTTGATTGGTTTCATACGACCACCAGCATCCTGAATGATTAATTTTCCGAATTTATCCGCATGTTCTAATGGAACCTTAGATACTTCTAAAAGCGAATCAATTTGTTGTGGTGTTGGCATTTTGTGTCCGTGTTGTGCAAATGCACCTAACGAAATGAATAATAATAATGCCGTAATTAAATTCTTTTTCTTAGCACGTACTTTGTTTAACTTATTTCTTAAATCATCAAAACGTGTGTTTTTTGTTACTAAAAGTAAAATCATACTAATATATAATAATGTATATCCAATATATGTAATCCAAGTTCCGTAAAAATCGTGACTTACAGATAAGATAGTTCCTTTTTCATCTTCATCGAATTGTGCTTGAAAGAAACGATATCCTTTATAATCCAATACATTATTCATATAAATATGCGCATCAAAATTTTTAGCGCTAGGATCAATAATAGTTACTTTACTTTCAAAAGAAGAATAGCTATTTTGTGTTCCAGGATATTTATTTGCTATGAAATCGTTTAACTGAACTTCAAATGGAGTTGTGTAAATTTTTGATCCAAACATTAAAGTAAACTCAAGTTCACCTAATTTAAAAGATTGTGGAATTCCCATCATTCCTTTAGAACCAAGTAAAGTTACATCTTCAGAAACTTCTTTACCGTCTTTGTCTTCTGTTGTAACAGTTAACATTAATGCATCGTTTGTTTTTGAATTTTTGAAATTATTATCAGAAACAAAACCAATTTTACCTTTGATTGGTAATTCTGGGAAAACAAATTGAGAGCCACCAATATTATATAATGAGCGGAACATTAATTCTTGAGTTTGATCTTTTTCAACAGAACCTTTAAATTGATCTGCCATTCTCATAAAATTACCTTCAAATGGTGTTTCTATTGTATAATTGTCACCATCTTTTGTAATGTTAATTGCTCCAGGAGTTGGTTTATTAAAGGCATATAAAACATTATGAAAGTTTTGAACTTCGCCTTCTTTTAAGAAATGTTCATGACGAGATCCATCACCAGATTCTACCATTTTAAGGAAATAAACTCCATTTTCATCTGGTTGAATTTGTTCTGTTGCACCCATAATGAAATCTTTAAATTCTACTTTAAAAGGAATTCCATTAAAATCTTTTTTCATAGAAAAATGATTCGAAGCAAAGTTACTGATGAAATTATCTTTATCTAAAGCTCCAGAAAAAAGATGTTGATTTTCAAAAGTTCTACGTTTCATTTCTCCATCGACCATTCCGTCTGTCATAATCGTTAAGAACGTGCGGTCAGAGAAAATTTGGTTTGATTTGGCTTGTTCTCTAATTGGCATCATTCCTTCATAACTGATATAACGAGTTACGAAAGCACCAACTAAGATAAAAATGAAAGAAAGATGTAAAACCAATGTTACCCATTTTTCTTTTTTATATAATTGATAACGTTTGATGTTTCCAATAAAATTGACAACGAACAGAAACATAATAAGTTCGAACCATTTGGCGTTGTAAATAAGAATTCGAGCTGTATCGGTGTTGTACTCATTTTCGATAAAAGTACCCAAACCTAATGCAATCGGGAAAATAATGAACAAAACTGCCATTAATCGCGTCGAGGATAAGAAAGTAAATAACTTCTTCATAATTATATATATGTAGTCTATAATAAAATTCCACAAAAATACCTTTTTTAGACTGTATTACTTTATTTTTAACGAATAATTAATGATTGAAAATAAATTATAAGGTTATAAATATTGTTTTAAATTTGCGAAAGAAAATTACTACTAAATTTAAACTAAACTTACAACAAATAAATTATGCCTAAGATTTCAAATAAAGGGCAGCAGATGCCAGAATCTCCAATTCGTAAATTGGTTCCATTTGCAGAAACTGCTAAGAAAAAAGGAAATAAAGTTTACCATTTAAACATTGGTCAGCCAGATATTAAAACTCCAGAAGTTGCTTTAAACGCAGTGAAAAATGCAAATATTGAAGTTCTTGAATACAGTCATTCTGCTGGTTTTGAATCATACAGAAATAAATTAGCAGCTTATTATCAAAAGCAAGGTTTACCTATAAATACAGAAGATATTATCATCACAACTGGTGGTTCTGAAGCTTTAATGTTTGCAATGGGAAGCACGATGGATCAAGGTGATGAAATCATTATTCCTGAACCTTTTTATGCAAATTACAATGGTTTTTCAACAGCTTCTGGTGTAAAAGTAGTTCCAGTAATTTCAGGAATCGAAACGGGATTTGCCTTACCTCCAATTGCTGATTTTGAGAAATTAATCACACCAAAAACAAAAGCAATTTTAATTTGTAATCCAGGAAATCCTACAGGTTATTTATATTCAAAAGAAGAAATTGAGCAATTAGCTGCGTTGGTTAAAAAACACGATTTATTCTTGATTGCTGACGAAGTTTACAGAGAGTTTGCTTATGATGGTTTCAAACATTTTTCTGTAATGAATGAAGAAAGTATTGCTGAAAATGCAATTATGATTGATTCTGTCTCTAAACGTTTCAGTATGTGTGGTGCTCGAATTGGATGTGTAGTTTCTAAAAATAAAGAATTTATGAGTGCTGCAATGAAGTTTGCTCAAGCTCGTTTATCTCCGCCAACGTATGCACAAATTGCTTCTGAAGCTGCTTTAGATACACCTCAATCTTATTTTGATGATGTAATTACCGAATATAAAGATCGTCGTGATACTTTAGTAAATGCGTTGAATGCGATCGATGGAGTAGAAGTAGCTAACCCAAAAGGAGCTTTTTATTGTATTGCAAAATTACCTGTTGAAAATGCAGAAGATTTTGCAAAATGGATTTTAGAAGATTTCGATTTAAACGGTGAAACGGTTATGGTTGCTCCAGCTGCGGGATTTTATTCAACTCCAGGTGTTGGTTTAAACGAAGTTCGTTTGGCTTATGTTTTAAAGAAAGAAGATTTAATCAAATCTGCGGAAATTTTAAAAGCTGCATTAGTAGCTTATAAAGCTAGATAATTATTTTCAAAAGATTTATATAAAAAAAGAGTGAGTTCAATAAACTTTGAACTCACTCTTTTTTTGTGTGATAAGACCGATTTAAAAATCGATCTATTGTCTTTTTATGATAAGTGAAGAGTTGAAATTTAAGTTATTATCTTTAATGATAACTGCACCTTTCGAATCATATTTTTCAAAATTATAATCTCTCATTTCCTCGTAAGCAGTTAAACGATCGATGTAAATTTTACCATTTCTATCTTGTTTAAATTTGATACGAACAACTTCAGCATTCAAAATCCAGTTTTTTACAAACAGCTGTTTTCCATTATTTACCTGTGAGTGATCAATCGGATAAGGTTTTGTAAGATAAAATTCAATTTCGACTAAATTATATTTTTGATCGTACTTAAAAAAACCTTCGTAATAATCTTCTGTAAAAAAAGTTATGGTTGTGATTCCTTTTTCTGTAGTTCGAATGTATTGATAATCGTTTATATTATTCAAAAAATCTAATTCGGGGATATTTATGTTTTTTCGTAAAATTACTTCTGTTAGCCAATAAAGTGGAGAATCGTTATTTGAATATCTAGAAAAAAACGATTCTTTCTGATATTCTTTATTTTTTGGATTTGAAGTTTTTACTTTGTTTATTTTTTTACTTTTTAAATCCATTGAAATATCATAAAAAGAATTGATGTGAATCAACGTATCCGTTTTGCCAAGATAAGCTTCCTGTGTGATGGTGTATTTGGCATTATCTCCAGAGTAATTTTTATAAGTTTGTTTTTTAATATCTTCAATAATTTCAACTATATTTTTTTTAGAAATACGTTCAATAACCATTTCTTCCATATCTGTATCTTCTATTTGGGCATAAGAATTTAGACCTAAAAAGAAGACTGCAATAAGTAAAATATATTTTTTCATTTTTTGTTGATAGATTAACGATGCTAATATACCGAGATATTTATTAATTGTTATTAAATTATTTCATAAAAATTACGAATAGAACTTAATTTATAGAAAAAAAGAAGTAACAAAGGTTACTTCTTTAATAAAACTATTTTACATAGAAAAATTCATTGTCAGATTTGATTTTTTTAGCTTTATTTTCAGCTTCTTTAGCTCTAATTTCAACTCTTCGAATCTTTCCGCTAATTGTCTTTGGAAGTTCTGTTACGAATTCTAAAATTCTTGGAATTTTGTACGGTGCTAGATGTATTCTTGAATAATCAAATAATTCTTTAGCTAAAGCTTCTGAAGGAACTTGATTTTCTCCTAAAATAATAAAGGCTTTAACTTCATATCCTTTAATCGGATGTGGTGAACCAACAACCGCAGATTCTAACACAGCTTCATGTTCTAGCAAAACGCTTTCCACTTCAAATGGACCAATTCTATAATCAGAAGCTTTGATAACATCATCATCACGTCCAATAAACCAAATATAACCATCTGCATCTCTGTAAGCTTTATCTCCAGTATAATATAATCCGTTTTTAAATACTTCTGCTTGTTTTACTTTATCGAATAAATAACCTTTAAAAATTCCATTTACTGTGTTTTCATCCATACGAATGCAAATATTTCCTTCTTCGTCATCGGCTAAAATATTACCATCTTCATCAGCAATAACAACATCATACATAAACATTGGTTTTCCCATTGAACCAAATTTCACATTTTCATTTGGTAAATTTCCAACCAAACACGTACTTTCAGTTTGTCCAAATCCATCACGAATCAAAATTCCTGTTCCTGATTTCCATTCTTCAATAATTTCTGGATTTAATGGTTCACCAGCAGCTACACATTGTCTTAAACTAAAGTCAAATGATTTTAAATCTTCTTGGATAAATAAACGTAAAACAGTTGGAGGCGCACATAAAGTAGTGATTTTATGTTTCTCTATTAATGACAAAGTTCGATTTGCACTGAAACGTTCGTATGTATGATGCGTAAAAATGGTTGCACCAACATTCCAAGGTGCAAAGAAACTACTCCAAGCAAATTTTCCCCAACCTGGTTGAGAAATATTATAATGAATATCATTTTCAGTAACACCAATCCAAGAAGAAGTTGTTAAATGTCCAACTGGATGTGTGAATTGTGTATGACAAACGATTTTTGGCATTCCGGTTGTTCCAGAAGTGAAAAACATAAACAAGGTATCATCTGATTTTGTTTTAGCTGCTGAAGCAATTGTACTTTCTTTTTCAATATCTTCCAAAGAATACCATCCATTTCGCTTTCCGTCACAGATAATTTTAATATCAATATTTTTTCCAGAAACCTTTTCTGCTTCGTCAGTTTTTGCAGCATTTTCGACATCTGCAATAACAACTTTAGGCAAGGTTTTTTCAAAACGAAAAGCTAAATCTCCAGAACCCATAATGGTTGCTGTAGGTATCAATTCAAATCCTCCTTTTATTGTTGTTAAGATAGTATGCCAACTCGAAGGTTGTAACATCATTTGAGCTAAAACGATATCATGTTGTTTAACTCCTTTGTTTCTTAAAAAGTTTAAAAGCTGATTCGCTTTTTCAGACATAGTTTTGAAAGAATACGCAATGGTTTCTTCTCCATTTGTCCAAAGTAAAGCCGTTTTGTTTGGTCTTTCGGCTACATGAATTCCTTCAAAAATCTCTTCTACCCAGTTGAAATACTCTGGTTTTTCTAATTTAATTGTTTTTAATTCGTCATAAGTGTTTTCAGAAATGATTTGACTCACTTTCTTAAAAATTTCCTTCATAATTAATAATGGTTTGTTATTATGTTTTAATCGTTTTTTGTGTTTTTATAAAATTAGAAGAAAAAAACAAATATGAATTATTTTTGTACTTTTTTTAATTGATTATTTTTAATATTTAAGAAAATCATCGATTTCATTGCGATTTATTTTATTAAATTTGCCTAAATTAAAATATTATTATGAAAAAGCTATTCTCTTTTGCGACTTTTCTATTTATTAGCATCTTTTTAAATGGTTGTAGTTCTACACAAAAGCAAGAAGTTAAAAAAGATAAAATTGAAAAAGTTACCAAAGATTTAGATCCGAAAACTTATTTTAAGATTATAGGAACTGAACCTTTTTGGCATATAGACATTTCTGAGGATAAAATTTCTTATACTCAAGTTGATGGTCCAAAAATTGAATTTCCTTATATTAATCCTATTAAAGATAAGTTTTCTGAAACTAGAATTTATAAAACAGTGAATGGAAATGGTTCAATCTCGATTAAATTAACTAAAGATTTTTGCACTGACGGAATGTCTGATCGTGATTATAATTACAAAGCTGAAGTAGAAATTGTTCAATTTAAAAAAACGACAAAACTTAAAGGTTGTGGTTATTTTGTTGCAGATGACGTTTTTTCTGGAAAATGGTTTTTGAAGCAAATTAAAACTAAAAAACTTGAAGCAAATCAAAATTTGATTATTCCATTTATTGAATTTGATATCGAAAATAAACGTGCTTCTGGAAATGCTGGTTGTAATGGGTTTAGTAGTTCATTTGATTTAAATAATGATAAGATTTTATATAAAGAAATTCTCTTAACTCGAATGTTTTGTGAAGATTTATCTTTAGAACAAAATTTTGTAAAATCTTTAAATGAAGTAAATACTTTTAAAGCTGAAGGAAATGAGTTGAAGTTTTACAAAGACGGAATTTTAGAATTGATTTTTGAAAAGAAAATATAAAGAATTTAAAAAAATTAATTGAAAACGGAATTATAAAACAATTCCGTTTTCAATTTATGCTCTTTTAGTCCCCACTTTCTTCATATTTGGAAGAAAAGCAGCAATGATTCCTATTAAAGGTAAAAAAGAACAAATATCATAAATGTAATTGATTGAAGTTTCGTCGGCAAGCCAACCAAGTACAGCAGAACCTAATCCGCCCATTCCGAAAGCAAATCCGTAAAACAAACCGCTTACCATTCCGATTTTCTTAGGTAGTAATTCCTGAGCGTAAACCAAAATTGCAGGAAATGCAGAAGAAATAATCAATCCGATGATTACTACTAAAATGGCTGTAAAAGTCAAATCAGCATAAGGTAATAATAAAGTAAATGGTGCGGCTCCTAAAACCGAAAACCAAATGACATATTTACGTCCAAAACGATCTCCGAATATTCCACCTAATAAAGTTCCGATTGCAACAGCTAATAAGAAATAAAACAAATATACTTGTGCTTGCACTTCAGTTAAAGCAAATTTGTCAATGATATAAAATTGGAAATAACTGGTAATACTTGCTACATAAAAATATTTTGAAAACAAGATAACCAATAAAATAATCACTGAAAATGTGATTCTTGATTGAGATAAATTAGGTAAAAGAATTTCTTTTTTGACTTTTCCTGCAATCGATTTTAAATGATTCGCATACCATCTCCCAATAAAAAATAAAATGAATTGAGCTAAAACCGCAAACAAAGCAAAGTAAGCGATATAAACTTGAGCATTCGGCAAAACAATCCAAGCTACTAATAACGGAGCCAAAGCCGTTCCCATATTTCCACCAATTTGGAAAACCGATTGTGCAAAACTTCTTTTTCCGCCTGAAGCCATAAATGCCACACGTGAAGATTCGGGATGAAAAACAGATGAACCAATTCCAACCAAAACAACCGAAATTAGAATCCATTCGTAACTAGCGGCATTTGCTAAACTCAATATTCCAATTAATGTAAAAGCCATTCCGAATATTTGTGAATACGGTTTTGGATATTTGTCTGTATAAGCACCTACTACAGGCTGTAACAATGATGCAGCCAATTGATAACATAAAGTAATCATTCCAATTTGTCCTAAACTCAATCCGAATTCGGTTTCTAATCGTGGATAAATAGAAGGAATAACTCCTTGCAACATATCGTTTAAGAAATGTGCAAAACTAATTGCAACTAAAATACTGTAAGCTGTTTTACTTTGATTATTTTCGGGCGATTGGGTATCGTTTTGAATTTGCATTACAAAATTTGTTTGATTACAAAAGTATTAATTTGACATACAACAAAGTACGTTTTTAGGTTTTCTTTTACGTAATATATTCGTTATTTTTGTAGAAAAGCAATAGTAATTATGGATTCGAATGTAAATAAAAAATCAGCATTAACAGAAAACGATGGCATTGAACAACCACAATCAGTTAGCGATGTTGCTGCTGAACGAATTCGTAATTTACGTAAAAAGAAGATTAATTCTCAAGAAATTTACTCAGGTATTTTAAATCACGATAAGGTTGCTTTAAGCAAAGGAATAACTTTAGTAGAAAGTACGAATCCAAATCATAAAAATTTAGCAAACGAAGTAATTGATGCTTGTTTACCATACGCAAATAAATCGGTTCGTATCGGAATTACAGGAGTTCCAGGTGTTGGAAAAAGTACGTTTATCGAAGCTTTTGGAATGTATTTAACCTCTATCGGAAAAAAAGTTGCAGTTTTAGCGATTGATCCGAGTAGTTCGATTTCGCACGGAAGTATTTTAGGCGATAAAACCCGAATGGAAGATTTGGTAAGAAACGTAAATGCATTTATTCGTCCGTCTGCATCTGGAGATAGTTTGGGCGGTGTTGCTCGTAAAACGCGTGAAAGTATTATTTTGTGCGAAGCTTGTGGTTTTGATGTTATTTTGATTGAAACCGTTGGAGTTGGACAAAGTGAAACTGCTGTTCACAGTATGGTTGATTTCTTTTTACTTTTGAATTTAGCCGGAGCTGGTGATGAATTACAAGGAATTAAGCGCGGAATTATGGAAATGGCCGATGCTATTGTGATTAACAAAGCTGATGGCGATAATTTAAATAAAGCTAGAAATGCAAAATTAGATGTTAACAGAGCGTTGCATTTATTTCCACCAAAAGCATCGAAATGGCAACCCAAAGTAAAATTAGCAAGTGCATATTACAATGAAGGAATTGCTGAAATTTGGGAAATGCTTTCAGAATATTTTACTTTAACTAAAGAAAATAATTATTTCGATAATCACAGAAAAGAACAAAATAAATATTGGATGATGGAAACTATTCAAGAGCAAATTTTGAATCGTTTTTATCAAACTAAAGGAATTGAAACATTGATTGAATCTAATAAAACAGCCGTTCAAGAAAATGAAAAGTCGCCATTTAGTGCTGCTTCTGAAATTTTAGATTATTATTTTAGGTAAAAAGAAGTTGTAAAATTAAAAGCACTTTGTTAGTAACAATGTGTAAAAAGAATTATTTTACCTTTATTATTAATTTTGAAAAGTAATAATAAGCTTCTTACTTTACATGTAAATTATTCTTCGATAATCAAAGTAATAAATAAGTTTCCAACAATTAGAAATAAAATATTTAAAAATTAGTTAGTTTATATTTGATAAAAATTAAAAATATGAAAGTTCAAATTTGGTCGGATATTATGTGTCCCTTTTGTTATATCGGTAAAAAGAATTTTGAAAAAGCTTTAGATAATTTACCATTCAAAGATAAAATAGAAATTGAATGGAAGAGTTTTCAATTGGACCCTACTTTATCTGAAACTTCTGGAGAATTCACTACAAAGCAATATTTGATGGAGAAGAAAGGATTTTCTGAAGTTCAATACAACCAAATGCAAGAAAGATTAAATGCAATGGGTAAAGCAGTCGGAATTGATTTTTCGCAAACAAGTCCAATTGCTGCAAATACGTTAAAAGCGCATAAATTACTACATTTAGCAAAGCAATTTGGGAAACAAGATGAGTTGAAAGAGTTGTTATTAAAAGCTCATTTTGAAAAAGGTTTAAATGTGGCAGATTCAAATGTTTTGATTGATTTAGGAAACGCAATCGGAATTGATTCGGAAGTTATTTCAAAAGCTTTAAATGATGATGCTATTGCTTATGAAGTACAACAAGATATTTTAGAAGCTCAAAATATTGGAGTAACTGGTGTTCCCTTTTTTGTGTTAAACAATAAATATGCGGTTTCTGGTGCTCAACCTCAAGAAGTTTTTATCGATGCGATGAAACAAGCTTATAACGAAATTGAGGTTTTGAATCAAAATAATGACGCTAATTCTTGTTCAATTGACGGTTGCGAATAACAAATTTAAATGTGTTTAAAAGCACATTTTTTTTGTTTTTAAATTGACTGAAGAAATACTACTTTTGTAAAAAATATCAACAACACATCTCAAACTATGTATAAATCTTTACTTCGTCCTATTTTTTTTAAATTCGACCCTGAAGAAGTGCATCATTTCACTTTTTCATTAATCAAAACAACTCAGAAAATTCCTGGAGTTCGTTCTATAATAAAATCGATTTATCAAGTAAATGATAAAAGATTAGAACGTGAAGTTTTTGGTTTGAAATTTAAGAATCCAGTTGGACTTGCTGCAGGTTTAGATAAAGATGCAAAGATTTATAACGAGTTAGATGCTTTTGGATTTGGTTTTATTGAAATCGGAACGATTACTCCGAAACCTCAAGAAGGAAATCCTAAAAAGCGTTTGTTTCGCTTAAAAGAAGATTCGGGAATTATTAACCGAATGGGTTTTAATAATGGTGGAATTGCATTAGCTGTTCAGCGTTTAAAACAAAATAAAGGTGTTCTAATTGGTGGAAATATCGGTAAAAATAAAGTAACTCCAAACGAAAATGCTGTTGATGATTATGCGATTTGTTTTGATGCTTTATACGATTATGTCGATTATTTTGTAGTAAATGTAAGTTCGCCAAATACGCCAAATTTACGTGCGTTACAAGACAAAGAACCGTTGATGGAATTGTTAGGAACGCTTCAGACAATGAATTTAAAAAAGCCAAAAGCAAAACCAATTTTATTAAAAATAGCTCCTGATTTAACTGATGAGCAATTGTTAGATATTATTGATATCATCAACGAAACTAAAATCGCAGGTGTAATTGCTACCAATACAACGATTTCTCGTGAAGGATTAAAATCTGAAAATAAAGTTGAGGTTGGTGGACTTTCAGGGAAACCATTGCGTCAACGTTCAACAGAAGTGATTCGTTTCTTATCTGAAAAAAGTAATAAATCATTTCCTATTATTGGAGTAGGAGGGATTCATTCTGCAGCGGATGCGTTAGAAAAATTAGATGCAGGAGCTGCTTTAGTTCAGATTTATACCGGATTTATTTATGAAGGTCCAGGTTTAATCAAAGAAATCAATCAAGCGATTTTAAACAGAAAATAATATAATGACATTAGATACCATTCTTTCTTTTTTCTTAACCAGTTTGGTATTAACCATTGCACCGGGACCGGATGTAATGTACGTTTTGTCACAAAGTATTTCCAAAGGCCGTAATTATGGAATTGCGGCTGCTTTGGGATTATCTTCCGGATTACTTTTTCACACGACTTTGTTGGCTTTTGGAATTTCGACTATGATTACGGCAATTCCTTGGTTGTTTCAAGCGATTAAGATTTTTGGAGCTTTGTATCTTTTATGGATTGCGTATAACGTTTTTAAATCGCCAGCAAGTTTCCATTTAAAAGAATCTACATCACAAGTTGATAAACCTATAAAAAATGTAACTCAAGGTTTGATTATGAATATTTCAAATCCAAAAGTTATGCTTTTTTTCTTAGCTTTATTTCCTACATTTTTAAATCCTAGTTTAGGAAATGTAAAACTTCAAGTTTATACATTAGGAAGTATTTTTATGATTCAAGCATTAATCGTGTTTGTTTTATATGCGATTATTGCTTCTTCATTGACTCTTGTTTTAAGAGAAAGTAAAGCTTTTAATCTAATTCTGAAATGGTTGCAAATAGTCGTTTTTGTGACTTTAGCATTTTTTATGTTTTTTTAATTTTAGATTAATATTTAAACCTCTTTTTTTTGCATCTTATTCAGAAACTATTATCTTTGGTGACTATGAAACCAGTTAAGATTATAGAATGTCCGCGTGATGCAATGCAAGGCATCAAAGATTTTATTCCTACAGAAAAAAAAGTACAATATATCCAATCGTTATTGCGCGTTGGATTTGATACGATTGATTTTGGAAGTTTTGTTTCTCCCAAAGCGATACCGCAAATGCAAGATACGGTTGAGGTTTTAGCTCAACTTGATTTATCGCAGACTAAATCGAAATTATTAGCAATTATCGCTAATACCAAAGGTGCTGAAATGGCATCGGTTCATAAAGAAATTCAATATTTAGGATTTCCATTTTCGATTTCTGAAAACTTTCAGATGCGAAATACACATAAAACGATTGCAGAATCATTAATTACATTAAATGAAATTCTGGAAATTGCAAACAAAACCAATAAGGAAGTAGTTGCATATCTTTCTATGGGATTCGGAAATCCGTATGGTGACCCGTGGAATGTTGATATCGTTGGAGAATGGACAGAAAAGTTAGCCAATATGGGTGTGACTATTCTTTCTTTATCTGATACTGTTGGAAGTTCAACACCTGAAGATATTGATTATTTGTTTTCGAATTTAATACCTAAATATCCAAATGTTGAATTTGGTGCGCATTTACATTCAACTCCAACAGCTTGGTTTGAAAAGGTAGATGCAGCATACAAAGCAGGATGCTTGCGTTTTGATGGAGCAATAAAAGGTTTTGGTGGTTGTCCAATGGCAAAAGATGATTTAACAGGAAATATGCCAACTGAAAAAATGTTGTCTTACTTTACTGCAAATAAGGTAGAAACAAATATTCAGGCTATGTCTTTCGAAGCGTCTTATAACGAAGCTTTAAAAATATTCAATTTTTATCATTAAAATACTTCAGTAAATATGCCGTTAATTAGAAATAACGGCATATTGTGATTCATATAAACCTTTATAATATCCATTTTCAAATTCGACTAATTCAGAATGCGTACCTTGTTCGACAATTTCGCCTTGGTCCATTACAATAATGTGGTCTGCGTTTACAATAGTTGCTAAACGATGTGCGATCACAATAGATGTTCTTCCTTTAGTTAATGTACCAATTGCTGACTGAATCAATTCTTCTGAATGTGTGTCGATTGAAGATGTTGCTTCGTCCAAAATCAAAATACTTGGATTACTTACATAAGCTCTTAAAAATGCTATTAGTTGGCGCTGTCCTGATGACAACATCGCACCGCGTTCTTTTACATTATATTGATAACCTTCAGGAAGTGTTTGAATGAAATCATGAACGCCAATTTTCTTTGCAGCTTCGTAAACTTCTTCTTCAGAAATATTCGGATTGTTTAAAGTAATGTTATTGTAAATCGTATCACTAAATAAGAAAACATCTTGTAAAACAACTGCAATCTGTGAACGTAAACTATCTAATGTAAAATCATTAATATTATGTTTATCGATGGTGATTTTCCCTTTATCAATTTCGTAAAAACGACTTAATAAATTAATAATAGTTGATTTTCCTGCTCCTGAACCACCTACAATTGCAATAGTTTTTCCAGCTTCGACCGAAAGGTTGATTCCTTTTAAAACTTCAGTTCCTTTGATGTAACTAAAGTGAATGCCTTTCATTTCGATTTCACCTTTAAACGTTGGAGCAATTTGTGTTCCTTCTTTTTGTATCAATTCATTTTGATTCATAATCTCAAAAACGCGGTCAGCCGCAATAATTCCCATTTGCATTACATTAAATTTATCTGCAATTTGACGTAATGGATTAAATAATAAAGGAATCATTGAAATATATCCAAACATAGCACCAACTGTAGTGAAATTATCTCCGCCAATCATTCTAAAACCACCGTACATAATCACAAATCCTAAAGTTAATTGTGAGATTATATCTGCAATAGGGAAGAAGATGGAGTTGTATAAAATGTTTTTTTGCCAAGCATCGTTATGTTTTTGGTTGATTGCTTCAAATTTTTTGTACTCGATTTCTTCTCGATTAAAAAGCTGAACGATTTTCATTCCAGTAACTCGTTCTTGAACAAAAGTATTTAGATTGGCAATCTGTGCACGAACTTCTTCAAATGCAGTTTTCATGTGTTTTTGAAATATTCTTGTAGCGAAAACCAAGATTGGCATTGCAAGAATAACAATGATACTCATTTGCCAATTCATATAAATCATAATGATTAAAACAACTAACATTTTTAAAACATCTCCAACAATCATAAACAAACCTTGGCTAAAAATGCTTGCGATGGATTCTATGTCTGAAACGTTTCTTGTTACTAATTTCCCTACAGGTTCGTTATCGAAATATTTCAAACGAAAACGCAACATTTTATGAAATAATTCTTGACGAATATCTTTAATAATATTTTGACCTAACCAACTTGAAATGAAGGTAAATGCGTACTGAGCAACAATTTCTAATAATAAAACAATTCCCATTAAAGAAACAAAAAAGACAAGACCATCTGCATCTTTTTTGGAAATATATTTATCCACGACAACCTCAATCATATATGGACGAATAGCTGCAAAGATTGATAAAGTAACCAAACTGATAATCACCCAATACAATTTTGATTGATAGGGTTTTGCATATTGTAATACTTTTTTTAATGTTTCGCTTTTAAATTTTGCCATTATATATAAGGATAGGAAACTTTTGTTAAATATAAACCATGTGCTGGAACTGAAAATCCTGCTTTTCCACGATTTTTACTTTCGATAATTGTTCGCATTTCTTGAACTTCGATTTTTTCTAAACCAATATTAATTAAAGTACCTACAATTGCACGAACCATATTTCTCAGAAAACGATTTGCCGAAATAGTAAATACCAAATTATCATTGTTTAACTGCCAATGCGCTTCAGTTATTGTGCAATTGAACGTAAAAACATCGGTATGCGTTTTAGAAAAACATTCAAAATCTTCATATTCTAAAAGAATTTTAGCCGCTTCGTTCATTTTATCAATGTTCAACTTTCTGAAATGGTACCAACTTAAATCTTTTGAAAAAACATTCTTTTTTAAATGAATGTGATATTCATAAGTTCTGGCTGTTGCATCAAATCGTGTATGTGCATCAGCAGAAACAGGAAAAATTCGAAAAACAGCAATATCTTCTGGTAAATATGAATTGACTTTTCGAACAGCATCTTCAAAATTAAAATCAACTTCTGTATCAAAATGGGCATACATTTGTGAAGCATGAACACCAGCATCTGTTCGTCCTGCACCAACTAATTCAAACGTGTCTTTAAGAATTAAGTTTGTAGCTTTTGTTAAAACTTCTTGTACTGAAATGGCTTCTGGTTGTATTTGCCAGCCGTGATAATTTGTACCTTTGTATGCGAATTCTATAAAATATCTCAATTTTCGTAATCTTATTTTTCAATTGACAAATATAGTTTAATTTAGCGTGATACTTTATACTACTTCAGAGCAAATTAACATGAAAAGATTCGTTTTACTTACTTTATTACTATTTGTGAATTTTTTAAATGCTCAGAATTTTAATGAATTTTTCGAAGATAAAACCTTACGTTTAGATTATATTTTTGCAGGTAATTCTGAAAAACAACATGCTTTTTTAGATGAAATAATCCAATATGAAAATTGGTACGGAAGAAAAGTGAATTTGAATAAAGTTCTTTTAGAAGGAAATGGGCAAATTCGAGTTAAAGACGCTAAATCAAAACAGATTATTTATAAGCAAAGTTTCAGTACCTTATTTCATGAATGGTTAACTTTAGATGTAGCTAAAAATGAAAACAAAAGTTTTGAAAATACTTTTTTAGTACCATTTCCTAAAAATGAAGTTTTTGTAGAAGTAGTTACTTTTGATAAAAATAGAAAAGAAGTTATTTTGTTGAATCACAAAGTAAATCCTAAAGATATTTTAATTAAGAAGTTGCCAAAATCATCTAACGAAAAGGTTAAAGTAATTCAAAAAGCCAAAACAGAAAATCCAATTTACGTTGCAATTGTTGCAGAAGGTTTTACGAAAGAAGAAATGCCTTTATTTATTTCTAAAGCAAAAGATGTAGCAGAAGAATTATTTAAGCACAAAGCTTTTGCAAATCATGAAGAAGTGTTTACAATTGTTGCTATTGAAACTGTTTCTCAAGAAAGTGGGGTTAGTAATCCGCATACCAATCATTGGAAAAATTCGGTCTTGAAATCAAACTTCGGAACATTTTATTCCGAACGATATTTAACTACTTCACGAATTAAAAATTTACATAATCAGTTAGCTGGAACACCTTATGATCATATTATTATTTTAGCAAATACCGATATTTATGGAGGTGGAGGAATTTTTAATGCTTATACTTTAACAACATCAAATCATAAAAAATTTGCTCCAGTTGTGGTTCACGAATTCGGACATAGTTTTGCTGGTTTAGCTGATGAATATTTTTATGCGGTTGATGTTTTCGAAAATACTGAAACCAATCAAATTGAACCTTGGGAGCAAAACATAACTTCATTGGCAAATTTTGATTTGAAATGGAAAAATATGCTTCAAAAAGAAACACCTATTCCAACGGAAATAAAAGATTTGGACAAATACCGAATTGGTGTTTACGAAGGTTTAGAAGGTACTGGTTTATATATTCCATCTCATGATTGCAGAATGAAAACAAATGAGGCAACAGATTTTTGTCCAGTTTGTCAACGTGCAATCGAACAATTAATTGAATTTTATACGAAACAACAATAATGAAAATTTTATTACTTTCCGATACACATAGTTATATCGATGACCGAATAATTAATTACGCACAACAAGCTGATGAAATTTGGCACGCAGGTGATATTGGAGATTTGAAAGTGACCGATGCTTTAAAAAAAATAAAACCTTTAAGAGCTGTTTACGGAAACATTGATGATAAAGAAGCTCGTTTAGAATTTCCTTTAAACAACAGGTTTATGTGTGAAGGAATGGATGTTTGGATTACGCATATTGGTGGTTATCCTGACAAATATAACATTGAAATTCGCGACGAAATTAAACGAAATCCTCCTCAAATTTTTATTTGTGGACATTCGCATATATTAAAAGTTCAATTTGATAAAAAATTAAATTGTTTGCATTTAAATCCGGGAGCTTGTGGAACGCATGGTTTTCATCAAATTCGAACGATGTTACGTTTTGAAATTAATGAAGGGAAAATATCAAATTTAGAAGTTATAGAATTAGGTTTAAGAGCAGCAAATAGATAATTTATGAAAGTTTATAACACAAAAGATTGGTTAAATATGGTTTTTCGTATCCATAAATCAGATACGATTCAAAAACTTTGGCCAACCGTTTTATTAATGGGATTTTTCTCTTGGGTAGTTGCTTATGTAGAAATTGATTATCTAGAATTAACTCAAAATTCGGCGTTAAAAAACATGTCGGTTTTACATGGTGTTATTGGATTTGTTTTGTCTTTATTATTAGTTTTTAGGACAAATACAGCTTATGACCGTTGGTGGGAAGGACGAAAATCTTGGGGGAAATTAGTCAATGATTCTCGAAATTTTTTAACAAAATTAGATGCATTGCTACCAGAAGATGATAAAAAAAACCGTTCTTTTTTTGCAAATAAAGTCAAGATGTTTGCAAAAGTTCTTCATACACATTTAACCAATGAATCGACTAAATATATGCTTGATGAAGTTGATCATCCAGAATATGATGAATATTTAAAAACACATCATCCACCCGTTTTTATTGTTGGTAAAATCAGAAAACGCATTCAAGAATTATCTATCGAAGGAATTATTAAACCCGAAGATAAATTGATTTTAGAGAATTCATTAGAAGGATTTATTGATGTTACTGGAAGTTGCGAACGAATTAAAAATACACCAATTCCATTTGCTTACGCCTTATTTTTAAAGAAATTTATTTTTGTTTATGTAATTACTCTGCCAATGGGCTATGTGTTTACAACAGGTTATTATATCGTGCCTTTGGTAATGGTGATTTTTTATGTTTTACTTTCTTTAGAATTAATTGCGGAAGAAATTGAAGATCCGTTCAATGGTGGTTCTGATGATATTCCAACAGAGAAAATGGCGTTTAATATTGGAAAAAACGCATATAATATTTTAATGTCAAATTTTAAATAAAAGCTATGAAACAAGAAATATTTGATTTTTTAAGTGACATCGAAAAAAACAACAATCGCGTTTGGTTTGCCGAAAACAAACAACGTTACGAAAATTGTAAAGAAAATATGTTGATTGATTTTAAAGAAATTTATAATCAATTAGCAGAATCGGATGCTTTAGAACCGATGAAAGCTTATCGAATTTATCGTGATGTTAGATTCTCTAAAGATAAACTTCCGTACAAAACCAATTTTTCAATGTATGTTGGAAGGCTACAACCACAGAATAGAGGCGGTTATTATTTACAAATTGAACCAGGTAAATCTTTTGTTGGTGGCGGATTTTGGGGACCAAATGCTGAAGATTTATTACGCATTCGTGAAGAAATTGCATTAGATAATGAATTGGTTCAAATTTTAAACGAACCCACTTTCAAATCTTTTTATGGAGAAATACAAGGCGAAAGTTTGAAAACTGCCCCAAAAGGTTTTGATAAAAATCACGACCGAATCGAATTACTGCGTTTGAAACAATTTTTATTCACAAAATCTTTCTCAGATGAAGAAGTTTTAGCTTCAGATTTTAATAGAAAAGTAGTGGAAGCTTTTGATAAATTACGTCCATTTTTCGAGTATATGTCCGATGTACTTACTACCAATTCCAATGGCGAGCGCAGGTTTTAAAAAGAAAAAGCGGTATCATGAAAATGATACCGCTTTTATAACCAAAAAAAACACTTATGAAAAACTCAAAAATAATTTTATTTCCTTTTGAGCTTTACAAATATAGCAATAATTAATCGTAACTTCCAAACTTATTCAAAAGAAACTCGTAATAAATTATTGTTAAATTTTTTTTAGCGCTTCTAATGTTTCAGATTTGTATGTTTCTCCGATCGGAATTAAAATGCTATCTATTTCAATTTGTTTGTTTTGTATGTTTTTAATTCGCTTAATCGGAATTATAAACGATCGATGAATTCTTATAAAATCTTTTGCAGGTAAGGTTTCTAATATTGCTTTCATTGACATTCGAGCCACAATTTTAGGTTGATTATCGATATAAATCTGAATATAGTCATCTAAACCTTCGATGTATTGAATGTCTTTTAAATAGATTTTATTCAATTTATAATCTGCTCGTATCATAATAAAGGAATCTTCATTTTTATTTGATATGAGTTTCTTTACTTTAATCACTTTTTCAACAGCTTCTTTAAAGCGGTCAAAACTTATCGGTTTCATTATATAATCAATCGCACTTACATTAAAACCTTCAAGCGCATATTGATCATAGGCAGTAGTGAAAATAACCATTACCTTTTTATTTAAAGATTTATAGAAATCAATTCCGTTTTGTTGAGGCATTTCGATATCCAAAAAGATCAAATCAATTTCGTTATCATTTATATATGTTTTAGCTTCTGAAAGATTAGTAAATGTTTTTTCAAGATTGATTTCTTCAATTTTATCACAATGATGCGCTAAAATTTTCAGAGCTAAAGGTTCATCATCAATTGCAATTGCTTTTATCATTGTAAATTTAATTTTAATTCAAGATTATATATTTCTTCAGTTTCGTTAATTGTTAATTGATGCTTATCTGGATATAAATAATTTAAACGTAACATCGTATTTTCTAAACCAGTTTCTGTTTTTTGTTTCTCATGAACATTTTTGACAGTTTTAGAATTGGAAACATTCAATAATAAAAAGCCATCATTTATATTAATATTGATTGTAATAAACGATTTCTTTTCAGGATTTAAACCGTATTTAAAGGCATTTTCTATGAACGGAATCAATAGTAAAGGAGCAATTTTATTTTGATTAAAATCACCTTCTTTATTAAGATTAAAATTTGTAGAATCAACCATTCGTAGTTTTTGTAAATCGATATAATCTTCAATGTATTTCATTTCTTTATTTAAAGTAACAAAATCGTTAGAACTTTCAGTGACTACATAACGCATAATACTTGATAATTTCAAGATTGCATCTGGCGCTTCGTCCGATTTTTCTAAAGACAACGCATACAAACTATTTAATGTGTTAAATAAAAAATGTGGATTGATTTGTGCTTTTAAATAAGAAACTTCTGATTTTAATTTTTCGTCATTAATCGCAGACATTTGTATATTTAATCTTAATAGAATCGAAATACAAAACGAAATAATGAATTGATAGGCATTTCTATCCATCAGAATTCGCATGAATTGAAAATCGTTATTTCTGCCGCCTTTATGACCTTTTTTTCTTAGAGGAAAATTTTCTGGGCGAATGCCATTGTCCTGAATTAAAATTTCGGGTACTTTAATTACGACAATAAAAAATAAGATTACAATGGAATAATAAATGAAATATCTTTTTGTAAAATAGAATTTTGGAATTAAATAAAAATAATTCAAATAGAAAAAAATAACTACGAGTATCGTTGCAGTAAATCTTCTTTGGAAGAAAACGGAATTCATCATTGATTCACCCGTTTTAAAATCATGTGAACCAATAATAGGAATACAAATTAAAACTATAGAAACAAAAATTATTAGTGCTAATTGCCTCGGTTTATATGTCATTTTTGTTGTAAAATTACTAAATAGTTTTCAATAATATAATCTGTGAAAAATATTACTTCGTTGATTATGAATTATTTTAATCTAATTTCTTTTTTATTTTAAAATATAAAATTGTATATTCGCAAACGAAGTTTAGAAAATCACTTATTTAGTATATTAAGTAATTGATTTCAATATGATTATATCTTTAAAAACTGAGAAATTGGTTTGAAAGTCAAAATATTTTTAAAATAATCGCTAAATAGATTATTAATTCTGAACAATTTAATGAAAATAATTTCATGTAATTGTTATCTCAAAAAAGGTCACTCATATAATGAGCGACCTTTTTTAGTTTTTAAACTTTTTTGATGTGTTTACAATTTGTTCGGAAATGTTTATCATCCAAATCAATTGGTCAATAATTAACTGCGATTCTTCCAATCTACGAATGCGTTCTTCTGGAGTTAAATCACTATTTTCGATTTCTTCTCGACGTAATTTCTTAATCTGCAAAAAGCTTCCTTCAAATTTCTTTAAATCATTTTCTGAAATCAAATCATAATGTGCATTTCGATGAATGAATTTATCGGCTAAATCTAAATTATATAAAACTTTATCCATAACAATTCCAAAAGCTTGTGAAGCTTCTGTAGTTTGATGCGATTGAATATATATTCCAACAGAAGCGGCAGCAGAAATCAGAGTTTGATTTAAAACCGTAAGTTCATAAATTTCGGCTTTGTTTTTTTGTCTTGATTTTGGTTCTTGACTCATTCTTTGAAATGAAGCCATCAGATTACCAACTTCAATAAACGCATTTTTTCTTGCCAATTTATATTCTAAAGGTGGTTCTCCTTTTTGAATGTAGTATTTCTTGATTTCTTCAACATATTTCCTATTTGCTAAAATACATTTAGACATAAATTTTTTTACGTGTAAATGTTCCCAAGACGGCCAAATCAAATGAGTTGCAAGTAAAGCTAAACCAGCTGCCAATGCCGTATCAATAATTCGGAACAACAACATGCTATTGTAATTTGGAGTTAAAATTCCGTACATGAAAATCACGTAAGTTGTCAGAAAAATCACACCAATTTTATAATCAGAATGGGTTAGCCAGTTTCCAATAATCATGGTAATAAAGGTCAATATTAAAAGTACAGTTACATTATCTACAAAATATAATGTTGTAAATGCAATTATACCACCAATTATGGTTCCGTAAACACGACTAAATGAACGACTTTTTGTTAAGCCATAATCTGGTTTCATGATTACAACTAAAGTCATCAAAATCCAATATTCGTTTTGTAAGGGTAAAATTTGACCTAAAATATAACCAATTAATAAGGTTAAAGTTAATCTAGTTGCATGTCGAAAAATGGAAGACGAGAAATTTAAATTCTCCGTTAATGTTGAAAAGCGATAATGTTGCGGAGTTAAAAATTTTTCCAAATCTTTGTATTTCCCACGTAATTCATCCGTGTTTACACGTCCTTTAATTACACGTTCAAGACCTTTAATTTTTTCAACTTGTCGTTCTGCATAATGTAAAACGTTATTGAAAGTTACAATTTCTTCTTTATCATCAGACCAATTTTGTTTTTTCTGAAATTCATCTAAATGCAATTTGATTGCCTTAATTTGATTTCCTAACGAAACTGGTGAATGATAATCTTTATTCAATTTTATGCAATATGAAAGTTCATGTAAACTCAAAGCAAAATTTTCTGCAAGTTTTTGATATTCATTAATAAGACTTGGATCGTTTTTAAAAAGCTCATGAATTCTTTTATGATCAAATGAATTAGAAGTTGCGATTTCAAGAATTTCTATTAATGAAGTCAAAGAAATCAGTAACTTTCTATTGTTTGAAGAGTTGCTGCTATTTGCATTATTTCGAATTAAAAATTCGCGAATACTTTCATGATATTCGTTTAATTTAATTTGAATTTCAAGTTGTTTTTTAATGGTTTTATTTTTGTTTGTATTTTCATTCCAAAGCGAAGCTCGTAAATCCAAATATTCAGCTGTTTGTTCGATGCAATTTGCAATTTCTAGATAGATGTATCTTTTTGGTTTAAAGACATAGAAAATTAAAGAAACAATTAAATAAATCATTCCTCCAGCCAATAAAAGCAAACTGTTTTTGATTAAATCCCAACCTTGATAATCTCTGATGAACGCTAAACTTACGGTTAATAAACAAACAAAAGATATAAGGTTTGCTCGATGGCCATAAATAGAAATCATCGTAGAAAAAAATATGATGAAAATAAAAACGGGATAAAATAGAATTGGATAAGGTTTTGTAAATCCTAATAAAAAAGTGATTAAAGCAACACAAATACTTCCAAGTATTAATCCGTTTATTTTATGTTTTAAATTACTTTGAATATCTGTTGGAGCGTTTAAAATTGCACCAATTGAAAGAGCAAATGCAATATAGAAATTATCTGTTTCGTGAAAAAAGAGAAAAGGTAAACTACCTGCAACTGCAACTTTTATAGCATCATACAAATGATTGTCGCTGATTTTTTTTACAATTTTTTGGTACATATTTAATTAAAAAGTGGAATTTGCGTTTTATATATTTTTCTTTTTGAAATATATAACAATATATTTTTATAAACTATATGTAGATTCAAATAACAATACAATAAAAAATGTTTAATTTTGCACGGTCTAAAAATTTAGATGATTAAATTTAAACTAAATCGAAATGATATTACCTATAGTTGGATATGGTGATCCCGTATTACGTAAAGAAGGAATTGAAATCGCTAAAGATTATCCAAATTTACAAGAACTTATTGAAAATATGTTCCAAACCATGGAAAATGCTTCAGGAGTTGGTTTAGCGGCACCTCAAATTGGTTTAGCAATCCGTTTGTTTGTTATTGATTGTAGTCCGTTTGGAGAAGATGAAGATTTATCTGAAGAAGAAAGGAATTTATTAAAAACATTTAGAAAAACGTTTATAAATGCTAAAATCACTAAAGAAGAAGGTGAAGAATGGGCTTTTAATGAAGGTTGTTTAAGTATTCCGAATGTAAGAGAAGATGTAATGCGTAAACCAATCATTACAATTGAATATTTCAATGAAAATTTTGAAAAATTTACTGAAGTTTATGATGGTTTTGCAGCTCGAGTTATTCAACATGAATACGATCACATTCAAGGAATTTTGTTTACTGATAAAATTTCTACTCTAAAAAAGAAATTAAACGCGAAAAGATTACAAAACATCATGGATGGGAAAGTTCATCCTGATTATAAAATGAAATTCATAAACAAAAAAGGTCGATAATATTTGGTTTTTAATTTCAAATTAAGATATTTGTGACCGTATTAATAAAAGAAGAAAAATGAGCGTAGAAAAAGTATTAGCTATTTCTGGGAAACCAGGTTTATACGAATTAAAAATTCAAACTAGATCAGGATTTATTGCTGAATCTTTAGTTGATGGAAAAAAATTAACAGTTGGTTTAAGAAGTAACGTAAGTTTATTATCTGAAATCTCAATATATACTCAAACTGGAGAAATTAAATTATTCGAAATCTTCGGAAGAATTGCGAATAAAGAATCTAATGGTCCTGCAATTTCTCACAAAGCATCAGATGCAGAATTAGTAGCTTATTTTGCTGGAATCGTTCCTGATTACGATGCTGATAGAGTTTATGTTTCAGATATTAAAAAAGTTTTCAGCTGGTATAACATGATGCAAAAAGCTAACATGGTTGCTGTATTTAATGGTCCAGTTCAAACAAGTACTGTTTTTGACGAAGCTGAAGTTATTGAAGAGGTTGCTACTGAAGAAAAACCTAAAGCTAAAAAAGCAACTAAGCCAAAAGCTAAAAAAGAAGAAGAATAAATTTCGATTCGAAATATTTTAAGAAATCCTGCCAATTGTGCAGGATTTCTTATTTTTACAAATAAAATAGAACTATGAATTCAAGAGAACAACAATTATCGGCTTTTAATCGATTGTTAGATATTATGGATGAACTTCGTGAAAAATGTCCTTGGGATAAAAAACAAACTTTAGAATCCCTACGAAATCTTACGATCGAAGAAGTTTATGAACTTGGCGACGCAATCATTGAAAACGATTTAGACGAAGTTAAAAAAGAACTTGGTGATGTTTTGTTACATATTGTTTTTTATGCGAAAATTGGTAGCGAAAAAAAGGCTTTTGATATTGCTGATGTTGCAAATGCGATTTCTGATAAATTGATTTCTCGTCATCCACATATTTACGGAGATGAAGTTGTAGAAACCGAAGAACAAGTTTTACAGAATTGGGAAAAACTGAAATTAAAAGAAGGTAATAAATCTGTTTTAGGCGGTGTTCCGAAAAGTTTGCCAGCTATGGTAAAAGCAAATCGAATTCAGGAAAAGGCGAGAGGCGTTGGTTTTGATTGGGATAATGCTTCGCAAGTTTGGGAAAAAGTTCAAGAAGAGTTAGTTGAATTTCAAGATGAAGTTACGGCTAATAATCAAGAAAAAATGGAAGATGAATTTGGAGATGTTTTATTTTCATTGATCAATTACGCTCGATTCGTAAATATAAATCCAGAAAATGCTCTTGAAAAAACCAATGTAAAGTTTATCAAACGTTTTCAATATTTAGAAGAAAAAGCAAAACTAGATGGTAAATCTCTTGAAAATATGACATTAGAAGAAATGGATGTTTATTGGAATGAAGCCAAAAAAATATAAATAAGAAATCCTTCGTTATTGAAGGATTTCTCTTTTTACTGACATTTTTAAGGAAATATAAAAACAAATGTCAAATTGGTAAGTAAATTTCAGAACGAATATTTACTTCGATTTGTTCTGTACAATAATTACAACAAACAATATTTGAACAAATCGTAACTTACTTATAAGTGTTTTCGTTTTTTTAATTAAATGGTCATTGAAAATAACTGCATATTTGGTTTGTTTCGTTTAAGTTTAAAATCAAACAACATACAAATATTTCTAACGAACGGTTTTCCTGCTTCTAAAATAACTAATTGTGTATCTTTAATTTCAATCAATCCATCTAAAATAAATTCTTCAAGACATTCTACGATTTTGAATTCTTCAAAGTAACGATGCGGAATGAAATTTAAATTTGTTTTAAATTGACACATCAATTCTAAAATCACTTTTCTGATTATTAAATCTTCATCATTCAAAATATGACCTTTAATTACTGGTATTTCACCTTGATTAATTAAGTCTTCATATTCTTTAAAACTTTTTGAATTTTGTGCGAAAGAATTCCACGAATCGCTAATTGATGAAACTCCCAATCCAACTAAAACATCTGTTTTTGAAGATGTATAGCCCATGAAGTTTCTATTTAAATCATTTTTTATATAAGATTGATACAGAGAATCTTCTGATGTAGAAAAATGATCCATTCCAATTTCAATAAAATCATTTTCAAGTAATAATTTTTTACCTAATTCATAAAGTTCTCTTTTAAAATCATCTTTTGGAACATCTTCATCATTAAAACCACGTTGACCATTTCCTTTAATCCAAGGCACATGAGCATAACTATAGAATGCCAATCGATCTGGATTTAAAGATTTTGTTTTTTCAACCGTATCTTTAATTGATTCTAAAGTTTGAAAAGGTAATCCGTAAATTATATCGTGAGAAATCGATGTATAGCCAATTTCTTTTGCCCAAATGGTAACTTTAGCAACCGAATGAAAAGTTTGATTTCTGTTGATTACTTTCTGAACTTTTGGGTCATAATCCTGAACTCCTAAACTCAATCTTCTGAAACCTAAATTAAATAAGGTTTGTAAATGATTTTTTGTTGTGTTATTCGGATGCGCTTCAAAACTCATTTCGCAATCTTTGTGAATAATTGATTTATCAAAAATTCCCGTAATTAATTGATGTAAATTCTCAGGTGAGAAGAAAGTTGGAGTTCCTCCACCTAGATGAATTTCTTTTATAATTGGTTTTTGTTCGAATAAATCTAAATATAATTGCCATTCTTTTAACAATAATTCAATGTATGGCAATTCAACCTCGTGACGTTTTGTAATACGTTTATGACAACCACAAAATGTGCATAAACTTTCGCAAAAAGGCAAATGTATATAAACCGAAATTCCTTCTTTAGAGTTAGTTAAATCAAAACCTTGTTTACAATTTTTTTTCCATAATTCACGCGTAAAAAATTCCGATTCCCAATAAGGAACAGTTGGATAACTTGTATATCTCGGGCCAGGAACATTGTATTTTTGAATTAAACTTGACATTGAATTTATTATTTTATTCAAAAGTATTTAAACCAATTTTTATAATTTATGATAATTGTCATAACTGTTTAGTTTTTTTTCAAGAGATTCTATTCTTACAATAATAATCGTTTTGAACTAAGCCTTGACTTATTGAATAGAACTTTTTTTTAAGACTAATTTTCATTTTGTTTACCAGTTTTACTTCAGTTAGACTGGAAATTTGGTGATTTATAAAATTCTATTTAGTTAATTTAGAATATGACACAGTCCATACTTTTCTCGATAATGAAAAACTTAAAGTATTGAAAAAGCTTCCAAATTCTGGAAGCTTTTTTATAAATTCTCTATCTATTTTTAAAACAATTTTCAAAAGCTAATGCACCATTATTTACACTTTTTTCAAATTTTTTAGCAGCTAATTCAGTATTGTGATTTTTATCAATTTGAGAAACTTCACTTCTATAATCAGCATAACTATTAAACTCATAAAAAGCTAATTTTTGTTCACAATTAAAGTTTAACTCTGAAAATTTAGCTTCATTTAATTTATTAAGTTCTTTATTATAATAATTCATAAACTCATCAAATCCATATTTTTCTATCAATAAATTAGAATTACTGTTTATTTTTTGTCTTGATAATTCGTTCGAGTCAACTGTTTTATTTAATTTGTCGTATAATATAACACCTTCATTTACAGATTTAAACGTTGTATCACTTAGGTTATTTTTCAGCCAGTTTTCAAAATTATAATCAAATTCATCGGCATTTTTTATTTTAACTGAATTTAATTTTTTGGTGAATTCGTTTGTGATTTTAAATTCATCAATATTTTCTTCAGAAAAATAAAAGTTTTTTGATTGCTCAATTAATTCGATAAACTTAACGTCATTAGTAATTTGTTCCTTGGTTTTCTGTGCATTAACAGTTGTGCTAAAAAAGAAAATGACGGTTAAAGCAATAATGGTATTTTTCATATTTATTGGTTTTATAATTAAATAACGTCAACATTATTAAAATATTACATTTATTCAAATAATTCAGATTCTTTATTGAAAATGTAAATTTTAGATTCTTTATTAAGATATTTTGAATATTCATTGTATAAATCACTTTCGGTAAATGAAACATTTATATTTTTTCCTTCTTTTGGTAAATCTATTGTAAAACCAATATATTTTAAATCCTCTTTAATCGTTTGATTAACGTTAACTTTTGTGAATTCAGAAACTAATCTGTTTATAAAATCTTCAAAATTGTTAGAATAGTTTTTTAAATATCCAGTTTTAACCAAGCTTAAAATCCCATTTTTATATTCAAAAAATTTAAAATCATTTTGATGAAAACCGCCATTACTTCCAAAAACACTTGAAACAGCAATCAGTTTTTTATTTTTAAGATTCCAAAAAGTGATTTCAAAAATTGCATATCCAGATTGACCTTCCATGTAATTTTGTTCAAATCTTAAATAACCATTTTGTTTATCAAAATTTATGTAATAAATCATATCATCTTTTATGATAGATTCATTCTTAAGAAGTTCTTTTCGTTCAATCACAGTTAAGTCATCAACAAATTTATCAGGAATGACATAGAACAAATCAATGATGTTTTGAGATTTCATATCCTGAAGCGGAAAGAATATTAAGGTAACAAAAATTACAAATTTCATGAAATTGAGTTTTTTAAATTAGGAAAGTAAAAATAATTGAGTTGTTAATTATTTGTATTTATAAGTTATGTAAGATTTTAGTTTTGTTTAATGTTTTGTTTGTTTGTTAAAATGATTTTATATCTATTTATAAATTTATAAAATTTTGATTATCTTTAATTTAAAATTAGTTAATCTAAATGAAAAAACAACTATTCAATTTTATCTTGGTATTTACAATCGGAATTTTTCTTATTTCTTCATGCAAGGACAAAGTTTCTGATAACTTTGATATCGAACAAGGTTCCATTTCTGCTACAGAAATAGACTCAATCAAAAATGCTGAATTGAGTTTTAAGCCTATTTTAAAAACAGAAATTATCAAACTGGATTCACTAACTTCTTTAGAAGTTTCTTTGCCAACCAACTTATATTTTGATGATGATTCATCAAGTAATTTTAAAGCTTTTCTTGAAGAATATAATTCTGAAGTTTCTGAATCAGATGAACAGGCTATACAAACTAAATACATTTTTGATTTAAAAAGTAATGTTCTTCAAGGACAAACTTTAGGTCAACTTTTAATTGAAAATTCTCCAAATGCATCCCTTTATCAGATTGATGATATTATAAAATTTAATGAAATTACGGATATAATTCAACGAGATAAAAATTTTATTATTTACAAAGAATTTGGTAAATATTATGTTTATGTAAGAAATTATAATGCAATTGAAAGTAGATATTATTTATCAATTTTCGAAATTGATGATGTTGAATCTGAAAAAGAACTTTACAATACTATTTTTAAAAATTTAAATATCGCAAATCGTTTATTTGATGCAGAAACTTTATATGACCAACAAATTAGCTGGCTTGATTTGAAACCAAGTTTGAGTTTGGCAGAACTGAATTCACTTGATAAAAACTATAAATCTTTTACTAAAGAAATAAAATTATTTCTAAAGAATGATGGTGATTTTGTTGAATTGGAAACCATAAATACTTTTTTATTTAAAGATTCTAATCCAAATCTAATTCAAGAAATTGAGAATTTAAATGAACCAATTAATCTTGATAATTTCGCTGGCTTATTTGAAGTTAAAGAAGAAAATCAAAGTATGTACAATCATGCTTCTAAATCACAAAAATTCCTTGAATATTTATTTCAAAAAAATGGAGGTTCGAGCATAATTTCATTTAAAAAGCGAATTTCGTCGAATTCAATTATTTTTCAAATTGAAAGAGAAAGTGATTATTATGACAAAGAAAATACGTTTGAATATTTTGCACTTTGTTCCGCTAAAACACAATGGGGGCAGTTTTATTTGCTTTCTGATTCTAACGCTGAAGGAACTGATTTAAATACGATTATGAACGATTATTTTGTTAAATATTTAAAATTATAATATGAAAATACAATATATTTTAGGAACCATAATTTTAGCATTTCTGATTATATCTTGTGATCCTGTCGGAAATTCAATTGCTAGTCAAGAAGAATCAGCTCAAGAAACAAATTTAGTGCAAACCTTTGAAAATCTCAACCTAAAAAAAGGAGATAAAATAGTTATTTGGGGTGTTTTTTCTGCCATTTTTTATAAAAATGATAAACCGCCTATTTATAGTTTAGATTATAATTTGAGTCTTGATGACGAATCTGTTTCGTATAATTCTCTCATTATGTTTAAAAAAGAAAATCATATTATAAATTCTTCATCTAAAGTAGATTATCGTGATAAAATTGTAATTGATAGTCATTCAACCACCACTGAGGAAGAAGAATTTAAAGATTGGACTTTTGAACAAGAAATAATTACAATCGAAATTCCGAAAGATGGAAATTATATATTTGATTACAAAATTTTAATGGAATCTAATCCTTCTAAATTGAGTTTTCCAAAAGTTGGTCTTATAATTCGTAAACTTTAATTTGCTATTTCTCAACACACATACTTTTTTGAAGTATAAAGTAAATCCCGTAAATAATAATTGATAAAAATATACTAATCGAAAGAAACATTTCAATTTTTTCGAAACCTTCATAATATCCAATGCTGTTGTACTTTAGAATCAAACACAAAATAATTCCAAATAAACAAGAAGTAATCCAATGATAACTTTTATTGAAATTGGCAACAAGTAAAATTGTGATATAAAAAAGAACTAAAATTAATGTTACCGTTTCCATATCTATTATTCCTTTTCTAAAAAAGAATAAAATCAAAAATACTCCAATTGCGATATGAATTATTTGCGCTTTTGTGGTATTTTTTGGTTTAAAAAACTTCAATTTATCCTCAAACATGATTAATCCTAAAGAAATAATATTTAATAGTGGTATCCAAGATGTTCCTGAAGTTATTCCGTAGTAATGATTCTTATCTTCTGCTCTTACGTAAAATAATAAACCTATAAATCTAGAAACTAGAATATATAAAGTTGCAAATATGATAATACTCAGAATTCCAATTAAATTATAGCTTTCAAAAATTGATTTAATTTGAATAGAAATAAAATATTTAATTAAATTAAAAAAGGAGAAAATAAAAATACTAATTCCAAAAAACAAAGCAGTTTTAAAATATTGATTTGTAAATCTGATGGCATCAAACGTTAATTTATAAATATGTTGTTTTTGAAAAATAATACCAATTAAAAAATAGAAAGCAGCTAAAAAGGAAATGGATTGGATGGATTTTATAAAATAATAAATAAAATCAAATATAAACTCACTACTTTCTGAATTAAAAGTTACTGTTCTTATAATATCTTCAAAAAAAGATTGACTTTTATTAAATATTAAAAGAAGACAAAAATTTAATATACTCAAATGAAGCCAAGATTTTTTATCTAATTCTTTGTTTTCTTTATTGTAAAGAAATCCAAGTCCAACGGATGTAAAAATTATTATTATAAAAAAGATTATTCGTTTTAAAGTGTCTGAATTTATAAAATTTTCAACTGGTAAATAATAGTCAAATATATTCTGAATATTATTACTGAATATAAAAAATACAATCAAAAATATTATGGCAATTAGCGCAGATTTAAATCGTTTGTTTACAATAAAGTACCATGAAAAAAAGATAATATAAATCAATTTTTCTGTGTACAATAGAATTTTAGCTAAAGTAGAAGCTCCATCTTCAGGATAAAAATAATTTGTAATAAATTCTTCAATGAAAAATATGACAAATAAAAAAGGGATGTATTTTATTGCTTTTAAAATATTTTCTGATAAATAACTATTTCTTTCCATAATATTATTTAGTGTTAAATAATTAATAAATATAATTATTTTTTTGTTAAATAATATTTTTTATTTTCTAATTATGGGATTTTAATAAATATTAATAAGTTAAAGAATACCTTTGTTTAAAACTAACTTTTAAACAAAGGTTTGAATTTTAATAACTGTAAAAATCTGCAGAAATTCCAACCATTCCATTAGAAATCTCTTCGTTTACAGAATAGGTTAAAAAATGATTTGTATTGTATTTTAAAATATATTTACTACTTTGATTGTGATTTGGAGATGTATAAGTAATTAGAATCGTAGTTATTACTTTCTGTTTTTAATTTCATTACAGTTTCTGGAACTTCTGGAAAATCAGGTTCTTTTTCTGTATAATTATCATCATTTCCATAAGAAATTGCGATAAGTGATATGATTGTAAGTAGTATAACTTTTTTTATAATTTTTCTGATTAGTTATTAATAATAAATATATTCTGCGTAATCTATATCGTCTTGAATAACAGGACTTTTTTGAAACGAAACAGGATATCCATTCTGATTATACGACCAATTAATCACTTCTAATGTTTCTGTTGTATTAGTTGTTGATGTTTGATTGTTTTTATTGATTTGATTCATTCGAACATAGGCTGTTGGATACATTTCATAAAACGGATTTTTTTTATTATCATAACTGTATGTAATACTTCCGTTTTGTACCAAATTTCCTTCCGAATATATAGAACCTACATTATTTAAATATCCTTCAATATTATAAGTATAATTAATTGTTCGTTTTAAGTTTTGGTTTTCGTCGTAAACTCTTTTTATATTAATTAAATTTTCCGAATTGTATTCAAAGACAACTTTTTCATAGATTTTTTCTCCTGAATTTACAAGATGTATCCATTGTTCCATTGAAGATAATGTGTTTTCTAAACTGTAATGTAATTTAGTTTGGATTTCAGTTCGTATCAAACCAACGTTAAGTACAGAAGTAGAATCTACAAATCCATTTTCATGATAAAAATATTTTGAAGTAGCTAAAGCTCTAAATTCTTTCAACTTCATAGTTGTTTCATTTTCAATTGGATTCTGCGGGTCATTATTGTCAGAACTATCATCATTATTGCAAGAAATTGCGATAATTGATAAGATTGTAAGTAGTATAACTTTTTTCATAATTAATCTATTTTTATAAATATATAAAAAAAAAACGCTTACATAAATAGTAAGCGTTTTAAAAAAATATTTCAAAAAGATTATTTTTCAAAAGGGATCGCAGGTAAAAGTTTACTAGAAACTTCACCAAATCCAATACGAACATTCTCGTTCTGGCAATATCCTCTCATAATTACGGTATCGTTATCATTGATAAATGTACGTTTTGAACCGTCATTCATTTCAATCGGATTTTGTCCAGCCCAAGTTAATTCTAACATTGAACCAAAACTATCTTTTGTTGGACCTGAAATTGTTCCTGAACCTAACAAATCTCCAGCATTGATTTGACAACCATTAACAGCATGATGTGCTAATTGTTGGCTCATTGTCCAATACATATATTTTAAGTTTGAATTCGAAACCACGTTTTCTGTTCCATTTTCTGGTGTGATTGAAACTTGTAAATTGATGTCGAATGCATGATTTCCTTCTTGTTGTAAATAAGGAAACGGTTTTGGATTGTCTTGTTTTGGACTTTCGCAACGGAATGGCTCTAAAGCGTCCATTGTTACAACCCAACAAGAAATAGACGAAGCAAAGTTCTTAGCTAAGAATGGTCCAAGTGGAACATATTCCCAAGTTTGAATATCTCTTGCGCTCCAATCGTTTAATAAAACCATTCCAAAAATATGATCTTCCGCATTTTCAATTGCAATGCGTTCTCCCATACGGTTTGCATCTGTTGTAATAAAAGCAGTTTCTAATTCAAAATCAACTCGTTTAGATTCTCCAAAAACGGGTTGTGTTTCACCTTTAGGTAATGTTTGTCCAAAAGGACGTTTAACAGCAATTCCAGAAGGTACAATTGTTGAACTTCTTCCGTGATAACCAACCGGAATATGTAACCAGTTTGGTAATAAAGCATTTGCTGGATCTCGGAACATCATTCCAACATTTGTTGCGTGCTCTCTACTAGAATAGAAATCTGTGTAATCACCTATAAATACAGGTAATTGCATTTCTACTTCATCAATATGGAAAAGAACTATTTTACGTTGCTCTTCGTTGTCTTTTAATGTTGTATTATTTTCGTCAAAAATTTCAGCGATTCTGTTTCTAACAACTCTCCACATTCCTTTTCCTAAAGAAATAAATTCGTTTAAAGTATCTTGTAAGAAAATTTCTTCGTGTAAATCAATTCCGTTAAAGTATCCTAATTGTTGTAATGCGCTTAAGTCAATCGCATAGTCACCAATTCGTGTACCAATAGTAACAATATCTTCGTTAGTTAAGAAAACACCAAATGGAATATTTTGTATAGGGAAATCGCTGTCTTTAGATACTTCAATCCAAGACTTTAGCGCTGGATCATTTGCAGTAATAGGCATAATTTGTTTGTTTTGTTTGTTATAGAATAAATTTTAATCAAATATATAATTAACTGTCAATTTAACAAACGAATTTTGTAAATTTGAATTCATTTTAACGAAATATTAAAAAATGCAACGCGACGAACAAATTTTTGAATTGATTTTAGATGAACAAGATAGACAAATTCATGGTCTTGAATTAATTGCATCTGAAAATTTTGTAAGCGACCAAGTTATGGAAGCTGCAGGATCAGTATTAACAAACAAATACGCAGAAGGTTATCCAAACAAAAGATACTACGGTGGATGTGAAGTAGTTGATATTGTTGAACAAATTGCAATTGATCGTGCAAAAGCACTTTTCGGAGCTGAATATGTAAACGTACAACCACACTCTGGTTCACAAGCGAATACGGCTGTTTTTGCAGCTGTTTTAAAACCAGGTGATAAAATTTTAGGGTTCGATTTATCTCACGGAGGACATTTAACTCACGGTTCACCTGTTAACTTTTCAGGTAAATTATATTCACCAGTTTTCTACGGTGTTGATCAAGAAACTGGAGTTTTAAACTACGATAAAATTCAAGAAATTGCTACCAAAGAGCAACCAAAATTAATCATCGCTGGTGCATCTGCATATTCACGTGATATGGATTTTGCTCGTTTCCGTGAAATCGCTGATAGCGTTGGAGCAATTTTAATGGCTGATATTTCTCATCCAGCAGGTTTAATTGCAAAAGGTTTATTAAACGATCCAGTTCCACATTGTCATATTATTACAACAACTACGCACAAAACATTACGTGGACCTCGTGGTGGAATGATTATGATGGGTAAAGATTTCGAAAACCCATTCGGATTAAAAACACCAAAAGGAGAAACTCGTATGATGTCTGCATTATTAGATTCTGGAGTTTTCCCAGGAAATCAAGGTGGACCTTTAATGCACATCATCGCTGCAAAGGCTGTTGCTTTCGGTGAAGCTTTAACAGATGAATTCTTCCGTTATTCTTTACAAGTTCAGAAAAACGCTGCTGCAATGGCTGAAGCTTTTGTAAAACGTGGGTACAATATCATTTCTGGCGGAACAGATAATCACATGATGTTGATTGATTTACGTAACAAAAACATTTCAGGTAAAGATGCAGAAAAAGCGTTAGTTGCTGCTGAAATCACAGTTAACAAAAACATGGTTCCTTTTGATGACAAATCACCATTTGTAACTTCAGGTATTCGTGTTGGAACTCCTGCAATCACAACTCGTGGTTTGGTTGAGTCAGATATGGAAACGATTGTTGAATTAATCGACAGAGTTTTAATGAATCATACAAACGAAGATATTATCGAACAAGTTGCTGAAGAAGTAAACGAATTAATGGGCGAGCGAGCAATGTTTGTTTTCTAAGACATAACTTTAAATTGATAATTTTTAATTAGAAATATAAAAAACGCATATAAAGAAAATTTATATGCGTTTTTTTATTTCTGAACATCAATAGGAGAGGAGCAAACAAATTTCTCTTTAGTTATCTTTTTTACTTGAGCGTTCCCTTCGGTCGGGCTTTCCGTTTCAATCTTTTTTGTTAGCACAAAAAAGGATTTCCACTGCAATCCCTAACGCAAATTCAAGTAATATAACATTCAGATTTTTTAAAATTATTTCAAATCTTTCAAAATCTCATTCACTGCACGTTCTAACTGAGGATCTTTATTTTCTTGTCGATCCAAAAATGTATTCTTAATATAAATATCTGGAGCAACTCCTGTTTTTTCAAGATTTTTACCATCTAATGTATATGTTCCCCAAGCCGGAACACGATAAAACGAATCATCAACCAAACTTTTTCCAGACGTAAAAATAATCCAACGATAGGTTTCTTGTCCAATAACTTTTCCAAGTTTCAATTGCTTAAATCCAGCAGCGGTCATTTCTGCATCACTTAACGAATATTCGTTAATCAACAAAACAATCGGTTTGCCAGAAGGCGCAAAATTCGGTTGAACCGTAAATTGTCCTTCACGATATTTCCATTGTAAATACGGACGTTGAGCCAAGAAATTTAAAACTTTATCGTGAACATTTCCTCCGGTATTAAAACGCAAATCTAAAATCAAACCTTCTTTATGATTTTCTTGTTCAACCATATCCAACAAAAATGATTCTAATTCAGATGAACCCATATTTTTCATATATGAATATGCAATACGATTTTTACTTAAATCATTAACTCGATTTTTGTTTTCTAAAATCCATTCATCATAAAGTAAACTTTTTAATTGAACGTTTGAAATTGGATGAATCTTTGTTGTTATTGTATTTCCTTTTCTATCAAATTCCAAAACCAATTCATCTGCTTTGGTTGGTGTTGTAAAATACATTTCACGATTTTTAGAAGCATCGATTTTTACTCCATTTACAGATTTTAAAATATCTCCTGATTGTACATCAACCGTTTTTATAAAAGCAGGTGATTTACGAACAATTCGTTCCACTTCAAAAGGATTATTTTTCTTGAAAATGATTCCCGTTTCATTGGTAAAATAACTCAACTTTTTGGTTTCTTCATCTCCAGAAGAAGAAAATCCTAAATGAGAAGCATTTAATTCACCCAACAAATCATTTAAAAGAATTCGTAAATCATTGCGATTATTTACATAAGGTAGATATTTTGCGTATTGTTTCTTTTTGGCTTTCCAATTTAAACCGTGAAAATTATCGTCGTAAAAATTCTCTTCAACTCCAGCCCAAGCTTCGTCATACATTTGAGTGAATTCATCACTTAGATTTTTGGTAAACGTATATTTGATTTTTATCTGGTCTGGACTTGTACCAGATAAACTGGTTTTGTAAATATTGCCGTTACTCAAAAAATAAACCGATTTATCTTTATACATAATTTGACTTGCAGATCTTCCAAAAACTTTATCTGTTTTTGATTCATCGAAATCTACATACGTTTTGCGAAACAGTTGATAACGTCCATTTTCTTGATTTGAATTATAAAATACATATTCTTTTTTACCATCTTCAAAAACGTGTGGAAACTGCTGATTTCCAAAGCGTCCAGAAACCAATTCAACACGCTCTAAAATACCGTCAGTATTTACAACAAGCGTTTTTACTTCTGGCTTATCATCCTTTTTGTCTTCTTTATCTTTCTTTCCCTTATTTTCCTTTTTATCCTCTTTTTTACCGTCTGCAAACAATTTATCGAATTCGTCAGATTTATAAGGTTCATCAAACCAATCTAATGCAAATCGATAAACACTCGGATTTTGTAATCCCAACGGATACGATGGATTGGTTCGGTCACTTGTGAAATAGATATATTTTCCGTTTGGCGACCAAAACGGGTCTTGCTCAGTAACACTTGTTTTGGTTAAATTGATTACTTCATTCTTTTTAATGTTGTAAATGAAAATATCTAATTCAAAATTGCGTTTTGCACTAAACATAACATATTCACCATTTGGAGAAAATGACGGTGCTGAATTCTGAAAAGCCCAAATTTCATCTTTTACAATTGTTTTTGATTTAAGTGTTTCTAAATTCAATAATCGAACTTCGTCTCGACCACTTAAATAAACAGCTTCTGTCAAATCATTATTAAAAGTAATATCTCTATTATTTCGTAAATCAGTAGTTAATTGTTCTGCTTTTCCTTTTCCATCGGCAACAATTTTAAACCAATTTTGATAACCTTCAACTGTTTGATTAAAAATCAAATTTTTATTATCTTTTAACCATTTTACTTCTAAAGCACGTTCTTTTCCGTTTGTAATCTGATTAACAAATTTTCCTTCTATATCAGAAACGAAAACAATTCCACGACTTATAAAAGCTAACTTTTTTCCATCTGGAGAAACATCAAAATTTGTGATTTCATCTTCTACCTGAAAACTTTGTTCTTTCTTTAAAAAATCATTAGAATTTACATTCACAGAAATCGGGTTGGTACTTTTTGAAGCTACATCGTAAACAAACAATTGATAATCTTTTTCGAAAATTACTTTAGAACCATTCGCAGCAACAAACGGTTTCTTAATTGACGAATCAAACTTTGTTAAAGCCGTTTTTTTATCGTTTTCAATTTTATATAAATTGTATTCACCATTGTTTTCATCAGAAATAAAATAGATGATACCGTTATTATCAACCGTTGCATTAAAATCTTTTCCGTTGTAATCTGTGTATTGTTTAAACGTTTTTGACTTTGGATTATAAGCTAATAAATCAGGATTATTTTCGCCTTTATAACGTTTTCTCGTAACCTGATTCGCGCTTTCTGACGAATTCGTGAAAATTAATTCGCCTTTTGGAGTTTCAACCAAACCGTTAGTTGTATTGAAATAATGATTGAAAAGTGGTTGTGGTGTTTCTCCTTTTAAAGTCGTTTTGAAACTACCGAAATTATTATTCTGAGTCGATGTATAATAAATTGTTTCGCTATCCCAACTCCAACTTTCCATTTCGTCTTTTCCTTGATGAAACGTTAATTGTTTGATTGTTCCGCCATCAATTGGCATTACAAAAACATCGTAATTTCCGTATTGATTTGAACTAAATGCCAACCATTTTCCGTCTGGAGAAACTCGTGGATTAATTGCTTCACCTTCCAAAGCTGTGATTCTAGAAGCATTTCCTCCATTTGCATCAACTTTCCAAATATCGCCTTCAAAACTAAAATAAGCCGTTTTTGCATCTGGACTTAAAGATGGATTTGATAAAAAATAAGCTTTTTCTTGAGCCGATAAAAAGGAAATAGAAAAAAGGCTTAATAATGTAAATATTCTTTTATTCATTAGAATGTAATTGATAATTTGTTCTTTTTATAGAAATTTCTAAATATAATGATTTATAATTTGATACTAAAATAGACTTAGACGTAAATTTTTTAGAATTCTCTTCTTGGTCCGTTTTCTCTCGATTTTAAAACGTTTTCTACATTTTCTAATTTAAAACCTTTCGCTTTTAAAAGAATTAAATAATGATACAACAAATCAGCAGCTTCACCTAAGAATAAATCGTCATTATTATCTTTTGCTTCAATCACAATTTCTACGGCTTCTTCACCCACTTTTTGAGCAATTTTATTAATACCTTTATTGTATAGTTTATACGTGTACGAATCTTTATCTTCTGCTAAGTCAATTCTGTCATTTATCGTTTGCTCTAATTCATAAACAAATCCTCGATTCGATACTTCTTGAAAACACGTTGTAGAACCTGTATGACACGTTGGTCCAAAAGGTTTGACTTTGATTAAAATCGTATCGTTATCACAATCAATCGCGATGGATTTAACTTCTAGAAAGTTTCCAGATTCTTCACCTTTGGTCCATAATCTGTTTTTTGAACGTGAAAAAAATGTTACTTTTCCTAATTTTTTAGTTTTAGCAAACGCTTCTTCGTCCATATATCCTAACATCAAAACCTGATTGTTTAGGTAATTCTGAATAATAACCGGAACTAATCCGTCATTACTTTTACTAAAATTTATTTCCATCGTATCGGAATGTTTTGTTCTTTTAAATAATTTTTAAGTGTCGGAATCGGAATTTCGCCAAAGTGAAAAATACTTGCCGCTAAGCCACCACTTGCTTTTGTTTGGGTAAACACTTCTGCAAAATGTTCCATTGTTCCAGCTCCTCCAGAAGCAATTATCGGAAGATTTACCGCATCAGCTACCGCTTTTGTAATATCAATTTTGAAACCAGCTTTTGTTCCATCACCATCCATCGATGTTAATAAAATCTCGCCAGCTCCTAATTCTTCTACTTTCTTTACCCAATCTAAGGTTTCCCATTCGGTTTCGATTTTCCCACCGCTTACAAAAACTTTTTCCGTTCCGTTCACATTGCGTGTATCGACAGCAACAACCACACATTGAGATCCAAAGCGAGCTGCTAAGTCAGCCACTAATTGGGGATTTTTCACTGCAGAAGAATTCACAGAAACTTTATCTGCACCCGCTTTGATTACAGCCGAAGCATCTTCTACCGAATTGATTCCGCCACCAACTGTAAATGGAATATTGATTGCTGCTGCAATTTTTTCTACCATTTCGGCTAATGTTTTACGTTTTTCAAGCGTTGCTGTAATATCCAAAAATACCAATTCATCGGCACCTTCAACTACATATTTCTTCGCCAATTCCACCGGATCTCCCGCATCGCGTAATCCAATAAAGTTAACTCCTTTTACTGTTCTTCCATCTTTGATGTCTAAACACGGAATGATTCTTTTCTTCAACATATTAGTACAATTGCTTTAAGTCTTTCAACTGAATTCTTCCTTCGTAAATCGCTTTTCCTAAAATAGCTCCTTCGCAACCTAATTCTTTCACCTTGATTAAATCGTCGATAGATGAAATGCCACCAGAGGCAATTAATTTTACGTCTGCAGCTGCTAAAATTTCAGCATACAATTCGTTCGAAGTCCCTTGTAGCATACCGTCTTTGGCGATGTCTGTACAAATTACATAATCAATACCTTTGGCTTTGTATTCTTGGATAAAATCAATAACATCTAATTCAGAAGTTTGTAACCAACCATGTGTCGCAATTTTACGATCTTTTGCATCTGCTCCTAAAATGATTTTTTCGCTTCCGTATTGCGCAATCCATTCCTGAAATAGCATTGGATTTTGAACTGCAATACTTCCGCCTGTAATTTGGTTTGCACCACATTCAAAAGCAATTCTAATATCATCATCTGCTTTAATTCCACCACCAAAATCGACTTTTAAATTGGTTTTAGAAGCAATTAATTCTAAAGTTTTATAGTTAATGATCTGCTTTGATTTTGCACCATCTAAATCCACTAAGTGTAAATATTCGATTCCGTAATCCTCGAATTCTTTCGCTACTTCTAATGGATTTTCGTTGTATATTTTTTTTGTATCGTAATCTCCTTGTGATAATCGAACGCATTTTCCGTCGATGATATCTATAGCTGGGATGATTCTCATTTCTTTAGATTTTAAGTTGTAAGACTTAATACTTAAGGTTTTATTTAATTGAAGGATAATAATCCTTACGTCTTATACCTTATGTCTTAAGACTCAAAAAGTTTTTCAATATTTGCTCTCCAATTCCTGCTGATTTCTCTGGGTGAAATTGAGTTGCGTAAAAATTATCTTTATTTAAAGCTGCTGAATATTCTAAAATATAGTTGGTTGAGGCAATTGTATATTCCGAATTTTCGCAATAAAAACTGTGGACGTAATAAATGTCCGAGTTTTCTTCGATTCCGTTAAATAAAGGCGTTTTTAAATCGTAAATAGTATTCCAACCCATATGTGGAACAATTTCCGTTGAAGGAAATAACTTTACTTGAATGGGGAAAATTCCTAAACAATCCGTGTTTCCCTCTTCAGAAAATGCGCACATTAATTGCTGACCTAAACAAATTCCTAACGTTGGTTGTTTTAAGTTTTTGATGACTTCGTCTAATCCTTTTTCTTTTAAATAAGTCATTGCCGAACTCGCTTCTCCCACACCTGGAAAAATTACTTTGTCGGCATTTTGCAAGGTTTCAAAATCGTCTGTAATTACCGCTTCGTAACCCAAACGAGTTACCGCATTGTAAACCGATTTTACATTACCTGCATTATATTTAATTATTGCTATCATTTTTTTAGTTTTAAGACTTAAGACTTAAGATATAAGGTCGATTTTATTCTTAATTCTTACAACTTAGGTCATACGTCTATAAAAGTCCTTTTGTTGATGGTAAAATCATTTTGTCGGGATCACGTTTTACAGCTACTTTAATCGCTTTAGCAAACGCTTTAAAAATTGCTTCGATTTTGTGGTGTTCGTTTGTGCCCTCGGCTTTGATATTTAAGTTCGCTTTTGCTCCGTCTGTAAACGACTTAAAAAAGTGATAAAACATTTCGGTTGGCATTTGACCTATCATTTCGCGCTTAAAATCAGCTTCCCAAACCAACCAGTTTCTTCCTCCAAAATCAATGGCAACTTGCGCTAAACAATCGTCCATTGGTAACGTAAAACCGTAACGTTCGATTCCTAATTTATTTCCTAAAGCTTGAGCGAAAACTTCACCTAAAGCAATAGCTGTATCTTCAATCGTGTGGTGTTCGTCTACTTCTAAATCTCCGTTTACTTTTATAATTAAATCCATTTGACCGTGACGCGCGATTTGATCTAACATATGATCGAAAAAATGGATTCCTGTTGAAATATCAGATTTTCCTGTTCCGTCTAAATTTAAATCGATTTTAATCTTCGTTTCGTTGGTATTACGAACGATTGAAGCCGTACGATTTTGCAATTTCAAGAACTCATATATTTCTTTCCAAGAAGTTGTTTTTAATGCAATCGTATCATTTAAACCTTGGTTATCTTTAATCTCTTCTGCTCCTAAAGCTTCGTCATTGGCTATGAAAATTCCTTTTCCGCCTAAATTCTGTGCTAATTTCACATCCGTAATACGATCACCAATTACAAACGAATTAACTAAATCATATTGAGGATTGTTGATGTATTTTGTTAACATCGCCGTTCCAGGTTTACGCGTTGGAGCATTTTCGTGCGCAAACGTTTTGTCGATGAAAATATCTTCAAATTTTACACCTTCGTTTTCGAAGGCTTTCACCACAAAATTTTGAATCTGCCAGAATAGGTCTTCTGGATTGGCAGGCGTTCCCAAACCATCTTGGTTGGTTACCATCGCTAATTCGTAATCTAATTCTTTAGCAATTTTACCTAAATAAGTAAATGCTTCTGGATAGAATTCTAACTTCGCAAAGCTGTCCACTTGGTAGTCGGCAGGCTCTAAAATCAGCGTTCCGTCTCTATCTATAAAAAGTATTTTTTTCATTTTATATGTTTGTAAGTTATAAGACGTAAGTTTTAAGACGTAAGATTTAAGACGTAAGATTTAAGACGTAAGATTTAAGAATTTGAATTCTTAATGAATCTCTCGTATCCATTTAATAATTTCCCTATTTCTTCAGCGTCTTTTAATAATTCATTATATCTATCTTCTTCAATATATTTTAAGTCTTTACTTAGAATCAAAAAGTATTTGACTTCTTCTAAAGAACCTTCTGCAATATTTATAAAACTTAATTGATGAGGAATTGTTTTCTTTTTCTTTCCTTCAACGATATTTGCTGGGACAGAATAAGCGGCTCTCCTAATCTGATTTGTTAATCCATAAATTTCTTCACGAGGAAATTGTTTTGTTATTTCATAAATTTTCAAAACTAATAAGTGTGATTTTTGCCAAACGATTAAGTCTTTAAATGTTGCCATAATGCTTAGTTTTAAGGTTAGAATTTTATCTATATTAAATTACAAAATTCTTATGCAACATCAAACCTTACATCTTAAGTCATTTATCTTAAGCCTCAAGCTTCTTCATCATTTCAATCAACTTTCCATTTTCCTCTTCCGTTCCAACCGTTATTCGCAAGCAATTTTTGCATAGATTGTCGTTGTTACGGTTACGGATTACAATTCCTTTTTCAACTAATTGGTCGTAACGCTCGTTTGCATTATCAACTTTAATTAAAATAAAATTCGCATCACTTGGATAGATTTTTTCGACAAAAGAAACTTCAGTTAAGGCATTTTCTAAAACTTTTTTTTGTTGAATAATCGTATTTGTCGCAGTTACTACTTTATCATAATCGCTTAAAATTTCAATCGCTTTTAATTGCGTTAATTGATTTATGTTATAAGGCGGTTTAATTTTATTTAAAACAGCTACAATTTCTTGGGATGCATATAAAATACCTAAACGAATTCCGGCTAAACCAACAGCTTTTGATAACGTTTGGGTAACAATTACGTTTGGATAATTTTTGATTTCTTGGATCCAAGAAGGTTCAGTCGCAAAATCAATATAAGCTTCATCGATAATAACTAATCCATTAAAACGATTTACAATTTCTAAAATCGAATCTCTTTTGATGATTTCTCCCGTTGGATTGTTAGGCGAACACAAGAAAATCATTTTTGTATTTTCATCCACTTTCGAGAAGATATCTTCGATGTTGGGTTGAAAATCGTCTTCGTTTAATAACGATTTACGATATTCAACAGCGTTTAAATTAGACAAAACACTGTACATTCCGTAAGATGGAGAAATAGCGATTACATTATCTTGATTCGGTTCACAAAAGGCACGAAAAATTAAATCCAATACTTCATCACTTCCGTTTCCTAATAAAATCTGATTGGCAGGAAAGTTTTTATTTTCCCTCAAAATCGATTTTACATTGCGTTGTAAAGGATCCGGATAACGATTTAATCCGTTGTTAAAAGGATTTTCGTTCGCATCTAAGAAAACGAAACCGTCATTTATATCTTTAAATTCGTCACGCGCAGAAGAATAAGCCTTCATAGCTTTTACGTTGGGACGAATGATGTTGTTTATGTTGAATGTTGCCATTTTATTATTTTTAGTTGTAAGACTTAAGATTATAAGATGTATGGATAAATTCCCTTAAGTCTTATGCCTTAGAACTTAAGTCTTGTAATCGTAAAGTAACTGCATTTTTGTGTGCAAATAATTCTTCGGCTTCAGCCATCAATTCGATAGCAGGACCGATATTTTGAATTCCTTCTGACGATAATTTTTGGAATGTAATTTTCTTGATAAAACTATCTAAAGAAACACCCGAATAATTCTTCGCATATCCATTTGTTGGTAATGTATGATTGGTTCCTGAAGCATAATCTCCAGCAGATTCACACGAATAATTACCTAAGAAAACAGAGCCTGCATTAATGATTTTAGGAATATATTCTTCGGCAGTTTCACAAGCTAAAATCAAGTGTTCTGGTGCATAAATATTAGAAAAAGCAACACATTCTTCAATAGAGTTTAATACGATTCCTCTTGAATTTTCTAAAGCTTTAGCTGCTAATTCTTTTCTTGGAAGAACTTCTAATTGTGTATTAATTTCAACAATTATTTCGTTTAAAGTTTGTTCGTTCGTTGTCAATAAAATCACTTGCGAATCGATTCCGTGTTCGGCTTGTGACAATAAATCGGCAGCAACATATTTCGGAACCGAAGTTTCATCTGCAATCACTAAAACTTCACTCGGACCTGCTGGCATATCAATCGCTACTCCAAAATTTTGAGCCACTTGTTTTGCAGCCGTTACATATTGGTTTCCTGGACCAAAAATTTTATCTACTTTTTGGATGGTTTCTGTTCCAAAAGTTAAAGCTCCAATGGCTTGAATTCCTCCAACTTTGTATATTTTTTCGATTCCGATTAAATTTGCTGTATATAAAATTGCAGGGTGAATCTTTCCTGCTGCATTTGGAGGTGTACATAAAATAATGTTTTCGCATCCGGCTAATTTTGCAGGTATTCCCAACATTAATGTTGTCGAGAATAAAGGCGCTGTTCCACCTGGAATGTAAATCCCGACATTTTCAATCCCACGCGATTCTCTCCAACAATTTACGCCCTTCGTAGTTTCAATCACTTTAATTTCTTCGCGTTGAGCGCTGTGAAATCGTTCGATGTTTGAAGCTGCTAATTTAATCGCTTGTTTTAAATCTTCAGAAATCAACAGTTTTGCTTCTTCAATTTCTTCAAGAGAAACCTTTAAAGAAGTTAAACGAACTTGATCGAATTGCTCGGTAAAATTAAATAACGCTTGATCTTTTTCTGTTTGGATTTTTCCAAAAACGTCAAAAACAATTTTTTGTAAATCTTGCACTTCTTTGGTTGGACGAGAAGTTAATGTTGACCAATCGGAAAGTTTTGGGTTTATATAAGTTTGCATTCTTTTTTAGTTTTAAGTTCTTAGACTTAAGTTCAAAGGTTTCTATCATACTTATGACTTACACCTTAAGACTTATAAAATCATTTTTTCTATTGGTACTACCAAAATTCCTTCGGCGCCAGCTTGTTTGAGTTCGTCAATAATATCCCAAAATTTATCTTCATTAATTACAGAATGAACGCTACTCCAGCCTTTTTCAGCTAAAGGCATCACCGTTGGAGATTTTAGAACAGGAAGAATAGTACTGATTAAATCGATTTTATCGTTTGGAACATTCATCAAAATATATTTTGAGTTCCTTGCTTTTAAAACAGATTCTATTCTAAACTGAAGTTTTTTTAATATAGTAGATTTTTCGCTATCTAAATTTGGAGTTGAAACTAAAATTGCTGCACTTTTAAGAATGGTTTGAAACTCCTTTAAATTATTTTTAAATAAGGTATTTCCGGAAGAAACAATATCAACAATAGCATCAGACAAACCAATACTTGGAGCAATTTCTACAGAACCAGAAATTTCGTGAATTTCTATATTGATATTTTTTGATTTGAAAAAATTAAGCACTGTATTGGGATAAGAAGTAGCTATTTTTTTATTCTGAAAATCTTGAATTGAATTAATTTCAGAAGATTTAGAAACTGCAACAGATAAACGACATTTTGAAAAACCAAGTTTTTGTACAATTGGCAACGTCATTTCATTCTCTATAAGTAAATTCTCACCAATGATGGCACAATCTACAACTCCATCTTTTACATATTGTGGAATATCTGAGTTGCGCAGAAAGAAAATCTCTATTGGAAAATTACGTGCTTGAACACGAAGTTGATCGATTCCGTTGTCAATAGAAATCCCACAATCTTTAAGTAATTTAAGGCTATCTTCGTTTAATCGACCTGATTTTTGAATGGCTATTTTTAATGTATTCATTTTAATTTTTAAAAATATGAGTACATCAAAAAAGCCTAAAAAAAAGAAAACCCATTTGATGTACTCAAACGGGTTTAATAAAATTTATATGGTTCACTTACATATACAACATTATCTTCTCGCTCGAGCGTGAATATGATAATGATGTAACTGATTTAAAAACATTTTCTGATTTTTTGTTGATTCAAAATTAGTTCATTTTTTGTTACGTAAATCTTAAAAAACTAATTATTTATTTTTTTTAACATTTCTTCTTCCTTCTGATTTAGTAGAATTACGTTCTGATTTTCCCAAAAGCGATTTTTATAATTTTTACCTAAAACATCTAAAGTTTTTTCGAAATAAACTTTTTTAGGTTCTGGTTTTTCGTTTGTGATTGTTGAGTTAACGGTAATCAATTCGTGAATTCCACCAACTGAAAAACGATGGTTTGAAATTTTTACATCGCCACGAATTCTTCGACTATCATAAGCTAAAAAATAGCGATTGTCTGTATCGTTAAAAATTTGTTTGAATTTGATATCTGTAAAATGAACTTTATATATTAATCGACCTTCTTCTTTCAAATTTTTTATATGATTTGGAGAAAGTTCAATATTTATTTCAAGAACCAACTTCTTTTCTTCGTCAAAAATCATCGTTCCTTTATAATAATCTTCAAGATTACCATCTGAAGGTTCAAAATACATAATTTTCAATTCTCTTCCATCGGATGCTTTTTTACCAGTAATATATAAATCATAATTTTTATTTTTTACAATTTTCCAAATACGATCGAATTTAAAAGCCGAAGTAATTATGGTTTGTAAATCAAGAAGATAAAATTTGATTGGTGCGTCTTCATAATTTTTAAAATCATCATTAAAAACCAATGCACGACTTTGGTCAACTACAACTTCACTTGCAGATTTATTTTTGAAATAATAATTCAGCATTCCATCGGCATACGAATATACTTTATCATCAACATTCATCATTTCTCGATAATAGGTATTCAATTTTACATCTTTAGAGAACTTTGCTTTAGAATTATCAATCACTTCTTTTATAATATCTTTAATCGGTCGATTGTACATAATCATTTCTTCTAAATCAAAAGAAGAATCGACTAAATAAATAGTAATATCTTCTGTTTGATTAGTAAAAACATAATCTAATCTGTCAAAACTTAGATGATTGAAATTAATTTTCTTTGCTGAAGCCGGAACAGTGATTCGAAAACGACCTTCAGAATTTGTTAAAGTCGCAATATTTGAATCATAAACAGAAATACTTACGTGTTCGATTGGTTTTCCAGATGATTTATCTCGAACAATTCCAGAATAGGTAATGTTTTGAGCAAACATTAATACAGGAAAAAGTAAAAATAAATAAGTGATTAGTTTCATTTTTATTTGATATAGTTTTTAATTAAATCATCATTCCAAAATTCATAACTGAATTTGTTTCCGTTTTCGTATAATTTTTTCTTTTTGAAAATAGAATCTTTGTTTGGGAAAGTTGAAGTATTTTCGATTCCAAGTGCAATTAGTTCGGTCTTTCCAATAACTTTTTCTGTGTTTTTGCCTTTTTTAGTGATGACATCGCAATCAAAATATTGATTCAGATAAGTCAAATAATATTTATTGTTGTTGTAATTAAATTTTACTTTATAGTTTATGTCATTCATTTTAATCTTTAATATCAAGATATTAATCTCTTTATTAAATTGTTTAAAATTATCATCAAACTGAACATCCATTTCATAAATTAGCTTCGCTGAATCGTCAAAAACAACTTTACCTTTAAACAAAAATCGTTCTGTAGAAGTTGGTATTGGTTCAAAATACAAAGTATGAAGCTCATTGTCTCCAGATTTTTTTGAAGTTACATGAAAATCATAATTTTTGTCTTTAATAATTTTCTTAATGAAATTAAACTTCATCCCCATTTCAATCATTTCATCAGGAGAAAGTCCAGCAATATATTCCAAATCTATTTCGTTTAATTGTTGATCCGAGTTAGAATCAATAACTCTACTTTGAAGAATAACAGCATCAATTTTACTTGTTTTATTCTTAATATAAAAATCGATAATTCCATCTGAGAAGAAATATTTTTTACCATTTTTAAAATAATCTTCACGGTAAAAAGCATTGATTTTTACATTGGTTTTTAAGGTTTTTTCTGAATTAGAAATAATATCTTCGAAAACTTTTTTAATAGGTTGATTGTAAAGAACCATTTCTTCTAAAGTATAACTAAGTTCAGTTAATTCAATATTTATGTAATTTCCATCATTAATTTTCATTGAAAAAGGTTCAAAATAAATATTATCAATAATGATATTTTTTTCATTGATATCAGAAAGATTAAATTGAAATTCACCATTTTCATTGGTTAATGCATAAACATCTGAATTTTCAATCGCAACAGTTAAAAATGAAATTCCTTCTTTTGAATTTTTGTCTTTTACAATACCATTCACGATTTGAGCTTGAGAAATAAAAGGAATAAGTAAGAATAATAGTAAATTTTTCATGCGCTGTTTTGTTAGAGTTTTAATTATTAGTGCAATAAAAAGGATTTTTGTTACAATTAATAAAAACTATGATGTTGAAATAAATGTGATTATTTAAATAAGAATTCTAAATTATTAATAGAATGACTTCATTTACGCAAAAGGGATGGAAGTATTGTTTGAGCTCTTTTGCAAATTAAAATTTGCAAAAAGCGAGTACTTACAGCCCGGCCTGAAACGGAGTGGAAGGTTTGCCCAAATCGTTTTTATTTGTATCTTTATGTAAAACGAAACAATATGAGTAAAGAAACTTTGGTAATGGGTGCGAGTGAAAATGTTCAACGGTACTCAAATATGGCTATACGTAAGCTGAAACAATTTGGGCACGATGTTAAGGCCTATGGTTTACGAAAAGGAGAAGTTGATGGTGTTGAAATAGTAACCAACTTGTTACCTTATGAAAAGCTTGATACAGTTACTTTGTATTTGAATCCGACAAATCAACAACCTTATTATGATTATATTTTAGGTTTGAAACCCAAACGTGTGATTTTTAATCCCGGAACCGAGAATCCAGATTTTTATGAAAAGTTAACCGAAAACGGTATTGGTTTTGAAGAAGCTTGTACCTTGGTTTTGCTAAATACAAAACAATATTAAAGCAAACGAGCGAGATTAAATATCGCTCGTTTTATTTTTTTCTTTAAAACTGATTGCTAATAAAAGTAGGAAAGTTATCAATCCATTTACGATGATTAATTCGTTATCGAAAACATAATTACCGAAGAATAAATGCGAATTCATACTGATAAATAAAGTGATGAATGGTGCAGCAATACAAATTATCGGAACCAGTTTGTCTTTTACTTTTCTTGATTTCATAAACATTCCGAACGAAAATAATCCCAAAAGTGGGCCGTAAGTGTACGATGCAATTTTGAAAATCATACTCACAACTGAAGCGTCATTTATGATGTTGAAAATCACAATCACAATAAACATCAAGAAGCAAAATCCTAAATGAATTAATTTTCGATTACGTACATTGTTTGGCTTATTGATATTTTCAGGTTTGTCCATTCCTAAGAAATCGATACAAAATGAAGTGGTTAATGCCGTCAGAGCAGAATCGGTTGTAGCAAATGTTGCGGCGATTAATCCTAATAAAAATACGATTGCAGGAATTAAAGCCAAATGATTAAAAGCAATTTCAGGGAACAATAAATCAGTTCTTGGTTTACCTGTTAACGGATCAACTGGAACAGAAATTCCTTTAGATTCTGCATAAATATAAAGTAAAGCTCCAACTCCTAAAAAGAAGATGTTTATTAAAACAAATATTCCTGTAAACGTGAACATATTCTTTTGAGCTTCTTTGATGTTTTTACAACTCAAATTTTTCTGCATCAAATCTTGGTCTAAGCCAGTCATTGCTATGGTTACGAACATTCCACCTAAAATTTGTTTTACAAAGTGATATTTACTTGTTACAAAATCATCCCAAAAGAAAATTTTTGAATAATTACTTTCTTTAATCGTTTCAAAAGCTTCAATTGCCGAATAATCCATTGCCATGCAAATGAAAATTATCGTTAAGATTACCGATGAAATCAAAAAGAAAGTTTGTAACGTATCGGTTATAATAATGGTTTTTAAGCCTGATTTATAGGTGTATGCAAAGATTAATCCCAATGAAATTAAAACGGTTGCAGCAAACGGTATATTCAAATGATCAAACACAAAATATTGAAAGACAATCACTACCAAATACAAACGAAAAGCCGAACCGATAGTTCTACTGATTAGGAAAATTGAAGCTGCGGATTTATAACTATAAAAACCCAAACGTTTTTCGAAATATTCATAAATCGAAACCAAGTTTAAACGATAATATAACGGAAGTAAAACGGTTGCCGTTACAATAAAACCTAAAGCATTTCCGAGTACAAACTGAAAATATTTGAATTGTTCGCCACCAGAAGCACCAACTTCCCCCGGAACTGAAATGAATGTCACACCAGAAAGTGCGGTTCCAATCATTCCAAAGGCAACCAAATACCATTTTGAATTTTTATTGGCTTGAAAAAAAGCATTATTACTGCTGTCTTTTTTTCCGATAACATTTGAAATAAGGATCAATGTTCCGAAATAAATAACAAGAATTGTTATAATTATAGTTGGCGTCATGTTTTGAAATTATTTGTTCAAAAATAACTATTTTGAATTGTTTATCTATAAATTCTGTATTTTTTTAAATGTTGTATTTTGTATCTTTGTCGAATGAATTTTCCATCTAAACTTTTAGAGAACGCGGTTAACGAAGTTTCGCAATTACCAGGAATCGGTAAACGAACTGCTTTGCGTTTGGTTTTACATCTTTTGCGTCAACCTGCAGACCAAACTGCTGGATTGACTACAGCGCTTTTGGGTTTGCGAAACGATATTAAATATTGTAAAAATTGCCATACCATTTCAGATAGAGAATTATGTGAAATTTGTGAAAATCCATCAAGAGATAATTCAATAATTTGCGTAGTTGAAGACATCAGGGATGTGATGGCTTTGGAAAACACGCAACTTTTTAAAGGACATTATCACGTTTTAGGCGGGAAAATTTCTCCAATCGACGGCGTTGCTCCAAGTCAGCTTAATATTGTTACTTTAATTAATAAAGTAAAAGAAGGAAAAGTTAAAGAAATTATTTTCGCTTTGAGTTCAACAATGGAAGGTGATACGACCAATTTCTATATTTACAAACAAATTAAAGATTTCGATATTATAACTTCTACCATTGCTCGTGGAATTGCAATCGGTGATGAATTGGAATATGCAGATGAAATTACTTTAGGACGCAGTTTGATTCATCGTGTGCCGTTTGAGAATAGTTTGAAAATGTTATAATTTTCTTGAGTTATATTCAGCCAAAATTTCAAAAATCTCTGATTGTGGGATTTCTCTTTGATTCAATTTTGCTGCTAAATCGGGTTCGTCGCTAATCAGGTTTTGAATTTTTTCAAATAGCGATCTGTTAATCCATTTTTTGTGTTTTGTCCATTTGCCATCTTTTTCGATGTAAGCATAACCGTGACTTTCTGCTATTATATTTTTGTCTGAATACGAAATGTAGTAATTGATTTTTCCTTGACTTTTAACCTCTACAATATTTTTTTTGATGATTTGTGGTATAATGGTAAAAATATTCTTTTTGTTATTCTCATCAACAAATTCTAAATATTTAATTTTATCTAGTTTGTAATTATGTTTTCTTTTATTCGTAATTAAATGTACTTTTTCATCTATAAACGTATCTATATAAACAAACCTAGATAAATTATTCACATCATATTGTAAAATAATAGTAGAAGTTATGGTATCGGTTACATTTTCTTTTAAAACTATTTTTACTGGAAGTTCTTTTGTGATTGACGAATATATAAGTATTATTTTGTTCTTTTGTGCATTGCACATTGTTGAAAAAAGAAAAATAAATATTATTGATTTAAAATAATTTCTCATTTTTTTTAGTTTAATATATATAAATTTATATAATTAATCTTTTAAATCAAAAAAATATGAAACAGTTTTTTATGTTATTAGTATTTGCTAGTTCTAGTTTTTTTAATCTAAATGCAAGAACAAATTCTAATTTGAATGAAGTTAATTCTTCGATTCGTTTTCTTGATGATAAAATTGTACTTTATTACAAAGATTTTGATGTGTATTTGGATTCTTTTGAATTCAATAATTCGACTTTTAATTATGTTGTTGACGGAAACAGAAATGTTTTATTTTTTGATGAAGATGGAAAACAAACCACTTTAGATTTACAGAATTTTGTTTTAAAAAATTATAGTGAAAAATTTTCAAGTTTAGGTATGAAATCATCTTCTCACGCTTTGGTTTATTCAAAAGTTTTAGATGCAGAAAAATACGATGCTATACCTGAACCTTTGTTATTTGATAAGCAGGAACTATTTTCAAAAATAACTTCAGCCATTTCTTCAAATTCAAATTTCAATGAAATGCCTGAAAATACAAAAGGAGTTACAAAATTTCAATTTGATATTGATGAGAATGGTATGATCGTAAATGCGAAATATTTTTCTGAAGTGAATATTGATGGACTTGATTATGTAGTTAAATTTTTATACGGTTTAGATAAATGGAAACCAGCACAAATAGATGGAAAACCTGTAAAAAGTTCGTATGAAGTTAAATTATTTTCTAGATATAATTCAGACATTATTCCAGCTGATGAAATGAGTAAAATCATTAAAAGTTTACAATAACATAATAGGTTCCTTTTACTGAGGAACTTTTTTATTGATTTTAGAAAAAAGTTTTTATTTCTTATATTCGTTAAAAATCACACTTATGAAACGTATTTTATATTTTTTAAGTTTCGCTTTAATTCTTATTTCTTGTAAGAAAGCAGCCGATGAAACTTCGTCCAAAACAGATAAATCTGCAGTTACCGAAGAAGCTTTTGTACCAGCGCAACCAGTTGAAGCTGCAGCAGAAGTATCGAATGTTTCTAATAACGATGTTTCCTTGATTGACCAGAAAATTATAAAAAATGGAACTTTACGTTTTGAAACTGCTGATATGAACAAAACTGCTGCAAAAATTTATGCAGCTTTAAAAGGTTCAAATGGTTATATTCAGTTAGATAATGAAACAAAAGGATATAATGAAATTACGCGAAATATTGTAATTCGAGTTCCAAATCAAAACTTTGAAAAATTAATAAATGAAGTTACTCATGGTGTTTCTTATTTTGATGAAAAGCAAATCACTTCAGAAGATGTTACCGAACAATTTATTGATTTAGAAGCAAGATTAAAATCTAAAAAAGAGTTAGAAGCTCGTTATATCGATTTGTTAAGAAAAGCAACAAAAGTTTCTGATATAATAGAAATTGAACAACAAATCAATGTCATTCGTGAAGAAATTGAATCCAAAGAAGGACAACTTAATTATATGAAAAGTCGTGTTTCGATGAGTACTTTGAATATTAATTTCTATAAACCAACTTCAGAATCTGGCGTAACCGTTTCTTATGGAGATAAAATCGTAAATGCTTTGAAAGGAAGTATTAGCTGGATTCCTGGATTTTTTATTGGATTGATTTACATTTGGCCATTGTTTTTCATTGCAGTTATTGGATATTTTATTTTTAAAAGAAAACGTAAAAAACAAGAATAGTTTTAACTAGATATATTATTTTGTGATTTAAGGTTGAATAATGTTAATTTTTTATTATTTTTATATATTATTAAAACCAACCAAACATCATGAAAAATAAAATATTCAAATCATTTTTTTTAAATAAGTATTTTTTATTTCTATTATTAGGAATAACTCCTGTTTTTTCGAGTTATGCAAATTTAAATTCAGATTGTGATTTTACTTTTGAAAATCAGCAATTATCAAAAACTAAAATTATCATCTATTATGTAGAAGGTGCTACATATAAATCAACTTTTAAATATAATGATGAAACGTATAGTTATTTAATTGATTCAAATAAAAAAGTACTTTTTTTAAACGCGCAAGGAGAACAAGTTAATTTGAATCTAAAACTATTTAATTTTGTGAATATCAAAGATAGAGGTTTTGATGTTGATGTCGAAAGCGAGGAAGTTTATGATGATAAGCCTGTTTTTTTTCAACGAATTGTAAGTTCTGAGAATTTTACAAATTTTGCAAAACCAATAACTATCAGTTATGATGACCTTAAAAGTGATTTGAATGAAATTATCAATAGAGGTAATGGTGTAAATAGTAAAGAAACTCAATATTTGATTTTTAGATTCGATATCAATCAATATGGTCTAATTGATAATGTCAGAAATGAAACAAGTGATGATTCAAGAATGCATCAATCAATCATAAATTATTTAAACAATCTCGATGATTGGCAGCCAAGTGATATTTCTGGTGAGTTAACAACTTCTACATTCGAAATAAAAATAATCGTTCCTTATATTTACAAAGAAACTCGTGAAATTATTAACGAACATAAACAAGTTACACCAAAGGAACAGTAAAAGAAAAACTCAATTGAATTCAGTATCAGAAGATAAAGTTTCAATTGAGTTTTTTGTTTTAATTTTGGATGTTTTGTAAAATATGTTTCACAATCCACAATCCATATCTATTAGAAATTTGTTCAATAAATTTATTAAAATCTAAAGTCGCACTTTCGTTTGCATTATCTGAAATCGTCCGAATAACTGTAAATGGAATGTGATATTCATGACAAACTTGTGCAACTGCAGCGCCTTCCATTTCTGCGCATAAAGCTTCTGGAAAATCGGTTAAGATTTTTGAAACTTGTTCTGGTTGATAAATAAATTGGTCACCACTTACAATCAAACCTTGATGTAAAACAGGAGTTTGAATACCAAATTCATTTAAATCATTTTCAGAAATATATGAATGAATGGTTTTGTTTTCTAGAAATGAAGTTATTTCAGTCGAAGTAATTTGGTTTAAACCTGAATCTGTTTTGAAATATTTCTTATTAATTAAAGGAATTTCATTTTTAGGATATAAAGGAAAAGCATCAAAATCATGTTGTGAAAGTGATGTAGCCAAAACAATATCTCCAACTTTTACATTTGGATTAATTCCTCCAGCAACTCCAGTAAATATAAGTTTAGCTATTTTAAATTCTTGGATTAAAGTTGTTGTTGTAATCGTTGCTGCAACTTTACCAATTCGTGAAAATACAACAACGCAATCTTTGTTTTCTAATTTACCGATATAATATTTTCTTTTTCCGATGATTCGAGTTTCAGAAATTTGCATTTCTTCTATAATCGCATTGATTTCTTCGGGAATGGCTCCGATAATTCCAATCATAATATAAAATTGAATTTAAAAAAGCTGCCTAAAAAGACAGCTTTAATTTTATAGTGAAAATAAAGATTTAACTTCATTTATTTTGTCTAATTTTTCCCAAGTGAAAAGTTCAACTTCCATAACTTTTTCTTCTCCGTTTGGAGTTGTGAATGTTTTAGAAACGATTTCGTTTTTACGTCCCATGTGTCCGTAAGCAGCAGTTTCGCTATAAATTGGTTGACGTAATTTTAAAGATTGTTCAATAAAATAAGGTCTTAAATCAAATAATTCCTGAATCTTAACTGCAATTTCTGAGTCCGAAATGTTCACTTTTGAAGTTCCGTAAGTATTTACAAAAACACCCATAGGTTCAGCAATACCAATTGCATAAGAAACTTGAACTAAGATTTCGTCAGCAACTCCAGCAGCTACTAAGTTTTTCGCAATATAACGCGCAGCATAAGCAGCAGAACGGTCAACTTTACTCGGGTCTTTACCTGAAAATGCACCACCACCGTGAGCACCTTTTCCACCATAAGTATCAACTATAATTTTACGACCAGTTAAACCTGTATCTCCATGTGGACCTCCAATAATGAAAACTCCAGTTGGGTTGATGTGGTAGATAATTTCATCGTTGAAATACGCTTCGTATTGAGGATATTTTTTTAATAAACGAGGAATTAAAATGTTTACAATATCAGATTTGATTTTGTCTTGCATTTCTTTCTCAGCTTTTATTTTCGCTTCAAGAGTGTTGTTTTCTGGTTTAACAAAATCGTCATGTTGAGTAGATAAAACAATAGTAACTACCTTTTTAGGTTTGTTGTCATCGCCATATTCTAATGTTACCTGAGATTTTGCATCTGGTCTTAAATAAGTGATTTCGTTGTTTTCTCTTCTTAATTCAGCTAATTCTTGTAACAATTTATGAGATAAATCTAAAGCTAATGGCATGAAATCTTCTGTTTCATTGGTTGCATAACCAAACATAATTCCTTGATCACCAGCACCTTGTTCTTCTTTATTCGTTTTGTCAACACCTTGATTGATATCAGCAGATTGTTCGTGAATAGCAGATAGAATTCCACAAGAATTCGCATCAAACATATATTCGCTTTTTGTATAACCAATTTTTTTAATGGTATCACGAGCGATTTTTTGAACGTCTAAATAGGTGTTTGATTTAACTTCTCCTGCTAAAATAACCTGGCCAGTTGTAACCAAAGTTTCACAAGCAACTTTAGATTCTGGATCAAAAGCTAAAAAGTTATCAATTAATGCGTCTGAAATTTGATCAGCAATTTTATCTGGATGTCCCTCACTAACAGATTCTGAGGTGAAAAAATAAGCCATATTTTTGTTATATTTTTTTAAGATTTACATTGGAGGTAAATTTAAGAAGGCAACAAAATCAAGCTAAAGGAAAGTGTTTTCTGCTTTAGCATTTTTTTTACGAGGTTGCAATCAGTCAAATTTTTCCTCTTTGAATTTGAATTACAAAAATAGGAGATAATATTCTTAAATGAAAGTTAAATTTAAAATTGTTTTTTTTTGTAAAAAAAGTGTTTTGTTTTAACTCTGAGCATAAGATTTAATTATAACTTTGAATCGTAACTAAATATTTGAAGATGAAATTTCATACAGCAGAAGATCAATCTACAGTGACTCCAACTAAAGCTTTAGAGTTTTTAAAAGAAGGGAATCAACGTTTTGTAGAAAACTTAAAGACCAATCACGATCTTTTAGAACAAGTTAATAAATCAAGAGAAAGTCAGTTTCCTTTTGCAATAATATTGAGTTGTATAGATAGTAGAACTTCAGCAGAATTGATATTTGATCAAGGTTTAGGAGATGTTTTTAGTACTCGTGTTGCCGGAAATATCATTAATGATGATGTAATTGGATCTATGGAATTTGCATGTAAATTGGCAGGTTCAAAATTGATTGTGGTTTTAGGTCATTCAAATTGTGGTGCAATTAAAGGAGCTTGTCACGATGTGAAATTAGGTCATTTAACCAGTTTATTAAATAAAGTACAACCTTCTATAAATGAGATAAAAAAACTTTATCCGACCTTAGATATAAAATCTCAAGAAGGAATTGATAAAGTTGCTTTTAATAACGTTCATATTATGAAACAAGAAATTATCAATCGAAGTGTGGTTCTTAATGAGATGTTGAAAAATAATGAAATTGGGGTTGTTAGCGCATATTATAAAGTTGAAACAGGAGAAGTAATTTTTATTGATACAGAAATCTAAAATATGAAAACAAAATTTTATGAACAACTACTTGTAAATAATCATAAATGGGTTGAATCTCAATTGAAATTAGATCCGGATTATTTCAAACATTTATCGATTAAACAAACTCCACCGGTACTTTGGATTGGATGTTCCGATAGCCGTGTTCCAGCAAATGAAATTATCGGAGCAAAACCAGGAGATGTTTTTGTGCACAGAAATATTGCAAATATGGTTGTTCATACCGATATGAATATGTTATCTGTTTTGGATTATGCGGTTAACGTTTTAAAAATTAAGCATGTAATCGTTTGCGGGCATTATGGATGTGGTGGCGTAAAGGCAGCAATGGGTAATAATTCGGTTGGAATTATTGACAACTGGATTCGTCATATCAAGAATGTTTATCGTTTACATGCTAATGAATTAGATGAAATTGAAAATGAAGATATTCGATTCAATCGATTTGTAGAATTAAATGTAGAAGAACAAGTTTATGATTTAGCAAAGACTTCAATTGTACAAAGAGCTTGGGAAGGCGGGCAGGAGTTGAGTTTGCATGGTTGGGTTTACGGTTTAAATTCGGGATATGTAACCGATTTGGAAGTAAATATTACATCGAATGACGAACTTGATGATGTTTATCAATTAAAATTTAAAAAATAATTACAATTATTTTATACTTATCGTGTTTTTGTTATTAATAATTTATTATATTTATGATTGAATTAATAAAAAAACAAAACTATGATTAAATATAATTTAAAATTGATTGGTGGTTCAATGTTTTTACTTGCATCATTATTTTTTGTTTCTTGTCAAAAAGACAATAATTCTAATAAAAACACAACAGTAGATCAAAGTAAACTTTCAGAAGCTGATAAACAAAGTATTGTGGTTATTCAGAATCTTTTGGATAACGAACATTTCTTTACACAAGCTACCGCTATAGGAATGGAACGTGCTACTAAACCTGAATTAAAAGATTTTTCAACAAAAGCGAATGAAGGTCATTCCAAAAGTTTAGAAAAAATTAAAGCAGTTTGTGTTGATAAAGGAATAGAAATTCCTGAAAAGCTATCTAAAAATTTGAATGATAAACTCTACAAATTGACAGTTTCTAACAATGCCGATTTTGATAATTATTACTACCAAAGTCTTTTAAGTGATTATAAAGCAAATATTGATAGTTTAGCAAGATTCATTAATGATAATACGTATCAAAATGCTCAAGATATTTTAATTGAAGTTACTACAGTTTATAATAAAAACTTAGATCAATTAGATAAAACTAAAAAAGCGCCAAATTAATATAACCTAAAAATCCACTCAATAGCGAGTGGATTTTTTTTATGAATTGAATTAGATAAAATGTTTATAAAAGAGATGTTAAGAACCTACATTATATTTAAGCTCATAAAGAAGATGGCTTTCAAGTTCTTGATATTTTAGAAAAAGAAACATTTGTGTCAATTTCGGAACAGTATTTGAAGGAAGTGATTTGTTTTAACCAAGATTTTTTATGATTACTAATAAATTTTTTACCAATTTATTTATATTAGGATTTATATTCTTAAATTTCAATTTGTTTGCTGCAGATTTTTCTAAAGCACATTCAGCTTTTTCTAAAACTAAAACTTGGATTGAGCGATTAGCTACTAACGAAAGCTTTTCTATTATTTTGGATTCTCAAGGTTGTTTTAATTCATATCAAGATACTATTGTAATTGAACGAAAAGAAGATAAATATTTTTTCAATTCGAATAATCAACATAAAGAATTATCTCAAAAAGACATCGAGCTAATTAATTCCTTCGAAATTGAACTTAATAAATTAAAACCAGGAAGTTGTACTACAATTAATACGTACACTATAAAATATAAAGATGAAATAACTAAGATTGTTGATAGTAATTGTTTTTTTATTGGAATAGAGCTTCTCAAAAATGAAATTTTAAATATAAAACTAAAAAATTCGCTATAAAGCGAATTTTTTAGTTTTATAAAATGACTATAGTAAATTTCTGATCTAGTGGATGTAATTCCTCAAAAAGTTTTTTAATTAAGTCGTTTCCGTAAGCTTTGTAAAATTCAGCAAAGTTTACATTTCGTTCTTGTAAACTTCCTTTCGGAAACAATTCTAGTTGCAATTCAATCATTCGGTTTAAAGCATCTTCGTGTAATTTACGTTCGGCTTTTTGTAAACGTTTTTCTAAATTGTCCAAACCTTTTAATTGCTTTTTTTCTTGTGCTAAAACAGCGTTTTCAAACGATTTTTCTGTTTTTAAAGCTAATGATTTTAAATCGTTAAATTGTTTCTGTAAGAAATTACGTTGTTTTTCAAAATCAAAATGATTTTCAGATAACGTAACGGTTTTGGTATGAATCAATTGGTCTTTCTTCATAAATAAATCCTTCCAATTCAATCCTAATTTATCTGCTTTATTCGCTTGTTTTTCACTAGCTATTAAAACTGAATTACGAAGTAAAATCATCGGAAACGGAACCTTGAAATAATTAAAAACTTCTTTCAATTCCAACCAATAAGCCAATTCGCCACCACCACCAATATAGCATAAATTAGGTAAAATAATTTCTTGATATAAAGGTCGTAAAATTACATTCGGACTAAACTTTTCTGGATTTGTGTCAACTAATTTTAAAATTTCATCTCTTGTAAATGTAATGTTTGAGTGATTAACTTTGTAAAGTTCGTTTTCAAAAACAATACGTTCACGCAATCCATTTTCGATGTAAAACAAGTTAATTTCACGCGGATTTACCTGAATCAAATAATCTTTTAGAATGTCGTAGCTTTTAGCAACTTCATTATGCGATTGCTGTTCAACTAATTCTTTTACAACATAAGGAGCAAAAACGGATTTCAGATTTTTATCGTCACCATCAAGGATTACAAGTCCATAAGAGCCAAAAATTTCATTTGCTAAATAACGTGTTGCATCAGCTAAGTTTTGGTGTTTTAAATACGCATTTTCAAACCAAGTTTTCAATTGTTTGGCATTCTCACCTAAACCTAATTGAGTCGAAAAGGCTTCGAAAACCTTATCTAAGTTTTCTAAATCTAAACGGCCAACCGGACCAGTAGCATTTTTATTCCATTGAAATTTTTTGTCTTCGTAATTGAAATAATGAATTTCATCAAAATCATGATCTTCCGTTGCCATCCAATAAACGGGTACAAAATCAAACGATGGATATTTTACTTTTAGTTCTTTGGTCAAATTAATCACCGAAATGATTTTGTACAAAAAATACAACGGACCAGTAAATAAATTTAACTGATGACCTGTGGTAATCGTAAAAGTATTTGAGTTTTTAAGTAATTCGATGTTTGCTTTTGTGGCTTCAGAAATTTCGAAATTCGAATATTGATCAGCTAAAGCTAGAGAAAGTATTTCACGATTGGCATTAGAAAAATCGGCTTGTTTTTCAAGAATTTGAGCTTCAAAATTTTCTAAATTCGGAAAACGATGATATAACGATTGAACGTTTTTATCTTCGTTTAAATAATCGATCATAAGTTTAGAAAAATATCCAGAATCTTGATAGCTGATACAATCTGATGGCATAATTTTTTTGTTTTTGCTAATTTACTATTTTTTCAGATATGACCATGTATATAGTTGCTAAAGAAGAAAGTCTTAACGAAAGTTTATATTTTTCTTTTTGAGATGTTGAACTTGTTTCAGAATCTCTTAAATATTATCTATTAAATTTTGATTTCGTTAGATTTATTTTCAATTATTCATTGTATTTTTAAACAAATGAAAATGTGTTTAAAATATAACCTAATTAAAGGTTGAATTCAATGTATAAAAAATTATGTAATAAACAACAACGCCATCAAAATAGATGGCGTTGTTGATATTATCTTTTGTAACCTTCTGTCGGAATTTGAATAACATAACTTTTTCCTGGTGTAATAGTTAAAGAAGTGTCTCGCATCCACGGATTATGTAGTTTCAAAATTTTATAATTAATTCCTTGATCTAATGCATATTTAGCTAAATCAGGAATATTTTCAGTAACAGGTAAATTCTTTGTTTTTATTGGATCGTATAAAACATCATTCGGAAGTTGAAAACCATATTTCCCTGAATTTTCCATGATTTCTTTCAATGCCAAAATTCGAAAAACATATCTTGATGTTTCTTCAGTTAAAAACAAATCATAATAATCAGAAACACCTTGCGAATCTAATGATTTCTGAATTCCGCCCATTCCACGATTATAAGAAGCAGCAACTAACGTCCAATTTCCAAACTTTGCATGAGCTTTTTTTAGATATTGACAAGCCGCTTCTGTTGCTTTTACAACATCGTATCTTTCATCAATTGAATTGGTTACTTCTAAATTATATTCTTTTGCAGTTTCGGGCATAAATTGCCAAAATCCTTTTGCACCAGCTGATGAAGTTGCATTAGTTAAGGCACTTTCTATAACCGCTAAATATTTAAAATCATCCGGAATTCCGTGTTTTTTTAGAATAGGTTCAATTTCAGGGAAATACCGATTTGCTCTTTTGATAATCAATGTTGTAGCCGAATGTAAATTAATATTTACAGTCATTTCGCGATCTAGTCTTTCTTTAACATCAATGATTCTCATCGGAACTTTTTCTCCGCAAAAATTCATGTTATTTGGTAAATACACGTGGTTTTTTACATCAACACTTGTATAATTTGTTCCTTCACCGGTAAACTGTGAAAACAATATTCCTGTTGCAATAATTCCTGTTACGGTTAATGATTTTTTAATCCAATTTTTCTTCATAGCTTTCATTCAATATTAGGTTTGGGAGATTTTTGTTCAGCCATTTTGATTGTAATAAAACCAAAACATGCGTGGCTTTGGGTAAGAAAATTGCATTTTTAATATATTTCTTCGGAAAAATATGATCTTCTGTCCCGTGAATATGAACAATGTTTTCAATTGGATTTTGATTTTCCCATAATAAAACATTTTTGATTCCCCAATCTAAATAATTTTTAGAACGAACCGTTAAATATTTTTCATACATTTTGATACGTTCGTTAATTTTTTTTGAAGATACTATTTTTTTTGTAATATTTTGAAAAAAGTCAACAAATCGAGTAGGAAAAAAATAATACAATTTCCATTTTTTAGCCATTCTAAAATTATCAGGAAATTCTGAAGGATCTTTTACACTTGAAATTATGATGACTTTTCTAATTGCAATTTGTTTCGCAATTTCTTGGACAATTATGCCTCCAAATGAAACTCCAATCAATACTGGATTTTCATGTTTTATTTCTTTTATAATTCTTTTTGTATAACAATTGAGTGATTCCTCACTTTTTGGCTCCTTCCAATCTAAGTAAAAGCATTCAAATTGACTAGAATCAAGTGTGATTTTCTCAAAAATTAAAGGATTTGCAGCCAGTCCGGGCATGAAATATACTGGTGTTTTGCTCATTTCTTTGTCAAATTGCGATTTTAATTTGTATTATTTAAAAATATTTCCTTTATTTGCGGATATAAAATAAAAAGTGAGGTATTTTTTTATTATTAATATTTATAATATAAAATTAAGCTAATTATTTATATAAAGTGTTTTCCTAACCAAAAAACGCAAAATTAATTATTATAAAAACATTTATTGAAATTATGGAGTTTAAAAATAATGAATTATTAAGACAATTCGAAGCACGATGTGGTGAAAATTTTATTGTAATTGAGTATTCGATACAAGAACGTAAATTATTTTTGACGAAATTACATGAGAATGGATGTGAAGATGAAGAAAAAATTTCTAAATTCATCAGTTTAATTTTAGATGGGGCAGAAGAACGAAAATTACGTATTGTTCCTGTTAATTCTAAAATTGTTACTTTCTTTAAGAAAAATCCTAGCTACAAAGAATTATTAGCTACCGGTATAAAAATCTAGATTAACCAAAACCAAACAACCAAAACGAAAAAACGTGCCTAATTAATTAGACACGTTTTTTTATTATTTCTATTTTTATGAAAAAACAGGTTCATTTATAAAATTAAATCGAACAATTCCGTCTTCATCAATTTTTGTTAATTCAATTTCATGTAATGTATTAACTAATTCTGGATTCCAAGGTGTTTTTACTTTTACATAATTTTCTGTAAATCCGTGAATATAACCTTCTTTATTTTCACTTTCGAATAAAACAGTATGTTTTGTATTTAATTGGTTTTCATAGAAGTGTCTGCGCTTTTTTACAGATAAACCACGAAGCATTTTACTTCTTTTACTTCGAACATTCATCGGAACAACACCTTCAAAATCTATTGCTTCTGTATTGTCTCTTTCTGAGTAAGTGAAAACATGTAAATAAGAAATGTCTAAATCATTCAAGAAATTAAAAGTTTCTAAAAATAATTCATCTGTTTCGCCAGGGAAACCAACAATAACATCAACTCCGATACAAGCATCAGGCATAACTTCACGAATTTTAGAAACACGATCTTGATATAATTCACGCATATATCTACGTTTCATTTTCTTTAAAATCTCGTTGCTTCCAGATTGTAACGGAATGTGAAAATGCGGAACAAAGGTTTTGCTTTTTGATACAAAATCAATCGTTTCGTTTTTTAATAAATTTGGTTCAATAGAAGAAATACGTAAACGCTCAATTCCTTCAACGGTATCTAAAGCTTGAACCAATTCTAAAAAAGTATGTTCGTGTTTTTTATTTCCGAATTCTCCTTTTCCGTAATCTCCGATATTTACACCAGTTAATACAATTTCTTTAATTCCTTTTGCAGAAATTTCAGCAGCATTCTGCATAACATTTTCCATAGTGTCAGAACGAGAAATTCCTCGAGCTAACGGAATTGTACAATAAGTACATTTGTAATCACAACCATCTTGAACTTTCAAAAAAGCACGAGTTCTGTCTCCAATCGAATAACTTCCGACATAAAAATCAGCTTCTTCAATTTCACAAGAATGTATTTCTCCCATATCATTTTTAGATAGGTCGTTGATATAATCAGTGATTTTGAATTTTTCGGTTGCACCTAAAACCAAATCAACACCATCAACGGCTGCTAATTCTTCTGGTTTTAATTGTGCATAACATCCAACAGCAGCAACAAAAGCTTTGTCATTTATTTTCAAAGCTTTCTTTACAATCTGTTTGAATTGTTTATCTGCATTGTCCGTTACCGAACAAGTATTAATAACATAAATATCTGCAACTTCTTCAAAATCTACACGATCAAAACCTTCATCGTTAAAATTTCGAGCAATAGTAGAAGTTTCTGAAAAATTCAGTTTACAACCTAAGGTATAAAAAGCTACTTTTTTTCTATTTTCCATATGAATTACCTACTTATTAGTAGTAATTTTGAATTATATTTACTTCGTCCTTTTAAATAGAAAAGGAATTTGCAAATTTACATACAAAAATCGGTTTCATGAAATCATTATTCTATTATATATCAACAGTTTGTTTCCTTTTTTCTTTTACATCATGTTCAAAAAAGCAAACTGCTAATGAAAATCTTACGGTTTTTAGATATAATGAAAGTGCAAATATTCAAACTTTAGATCCTGCTTTTGCTAGAAATCAAGCAATAATTTGGCCTTGTAATCAAATTTTTAATAGTTTGGTATTGCTAGATGATGAATTAAACGTAAAACCTGATGTTGCAAAATCATGGAAAATTTCTGATGATGGAAAAACCTATGAATTTGTTTTACGTAACGATGTTTATTTTCATAAACATATAAATTTTGGTCAAGATAGTACACGAGTTGTTGTGGCTTCGGATTTTGAATATAGTTTCAAACGTGTTATTAGCGAGGAATTGGCTTCACCTGGAGCTTGGATTTTTCAGTATGTAGATGATTTTAAAGCTGTGAATGATTCTGTATTTCAAATAAAACTTCAAAAACCTTTTCCAGCATTTTTAGGATTACTTTCTATGAAATATGCTTCGGTTGTACCGAAAGAAATTGTTGAAGATGCAACTATTGATTTTAGAACAAATCCAATCGGAACAGGTCCTTTTCAATTTAAAATTTGGGAAGAAAACATTAAGTTGGTTTTAAGAAAAAATCCTCTGTATTTTGAAAAAGATGAAGAAGGTAATCAACTTCCGTATTTAGATGCTGTTGCAATAAATTTTTTACCAGATAAACAAAGTGCTTTTCTTCAGTTTATTCAAGGAAATTTAGATTTTATAAATGGTTTAGATCCGTCTTATAAAGATGATTTATTAAATTCAAAAGGTGAATTACAATCTAAATATAAAGAACAAATAAAACTTTTAACCGGACCTTATTTAAATTCGGAATATCTTGGTTTTCGTTTAGATGGGAATGATGAAGTGGTAAAAGACAAACGTATTCGCCAAGCTTTGAATATTGGTTTTGACCGACATAAATTATTAGTTTATTTACGAAATGGAATGGGTTCTTCTAAAGTTAAAGGAATTATTCCAGAAGGTTTGGCAGGTTATAACGATGCAAATTTGGTTACATACGATATAGAAAAAGCTAAAAATTTAGTTGCTGAATATATTAAAGAGAAAAAAATCAAACCAAAAGTAATGTTAACCACAAATAGCACTTATGTTGATATTTCTGAATATTTACAACGTGAATGGCAAAAAATCGGGATTGATGTTCAAGTAGATGTTTCACCTCCATCAACTTTACGTCAAAGTATGGCAACAGGTAAAGTTTCTTTTTTCCGTGGAAGTTGGATTGCAGATTATCCGGATGCGGAAAACTATTTATCTTTATTTTCTAGTAAAAACTTTGCGCCCAATGGTCCAAATTATACGCATTTTAAAAATGTTAAATTTGATATGTTATACAACGAATCATTTACAGAAACGGACATCGAAAAACGTAAATTAATTTATGAAAAAATGGATGAAATTATTCAAGAAGAAGTTCCTGTAATCGTTTTGTTTTACGACAAAGTTGTTCGATTTACCCACGAAGATATTTCTGGTTTATCTACACACCCAATGAATTTATTAATCTTAAAAAATGTAAAAAAGTTAAAAAACGATAACTAATTTCAAATTTATTTATCTTTAAAAAATCACCAAAAATGTATTTATACTTATGAGTAATCTTACTATTGTAATTATCGATGATGAAAAAAAGTTACGAGAACTTTTAAAAGAATACATCAACATGATTTTCCCAAATCACAAACATGAAATTATTTTGTGTAATTCTGTAAAAACGGGGATTGAGGCAATTGAAACCTATTTGCCTGATTTGGTTTTTCTTGATATTGAAATGCCAGAAGCTAATGGTTTTGAATTATTAAAAAATGTAAATCGTGAAACATTTGAAGTTGTGTTTACAACAGCTTATGCGCAATATATGGAACAATCTATTAATGATTATGGTTGTTTTGGTTATATTTTGAAACCATTTGATAGAGAAAAGCTTAAAACTATTTTTGAACGATTTGAATCAAAAAAGGATGATAAAAAATATTTTAAATTTATCAACACATCCAAAAATAAAAGAATGTTGGTTGAGCTAGATGAAATTTTATATTGTAAGGCAGATAATAATTACTGTATAATTTACTTGAAAGATACTAATTATTTGATGTCAAAAACCTTACGTGATGTAGAATCGCGTTTGCCTGAGTCTATTTTCATTAGAGTTCATCGTTCATTTCTTGTCAATGTTTCTCAAGTCGATTATTATGATAAAGACAGAAACGGTCTAGTTTTGAAATTTGAAATTGATGATTTAGATAATTTCATTCCGGTTTCGGCTTCATATAAAGAAAATGTCGATAAATACTTTTTATGAAATTTAAATGTTTCCTTTTTTTATTTTTCTTTACTCAATTATTGTTTGCTCAATATATTGATACAAAAGTTATTACAGTAAACGAAGGTCTGTTTTCTAATAATATTCAAAAAACATTTATTGATTCTGAAGGAACTTTTATGGATTGGTTCACGCGCAGGTTTGTCTAAGAAAAAGATGAATTCTTTTGAAATTGTTGGTGAAGCTACAAAACATAAATTCAATAATATTTTTGATATTACTGAAGATGAAAATAAGAAAATGTGGATTGCTGGATATGGTCAAGGAATTCTATGTTTTGATAAATATTCAAGTCGTCTTATTAATACTAAAAATGGTTTAGTAAATGATTTTGTGAGAGTTGTTTTTCCTTTTAAGGATAAAATTTATGCAGGTACTTTAAATGGTATTTCAATTATTTCTAAAGATGATTTTTCTATTATCAATCCAAGTTTTATCCAAAATCCAAATTACGATTTTAGCGTTTCAAGTTTTTTTGAAATTAATGATAAAGTTTATGTTACAACTATAAATGACGGCTTGTATGTAATTGAAAATGATGAACTAATAAAGGTTAATGATATTAAAAAAATATTTTCATCTTATGTATGGAAAGGTAATATTTATTTGGGAACAGAAACAGAATTGTTGATTGTAGATTCAGAAAAATTTGAAATTATTACCAAATATCAAGTTCCAAGTGTTTGGCAATTTTATCCGTATAAAGGTAAAATGTGTTTTATTTCTTCGGGTATTTATGATAATGATGGAGGAATATATCGCTTGGAAGATGAAAAATTAGTGAATCGTGTTGTTCCTTTAAAAGTTCCTTTTTTAGATTTGAAAAGTTTTGCTTATGATAATAAGAATGAATTTCTTTATATTGGAACTCAAAATAATGGATTGATTCAAGTGAATTTGAATGCATCTATTTTTTATCAAAATGGGTATGGTAAAGTTTATTCGTTACTTTTTGATAGAAATAAAGAATATGTTTTTCATGATAAAGGTTTAAGTATTATAACTAATAATGAATCAACCAAGAATGTAAGTTTACATGAGTTTAAAAAATATCAAGAAAAAAATGATGATAAGTTTAAAGATTATACGATAATTACTAATCATTTTTATCCTATTGATTATAATATTCCTGAAAATAGAATTATATTTTATAATTCATTAATAAATAAAAACACCATTTGGGTATCTTCAAATATTGGAATGTTTGAACTTGATTTAAACGGAAAAATCACTAAATATCATCCTATCCACGTTTTTATTTTTACTTTTTTTGAAGGAAAGTTGACAACAGTTGTTCCTTATGGAGGAATTCGAATTTTTGAAAATATCAATACTATGGAAAATAAATATTTCCATAATTGGAATAATCCAAATATTCCAGCAGATATTGTTTCGATTGCGAATTTTGATAATGCTCTTTATTTTGCTTCCGCTTTGACTGGTTTGTATGAATACAAAAATGGAGTTTTTAAATCTTTTTTAGTTTCAAAAGAATTCACTGAACCTAAATTAAAAAGAATTACAAAATCAAATAATGGGAATTTAATCATTGTAACTGATTTTAATGATGTGTATGAGTTTGATGTAAATCAATCACCAATTAAAATAATTCGCCATATAAATCATCAAAAAATAAAGGGAAGTACAACAGCATTTGTAAGTGAAATCGAGGGTATTTTATATGTTGGAACTAATTTAGGAATAAATGTTTTCAAAGAAAATAAATATTTCTTTATTAATAAGAGTCAAGGTTTTACAAATTATAACATAAATAAAGCAATTACATTTGACTCAAAATTATTTGTGTTAACTTCTAATGGTTATTATGTTTTAGATAATTCGAATTTTAAAAACAAAAAGCAAACGATTAATTTTGCAAAAATTACAAAAATTCTAGTTAATAATAAAAAACTAGATGATTCTACTATTAATAATATTTCAAATGGTTTAGTTTTAAATTATACAGAAAACAACATTAATATATTTTTTACGGTTACAAATGAAAAATTTCCAGATAAGCTAAAATTTAAATACCGTTTAAAATCAACTGAATCTTGGACAGATTTAATCAATGACACACAAATTAATTTAAGTTATTTAGATAAAGGTTTTTATGACTTAGAAATACAAATCTCGAATGAAGATAACGGAAATGTATCCATCCAAAGTTTAGTCAAAATTGAAATTGAACCTCCATATTATTTAAAATTACCTTTTATAATTGCTATAATAATTGCTGTTATTTTGATTTCAATTTTAATAATCAAATTACGAATAAACATCATTCAAAGTTCACAACGCAAAAAAATGAAGCTTATTGAACTTCAAGCAGAACAAGAGAAAAAAGAATTAATGTTTGATAAGCAGTTAGCAGAAGTGAAACTTCAAGCATTGAAAAGCCAAATGAATTCGCACTTTTTATTCAATGTTCTTAGTTCAATTCAATTTTATATTATTACAAAAGATGTTGATAATGCTTTGTATTATTTAGAACGATTTTCTTCATTAATTCGTAGAACATTAGATTTTTCAGATAAGAAGTCAATCAGTCTTAGTGAAGAAATTGATTATTTAAAACAATATATTGAAATTGAAAATATTCGTGTAGAAAATCAAATTACTTTTGAAGTTAATGTGGAATCAAATCTAAATTTAAATTCAATTGAAATTTCTCCTTTATTATTACAACCTTTCGTTGAAAATTCAATTGTACACGCATTTCCTGCTTCAATTGAAAAACCATTGATTAAGTTATCTGTTGAACGATATAAAGGTAAAATTCAGATTTTAATTGAAGATAATGGAATAGGAAATAAAAATAATAAAAATACAACCCACAATTCAAAAGGTATTTCGATTGTAAAAAAACGACTTGATTTAACTCAGAAAAATTTTGAGAAAAATATTGATATTTTATTTTCAGATAACGGAACAAAAGTTTTAATTATTCTCGATTCGTAGAATATAAATCCATTCACTCATAAAAAACACCCATTCACTAATTTTTTTTTATAAGTAATATAGTTTCTTTATACATTTGATGTAACCAAAAAGAGCACTTTTGATTATATCAAAAGAGAACCCTTTCTAATAATCTGTTTTAATGTTTGGTCGTCCATGATAGAATATTTGTTGTTTGTTAATAGTTATAGCTAGGGTTCTTAAATTTTTAGATTTAATACGATTATTCTAAATTTATTTTTAAAAAGCATTTTTAGATTCCATATTAGATAATTTACAAAATATAAAAAAGGGAATAAAAATTTAATTTTTATTCCCTTTTTTATATCTAGATTTTAGGGGGCAAGCGCAAAACTTGGGGAGGAAGTTGTAAAATAATATATTTGCATCATGATGGATAGCAAAGAAATACTAAAACTAATCCTACTTGAGTACTTGGTAGAGCACTTTAATATTACAAAAGTTAAAGAATTAAATAGTCATTTAGATATCTACTTCGAAGAAAAGAACGATTATGGTCATCAACTTACAGATAGACAACTAATTTCAAAAGGATTTTATCCCATGACTACCATCGAAGATTTTCCATTACGTGTAAAATCAGTAAAACTGCATGTTCAACACCGTCGCTGGACAGATAAATAAACAGGAGTAATAATAGCTAGAGATTGGAATATGATTGTCGAAGGAACCGAATGACTAAAAAGTTTTCGGAGTTCTTAAAAAAAATTAGCCGTTACTAAAATACTTAGCTGTAAAGCAATAGCAGATCTATTCGGTATTGATGGAAAGAAATTTCAACATCAATACAAAAATAAAACTAGCGACTTTAAAGCCTGGGATCAGCTTGGCCACGCTAAAGATTGGTTATTGTATCCAAAAAAACATAACGGAAAAGCTATCGATAGATGAAGCCTGCTTATCTAAAGGAGAATTATACACCATAGTCACCTCTAAGGTAGTTAAAGGCAGGGAAAACACTATTATTGCTATTGTAAAAGGAACAAAATCTGAAACAGTTGTAGAACACTTATCAAAACTACCTAAATACCTTAGAAACAAAGTCAAAGAAATAACCCTTGACATGGCTGGTTCTATGAAACAGATAGCAAAAAGATGTTTCGTAAACGCTACACAAGTTATCGATCGTTTTCACGTGCAAAAACTTGCTAGCGAAGCACTCCAGAATATTAGAATTAAACATCGTTGGATTGAAATGGACAATGAAAATAATGCTATTACCCATGCTAAGTGTACAAATAAAACCTATTGATCTGAAACCTTATCCAATGGAGATACGAAAAAACAATTATTAGCCCGATCTAGACATTTACTATACAAAAGTCCTAATAACTGGATAATAGACCAACAAGATAGAGCTAAACTATTGTTTGAATTATATCCGGAAATTGAGCAAGCATATGGCTTAACAAACAAGTTAAGAGCGATATACAATAAACTTATTCCAAAAGAAATCGCTATGACCAAACTTGCCTATTGG
>NZ_RQVQ01000040.1 GCF_003865405.1 Paenimyroides tangerinum
GAAGAAGTGAAATAATATTTTTTTCATAATAGAAAAACCTCCAATCTGAAAAGATTGGAGGTTTTGGTTTTAAAAATTTGGTTCCCAAATAATTCGTGTCAAAAAATCTAAGTCAAATTCTTTTGATTTAATCGGAATTCCTGAAACAATTCCGATGGCCAAATTGTGTAAAATACCCACCTTTATTTGTGGTCTCATAATATATTCAATAGAACCTTTTTCTAGACGTAAATTATTTTCAATTCCTATAAAATGGCTCGAATTTGGAACCATATAATGTACACTCGCATTTAATTGCCAATTGGTTTGTGTGTGTTTTTCTTTAAAGTTATATTCAAATTCAGGACCTGTATATATTAAGGTGCTAAATTGATTGAAATTTTTTGCAGCAATAAAAAATGGAGTTGCTAAGAATCCTTTAAATAAAGTTGATTCTTTTTTGAATTGATTGGTATTTACAAATTCCATTTCATGCATATAGCCAATCGCAAGTGAAGTTTGATGTTTTTCGTTGACTAAAAAAGTATATTGTGTAGCTAATTTAATTCCGTCGATTTTATTAAAGTTTTGTCCTAAATTATTTTTAGTAAAGCTCAATGGAATTTCTACTTCAAGTCCCAATCTATCTGCTGCTGCCCATTCATATTCAATAAATGCGTTTTGTTCTTTTTTGTTTTTATAATTTAAAATTCCATATCCGATATTAAATTCAGCTTCGCCTTTTCTTGCGCCTAAATCTCGCATTAAATCAATGAATAATGGTTCGGCGTGTTTTACTTTTGTGAGATTTTTTAAAGAATCATTTGGTTTTAATTCTATTTCTTGGGCGTTAGTGAAATTTACTAAGGTTAATGCTAGAAGTGTTGTAAATAAAAGTTTCATTTGTTTTAATTTTGGAACAAATGTATTTTCGGAAATAGGAAAGAATTTGGAATGTTATGATTAAGACAGCTTTTTTACCATTTATTGATTCAGAATCGGAAATTATTATTTTAGGAACGTTTCCAAGTGAAAAGTCTTTAGATAGAATGGAATATTACGGAAATAAACAAAATCAGTTTTGGAAATTGATTTATGATGTTTATGAAACAGAATACGAATCGGTTTACTCAGAAAGACTTTTGTTTTTAAAGGAAAATAAAGTTGCGCTTTGGGATATTTTTCAATCATGCGAACGCAAAGGAAGTTTAGATTCTAATATTATGCATCCAGAAGCTAATGATTTTGAAAAGCTATTTGCTAATTATCCGAATTTAATTAAGATTGTTTTTTCGAGTAAGAATGCTTATAATTATTATAAGAAATATGTAGGTAATAATTTTGGCAAAGAAATTTTAATTATGCCGTCAACGAGTGGTTTATATGCATCGATGAATTATAATGATAAATTAGAAATTTGGAAAAAAATTAAATAAAAAAAATCCAATCTGAAAAGATTGGATTTTTTAACGCACTAATAAACTAAGATGACAGGTTTATCGTATACGATCTGCAGATTTTACAAGATCTTCGTCCTTTTTGATGGCTTTATTAGCTAGTGCTAATAAAATGATAGAAACAACAGGAAGAAACATCCCAATACCTTTCTCTGAAACCGAAGCTTCTCCAGATAAATTTAGAGATTGATACACAAATAATCCTAGTAATATAAAGTTCAATATCATGTTCAATCTGTTATATACAAATTGAGTTTGTCTTTTTTTGTAACCTAATAAAGAAATAATAGCTAAAGCAGTACTTAATCCAAAACCAATTACGAACATTGTATTTTGTCCTGCGTAAAAATCAGCACCTTGTACATTTTTCCATAAAGGAAAGACAAGAGATAATATTCCTGAAACAACAAATGTTAAAAATAGGTAAATAGATTGTATTCTTTGAATCATTATGAATAGGTTTGAGACAAATTTACATTTTCTTTTTTTAAAATAACTATTGTTTATAAAAAAAAAATCGTAATATTGCATAGTATTGTTGTAACTGCTTCATTGTGCGACGATTCAGATTTTTAAAAAAATCACTCACTTCTTATTAAAAAATCTTTACATTTAATTAAACATCAATACTTATATGTTTGACATCTCTTTATTAAAAGATATGAAGCTTACAGAGCTACAAGAAATCGCAAAGCAAGTTGATATTAAAAAATATCGTGCTATGAAAAAAGATGTTCTTATAACGAATATTATAGAATTTCAAGAAGCTCAAATTCAAAAAGAAACTAAGCCTGAAAAAATATCTAAACCTCGTCAAGATGTTAAAAGTACGGATAACAAACCTAAACGCAAGCGAATTGTAAATCCTGAAATAGCTGAGAATACAGAAAATCTTCAACCTGAAATTAAAGAAACTCCTGTAGATGAACAAATCAAAACTGAGGTTATTCAAGAAACTACACCAGAAGTAATTCAAGATGTAGCTCCAGAGCGAGAATCTCCAAAAGAAGTTGTTACTGAAAGCCCTAGAAAGGAAGTTAGCGTTAAAGCTAAGCCTACAAATCGCAATACAAACGAGCGTACAAATACAAAAGATAGAAATTCGAATAAACAACAACGTACACATTCGATTCCTACAAAAAATACAAACAACGATTCGGTTTCAAATCCTACAGAAACTAAAGAAGTTGAAGAAAATGTTGCAACAGAAACTGAAAAACCAGTTCATCCAAATCAACATAACAACAACAAAGCGAATCAAAACAATCCAAATCAAAAAAATAAAAATAGCAACAACAATAATAATCGCAAACCTAATTTCAGGGAAGCTGATTATGAATTTGATGGTATTATTGAAAGTGAAGGAGTTCTAGAAATGATGCCTGATGGTTATGGTTTCTTACGTTCTTCGGATTATGGATATTTTTCTTCGCCAGATGATATTTATTTATCACAATCTCAGGTTCGTCTTTTTGGATTAAAAACAGGAGATACGGTTCGTGGAGTGGTTCGTCCACCAAAAGAAGGAGAGAAGTTTTTTCCATTAGTTCGTGTTACAAAAATTAATGGACACAATCCAGAAGAAGTTCGAGATAGAACTTCATTTGAGCATTTAACGCCTTTATTCCCTAACGAAAAATTTAATTTATCTGACTCAAATAGTACGTTATCAACTCGTATTATTGATTTGTTTGCTCCGATTGGTAAAGGTCAACGTGGAATGATTGTTGCTCAGCCAAAAACGGGTAAAACAATGCTGCTAAAAGAAATTGCAAATACAATCGCAAGAAATCATCCTGAAGTTTATTTGATTGTTCTTTTGATTGACGAACGTCCAGAAGAGGTTACCGATATGCAACGCAGTGTTCGTGGAGAAGTTGTTGCTTCTACTTTCGATGAACCAGCAGAAAAACACGTAAAACTTGCAAATATTGTTTTAGAAAAAGCAAAACGTTTGGTTGAATGCGGACACGATGTAGTGATTCTTTTAGATTCGATTACGCGTTTGGCTCGTGCATACAATACGGTTCAGCCTGCTTCAGGTAAAGTTTTATCGGGTGGAGTTGATGCAAATGCATTACAAAAACCGAAACGTTTCTTTGGTGCAGCTCGTAACATTGAAAACGGAGGTTCGTTGAGTATTATCGCTACGGCGTTAACCGAAACTGGTTCTAAAATGGATGAGGTAATCTTTGAAGAATTTAAAGGTACAGGTAATATGGAGTTACAATTGGATAGAAAAATTGCAAATCGTAGAATTTTCCCAGCAGTTGATTTAACTTCTTCTAGTACAAGACGTGATGATTTACTTCAAAGTCCTGAAATATTAAATAAAATGTGGATTGTTCGCAGACATTTAGCTGATATGAATGCGGTTGAAGCGACAAATCTTATTTTTGATAAAATCAAGAAATCTTCTTCAAATGAAGAATTTTTAAAAATGATGAACGATTAATCGATTCAATATATAAAGAGAAACCTTCCCAATAATTTGCGGAAGGTTTTTTTATTCTTCTAAGTTTTCGTTGAAAGTTGATGGTAAAATTTGCGGAATTAACTTTATTAAAATCGGTAATAATAAACTTCCGCCTGGTAAAACAAATATAGTCAATGATGGAATGGTTTTACACAATTCAATCAATTGCTTTTTTATGTGTTTTCTTTCTTTTTCGTCTAAATTTTTATGCGTTGATTTGGCTAATAAATAAACCAATTCTTTGTTGTTTTTCAATTCTTTAGCTAGAATATTTTTGTTGCGTTCTAGCAATAATAAAATGGATGAAGAAGTGTGTTTATAAAATTTCTTAACAGGATGTGCAAATTGAAAATACGGAATTTCGTGTTTATTAGTTTCTATAAAATGTTTGATTGCACAATTACTTTCAATAATATCTTCATTTGTTAAGTATAATTTTTTTCCGACTTGTTTCAAGAATTCAAGTTCGTTTTCTTCTAAAATTTCATCACGCCACATCACCATATTTGTGATGTCTAAAATGTAGTTTCTACCAAAATAGGTTATAAAAACATTAAAATCAATTTCATCAAAAGATTTTGTAGCTAGTTCTTTTGCAGAAAATCGTAATGAATTTTCAAATATTCTTTGGATGATTTCGTCATATTTGGTTTTAACAGATTTTTCGTTGTAAGCCAAGTAAACCAAATTTAAAAGCGTTTTTTCTAAATGTTTGAAGAAATCTAAAACTTCGGTTTCGTTATGTAAATAGCGTTTAAAACTTACAATATCTATAAAAAGTAAAGCATTGGTTAAACTATGCGAAAATGATTTTTCAACAATATTTGAAGCATTTTGAACGCGTTGGTCAATGATTTTCTCTAACGATTGTTTGATTCCGTTTGATGATGGTAGTATGTATGAAAAAAACAAATTCGCTTTATAGGTAGAAATGACATCATAAAAAGCTTTTACTTTTTTAAAAAACAAATCGATATCTGTTGATTGTGTTGTCGTGACATAGGTTTTGAATAAACTATGAATCAGAACTATTTTGGTCATTTCTTCGTTGGTCCATTTTTCTTTAGGTATTTCCTCAAACGGAACTGAAGTTGTATAGCCGTAAATGAAACCTGATTTTCTGATTTTTTTGTACAGTTCGATTTCATCAACTTCGTTTTGAAATGATGTTACGGTTTCAGAAAAATATTTGGTTATCCAATTGCTCTTGGAAGGATTCATTTTTTAATTTTTTTTTAAAATTATTACTTTTTTATCTATTTAAAGCGAATTTAATTTTAAAATTTGATTGTGATTAGAACTTGCGTTAGGGATTGAAGAGGAAATCCTTTTTGAAACGAAGTGAAAAAAGATTGAAACGGAAAGCCCGACGTTTAGAAAACGACGTTAGGAGTTTTTGTAAACGGAACGCCATAAAAAAAATCTCTAAAAAATTAGAGATTTCTATATTATTCTTCTGTTGCTTTCCCAGCTTTGCGGAAAATAAAATTACCGTAGATGTGTCTTTTAGCAAAACGATTGTACGAATCTGCATTAACCATTTTGATATACGTGTTTCTAGGAACTCCAATGTATTCGTATTTCTCACCGTTTAAATGTTCGATGATTAAGACTTGTTTTTCAAATTGAAAATCTAAAATGTTCGAAGTTGCAATGGTTTCAGCGTAGGCTTCTTTGTTTTTTTCGTGCGTTTCGTTATTGATACTAACCAAAAAATGATAAGCCTCGATTACCGTTTTACTGTTTTCTTCAGCCTCGATTCTACCAGCTTCGTTGTCAACAAATTTATCCGGATGCGCATCCTTCATAGTGTTTCTGTAAATGTTTTTCAACTCTTTTAAAGTAACATCTTTGTCAACTCCAATAAGTTTTCTGTATTCTATAACTCTTTTCATGTTTTGATTTCTTGTAAAGTGTGCAAAAGTAAGGTTTTATATTTGATTTTCAAGGTCAGGTTTTGGAATTAACTAATAAATAACTTAAAGTCTATTTTTCTATAAATTGAGGCAAAGTATTGAAAGAATTTATTTGTTTTTCCTAAAGGAAAGTTTTTATAACTAAAAGCACCTCGTTTATCTTATTTTCAATATTTATGAATATTGAAATATTCGTTTAGATTCTTTTGTTGATAAAACCATGTTAGATTCTTTTTGGTTCTCAAACGAAGAAGAAGATGAGGATTTTGATGAGGAATTCGAGGATTAAATCAATTATTTTTATTAAGTATTGATTATATTTTAGTGTTTTTGTCTGTTTAAAAGATATAAAATCAAAATAAATAACTATTAATTTTTTTGTTAGTTTTTTTTTTATATATTTCCGAAAAATATGCGATGAAAGTAAAATTAGAGCTAGAATTTCAAATCAATTCTTCACCCCAATTATTGTATCAATATATTTCAAGTCCTTCTGGGTTATCGGAATGGTTTGCAGATAATGTAAATTCAAGAGGTGAGTTTTATGATTTTGAATGGGATGAAACAATTGAAAAAGCTAAATTATCCAATAAGAAAACAGACGAAAAAATTAAGTTCAGATGGTTAGATGATAATGGTAGCGAAACCGAGTACTTTTTTGAATTGAAAATTGTAAAAGACGAATTGACAAAAGATGTAATTTTAGTCATTACAGATTTTGCCGAAGAAGATGATATAGATGGTCATTCTCTACTTTGGGAAAAGCAAATTTCCGATTTAAAAAAGGTTTTAGGTTCGGCATAAAATAAATATAATACTATATTTGCTCTGTATTTTTACAGAGCTTTTTTTATGATAAATTTTAACGGAGATTTGGTTCAAAATTCGAATCAAAGTATTGAAAAAAATAGAGGTTTTCTATTTGGTGATGCAGTTTTTGAAACGCTAAAAGTATTAGATAATAAGATATTATTTTTAGAAGATCATTATTTTAGATTAATGGCTTCAATGCGAGTTTTAAGAATGGAAATTCCTATGGATTTTACCATGGAATACATGGAAGAGCAAATTTTGAAAACCATTTCTTGTTTTGATTCTAATGCAATTTCATTTCGTGTTCGAGTTACTTTTTTTAGAGATTCGGAAGGATTGTATTTGCCGTTAGATAATAAATCCACTAAATTTTTGATTCAAGTTTCTCCATTAGAAAATGCAATTTATATTAATAACTCAAACGAATATGAAATCGAAATTTATAAAGATTTCTATGTAACAAAGCAGTTATTATCTTCATTAAAAACTACAAATAAACTAATTAATGTTACCGCTTCTATTTTTGCAGAAGAGAATGGTTATCAAAATTGTCTATTGGTTAATAATGAAAAAAACATTGTTGAAGCTATAAATTCCAATATCTTTATTGTAAACGGAAAAACGATTAAAACACCACCAATTTCAGATGGTTGTGTAAATGGAATTATTCGTAAGCAGATTATCGAATTAATTTCAAAATCTGATGAATTTACTTTGGAAGAAGTTTCTATTTCTCCTTTCGAGTTACAAAAAGCAGATGAAATTTTCTTAACAAATATAATATCAGGTATTCAATCTGTTTCAAAATATAAAAAGAAAGAATACGTTTCTGAAATTGCAAACCAGTTATTGATAAAATTAAATGCCAAAATCAGATTAAGTTAATTTAAAACTGGATCTTCTGGAGCATTGCACCAAATAATCTGTTTGTTGCCAAAAGTCATCATAAGTTCTTTCCATAAATTGGAAGGAACTTTTTTTAATATACTATTTGTGAAAATATTGGTTTTAAATAACCATGAATTCGTATCAATTTCATTTTTTAATTGTTCAAAATCCCATCCAGTATAACCTAAAAAGAATCGAATATCTGATTTTTTTAATTGGTTATTATTTAATGATTCGATAATTTTATTAAAATCTCCACCCCAAAATATACCATCCGAAATTTCAATGCTGTTTGGAATTATCTCAGGTTTAGTGTGTATGAAATATAGATTTTCAGGTTCAACGGGGCCGCCATAAAAGATACTGAAATTGCAATCAGTATCTAAAATGATGTCTTTAAGTTTAATATTTAATTTTTTGTTTAGAATAAAGCCTAAACTTCCATTAGAACTGTGTTCAGTAAGTAAAATTACAGAACGATTAAAATTCAAATCATTCAAAATATTTGCATCTGCAATTATTAGATTTCCGATTTTCATTTTGGCATCATTCATAAAGTCTATTTTTTAGAATAAAAATAATAAAAAAAAGTATCGTATTAAAAAAAACCACCCTTTTTTGGATGGTTTTTATTTTTAATGCTTGAAAAGATTTATTTTTTCTTCTTAGCAGGTGGAGCAGTATTAACTGAAGCTTCTAAATCAGCACCAGCTTTGAATTTCACTACATTTTTAGCAGCAATTGCAATTGCTTTTCCTGTTTGAGGGTTTCTTCCTTCTCTTGCTTCTCTTTTAGATACTGACCAAGATCCAAATCCTACTAATGCAACTTTATCTCCTTTTTTCAAAGTTTCAGATACGTTTTTTAAGAATGACTCTAATGCGCTTTTAGCCGCTACTTTTGTGATACCTGCATCTGCTGCAATTGCATCGATTAAATCAGTTTTGTTCATATAATCTTTTTTTTTAATTGGTTAAATAAATAATTAACTATTACAAATTTAAAAGTTATATGTTATTATGCAAGTATTTATCAAAAAAAAATGAAAATATTTTATTTTTTTATGCTTTATTTCCGTCCTGAGAAAAAAGTTTTTATTTTTTAGTTACAAAAAGCATTATTAGTGAAACTCACTCCATTTAATAAATCTTTCGTATTCAGTTTCTTTTTTCCAGGAAACTGTAAGCTCAGAACCTCAATAAAACCGTTGGTTACGGCAATTTTCAATGTTTTTTTGTCGGATACAATTGTGCCAGGTTTTAAGTTGTGTTTTTCTAAAATTACTTCTGTATCGTAGATTTTCACATTCCATTGCTTGTCTTCATCATTGAAAAAAGTCCATGCTGCAGGATAAGGATGTAAGCCTCTAATATGGTTGAAAATAACCTCAGATTCTTGGTTCCAATCAATTTTACAATTGTCTTTATTTAATTTATAAGCTGTTTTTTCTTCTTTTTCCGGTTGAATTTCAGTAACAACGTTACCTTCTTCGATTAATTTAAGAGTTTCAATAACCGTTTCGCTACCTAAATTCATTAATTTGTCATGTAATTCTCCAGCAGTTTCTTTTGGTAAAATTTCAATTTCTTTCTTCAAAATGATTGCTCCTGTGTCAATTTTTTCATCAATAAAGAAAGTAGAAACTCCTGTTTTGGTTTCCCCATTAATAATCGCCCAATTTATTGGTGCTGCACCACGATAATCTGGTAAAAGTGAAGCGTGTAAATTAAATGTTCCTAAAGCTGGCATTTTCCAAACCACTTCTGGTAACATTCTAAAAGCTACAACAACTTGCAGATTTGCATTTAAAGCTTTTAATTCTTCGATGAAAGATTCAGCTTTTAAATTAGTAGGTTGTAATAAATGTAAATTATTTGCTAAAGCATATTCTTTAACGGCAGAAACCGATAGTTTTTGACCGCGACCTGCTGGTTTATCAGGAGCTGTGATTACTCCAACTATTTCGTAATTATTTTTATAAATGGCATCTAAAATCCCAACTGCAAAATCGGGTGTACCCATAAAAACGATTCGTAATTTTTCCATTTATTTTAATTTGTATTTGATGTTGTTATATGTTATTTTTCCTTCGTCAACTAATTCGTTTAAGATTTCGATTAATAAATTAGAAGGTAGTTTTGTTTCATTCTGAATTTCTTGCGAATCGATTTCATCTGTTTTAAGAAGTTCTAAGATTTTCTTTTTGAAATTTTCTTTCGAAAATGCTATCTGTTTTTCTTTTCTTTTTGATGTACAAACAGAACACGTTTGGCAATCTTCAGTTGTTGTTTCATCAAAATAAGTTAAAATTAATCTGCTTTTACATATATCTCGATTTTCAACATAATCAACCATCGCTTCAAATTGTTGAAGTTTGATTTTATTTTGTTGTTTCAGATGTTTTACCGCTCTGTTTATGGTAATTTCATCTTCACGAATTTCATTTAAAACAATCGTTGTGTCGTTATCTAAATTAGAAAAAGTACATAAGCCTTTATTTTGCCAAGTGTTTATTATTTCAATAATCTTAACTTCTGGAATATTAATCTTTTTTGAGATTGCTCTTAAATCAATGTTTGTTTCAATTTCGTTTGTTCCGCGATAATTATGAATAATATGAATAAATAATTTTTCTTCAAACGCATTTTGATTCATGTAATTCAAAATTTCATCGTTAGAAACAATAAAATGAATATACGTTTTATAAGAAAAATTTTGAGTTAATGTGATAATTCCTTGTCGGTCTAAAAACAGAAATGCTTGATAGGTTTTGTTGACTGGAAGTTTAAATTTTTCACAGAATGTTTTTAGATTGAAATCAATAACTTGTTCAAAACCTTCTCCATAAGCAATCTGATTGTGGTTTACGAACTTTTTATAAACTAAAACCAAAAAATCTTTATCAATAATTCCATCATGAAATTGCGATTTATATTTCTCAATATTCGATTGACTTATCAAAATAGTTGCAAAAGATTTTTCGCCGTTTCTTCCAGCTCGTCCAGCTTCTTGATAATAACTTTCGATGTTTTCTGGAATTTGTAAATGGATTACATTTCTTACATTTCCTTTATCAATTCCCATTCCAAATGCGTTTGTCGAAACCATAACTTGAGTTTTTTCATCAAGCCATTTTTCTAACTTTTGCTTTTTTTCTTTCGAATTTAAACCGCCGTGAAAAAAGTCAGCTTTAATTCCAATATTTTGTAAAATGCTAGATATTTCGACTGTCATTCGTCTATTTCTTACATAAACGATTGCTGTTTCTGGTTGTTTGGTTAAAATGCGATGTAATAAAGATTCTGAATTATCAGAAATATAAACGCCGTAAGCAATCTCTTTACGTTTGAAACTTTTCTTGAAAATCTCAGGATTATCTAAACGTAAATTCTCAATAATATCTTGTTTAACTCTTTCATTTGCAGAAGCGGTTAAAGCTATAAAAGGCGTTTCTGGAAAAAAATCTTTCAATTTTCCGATTTCCAAATAAGATGGACGAAAATCATGTCCCCATTGCGAAACACAATGCGCTTCGTCAATCGCGATTAAATCTATTGGAAGGTTGGTAATTCGTTCAAGAATCCAATCTTGTTTTAAGCGTTCTGGTGAAAGGTAGAGAAATTTGTAATTTCCGAATTGGCAATTATCTAAAATATTTGAGATTTCTTCTGTTGATAAACTTCCTGCTAAAGAAGTTGCTTTGATTCCTCGTTGTTTCAAATTGCTAATTTGGTCATCCATCAAAGCAATCAATGGCGAAATAACCAAACAAACACCTTCAGAAAGTAAAGCAGGAATTTGAAAACAAATACTTTTTCCTCCTCCAGTTGGTAAAAGTGCAAACGTATCTTTCTTATCTAAAACGGATTGGATAATTGCTTCTTGTGGACTTCTGAAAGAATCATGATCCCAATATTTTTTTAATAAATGTTGCGCTTCAAACAAGATATTTCTATTAAAGTTTACTAAAATTAGTAAAAATTAGATTGAATTACAACTGACTTAGAATATATTCAATGCGTGTGTCTAAATCAGCTTTTGGAACTTCGTTTAAAACGTAACCATAACTTTGATAAGTCTCGATTAAATGATCGTGAATTAATTGTGCTTGACCAAAACTTTCATAGCGTTCGTTATCGCTAATAAAGATGTCTTCCCAAGGAGGAAGGATAAAAATTTTAGTGTAAATGTGAGCCTTGCAAGCTTTATGAAATTCTACAGGATATGAGTCGCCGATATAATGCATATAAGCCAAAACATCAGGAATTCCTCTATCGATAAATACAATATCGGAAGCTTCATTTTGTGCATTGTTAAATTGTTTGACTCTGCCTTCAAGAAGTAATTCACTAAATAAAAGAGGTTCTTTTAAAAATAATTGATCAATTCCTTTTTTCTTAGCTTCAAGAGTTACTTCTCTTGAAATTTCTGGATAACAAATATAACCACGTTCAGATAATCCATCAATAATGGTAGTTTTGCCCGAACCCGGTCCGCCGATAAGTAATATAATTTGTTTGCTCACTTTTTAAAATAAAAACGCAAAGTTAAAACAATTATATTGTTTAGGAAAAATGTTTTAACTTTAGATTTGAATTAAATTATAAATTCCTACGTATATTTGTAATTGCAATATTTAATTTTATGGATCAGAAAACAAAAGAGTTTTACGAAAGACTAAAAGAAAATTTAGAAAACACAACTGAAAGTTGGCCTTTAGAGTATTTATATAAATTTATTGTACCAACAAATGAAGAAAGTGTTAAGCTTGTTTATAAGGCATTTGATGGTTTAGGAGCCGTGATTAAAACAAAACACTCAAGTACTGGTAAATTTACAAGTGTTTCAGTAAATGTTGTGATGCCTAGTTCTGATTTAATTATTGAAAAATATAAAGAAGTTTCTTCAATTGAAGGAATTGTTTCTTTATAAACCTTTTTTTTATGAAATTTAATCCAAAAGAAGCCATTCAAGAATTGGAATATAATGCAGAACGTACCGATTTGGTTTTACCAGAATACGGTCGTCATCTGCATAAATTGATTGATCAAATTATCAAAATTGAGGATAAAGAAACTCGTAATAAAGCTGCAAATTATGTAATTGATATTATGGGAAGTATGAATCCGCACTTACGTGATGTTCCAGATTTTCAACATAAATTATGGGATCAATTATTTAAAATGTCTAAGTTTAAGTTAGATGTAGATTCTCCATATCCAATTCCAAATGCGGATTCAATTTCAATAAAACCTGCAGAATTAGCTTATCCACAGAATTTTCCTAAATATCGTTTTTATGGAAACAATATAACTTATATGATTAACAAAGCATTGAGTTGGGAACCTGGCGAAATGCGTGATGCATTAATAATCGTTATTGCAAATCACATGAAAAAAAGTTATTTAAGTTGGAACAAAGAAACGGTTGCTGATGGAGTTATTTTTGAACATCTTTATGATCTTTCTAAAGGAGAAATTGATTTAGCAAAAACAACTGAAAATTTATCTAATTCGTCTGATTTAATCCGAGTGAATAAAAAACAGACGAACAAAAGTAATTTCAGTTCGAATAATAACAAAAACAACACACATAATAACAATAACAATAACGGAAAAATAAAACGTTTTGTTAAACCAAACAACGGTCAGAATAACAACAATCAAAATACAAGAAAAGGATAATCGTTAAATGGGTACATTTAAAATAGAAGGAGGAATTCCTTTACAAGGAGAGGTTCAACCACAAGGAGCCAAAAATGAAGCATTACAAGTTTTATGTGCTGTTTTATTAACATCAGAAAAAGTTACAATATCTAATATTCCAGATATTATTGATGTTAATAAGTTGATTACATTATTAGGTAATTTAGGAGTTAAAATTGAAAAGTTAGATAGAAATACCTATACTTTTCAAGCCGATAATGTAGATTTAGATTATCTAAAATCAGATGCTTTTCGTGAAGAAGGAAAATCGTTAAGAGGTTCAATCATGATTGTTGGTCCTTTATTAGCTCGTTTTGGTCAAGGATATATTCCTAAACCAGGAGGTGACAAAATTGGACGACGCAGGTTAGATACTCATTTTGATGGTTTTATTAATCTTGGTGCAACTTTTAGATACAATCGCGAAGAATATTTTTATGGAGTTGAAGCTCCGAATGGTTTAAAAGGCGCATATATGTTGCTTGATGAAGCTTCAGTTACAGGAACAGCTAATATTTTAATGGCTGCTGTTTTAGCTGAAGGAACGACAACCATTTACAATGCTGCATGTGAACCTTATATTCAGCAATTGTGTGATATGTTAGTTGCCATGGGAGCTAATATTTCAGGAATTGGATCTAATTTGTTAGTAATAAATGGAGTTCAAGAATTGCGTGGATGCGAGCATAGAATTCTTCCAGATATGATTGAGATTGGTTCTTGGATTGGATTAGCTGCAATGACAAGAAGCGAAATTACCATAAAAAATGTTTCTTGGGATTCTTTAGGAATTATTCCTACAGCTTTTGGGAAATTAGGAATTAGGATGGAAAAACGTAATGACGATATTTATATTCCAGCTCATACAAACGGATATGAAATTCAGAATTATATTGATGGTTCAATTCTTACAATGGCAGATGCGCCTTGGCCAGGATTGACACCAGATTTGTTAAGTATAATTTTGGTAGTAGCAACTCAAGCAAGAGGTGAAGTTTTGATTCACCAAAAAATGTTTGAAAGCCGTTTGTTCTTCGTTGATAAATTGATTGATATGGGAGCAAAAATCATTCTTTGTGATCCTCATAGAGCTGTGATTATCGGACATGATTTCAAATCTCAATTAAAAGCAACTAAGATGACTTCGCCAGATATTCGTGCAGGAATTTCATTATTAATAGCTGCGCTTTCTGCAAAAGGAATAAGTGTGATTCAGAATATAGATCAAATTGATCGTGGATATGAAGATATCGATATTCGTTTAAAAGCTTTAGGAGCTAAGATAGAACGAGTGGATTAATTTCATTTTTATATTATTTTTTGAATACTGTATATGATAAAAAAGCCTTTAGAAATTTTCTAAAGGCTTTTATCTTATTTATAATCTCCACTTCTGTTTGGACTTTTTGGTTTTGGCCATTCTTGTGGTTTACCATCTTTATCCAAAGATAAAACTCGTTTTTCATTTGAAATTTCATTTTCATCTTGTGCCGCTTGATAAGTCAATATGGCCGTTAAAATTACGTTTCGTTTTAGTTCGTTAAACAAAATTTTATCGTAACTATCTCGGTTAGTATGCCAAGTATAACCACCGTATCCCCAATTTTGCGAACCCAAATTGAACGCAGGAACTCCATAAGGAATAAATGCTGCGTTATCTGTTCCACCGGTTCCAGGTGTTCCTGGGAAAGTTGTTTTTACGTCTTTTGTAATTTCAGAAGGAACATTATCTAACCAACGTCCTAAATAATCATAGGCATTTACATAACCTTGTCCGCTCAAATTTACAATGCGTCCCGTTCCGGAATCTTGATTAAACGAAACAACCGTATTTTTCATAATCTCGGGGTTGTCTTCGGCGTAAGCACGTGAACCGTTTAATCCTTGTTCTTCAGAATCCCAATGTCCAATGATAATGGTACGTTTTGGATTTGGTAAAACTTCTTTTAAAATTCGAGCAACCTCCATCATTGTTATCGTTCCTGTTCCGTTATCGGTTGCGCCTTGTGAGCCATCCCAAGAATCTAAATGTGCAGAAAGTAAAACATATTCGTTTGGTTTTTCGGTTCCACGAATAGTTGCAATCGTATTAAAAGTTTCGGTTTTTCCAAAATCTTTAGATTGTATATTAATTTTCATTTTCGGATGCTTTCCTTTTGATGCCAATCGGTATAATAAACCATAATCTTCTAAAGCGACATCGACCATCGGAATTTTATTTGTCTTGGCACTGAAAATACGATTTGCACCTAATTCACCCGACCAAAAAGAAGAAACGATTCCTACGGCTCCCGCATTTTCCAAAGCCTCAATTAATTGATTTGTTGTGTAACCTGTGATTTTTAAATTATCGTTCCATTGTTCTAAAGCTAAAGCTTTTTCACGTTTAATCATTTCATAATCTCCAGCTAACGAATGCTCTTTTAATTGGCTGTCTGGACGTCCGTATTTTTGATACATCGAGACCAAAACAATTTTTCCTTTTACGGTTTTTAGCCAATTATTAAAATCGGAATTAGAGTTGAAAGTTGGAATAGCAATTACTTCTGCCTCAACAGGTTTTTTTGTAGCTAAATTCCAAGCTAATTGAGTTCCTTCAAGAGATTTAATTCTTGGATAAGTCATCTCTAATTGCGAAGTTCCACGTTGCCAACTTTTCCACTGTCCGTAAGGTTGTACTTCGGTTTCAATTCCCCAGTTTTTATAGTTTTCAATCACCCAATCACTTGCTTGTTTCATTTCTGGCGAACCAACCAAACGCGGTCCGATAACATCTAATAATTCAAAAGCCATATTTTCTAATTGTGATTCGTTATTGGCTTTTTCGATAATATCGACTACATATTGAGGAGCATTTTCTTGAGCAATAACCACTTGTGCCTGAGCAGAAATAGTGAATGCAAAAGCAGTTAATAAACTTATTTTTTGTGTAGGTTTAAACATTTTAGTTTTTTTTCTAAACTAAAACATTTTCAGTTTACTGTAAAATAAAAAATAAATTTTTATAAAGAAATTATTTAGCTGAATGTTGATAAAGTATGCCTTTGTCAAACGCAACCCATTTACTAGCTTTGATTCCAGCAGTTTTTAAGGCATCATTTGTCCATGAATTGCAAGTAAAGAAGATTGAATAGGAGCGATGTGCTTCGTAAAAAGCATCGTTTTGACCATATTGTGCTGTGGTTTCAATAAGTTGAGGTTTTGAATCGCTTCCAAGTTCAATACTATTTTCAATATATTTAATCAAGTTTTGATATTGAGTATCTGTAATTTGAATGCTCTTTGTTGATTCATCTAATTGGATGTTATTGTAATAAGTAACGTGAAGAGCAGTTTCGCCAATTCCGGTTGCAGCAACAAAAGCAGTTGAAGCTTTTAAATCTTTCCATTCTGGAGTATTTAGATAAAATCCTTTATCGCCCCAGCCAATTGCGATGTATTTAAAATCGTTTTTTTTACCTAAAGTGTTTTCAAATGAAAATAGTGTTGACCAATCGATGAATACGGTTTTTGTTGGTAGAACCAAATCAGTGTGAACTCCATTACTCATTACGTACATTGTTATGTTTTTTGGTTCAGAATTTCCTGTATCATTTACAGAAATTCGTGATAAAATACGTTCTGAAAGAAGGTAGATTCCGATTAAAACGATTAATGTTATAATCGTAAATAAAATGTATTTGAAAATTTTTTTAAGCATAAGTGGGTTGATTTATTAATTAAAAAAAAAGCAGTAACAAAACGCTACTGCTTTCTAATATTAAAGATATGAAAAATTATTTGTTTTTGATAGCGGCTTTTATAAATCCGTTTCCGTAAGCAGTAGTTTTATAATAACCGCGTTCTGTTTTGAATTGATAACCTTTGTTTTGAACATCTTTTCTAATGAAACGATTTAATTCACAGTGTTCAAGATGGTCGTAATTGTAGTTTGGTAAAATCGAATTTTCACAACTTAGAATTCCCAATCGAATTAAGTTCTCAAGATATAAATGCAAATTATCTTTATGTAAAATATTAAGATTATGCTCTTCAATTAAATGGTTGTGTTTTTCTAAAATCATCTCTGAATTTCCAGAATTTTCATCCTTAATTTGAATGATATCAACAAATGGGATTTTATTGTTTTCTAAAAATACATTTAAAATATTTACTTCATCTGGAGTTAAATATTTGATCGTATCTACAAAACTTGGATGAACTATTCCGATTGAATTTTTATCCATTGCATTTGCCAACAGATTTACATAAAGATTTTTTAAATTTTCTGAATCGACAACAAATTTTAATCCTTCAAGAATTGGTGCTGCTACATAAACTGCTGGAGTTTGTAAATTTTCTTGTGATACTCCATTTAATTTATTAGATAATAAAGAATCAATATTAGAAATTGTTTTGTCAAAATTACCAATCAAATCTTTCAAAGGATATAATAAAGCAACTTCTCTTGAAGTTTCTATATTCGAAACATTTGATTCCTTTAAAATTGTACGATCAGCTTCAACCTTAGATTCTATTTCTGAAATTTCAGTAGATTTTGTTTCTGTAATTTCATCTTCAGATTTATCTTCAATTGCTAAAATATTCTGTTCTGAATCAGTAGGTTGAACTAAATTAGTTTCCGTAATTTCATCTTCAGATTCAGTTTCAATTGCTAAAATATTCTGATCTGAATCAATAGGTTGAATTAAATTAGTTTCCGTAATCTCATCTTCAGATTTATTTTCAATTGCTTGATTATTCTCTTCTGAATTAATAGGTTGGATTAAATTAGTTTCCGTAATTTCATCATTGGATTCAGATTCAATTGCTAAAACTTCATTTGAATTTGTTTCAAGATTTGCAATTTCACTATCTGAGTTCTGTTGTTTGTTTTTCTTAAACTCTTTTAAGCCACTGAAAGTCGAAGGGATTTTATTGGGAACCAAACCATAAATAAAACGACGATTAGTCCAAACGGCAAGAATAAAATAAAACCCACAAATCAACCACATTTGAATAAAGATTTCTTTTATCTCTACTAATGAAGCTCCAGCTTGAGATAATGCTAAAAATCCTTTTACACCAATTGTACTTGGGAAGAAGAATCCCATAACTTTTATCCAAAGTGGAAAAGCAACAATTGGATATGAAACACCTCCCATCATTAATGCAGGAATAGAAAATACTGTCAAAAGCATAATTGTATCTTCACGATTTCTGAAAATGTTCATCAGTGATTGTCCTAAAAAGGTAATTGCAAGAACAACCGGAATTAAAAATACAATGACTTCGAATAAGTTTCCTCTTTGTGGAATGGTGAAAATATGAAAGACGACCAATATTCCCATTAAAAGCATTGCCATTGAAATCACTAGATAAGGTAAAGCTCTTCCGATGGTCATAAAGAAATATCCAAAACGTCCTCTTGCCATTGAGAAATTAGAAATGAAAGTATCATTTTCTCTCATTGTTCCGTACAAAACGCCCATTCCTGTTAATTGCAAGGTTTGTAATGCAATAATCAATACAACCGGAATCAAGAAAATGGCGTAACCTTCTTCTAAATTATATAATGGATTTGCGATGATGTTAAACGGTTTACTCGAAGCAACAGCCTGTTTCATTGGTTCACCACTCATCATGGTTTGTTTCAATTGCAATTCTCCTGTAAAAGCACCTAAAGCATTAGTTACTGCTTGTAATGTTTTATCGTAATACAACATATAAGACGCATCACTATAAATAGCTATCGAAGCATTTCCGCCACTAAGTTGAAGTTGTCTCGAAAAATCTTTTGGAATTAAAATAACACCGTTTACTTTACCTTGTTCAAATAGTTTTCTTCCTTCTTCTAAGCTTGTTGCATCATAAGCTATTTCTAACGATTCGGTTTCGTTTAGCATACGACGAATCTGATGCGAAATCGTCGTTTGGTCATTATCTACATAAGCAACTGGAAGATTCGTGAAAATCTCAGGACTGTAAACAAACGTATAGAAAAAGTAAACTAAGGTGACGAAAATAATGTAAATTTCGATTACCGCAGAATCTTTGAAAATAAGTTCTTTTTCCTTCTTTGCAGTTTCAAAAATTATAGCAAAAGAGTTTGTGATTTTTTTAAGCATCATAACCTCCTTTCTTTAATTTTTTATTATATAATGGGATTCCAATTACTCCTAGAATGGCAAAAATAGCAAAGCCAATCGCATAGCCTTTTTGTTCTTCGTTAAAAGAAATTCCTCGAATAGCAAAATCAACAATAAATCGCATATACGAAGTGAATGGGAAAATATAACATAGATATTGAACAAAAGTACTCATTCCTAAAGCGGGGAAAGTATATCCTGCAAACGAAAAGGCTAAAGCAGCATAATCTCCACCAATAGTTAGAGCCGTTCTAAAACTTGTAGTAATTGAAGCGATAAATAATCCCACACTTTGTAAAACGATTACAAATGCAAAGAAAATTAAGTTTACACCTAAAAAACTTCCCTTTAACGGAGTTCCAATTTTATAATACAATAAGGCATTCATTAAGAAACCTAGTGCACAAAATATAATGGTATAAGGTAAAATTTTTCCGAAAATTACCGCATAAACATTATCATTTGCAAATTCAAGAAGTTCTTTTCCTTTTCTGTGTTTTAAAACTAAACCAAATGTATAAACGGCCATTATCATTACCATAATTTGCAAAGCCATTGGCATAAATGCAATGTTTAAGTAATAATTATAACTTGTATACGGATTGTATAAAACGTGTAAATCTGTATTAATTGGTAATATTGAACCTAATGCTTGATCTGGTGATAACCCTTTTTGTTCTAAGGTTTCTAATACAACACCAGCCATAAATGTTTGCGCAACCGTTTGGAAGTCCTTAAGAATAATTGCTCCTGAAAGCAAATACTGACCATTATAAAAACAAGTTACAGAAGTGTAATTTCCTTTGAAAACGTTTTTTTGAAAGTTTTTAGGAATGATGATAAACGCATAGGCATCATTTTTACGAACCAAAGTTTCTCCTTCTTGTTCACTGTTTACGTAATATGCTAAATCAATTGTTGCAGTCGATTCTAGCATAAGGCCCAATTGTCTTGAAAGTGGCGTTTTATCTTGGTCTAAAATTGCTACAGGTAATTTCGTAGGAACGCCTTGTTCCATTAATGAAGTATAGTAGGCAAAAATAAAAAAAGGCACCCCAAATAATATCACTAATAAGCGAGGTGTACTAAATATTCTTACCCATTCTTCAAAAAATATTTTAAAAAAGTTTTTTTTCACAACCTGTATCTAAAAGATTTTATTTTAAATCTGCTTCATCAATTAAAGCACTCATTCCTGGTCTTAATCCTTCAACTCTGTTTACAGGATAAGCTTTGATTAAGAAAGTTCTCATATCAAAATCACCTTGAGATTTAGTTGCATTCCAAGTAGCAAAATCACCTTGAGCGGCTACATATCTTACTTCTAACATAATTTTTTTGTTATCTAAACCTGGAATAATCGCTTCGAATTTAGTTCCATTTTTAAACTTAGAAAGCATCGTTTCTTTAATATTAAAGTAAACCCAAATATCATCAACATCGATTAAATTAATAATCGGGTACCCCATATTAATAATTTCACCTGCATTTGGCATAATCGTTAAAATTTCTCCACGACGAGGCGCTCTAACGTGACCTTCTTCTCTTAAAAGTTCTATTGTCTTTACTGCGCCTGATGCTTGTGTAACTTGAGCTTTTGCAACAGTTTTATCTTCTGAACGAGCTCCACTTTTTACCATTTCATAATTTGCTTTTGCAGCACTTTCTGCATTTAAAGTAACTTGATATTGTGTGTAAGCTTCGTCACGTTTTTGAGCTGCGATTACTTTATCATTATATAAATTTTCTAAACGATTATACGTTTTTAATGCTAATTCTTTGCCAGCTTTAGCTTGTTGCCAAATGTTGTAAGTCGCTAAAATTTCTTGTGAACGAGCTCCAGCATCAACCTTTTTATTAACAGCTTCAGCTGCTGTTCTCATTGATTCAACTTGCGATAATTGGGAATCGATTTCAGGTGTACTAATGATTGCTAATACTTGATTCATATCAACAAAATCACCTTCTTTTACTAAGATAGAATCTATTCTCCCAGGTATTTTTGAAGCTACGTTAATTTGTTTTGCTTCAACTTGACCTTGTAAATACGAAACTGATGGTGCACTCATATACCAAAGTGCCACAGCTAAAATTACAAGTATTACAAAAACTCCTAATACAGCGTTTATTATTTTATTTTTCATGAGGTTGTATTAATTAGTGTATTTCAAAAATTCTTTACTCTGTCCGCTAAATTCTAATAAATTAGCTAGTGAAACGATGTAAATATATTCAGTATTTAAGATTAATAATTTTACAACAGAAAGATTTGTTTCTGCATCAATAACGTCTGTTGAAGTTGCTAATCCTTCTGCAAAAGCTCTTGTTCTTACTCTTAATAATTCGGTAGCAAATTCTTCTTGAACTTTTAAATTTTTAATTTCTTCTTGACTTTTTTCAATTTCGAAATAAAGATTTTCAATCAAAGTTTTTACATCCGTTTGTGCTTTTGCTTCTAAGAAATCAATGCTTTCTCGAGTTGAGATTACGGCTTTTAATTCATTTTTGTTTTTCATTCCTCCAAAAATGTTATAAGTAACGCCAACTCCAACTACCCAAGGTCTTTCTCTAGATGAGTCTAAAATTCCAAATGCAATTGGGTCGTTATGAAGTAAAGTTGTTTGACCAAAAAGTGCAATATCTGGGTAATAATTTGATTTTTTTGCTTTAATACCTTCTTCAGCTAATTTTTTTTGAAGTAGAATTTTTTGTAATTCAGGATAATTATTGATTGCTGATTCTTTATAATATTCTAAAGTTTTTAATTCAGCTGATTTTACAAATGGTGTAGATAATGTTCCTGTTATTTCGTCAGCATCTAATGTGTTTGCAAGAGCAGTTCGAGCTAATTTAATATTTTTTTCAGCAGCCGAGAATTCACGGTTTGCTTCAGAAACAGCTACATCAGCAACTAATCTTTCTGCAGGAGCGATAATTCCGTTTTCTTCTAGTTTGGTTGCATTGAAAAGGTGATGTTTCATTGCATCTAAAACCTGTTTACGAACAATGTAAGCTTCATCGGCTAATTTAACTTGAAAATATCTTGTAGCAAGTTCAGAAATCAAATGATTTTCAGTTCCTTCAATTGTTTTATCAATGATTTCTCCCTCTAATTCACTTGCTTTTACGGCAGCATTAATTTTCCCACCAGTAAAAATGGGCCAAGTTGCATTTAATCCAGCAAACATCATTTCCTTTTTTCCAACTTGTACTTTCCAATCTCCTAAAACACTAGCGTCTGGTAAGGTTAAAAAATTAGCTAAATTGTTACGAGCGTCATTGAAGCTTAAATCTAATTTACGGTCAAAAACAACACCCATCGCATAAGCATTCAATGTGGGATAACGTAATCCTTTGAATGACTTGGTCACATAGGTTTGAGTTTCACTTTGTTTATTTACAGCTTTTAAGGTATTGTTATCTCGATACATTTGATTGTATGCATCAGAAAACGATAAGTTTTGAGCTTTTGTTTGTTGTACAAAACATAGAACAAAACAAACTCCTATTTTTAGATAGTGTTGTGAAGTAAACATTAGGTTTGTGGTTATTGTTAAACGTTACTTAAAAAACATTTAATATATTAATTCTCATAAAGATATTACTCTCAAATTAACAAATGTTTATTACAAATTTCGGAAGTTTTTTTAAAATATTCCTTCTTTTTTTTAATAAAATTTTAAAAATGACCTTTTTACTTTAGTTTTATGTTTTGATTTTTTGATATTGTGTAAATCTTTTAAGTGTAAAAATGATTATAATTTAGAAAATGGAAATATAAGTAAGTGATTTTTTTGTTTAATGTAAAAATTTGTAAAAGTTAGATTTTATAAAACTTCCTGATTCCAAGCCAAAACTTGAATGCCTTCAGAATATCTAATTAAATCTGGTTTTCTGTTCAAATCAATATCTTTGAGAAAGTAATTTGTTTTCAGTTTAGTGTAGGTTAATTCCTTTACTTCCCAGGGTAGGTGGTGAATTTCATATCGAATTAATTCATCATTTAAATCCAAATATAAACAATATCTTTCGGTAAGAAATATATCTAAATCCGTTTTGTCAGTCACAAGATTACCGATTTTATAATCAATTTCTAGATTATATCCTTTTGTCTTAAAATTAGCAATTAGTCTATTGTTTTTCAAATCATGAGTAACGTCAGATTTTTGATAAGGTAGTCCCGAAATTTTACGAGATAAATATCCTGAAAGCCATTTTTGAGATTCAATATTTAGAAAATAAACACCTGGTTTGTTATCTTTAGTAACGTAAGTTCTTAAATTGATTTCATGAAAATTTGAAATTGGAGGAAAAGATGGTAGCAATCTTGGACGAATTTTTTCCATTGTAAAAGCGACTAACGAAATCCAAGCTTTACCGTTATAAGTATCTATTTCAACTCCTGAAGGAATTAATTTTTCGATGATTTCTTTTTCAATTGCCCAATGAAAAAAAAGTGCTTTATTCCATTCTTGATAAAAACTCCAATTGTTATTTGGATTTTCCCAAGTTCGATGCGATGTGTAATTGAGCATTTCTGAAGTCGAATATTTTTTCATAACAAAATTTTTTCTTAATAAAGTTACTGAATTATTTCGACAAAAAAAGATGACTTAAAAAGTCATCTTTAGAATATTTTTATTTTGATATAATCGGAAGTTTAGTATTAAGCATTTGTTTTACTTCGTTGGTCCATTCATCTTTTAAGATGCTTAAAACCATTGTATCTCTTCGTTTTCCAGTTGGACAAATGGCATTACTTCTAATAACTCCTTCAACTGTGCAACCGATACTTTTCAATGCATTTATGCTTCTAATATTTTCTGTATAAGCTCTAAATTCTACACGTTCCATTCCCATTTTTTCAAATGCAAATTCCAACATCAAAAATTTACAATGTTTGTTGATACCAGTTCCTTGAAAATTCTTTCCAAACCAAGTATATCCCATTTGAAGTCGATTTGTATTTAGATGGATATCACAATATCGAGTTGCTCCAACATACTTTTGTTTTGTTTTGTCAAAAATAATAAATGGATATTCGTTTAGTTTTTTTCTTTCATCAAGCGCTAGAGCAATGTATTTTTTTAAATTTTCAGGATTATCTGCCTTGACCATGGAATATTGCCAAATCTCGGGTTCATTGACCGAAAACTCCAAAAGGTTTTCAAAATCCGATTCCTTTAAAGGGATTAATTTAGCATATTCATTTTCAAGAATATAATCATTTTCAAAATTAAATAATTTCATTTAGTTCGCTTGTATTTAAAGTGTGAAAAATACATTATTTAGGTTATTAAAAGAATTACTCTTTGTTAGCAAATTGTAAATGTTTAAAATAAGTTTGATATGTATTTAAAAGTGCGCGAATATAGTGATTTATTTCAATACAAAATGACAGTGTAATTGTTAAATTTTATCGCTTTCAGATTCCGTAATTATTTTATTGAAAAATGCTTTACTCATTTCGTCAAATGACGTATTTTGAAGTAGTTGAGTGGATTTATTTGCCATGTCTTTGAATTCTTCTTCCGTGATTTGTCCATCAAAAAACGAGTTGTAATAATTGCTTACAATTCCAAAAATCCCATTTATTTCATGTTTTTCAATGCTTTTGTTTTTTGCATAAATGATTCGCATAAAATTTGCAGAAACATAAGCAGCGATTTCAAGCGCATCGTCAATAGAAATGTTGTTGTTGTTTGCTTTTAAATTTAGAAATGTTTGTAAATCTAAAGCGATTAGATCTTCTATGTTTTGTGATTCCATATTTATATTAATTTAAAAAAACCTGCTATTTCTAACAGGTTTCTATTTTTAGTGACAATTTTTGTCTAAATGTTTTTTTATTGTTCCGTTTGCACAATTCGGAATTTCATCAAAAGGATAAAGCTCATCTACCATAACTCCGCCTTCATCAATTTTAAAAGTAATTTCTTCTCTAGTTGTGTAGCCATCACCATCATCATCTAAATCTAAGAAGTTTGGCGTTCCATCATTGTCAGTATCATCATCCCAAAAATCACCATTACCGTTTACATCTTCATAGATTGATAATAATCCGTCGTTGTCATGATCTGCATGAACTTTACTTACCAATGTAATATCAAAAATGATTGGTGAATATCCAGGAATATTTAATTGAGCTGAATTAAAATATCCTAAACCAGAAGGAATAAATACGATTACTCTTCCTGGGTTATTATAAACTAAAGTTCCATCAGGATTTTCTGTAATAGAAGTAGCTGTTTTTATTTTAGTTAAGATTTGACGGTATCCAGAAATTACTGTTGATGGTGTGTAAATTGTTTCAGGAAATCCACTCCAAAATCCAGTGTCATTTTTGTCAAAAATATTATGGTTTAAATTATAACCCGTGTATTTTGTAAATACATTGTCAATCGTAATAGGGTTTTCGCCACCACCTTCATTAATTACTAAGTAATATAATTTATAAGTTACAGGATCTTTAATCAATCCGTCAACTTTGTTTGTGGTTCTTGAATCGTTTTTAACTTCGATATACTGTAAAGGATATTGTGTTTGGCTCCAAATTGTGTTTGAACTTCCTTCTGTAATTGAATCAAAAGTTACATTGTTTTCGTTATCAACTGTTATTGAGGTGCTTTTTAAGAAAGATTCAATCTTTGTAATGTTTTCATCATAAACTTCTTGACGCTCTCTAACTGGTACAATTTCAACATCGTCATCTTTTTTGCAACTCCATAAACTGATTGCTAAAGCAGCGATACAAGTATATTTTAAAAATCTATTCATTTTTCAATTTTTTTAATGGTGCAAGATACAATTTTCATTTATTTTTGTTTCATATTTAACCCAATTTTATAAATTAAAAATGCGAGTAGATAAATATTTGTGGTGTATTCGATATTACAAAACACGTAGTATAGCCACCGAAGCTGTGAAAAAAGGTCATGTTTCTGTAAATGGTCAGCAAGCGAAAGCTTCTCGAGATGTTTTTGCAGGCGATAAAATCACACTTCGAAAAGATCAAATCAATTATGTAATTTCGGTTTTAGGAGTTCCAGATAATCGAGTAGGAGCGAAGTTGGTTGATATGTATCGTAAAGACGAAACTCCTGCGGAAGCTTTTGAGCATTTGGAACTATTGAAACTTTCCAAAGAACATTATCGTGCAAAAGGCGACGGACGACCGACTAAAAAAGACCGTAGAGATATTGATGGATATTTATTAGATGACGAAGAAGATGAATCAAACGTTGAATAAAGAATATTGGAAGAAACGTTATCAAGAAAACGAAATAGGTTGGGATGCAGGAAGTGTTACAACGCCAATTAAGGAATTTATTGATCAACTAAATGATACAAATGTAAAGATTTTAATTCCAGGTGCCGGAAATGCTTACGAGGCTGAATATCTTTGGAAATGTGGTTTTAAAAATATTTTTGTGATAGATATAGTTGAAGAACCTTTACAAAATTTAAAGTCGAGAATTCCCGATTTTCCTGATGAGCAATTGATTTTAGGAGATTTTTTTGAATTAAAAGATTCGTATGATTTGATTTTAGAACAAACATTTTTTTGTGCATTAAATCCAAATCTACGAGAAGCTTATGTGAAGCAAATGTTTTCGCTTTTAAAACCAAATGGAAAGTTGGCTGGTGTTTTGTTTGATTTTCCTTTAACTAAACAAGAACCTCCATTTGGAGGAGATTATCAAATGTATTTATCTTTATTTAATCCTATATTTGCAATTAAGAAATTTGAAGCTTGTTATAATTCTATTAAGCCGAGAGCTGGAAAAGAATTTTTTATATTATTAGAAAAATTATAAGATGGAAAAAAATATTATTTTAAACCAAGACCAAATCAAACATATAACAAAGCGAATTGCTTATCAGATTTATGAAACCTTTTCAAACGAAACTGAAATCGTAATTGCTGGAATTGCTAATAGCGGATTTGTGTTTTCTCAAAAAATAGCTAAAGTTTTAGAAGAAATTTCAGATTTAAAAGTTGTGATTTGCGAAGTTCAGGTAAATAAACAAAATCCAAATGAGCCAATTGTAACTTCGATATCAGAAACAGAATATGCAAATAAATGTATTGTTTTGATTGATGATGTTATGAATTCTGGAGCAACATTGATTTATGGAGTTCGTCATTTTTTGAATGTTCCAATCAAAAAATTTAAAACAGCAGTTTTGGTTGATAGAAATCATAAGAACTTTCCTGTTAAAGCAGATTTTAAAGGAATCTCTTTATCGACTTCATCAAAAGAACATATACAAGTAGTTTTTAATCAAAACGAAGAATACGCTTATTTAAGTTAAATAAGCGTATTTTTTATTTCTTGGCTAATTTCATCAATTGATTTATTATCGATATTGATCTTGTATTTAGCTTTGTTGTAGAAATAACTTCTGTCAAATAGGTGTTTGGCTATAAAAGTTTCTAAATCGTCTTCTGTGTTGTTTAAAAGTGGTCTGTGTTCTATTTCTGATTTCAATCGTTCGCTCAAAGTTTTTATCGAGCCTTTTAAATAATAAGAAAGAACGTTTTCTTTTTCAAAATGTAAATGATTATTTGCATAGCAAGGCGTTCCGCCACCTAAACTGATAATCATTTCTTCATCTAAATTTAATAATTCATTTAAATATTGATGTTCTAATTTTCGAAAAAAGATTTCGCCTTTAGTTTCAAAGATGGCTTTAATAGAATTTTGATGTTTTTCTTCGATATATTTATCCAAATCGTAAAATGGGATTCCTGTGTTTTCTGAGAGAAATTGTCCAATTGTCGATTTTCCTGAACCCATATACCCAAGAATAATAATTTTTTTATTCATAATAAATGTTTGTAAACGAACTGTTTAAAAAAAGGTTGAAATTTTTAGGGCAAATTTAATAGAATTTGTCTTGTGAAATCAAAAAAGTGCCCTATATTTGCACCCGCATTCAGGAAGTTAAATGCAAGACTCGATAGCTCAGTTGGTAGAGCACAACACTTTTAATGTTGGGGTCCTGGGTTCGAGCCC